>JAIPBT010000012.1 GCA_021738565.1 Bacteroidales bacterium
CCATTTTAAGCAGTTTTCGAAAAAATACAGATTTTCAGATATATTCAGTCGGCAAAAATTTTATGGATTGTATGACGCTCTGTTCAACTCATATGGATTATCTTTAGTTAGGAAATGAGTTTTTACACAGACTCCCGTTTAACCAAATAATCTTAGCTTGCTTCATCCAAAAATTGTATTTTTATTGATCTTCCTTAAAACTTTCTGAAATGAAACAAACATTCAACTTCTGGGTCCTTTTTCTTTTATTTCCTGCAGTTTTTCTACTTATAACTTCATGCGGAAAGAAGGGCAAATCCATTGAAACAAATGAGAAGATCACAATCCTCTATGCCGAATTCATGCACGAGGTCAACTCCTTCAATCCGGTGGCAACAAAAGAGCGCGACTTCAAAGCCGACCATCTTTTCTACGGTGAAGATGTCATCGCATCGTCCATTGAAGAAGAAAAACAACCTTTTATTCAATTGAAAAATTAATCTACAAAACACCGGGCAGGCTGAAATATTTTTTATAAAAGCATATGTAAGACCGGAAAGGATAATTTCAATATCTTTATGTTGGAAAACTGAATCAATATGGCATCAGCAATCGTCAAACTGAACATCGCTACTTACAGTGGCGAAGAATACGTGATAGAGGTTCCATGCAAGAAAAATGATGTAGATGAGCTTATTATAGCAAAGGCATGGAAAAAACTAAAAGAGGAAGAGGGCGGATCGCTTCCTTACGGGCACCGGACTGCCACCATTATAAAACGGATTGATTGAATAAGGATCCTTACTCTCGTTCACTGCCCGGCATTGATCACTCCCATGATTTAATAGATCGTCTGACTGTAAAAAATTCATCTATGAACAGAATAACTGCAATACTTTTTGCCATCTCAATTACCCTGTTGTCATCATGCGGGGGGAAAAAATATGTGAATGATTATGTCTCTTCAAACGATCCAACCGGCGCTTTTACATTGTTTGACAAGGAATCGCTGACAGCTCTAGCTACACATCCCGAAGATCATCAAGGTGTAAGCATTGCCCTGGAAAATTTCAGAAATGACCTTGCAGGTGTTTCCGGAAGGGAAATACCGTCTACGGTTACAGAGATCCCCCGGGAAGGAACGGTCGTTATTGCCGGCACCCTGGGAAAGAGTCCCTGGATAGATGACCTGGCTGAACGGGGCCTGATCCCGGCAGCAGAACTAAAGGGCAAATGGGAGAAATTTATCATTACAGCAATTGAAACACCTTTCCCCGGTATCTCCTCTGCACTTGTAATCGCCGGAAGCGACAAAAGGGGAACGATTTACGGAATCTATGACCTATCTGAAAAGATTGGGGTCTCCCCCTGGTACTATTGGGCAGACGTGCCCGTTCAGCAAAGGGATGAACTGCATGTATTGCCCGGAATACATACGGATGGAGAGCCTAAGGTACGTTACAGGGGCATCTTCATCAACGATGAGGCCCCTGCCCTTGCCGGATGGGTACATGAGAATTTCGGAGACTTCAACCACGAATTTTATGAACATGTTTTTGAGCTGATCCTTCGCCTGAAAGGAAATTACCTGTGGCCTGCCATGTGGGGAAGGGCCTTCTACGATGACGACACGTTGAATCCTGTCAGGGCCGATGCGCACGGGGTGGTGATCGGCACTTCTCACCACGAACCGCTGATGCGTGCCCATGCCGAATGGAGCAGGTACGGTGAAGGCCCCTGGAACTATGAAGAAAACCCGGAAATCCTGAGGGAATTCTGGAGAACCGGTATCGAACGCATGGGAGACCACGAAAGCATTGTGACCATCGGGATGCGTGGAGACGGTGATGAACCAATGACCGAAGGAACAGCCATCGCGCTATTGGAAAGGATTGTAAAGGACCAACGGAAAATCATCGAAGAGGTTACCGGCAAGCCTGCCCATGAAACACCGCAGGCATGGGCTCTGTATAAGGAAGTACAGGCGTATTACGACAACGGGATGCGTGTTCCCGGGGATGTTCTCCTGCTCCTTTGCGACGACAACTGGGGCAACATCCGGAAACTTCCGAAACCGGAGGACCGTGACCGGGAAGGCGGTTTCGGCATCTACTACCATTTTGATTATGTAGGCGGACCCAGGAATTACAAATGGCTGAATACGAATCAGATTGAAAGAACATGGGACCAGATGCACCTGGCATACGAATATGGTGCCGACAGGCTCTGGATCGTGAATGTGGGTGATATCAAACCCATGGAATTTCCCATCAGCTTTTTCCTGGATTATGCCTGGGATCCTGAAGCCATTGGAGCAGATGATCTGCCGGGCTATTACAGTAACTGGGCAGAAGCACAATTCGGTCCCGGTAATGCTGAAGAAATTGGTTATATTCTCGCCAAATACACAAAATACAACGCCCGCAGAAAACCGGAAATGCTCGCTCCCGATACCTACAGCCTTATAAATTTCAGGGAATCCGAACGGGTTGTTAAAAAATACGATGCCCTGGCCAAGCGTGCTGAAAGGATATACAGCGAAATTGACCCCGTGTACAGGGATGCTTTCTTTCAGCTGGTACTGTTCCCGGTCCGGGCATGTGCGAACCTGAATGCACTGTACCGCGTTACAGCGTTGAATCACCTGTACGCGAAACAGGGAAGGTCGCTGACCAATGTGATGGCGGACAGCGTGAAAGTGTTGTTTGAAAGGGATGCGGAAATGACAAGGCAATACCACGAGGAACTATCAGGCGGCAAATGGAACCACATGATGTCACAGACCCATATCGGCTATACCTACTGGCAGGAACCGCCTTTCAATAAAATGCCTGAAGTGAAAAACATTGATATCCCTGATGAAGCTGCATTGGGAATTGTCGCGGAGGGACATCGATACGGCGATTCAATCTCCGGCCATACTCTGCCAGTGTTTGACCGGTACAATGACCAGGTATTTCGTATTGAGGTGTACAATAAAGGAGACGAACCATTTGAATTCAGGGCTGCCAGCGAAGACAACTGGGTAAAATTGTCGAAAGACCATGGGAACGTCAGACACCAGGATACAATTGTTGTTTCTGTCGACTGGTCATTGCTGGAAGAATCTGTTAACTCGTCTGTGATCAATATTTCAGGTGCAGGTCAGACAGAACAGGTACAAGTCATTGCTGACAATACACTCTACCTTAAAGAAATTGAAAAACCGGTTTTCATGGAAGACAACAATGTGGTTTCCATGCATGCGGAAAATTATTCAGAAGCGGTTGAAAGCAACGGGGTCCGGTGGGAATTCATCCCCAACCTTGGAAGAACAGCCGGGGCAATGACCTCGTTCCCGGTCAACAGTAACGTACAGAGTCCGGGGGGAAACAGTCCGCACCTGGTATACCCTGTATATCTGAAAGATACAGGTACCATTAACATACTGACATACCTCTCCCCGACCCTGAATTTTCACAATTCCGATGGCAGGAGGATTGCCGTTTCAATAGATGATCAACAGCCTGTTGTCATCAATATACACGGTGAGAACCCAGGCTGGATGTGGAACTGGTGGGTGGGATCAAACATCATCTACACCAGGTCAGAACATCAGGTCGATTCACCGGGGCTGCATGAAATCAAATACTGGCTCGTGGATCCCGGACTTGTATTACAAAATTTGGTTGCTTATACCGGCGAAGCAAAAAGAAGCTATCTCGGTCCTCCTCAAAGTTTTTATAATAAAATAAAACATGGCTCCTGACTACCATTGTTATTTCAACGGTGAGATGATCCGTTATGCAGATTGCAAACTGCATGTTTCTGACCTGCTGATCCAGCGCGGATACGGTGTTTTTGATTTTTTCCGTTCGAGACAAGGAGATATCCACTGGCTGGATGATTACACAGATAGATTGTTCAAATCCATAAAACTATCAGAATTTGATATAAGTCCGGAAAAGGAAGATTTCCAGGCCATGGTCAGTAATCTCCAGGTAAAAAACAAGCTTCACAACGGGGCATTCAAAGTAATCGTTACAGGAGGCGAATCGGAGAACCTGGCAGAGGTCTCAGGTTCACCTGATTTCATCATCCTGAATGTTCCCTGGAAAAGGCCACCCCTGGAAACATTCCAGAACGGGGTCCCCCTAATAAGTTACGATTATGTTCGTCCCAATCCGGAGATCAAGACGCTGAACTATTTCAACACCCTGAGACTCAGAAAAAAGATGAAAGAATACGGGGCCGTTGATGTATTGTTCCATAACGACAGGGTGTCTGAAGCATCACGAGCAAATCTTTTCTTTGTAAAGAACGGAAGTGTAACCACACCGGGGGACAACATCCTTATGGGTATAACAAGAAAACAGGTTATGTCAATTTTCAGGGAGGTCCGTGTAGTTGAAATTGATGCCGGCAGTATCTTTGATTTCGACGAGATTTTCATGGCAAGCACCACCAGGGACATAACTCCTGTAGTTGCAGTGGATGGTAAAAAGATAGGCAGGGGCAAACCCGGTCCGTTCACCAAAGAGGTCCAGGCTTCCTTCAGGGAACGCGGTTATATGGAATGACCTTCCATTTCAACGACACGGTTGCTGCCGGGACGGCTTTCCCATACCTTCAGTAATACCCTTTCACCATCAAAGCTGAAGCGGAAATACATTGATTGCGGACTCTATGTATAAATTTGCTTAAAAAGCCGTTATATTATTATAACTTGTTCCACCAACAATTTACAAATTTAATGCAGATGCATCCCGGCTGCCATACAAAAATATCAATTCTGATCCTGGGAATTTTCCTGCAGGGATGCGGGGAAACATTTAACCCAAATACAGAATATGTAAAATTACGGATGGACAGCAAACAATGGCTGGTGGACGAAGAACACCAGGACGATTTCCTGCTCAGGGATTCCACTGAAAAAGAAAGATTTTTCTTCGATAAGGAATGGGGCGGGTATCACAGTCAATGGATCACGGGAAGTTACCCTGACAAGACAGAGACGCACTTTGAAGGTATTGTCCAGTATTTTTATTCCGACCAGGATGCGAATTTCAGAATTGAGCTGGATGCCGGCTGGTTAAAAAAAGGAGATTTGCTGACCGTGCGGCTTGAAAAGCTGAGGTACACATATGATTTGAAATACAACCTGTTGACACATGTCGCAAGCGATGATGAATACAAGAGTACCTCCTTTGTGATTGACCACTACGAGCCGGGAGATACCTTATTGTCCACATTAACATACCATGATACACTGACCCTGGACACCATTAAGTTTGCCTCCGTTTTCCATTTTACCTTGCGCGATTTCGAGGAGCAGTGGGAACCAACCTCCCTAACTGAAATCTTCATCGGCAAACATGTGGGATTGATCGGTTATGCTGAGCATGGTGGAAAGAAAATGGTCAGGAAATATTAAGGATTATAAACATTCAAAACTCCCGGTAATGACTCCCGATACATTGGTTAAGACATATATTGATGTCCTGGGAAGCCGACAAACAAAATAATCAAAACCCATTAAAATATGCTTATGACAAAATATCTCTTCTTTTCGATCTTCTTTTTAACCATTACAATTGCAGTACAGGCACAAAGAAATCCACCGGGAAATGTGGTAATAACATCCACAAAGGGAGAAACCCGGGTCCAAAAGGGCGAGAACGGGGAATTACATGTGAATGTATCCCCAGTTGATGTCCGTGAATTAAAAAAACGGGGATCGGTCCGCTACAGTGACTTCGGCGCTGTGGGCAACGGCAAAACAGATGATATTGACGCCATCGCTGCGGCCCATGCATTCGCGAATGAACATGACCTCCCGGTGAAAGCCGATAACGGGGCCACCTACTACATCGGGGGAAAACAGCTTTCGGCAGTCATCCGGACAAACACCGATTTCGGCACAGCGGCCTTCATCATTGACGATACCGATGTACAAAATCGCCATACTCCTGTTTTTATGGTCAGCTCCGGCATGCAGCCGTTTAAACCTGAGGGTATATCTTCGCTTAAAAAGAACCAGGATAAAATCGATCTCTCCCTGCCCGGAACCTGTCTGGTCACTGTGACCAATTCCCACGTGAGACGCTATATCCGCTTCGGACTGAACCAGAACAATGGCTCCCCGCAGACGGATATCTTTGTTGTTGACAAAAACGGCAATGTAGATATGGACGCTCCGGTCATCTGGGACTTTGACCGGATAACGGAGATCACCGCACTGCCCATGGATGATACAACGCTGAAAATCACCGGGGGACGTTTTACCACCATTGCAAATCAAGCTGACTCCAGATACACCTATTATAGTCGAAACATCGCAATCAGGCGTTCCAATGTGGTTGTGGATGGATTGGAACACCACGTTACCGGTGAGGGAGACCATGGTGCACCCTATGGCGGCTTCATCAATATTCGTGACTGCTCCCACGTGACGGTTAAGAATACCATCCTGACCGGACACAAAACATACCATACCATTGGCTCAGCAGGAAAACCTGTTCCCATGGGCTCCTACGACATTTCGGTAAACCGTGCACTCAATGTATCATTCGTGAACTGCAGCCAGACAAACAGCATCGATGACCGCATCTACTGGGGAATCATGGGGTCCAATTACTGCAAGAATCTTCTGTATGACAATTGTACCTTTTCCCGTTTCGACGCACACATGGGGGTGGCCAATGCCACCATCCGTAATTCCACCCTGGGACACATGGGGATCAATGCCATCGGAACCGGAACCTTTACCGTTGAGAACTGCACGGTACGCGGAAGGAGCCTGATAAACCTGCGCCGCGACTATGGCAGTACATGGGAGGGAGAGTTCATCATCCGTAACTGTGTCTTTGTACCTTCCGGAGGAAAACCTGTCAGTGCCAGTCTGATCAGTGGTTTTAATTCCGGACAGCATGATTTTGGCTACACCTGTTATATGCCTGAACGGATCACCATCGAAAACCTTCATATCGATGACTCCAATCATCCGGAAAACTACCAGGGGCCTGCTGTTTTTGCAAATTTCAATCGACAAATGACTGACGACTCTTACCATGAGAAGTTTCCTTATATAAAAACCAGGGAAGTCATTCTAATAAATGTAACCATAGCAAGTAACAAGAAATTGAGAATCAGTGATAACCCGTTCATGTTTAAGAATGTGAAGATAGTCACGAAATAACGCTTGATACATGCAACACTAAAGAGAGTCTGTCAATAAAGTCGAGTGGCTGGATGCTTATTATAAGAATTTTTCTTGTTTTTCAGCAGGCCCTATTTATGAAACCTTATAATATTATCTGCAATCTGATTTTTATTTATTAACTTGAATCACAGAATTCAATTCAAATAATTATGATTACAAGAATCACTCCGACAGTTATTCTTCTTGTCATAGTTCTGAATGTCTATTGCCAGGAAGAGGGAGAATACTTTGCCCCTGTTCAGTGGGGTACGCAGCCAAGGAATATTAACTGGGCTGAAAATCCGCATAACGACTCCTATGTAGTTGTTCCATGTTTCGATTCATTATACATCGACATTGACACAATTTCATTTGAAAAATTAAGATCGTTTTGGGATTCTGCCGGAAATCAGAATTTCATCAAAGGATATATTGAATCGAGTGAGGCGCCTGATTACTTTGATCTGGATGATACCGGTACAGGGACATTTGGTGCATCCTGGAAAGGTTTCTATACCCCATCGGCTTTCTATGTAATATTTAAATTTAAAGACACAGAAAAACGATCTAGACGCCGCTGGTTCGAAGTAGCGCTTCAAACCAAAGAACACACCAGGTACGAGGCAGGTTGGCAGGCTGCCAGCAAAATGGATACAGCAGGCGTTGGTTACAGGATCATGAATGACCAGTATGGCAGGTTCCGGGAACTGGGCGGCATGAAGCTCTTATTTCATGAATCAGATACAATTACAATTGTCCAAAATACATCTTCTGCAGGACAGACCGGAATATGGACCTCCGGGATTGGTGATACCAATGTAGGTAAAGTAACCAGTTTCCAGGAAAACGATTACACGCTATGGTACCTGCTCGAACTGGAATTTGCCGATCTGAAGTTTTATAAAGACGAATGGGGTCTCCACGTGGATTCCAATTTTGTTTCAATGGATCCTGACATACAATACATAATTTCCTTCGAACCGGCAGCTTTTGCTGAAATTGGTACTAAGAATTACAGAGCCTGGTGGAACGGTGTGAATGATGCATACAAAATGATCTACTACAGCGGGAAGGTTGAATTTGGACCGAAACCGGGAAGTCCACCCAGGCCGCCCCATGTATCCAATTCTGAAATTAGCTATTGCCGGGGTGAAGATGCCCGACCTGTTGAGGCCAAAGGTACAGACCTGAAATGGTATGATGCTGAAAATAATCTGATTGATACGGGTAGCTTTACCCCGCCAACTGACAGAACCGGTAATACCAATTATTACGTTACCCAGTCTAATGAATATGGAGAATCCGAACCGTCTGAAGTGACAGTTGATGTTTACTGGTACCGGATCATCCTGGAAGAACAGGTGCATATTTGTGATGAAGATGTTACTATAACTGCATCCACAAATTACAGGGGAATTTCGGATGAAACTTATGAATGGTA
The DNA here is from genome assembly GCA_021738565.1 of Bacteroidales bacterium. Taxonomy (GTDB): domain Bacteria; phylum Bacteroidota; class Bacteroidia; order Bacteroidales; genus M55B112. The sequence goes on from JAIPBT010000012.1 coordinate 8,601, forward strand.
CGGGGATTTTGGGGATTTTACAGGACAGACAGTTACTTTTAATACCGACACAAGCGGAACAGAACATTTGAACGCCATAACTGCCTCAGGGTGTATGACTGGTGATAGTATATACATTACTCCTGATCCCATGGAAGTTGGATTGAAGATAGCGGTTGTGTCCACATCTGCTGAAAATGGGAACAATACCATTTTCTGGTATGATGCGCTGGACCTTGGTGTCGATTCATTGTTGATCATGACCCGGGAAGCGCTGACAGAAGATCCATTTGAAAGGCTTGCTGAATTTGATTACATGAAAACGAATGGAAGTTATACAGATACAAGGGAGAAAGAGATCCAGGACAATTCGGAATACCTTATTCATCTGGTTGACAAATGTGGAAATTTAACAGAGCCCTGGTATACACTGTTTCCGCATCAGCCAGTAAGACTCGCAGGATCAGGGTTAAGCACAAGCTTTTTCCTGCAATGGTCGGCATACAAAGGAAGAAATGTCAAGGAATACCAGCTTTTAAAAGGTCCGGAACCGGATGAAATATCGATCATCCATGCAACGACAGATCAGAATTACAATGACAGTGATCCACTAACAGATACAACCTATTACAGGATAAAAACCACGTTTTATGGGGAGTACCCGGGAGGCGATGAGATGAATTTTGCCTATTCGAATTTATTAAAGGCATTTCCATCGGGTGGTTCAGGATCCGATACAGTGACAGTTTACGATACAGTGTATGTCGCAGTTACCGACACATTGATCATCGATGCAAGTTTCATCGGCGTGAATGAGATTGAAAATAACCCCCATATCATCAAAGTCTATCCAAATCCGGCCAAAGATATCCTTTATATTAAGTCCGATGAAGAGACAGCCGGTGCTGGATTAACATTCAGAATAATCAATGAACTGGGTGTGGTGGTTGAAGAAAATAAGTTAACAGATACTTTGTGGGCATATAACCTTAAAAGCTGGACAGGAGGTGGATTATACTTCCTTTACGTGATCGATAATGATGGAGTAATAAGGGATATAAAGAAAATTATATTGAAATAGGGCTTGCTGAAAACTTTATTGACAGGCACTAACGAAATATTGTTCAGAATCTAAAATATGCCAAATCCAAACGCTATGAAAAATACAGTATTCTCAATTTTTTTATGCTTTTTTCTTGCTTCAGCAGGTTTTGCGCAGAATAAGAGAATACCTGTTCTGGAGACCATGCCATTGCAGATACAATTTGATCATCACCTCCAGGAGTGGGACGGGTTCGGATTCAATTATGTTGAAACGGCCCAAACCACGGATTACAATGAATGGCCGCAGGATTACGGTGGCTTCAGCCTGCTCAGCGATAAAGAGAAAGATGAGATCATCAACCATGTTTTCGGTGAGGATGGACTAAAAGTGGGACTGGTTAAGATGTTTCTCGATCCCTGGCACCAGCCTGATCCCGGCGGACCTTTTGATCACGAAAAAACGACCTCAAACATGCGTGAGTTTGTGAAGGCAGGTTATGAAGTAACCAAAAACCGTGGCGCTGGACTACAGATAATCACAACCCTTTACGGGCCGCCTGCCTGGGCCACAAAACAGAAATTCCTGAGGGGCCGTGACCTGGATCAGGAGATGAAGGACGGGCTGGCGCGTTATATGGTCGACTGGGCCAGGTTTTTGCAGCAGGAAGAAGGACTTCCCCTGAAATATATCTCATTGCACAACGAGGGGGAGGACTGGCACCGGTGGCCCAGGGACGGGATGTCCCCTTTCATCGGCGAAGGACACGATTACAACATGTGGTGGCCATCAGAGCAGACCGTGAATTTTATTAAGATGATGCCCGGATTTATCAAAGATGCAGGGCTGGAGGATGTACACATAACCAATGGGGAATGCTCCAACTGGTTCCGGTTCAGTCATTGGGGGGATGCCGTGGCAATCTCCGGGGATCCTGAAGCCGTCCGAAATCTTGGACTGGTCACCTCCCATGGTTTTTACAACGGAACTTACAACTACTGGTACGGAGATCACAATCCATTGGGAATAGATCTCATAAAAGCAAAAAGACCGGAAATTCATGCTTGGGTCACCTCTTCGAGCTGGGCGAAGATGGATGCAGATTTTGTAAGGCAGATATATGGAAGCATCTATTCTGTCGGGGTAAACGGGTTCATTCCCTGGGCAGGTATTCAGCGCCCACCGCTCTGGGTTGGCGGCGACCCGAATCCCGGGAATGCAATCCAGGTAAGCGAGGAGGGCGACTACGAACTCCGTAACGGCTATTACTTCTATAAACAGGTATCCAGGGCCGGTCAGCCCGGGATGAAAGTGGCACGCACCATTACCAGGGACACTGAATTGACCGCTATTGCATTTTCCTCTGACGGAACCGGCAATCCTGATGCTTTCGTGGTGTTGAATACACGGACCTCGGGAGATTCAGGGGGAAACTTTTCAAACAGGTCATACAAAGACCTTTCAATTCATGTAAAAGGAACAAAAGCAAAAAGATTCATTGCTTATAGGACAGATGGCCGGAATGAATTATACAAATACATCGGGGAATTCCCGGTTGAAAACGGAGTAATAGAATACACGGCTCCCCCCGGAAGTGTGACCTCGTTTTTTGCAGCAGAATAAAATTAACGGAATTTCAGGGGAGAGATCCTGGAAAGGTATGATCAGTTCAGGAAGGAAATGCTGAATTAGTACATTCTTAACACAAGATCCTCAGGAAAAGTTACCCGGGATTCAGTGGGACAGTGCGACGGTGAGACGGTGAGACAGTAAATGATCAACGGAATCAGCTAAATAGTATCTGATATACCGCATCACCGCATCACCGCATCACCGCAACACAATTAAAGCCAACCAGCAACCAGCAACAAAATCAGTTCGGCGGTTCGACAGTTCGGCGGTAAATGATCAACGGAATCAGCTAAATAGCATCTGATATACCGCATCACCGCATCACCGCATCACCGCAACACAATTAAAGCCAACCAGCAACCCCTGACGCTACGAAGTCACATTACACCCTCAAAAATATCTTTTTCTTATAAAGGTAATACAGCAACAGCCACTCGATAACGATCACCCCGGTGATGGTTACCCAACTACCCCATGAAGTCGACAGCCAGCCCAACAGTGAGTTGGAAGTGTAATGAAAATTAATCAGTGCGGTGGCCATGTATATCGTGATGGAATTCATTCCTATCACCATGAAAAAGAAGAGGATCGGTTTCATGAGGCGTCCCGACCATTTGGCGACATCGATCACCAGGTAGAACATCCCGAGCAATGCAAAACTGATCCCTGCCGTCAGCATGTTGAATGTTGCGGTCCATGCATTCTTAACGATCGGGTAATAGGGTGACAGCAATACAGCCACAACGATCAGAACGGCACCGGTGATCAACAGCCTGTAAACCTTTTTAAGATTCGCGGGCTTGCCGTCCCTGAGGATCATTCCGGCAATACCACCCGCCATGGTAACAGTAATGGCCGACACGATACACAGCAGCCCTTCCGGGTCATAAATATCAAAGTAGAGCACCCCGGGCAGGAACTTACCATCCAGCCAGACGTTGATTCCGCTGACCGGATCCAGCACGCCTGCACCATAACCCGGCACGGGCACAAAAAGCTGCAGCACGGAAATGAGGACAAGTATGCCGAACAACCAGGCCAGCCTGATGGACATCCGGGTGGTATACAAAAAGATCAGTGCAGCAAACATATAGGCTAAACCGATCTGTCCGAGCACACTTGCCACACGGATCTCATCCGGGGAACCCCGCAATGCACCGTTATAGATCATACCCAGGATCACCAGTGTGAGGCCCCGCCTGACGATCTTCCAGGCAAGAGAGCTTTTGGATGCACCTTTGTCCCTTTTGGATATGATTGCATAGGGAATGGCCACCCCGGAGATGAACATGAATAGCGGAAAGATCAGGTCGTAAAAATGAAATCCCTCCCATTTTACATGGTGCAATTGTTCTGCTACCGGCTCCAGCCACGACCATCCCTTCAATTCAGAAAGGGCGATAATCAGGCTCCCGCCTCCAATGATCCAGAACATATCAAAACCCCGCAGTACATCCAGCGAGGCAAGTCTCTCTTTTGGCTTAGTTGTAAGATTTTGCTTGCTCATAGAAATAGTTTTGGTGTGGTTATTATTTGGTCCAATTTACAAATTGTAATAAATATATCATTATCCATATAAACAATTTTAAATTTCACTCCTCACTGTTTCGCCTCGTGTACTGCAGAATTTAAGCATAAATGTACCCAATGCTCCTGCTGCAGTATTCCGAATAAAAGAGCGTCGGTTGACAGACATGATCAATTTGGTTTTAAAAAAAATTCAATTACATAATGAGGTACTTCTTTACCTACATTAATACAAATTTGTTTAGATTAGCAACAAATTCTTCTTTAAACAAATTGACAACCATGAGACCATTCCATATTGTTTTCACTACAATCCTGGCGACCCTGCTATCCTGTTCGAACAGTCAAAACAGCTCCCCGGTTCCGGTTACCATCAAAAAAGAAAAAGGATCCCACAAACTCTATCGCGGAGGGGATCCCTATTTCATAAAAGGTGCCGTTGGATGGAGTTTTTTTGATGAACTTGAAATGGCCGGCGCCAATTCCCTGCGGTCCTCTGCCAGGATACTCGACGAAGCGCACAGCCGGGGACTTACCATGCTGGTTAATATCCGTATGAAAGCAGAACGCGACGGATTTGATTACAATGATGAAGAAGCGGTACGCGATCAGTTTGAAATGGCAAGACAGACCGTTGAAAAATACAAGGACCACCCTGCATTGCTAATGTGGGCGATCGGTAACGAACTGGATCACATTCCGGGGGACAAGGATTATAACCTCAGGGTCTGGGATGCAATCAACGATGTGGCAAAGATGATCCATGAAGTTGATGGAAACCATCCCGCACTGACCGTGGTAGGATATGGGAACCTTGAAAAAATAAAAGAGATAAAAGAGAGGTGTCCCGACCTTGATCTGTTGGGGGTCAATGCTTACGCAAACATCGTAAATGTACCGGAGTGGCTGAGCAAATACGGCTGGGAAAAACCCTTTGTGGTAACTGAATGGGGACCGTCCGGCTGGTGGGAAGTTCCACGCACAAAATGGAACGTGGTCATCGAAGAGACCAGTTCAGAAAAAGCACGGGTATACCGGGAACGGTATGAAAAGGTAATCCTCGGGGATCCGCGCTGCATCGGCTCCTATGTTTTCCTGTGGACCACCAACAGGCAGGAAAGGACCCATACGTGGTTCAACATGTTCCACGACAGTCTGAAAACGCAAACCGTGGAAGTGATGCAGTATATGTGGACAGGTAAATGGCCGGAGAACCGTGCACCGAGAATTGAAGGCATCACCATCAATGGAAAATCAGCACTGGATAATATCCGGCTCAAGCCCGGAAGCACAAACAATGCAAGGGTAACAACAAATGACCCGGAAAATGACCGGCTGAAGATATCGTGGGAACTTCTTCCGGAACCTGTAAAATTCGGTGCTTATGCCGGACAGGGAGAGAAGAAACCGATCCCTGTCGAAAATTTTATTACCGGACTGGAGGATTTTGAAATAGACTTCAGGGTTCCAGAACAGGAAGATCTCAGTTACAGGTTGTTCGTTTATGTGCGGGATGGTCATGGGAACATCGGTGTGGCCAATATTCCGTTCTTTGCCGGAAGTGACTGAAGGCAACCTTGAATATCTAAGCAGGTCAGTTGATTATAACAAATAGATAAATTATTAAACACAAAAAACTTACCATCATGAAAAAAAATATCAAACTCATTATAGGATTGTTCATTTTCACACTCACATTATCAGGTTGTTATGATTTTTTTTACATAGAAGGAAACGGTGACATCGTGACCCAAACACTTGACCTGAAGCCCATTACCGGGTTAGAAATACAGGGATTGGAAGGTGTAGACATTTCATGGGGAGAAGAACAGGAAGTGGTGGTCACCGGTGACGCAAACATCATTGAAATGATATCCATGGAAGTAAATGACAGCACCTGGTTCCTGCACCTGAAGAGGGGGAATTACAGGAATTACGACCTGAAATATTATATAACGCTTCCCAGGATCAACATGATCGCAAATGAGGGATTGTCGAGGATAACTGTAAATGATTTCGTGAACACGGGAGACCTGGAGATCTATCTTGAAGGTGCCGGCTCGGTGGAACTTAACAGGATGGAGAATACTGAGAACCTCTTCATTGATATTAACGGACTGGGGCAGATAAAGGGATTCGGCGAATTCCCATCCCTTGAATACCTGGATATCATCATTACAGGCTCAGGCAGGTACCTCGGTTATCCCATACAGTCGATTGACTGCCATGTTGATATCGAAGGGACCGGAAAATGCGAGGTCTATGCAGAAGAAACCCTGAATGTAAACATCGAAGGTGCCGGATTGGTAAATTATAAGGGCTTCCCAAAGGTATACCAACACATCAACGGCCTCGGCTCAGTAGCCAATATGAATTAGGACCCTCTATCCCGGAGGGACGCCAATCCTTATTACACAACATCCTAAAGGGAATAAATTATTTACCGCCGGGGTTTTTATATGGAGTAAATTTCAGGAAGGATTTCCACTTCCCCACTGGTATATTTCCTCCATATTTCATATCTTGATGGATTATCATCATTACAACCTGATATGAAAAATCCCGTCAAATCAACCAGGAGAAACCATCACATCCTCACACTCATCATCATCCTGGTCATCCCGGCAATGATGTACTCATGCTCAGGCAAGGAGAAAAGAGAGATCATATCCCTCAACGGGGAATGGGAACTGGCATTGAGAAGCGCCGGAGAGGGAATCCCAATTGATTACGAGGGTACTGTTCAGGTACCCGGACTGGCAGACATGGCATCTTTTGCAATCGACAGTCTCGGATTGCCCTATTATGAAAAAAGAGACCTCTGGTACAGGAAAACATTCAGATCGGGTACAGATCAAAACTTGAAGGTCTTCCTGAAGCTCCATAAAGTTAAATTTGGTCATACAGTTTACCTGAACGGTTTCGAGATAGGTTCATCCGACCATTGTTTTACCCCTGCTTCCTACGATGTGTCCGGTTTTATCAATGGAAACGGAGAAGAAAACGAACTGGTGATCAGGGTTGGGGCCTTCACTGACAACCTTGAAACACCTGCCGTTTACGGGGCTGATTTCGAAAAGATAAGATACCTCCCGGGGGTCTATGATGATGTTCAACTGATCATGTCAGGTGAGGAGCATCTTACCAATGTGCAGGTAGCCCCTGATATCAACACCGGCAAACTGGAAGTCGGTATCATAATGACTGGCGCCAGACCGGTCAACCTGAAATATGCCATATCAGAAAAGCAAAGTGGGGAAAAAATTGCAACAGGGAAACTTTCAGGCCTCAACTGGGAGGACAGCCTTGCTTTAACAGAGATACCGCTGAAAGATTTCAGGTTATGGACACCTGAAGATCCGTTTCTGTACATTCTTAATATTGAATCCTCCAATGACTCATACACCACGACATTTGGAATGCGCGATTTCAAGTTTAACCCAGGAACAGGAAGGGCCGAGTTGAACGGTGAAACCTATTTTATGCGGGGAACCAATGTTTGCATTTTCAGGTTCTTTGAGGATCCCGACAGAAAAGGGCTGCCCTGGGATACCGCATGGGTCAGGGAACTGCATCGTAAATTTAAATCAATGCACTGGAATTCTATCCGCTATTGCATCAGTGCTCCTCCCCGCTTCTGGTATGACATTGCCGACGAGGAAGGGTTGCTCATACAGGATGAATATCCCATTTGGACAGGTATTGCAGGATCCAAAAGAAAAGGATTTGAAGGAATCTATCCAAACCTAACGGCGGAACTCCTGGCTGAGGAATACAGGGAGTGGATGATGGAGCGATGGAACCATCCCTGCATCGTTATCTGGGATGCACAGAACGAATCGGTCACAGAGGTTACAGGTGATGCCATCGAAATGGTAAGGGAACTTGATATGTCAGAAAAACCCTGGGAGAACGGTTGGGCGCGACCTCAATCACCGGAGGACCCAATAGAAACCCATCCCTACAGGTTTACAAAATACTTGGGAACCAAAGTATCTGGTGACGGACCGCTGAAGGAACTGATCAGCGCCGTTCAGATCCCGGACAACGGACCAAGCGAGCGCATGCCTCCGGAAAATGGGGAAAAATACCCCAATCCCATCATCATCAATGAATACGGTTGGCTGTGGCTCAACCGTGACGGGAGTACAACAACACTTACCGATTGGGTATATCCCAATGCCTTCGGTCCTGATCTTACAAAGGAAGAGCGGCTGGAACTGTATGGCCGTCACCTGGGCATACTCACCGAATACTGGAGAGCGCACCGTACCTGTGCCGGGGTTCTGCATTTTTGCGGATTGGCATATTCAAGATCCGAAGAACCACGCGGACAAACAAGCGATCATTTTGTGGACATCAAAAACCTTGAATTTGAACCGAACTTTGTAAAGTATGTCAAACCTGCATTTAACCCTGTCGGACTTTTTATTAATTGGTTTGAGCAGGAAATACCTGCAAAAAGTGAAATTGAGATACCATTTGTTATTACAAACGACCTTAACAAAGTGATCAACGGACAGTTGAAAATGGAATGGATCGGCAAGGATATAACCATTTCAGTCGGTGAAAAGGAAATACAGCTTGAACCTTTTGCCAGGAACGAGCAATCAATAAGTATAAAAACTCCTTCAGATTCCGGCAGGTATGAAATGATACTTCACTTTAAGTATAATGGAAACACGGTTGAAAGCAGAAGGTTGTGCCGTGCGATCCACTGATATTAAAATGCACAAAAGAATCGGAGTGTTTAATTACCTAAAATTAAATGCCTTGTACGCTCATTCAATCACTGGTCATTCTTTGTCATTATTGATCCGATTGTCGCGCTCCCTTCTTTTTTTCTTCAGCCACCAGATGTAAAATACCAGCAGTCCCAGCGGCAAAACAAAAAAGAACAAAATATTGGGCAACGTCAGCGGCAATGGTTCGGATTGTTTCCTGGGAATACCAGTAGGCCCCTGTGCAAGTATGTTTGTAAGCTGTATTGCCAGCAAACTGATAGTAAAATATAATTTCTTCAGGTATGCTTTCATCTGTTTATTTTTTAATGAAATTAACATAAGCGTGTATCAATAATTTTGTCATGGCTCGGTTCATATCATGTATTTTGCTCACCAGACATTAAATACCTTGTGAAAGAACAACACCATCTATTCTATATAGCGCTTGTCTATAAAGTTGGAGTGTCTGTCCATAAAGTCCGATAGCTGCATTGCTGCAAAAATCTTAAATCCTCGAATCCGTCAGTCGGCGGATACTGCGGTTTAAGATTTTTGAGCGCTTTGCTCTCGAACTTTATGATCCAGCCACTATATAGCTCCCGCAAGAAAACTCATAATAATTGTCCGTGCTTGATAAGAAAGCTTCAAGAGCACTTATATAGCAAACCAGTGACCAAAATAGTTTAATCCTGTTTCAAATTTTGCATCCTCATTTAAAGGACTAACCCGAACAGATCGAAAATATTGGTTTCAGGCTGGTCAATATTCATCTCCACGATCCAGATATTCCGGTAGAGTACGGGATACCCCTCAGCCTGCAACTTGATGCCTCCAGGGGTGTCTGTTATGCCTTTACCACCGTCATTACCACCATCCAGTCCGGAATTGGGTCCGCCCCAAACCTGGTTGATCTCAACATTCTCATGTACCATAATTCCGTTGAAATACATGGTCAGCATGGCTTTTTCCGTCCGCATGCCATCTTCAAATCTTGCAGCGCGAAAAACAATGTCGTAGGCGTTCCAATTCCCTGCACCATTGTATGCGTAATAAGGGGATTCCGTTTCATTGATCACGGCAGCCATACCATGCTTGGTGGAATCCCCGTCCAGGATCTGGATCTCATATCGGTTCTGCATGTAAACCCCGGAATTCCCCCCGGGTTCCTTTACCAGGAATTCTAAATGCAGCTTGTAATCCCTGAACTTCTTCTTTGTTACTATGTCTGCAGCACCGTATTTCCCGCCTGATGCAGCAGGATCATTGCTGTTCACCACAGTGCCTCTATCAACAGGATCGTCAACGATCTTCCACTTGATGGGCATTTCGGCAGAGAACCTGGGCCCCTCCCAGTATTCCCAATTCGCGTCGAGAGATTCACGCGAGCCGTCGAAAAGGATTTCAGCATCTGCCGGCGCCTTCAACCCGACACCCGGCCCGGAGGAACAGGACACAATAGTTGTAAATATAGTAGCCAGTAAAACAACGGGCACCAATTGAACGATTGAGATAATTGAGTTTTTCATTGGATTGTTTTTGGCACAATTTAAGCATTGCTTCAAACATAAAAACAATTTTTTAAAATTTTTTCCATGTACCGGTAAACCAACTACATGAAACGATTAAAAAATATTAAGTAAGAGCGCAGCGGTTAAATGAGTGAAAAAAATTATCAATGTTAAATCTGACGCTTGAAATAAAATTGTAGGTTTGAACATTGAAAAATACCCAACTGTACAGCAAGGTTTTTCAGGGGATGGTCAGATTGAATTTCATTTATATAATTATTACAGCACTGCTTCTTTTGTCTGTTGCCTTGTATCAATCGAGCAGTAAGCCAGATCAGCAATTTGCCGAACCGGTTGTTTTTGAGAGGGTACTTACCAGCACCGATTCCTTCCTGTACAAATATGATACACTTCTGACCGGCATGATCACCGGTGCAGGCAATATTGGTGCCGCGGCTGTGATAACGATCAATGGCGAGATACAATATTTGAAATGCTTCGGGACAAAGAAGGCAGGAGAGGAAGAAGAAGTGGATGCGGGCACGGTATTCAGGCTTGCCTCCGTATCCAAACCCATTACAGGACTGCTGGCAGGAATGATGGACCATGATGGCATCATCGGGTTGGATGACAGGGTTGTGGATTACCTGCCCGGTTTTAAGCTGAAGGATTCGGCAAGTACGCAGGAACTTTCCGTCAGGAACCTGCTCAGTCATACTTCAGGGCTCGTACCGCATGCCTATGACAACCTCGTGGAAGACGGTGTCCCCTTCCACATCATTATCGACAGTTTGCAGCGCGTGAACATCAGCGATCGCCCGGGCAAACTTTATGGCTATCAAAACGTGATGTTCAGTCTGTACGACACCATTGCGGAAATCAGGACTGCACAGCCTTTCGAACAGCTGATCATGGAAAGGATTTTTACCCCCCTGGGTATGTACCATGCATCAGCGGGCAGATGGGGATTCGATAAAACCGGTAACAAGGCTTTCCCCCATGGGAAGTACGGGGGTAATTACCAACCGATCAGGCTCAATGACCGCTATTACAGTACCAATCCTGCTGCAGGCATCAATGCAAGCATCTCCGACCTCGGACACCTGCTCATGGCACTCACCGGTGAACAAACAGGACCACTGGATCACAGCATCATCGACACGGTATTCACACCCCAGGTAAAGTCACCACTCAAATGGTTCTACCTCAAGCACTGGAATGGTGTGGAATCCAAGCACTACGGTCTTGGATGGAGGATCATAGGATACCATGGTTGTAAGATAGCCTATCATGGCGGCTACATCCGCGGTTACCGGGCAGAAATCGCGGTATGCCGCGAAGAAGGCATCGGCATCGCCTTTCTCACCAACTCCCCCGCCAGGAACGACTCAAAAGTCGTACCCACATTTTTGGATATGTATTTTGAGAATTTCAGCACAAATTTTTAAGTAATTTGTATTTTGTTCATTGAAAGCATTTAAGCAATCCAATTTAATGAATGGACTTTTTGAGCTCAGGCATCTCAGGGAAGATCTATTCGGCGGGATCACCTAACCGAAAATTAATTGATATCAAATTCCTTAAAAAGGTTAAAAAATATGACAGCTATAACCAGGGAAATACAGCAAAACATGACACCCGAAGAAGCATTGAACAGGCTCATGGAAGGAAATGAAAGGTTTGTTTCAGGGAAAAAGATATCCGGAGAAGAACTGAACCATCAGGTCAGTGAAACCGCATCCGCCCAGTATCCCTTTGCAGCCGTTCTTGGATGCATTGATTCGAGGACTGCATCTGAACATCTATTTGACCAGGGAATCGGTGATATTTTTAATGTACGTGTGGCCGGGAACATAGTAAATGAAGATATCCTTGGCTCCCTTGAATTTGCATGCAAGGTGGTAGGATCAAAGTTGATACTGGTCATGGGGCACACGGCCTGCGGTGCTGTCACTTCTGCTGGCGACCGGCTTAAAATGGGAAACATCACACACCTGCTTGCCCATATTCAACCTGCTGTAAGATCGGTGGAAAATCCGAAATCCAATATTGACAAGGTTGCTGAAAAGAATGTCTTGCTCTCTGTGGATCAGATAAGGAAGAACAGTCCCATTCTTGCAGAAATGGAAAACAACGGGGAGATCATGATCAAAAGTGCCATGTATGATGTCTCCTCGGGAAAGGTAACCCTGGTTGACCAAAATTAACAAAATACCGGTTTTGGCGATCCATGGGGTGATCGAAGATGTATTGTTGTGATTATAACCTGACTCCCATTACCATGATATCATCGATCTGTGGCATGTCGGACCGCCATGTTTCGATTTCCTTATCAAGCAATTCTCTTTGCCTTTGCATATCCTCCTTATGGATCTTTAAAAGGAATTCCCTGAAGTGCACGTACTTGTACTTTTTTCCCTTCGGTCCGCCAAACTGGTCGGGGAAACCATCAGAAAAGAGGTATACAATATCTCCCGAACGGGCCTGTATTTCATTGTTTGTAAATTTTTCCTGCTTCTTAGCATCACTTCCTATGCCCATCCTGTCGGCCTTTACGATCTTCATCTCACCCTCCCTGATCAGATACAGGTCATTGTATGCCGCTGAGAACTGGAGCAATCCTGTAGCTGGTTCATAAATACATAGAGAAATATCCATTCCATCCGTTGACTTTGTTCCATGTTCAGCGGCCTGGTGAAGCGACTCTACGATCTTTTTATTCAGAAGGTCAAGCACCTCGGAAGGCTTACAAATATCCAGTGTTTTTACAATTTCATTCAGCGAGGCAAGCCCGAGCATGCTCATGAAAGCACCGGGAACCCCATGACCTGTGCAATCGGCTACCGAAAAGAAAATATTATCCTCTCTTTTCGATACCCAGTAAAAATCACCACTCACGATATCTCTTGGCTTGTTCAGGACAAAGTGATCGCCCAGTATCTCTTCCATGGACCCGGCTGGAGGCAATGCCGCCGATTGAATACGCAGGGCGTACCTGATACTGGCCTGGATCTCCTGGTTCTGATGATCAATCTGGTCTCTCTGCATTTCGGCCAGGTCGCGCTGGGCAGCGATCTCTTCCTTTTGCTGCTCCAATTCATCATTCTGGGCCCTGATCTCTTCCGTTCGCTTTGAAACCTCTCTTTCAAGCTCCTCCTTTGCCTTTTGCAGGTTCGATAGCCGCTTCCTTATATAATAATAAATACCCGCTACCAGGAGTACAAACAGGAGTGAGATGAACCACCACTTTTTCCAGAATGGAAGAAGAACAGTGAATTCAAACACAGAATCAGGAGAATCGATCCAGCTCTTTCCATCCAGGCTTACCTGTGCAATGAAAGTGTATTTACCAGCAGGGAGCTTTGAATAGGTGAAAGGTTGATTTCTTTTTGAATAGGTCCATTCAAGATCATATCCGTCCAATATGTAACGGTATGTTAATCCATCGGGGTTTTTGAACCACAATCCGGTATATCCGAATGTAAAATTGTTCTCGTTGTATTTGAACCTCCATTTTTCCGTTTCAAGAGGTTGTCCAAAAAGGTTTACAGTTGAAAGAAATATCCTCGGTTTATTATCGACCTGCTGCAAGTAATCGGGATTGTACTTGATGATCCCGGTCTCTGTCCCGATCCATATCTGTCCGTCAGTGTGCTTATAAACTGCATTCAGTATGGGATACTTGTAAGCAACCCCGGCATTGTCATTGAACTCCATTAAAACACCCTCACTGGGTTTAAAGAACTTGATCCCTTGATTGGATATGACAACCAGGTTGTTCCATTTGTCGAACACAATGGATTGTATTTCAGTAAAATCAATTCCATGTTGATCATTGTACCTGATCATGGTATCCCTGCCGATGTAAAGCAAACCATTCTCATTGGCATTGAACCAGGCATTTCCTGAAGAGTCGATCGCTATTCCGTACAGTTGAGGAAAGACTGAATCTCTCTCCGCAATAAATTGAAAACGGTTGTCTTCAATGTATGCAGGGGCTGACAATGAACCCGCGATCCAGGTCTTTCCCATTTTATCTTCCTTGGCCGCATAGATGTAGCTTTGATTCAGTGCCTGATTGTCAAAATTGAGTATCCTTTCCTGTGCAGTGACATAACAGGAAACGCCTCCTCCCAGCGTGGAAAACCAGATGTGATCTTTGTTACCGGAAATGTTGATCACATTGTTATCGAGCAGCCCGTCCTGGTAGGTAATATGCCCCAAGACTGCCCCGGAAGCATTGAGCCTGTAGACTCCCGATCCATAGGTGCCCGTCCAGATATCCCCGGAGCTCGAAATATGTACGGAGATAAAATTTATACCGGTCAACCCGGCATGCTGAGAAACATTTGTCCATTCAAGCAAACCATACCTGCCGTGAACACCTTTATAAAGACCTGCTTCACTGCATACCCAATAGTTTCCCTGTTCATCAATTGCAAAACTATAGACCATTTCAAACGGAGTTCCAGACCGCGTATCAATAAACTCAAACAGAGGTGGAAGTACCTGCACCACTCCCCTTCTTCCTGCCAGCCAGAGATTGTGTTCCCGATCCTGGAATACCGTACTCAACCCATCTGATATAAGGCCCTCTGCTGAGGTGATCTGCCGCAATGAAACAGTCCTCCCCTCGTCATCAAAAGCCAGCTTGACAACTCCTTGCCGTGCAGTGCTGACCCACAGCTCGTTCTTTAAACTTCTGGCAAACCCGGTAATAGCCCCGAAAGACCAGTCATCAAAAACACTTATTGTGTCCAGCAAAGGATCGTAAACAGATATTCCCCTGTCCTGAGAACCAAGCCAGATTTTACCTTCATTATCTGAATTTATCGCCCGAATGATATTGTCGGGGAGTCCATCTTTCATGGATTTGATGGAAATTTCACCGTCGCTGTATTTCGAAACTCCGTAATCGGTTCCCAACCATAAGAAACCTTGACGGTCAATCTCAATATCGTACACGTAGTTATCCGACAATCCATCATCTGTGCTGACATTGCTGAGGTACCTTCCATCATATTTGAAGATCCCCTCTCCAAGTGTGGCATACCAAATGTTCCCTGCACTGTCAGTTACGATATCTGTAATTTCAACATTGCCCAGCCCCTCCGCGGGATTAAATGAACTGAATGACTGCTGTTTGTGCAAGCTGATCTTACCATTCTTATGACCAATCCAAAGAATTCCTTCCGAATCGGTTGCCAGGGCCGTCACATGATCTTCTACCAGTCCGTCACCAATTGTATAGCGGTCGTAATTGATGCCATCGTACCTGAAAAGTCCGTTATCTGTCCCAAACCAGATCCAACCATCCTTATCCTGGTGCACTGTATTAACCGTATGGTCTTCCTTCCCCCTGAAAAGGGATACCTGCCTGAAAAAAGGTATCTGGGAAATTACCTCAGGGAAAAGCAAAAGCAACAGAACAACAAAAAGTGCGCTATGATTTTTCTTATGGACCATATGATCATTTCGGAACCAGGATCAGGTCGATCCCGACATATATTTCCTCTGCTATTTTTTTATTAACAATGGAGGGGATGGTAATGTTCTGGTCTTCAAGAAATATTGTAAAATCCGACTTAACTTCAATGCGGTTGGATCCTGTATTCAGATTGCACCTGATGATCCTGTCGATGCCGACCCCGTGTATGGTCATGGTACCCTTTGCACGGATTGAGTAATTCCCAGGTTGAGTAAGGTCAATCTCTTCTATGATCTTTCCCTTAAAAGTTGAATTGGGATAGCGGTCGCTTTCCATGTAATCCTGGTTGAAATGTGTCTTTTGAAGCGAGCTGTTAAAACCTTCAAAACTCTTTGTGGGAATCCTGAAAGAGAAACTCCTGTCTTCGATATTGAGTGCACCAACAAGCTTATCGGATGAAGCCTGTATCATCTCAAGCGGGGCATCCGATATGAAATCGACACTACCGTTTTCACATACATATATGGTTTGGCCTTCAGCTGCTGAACTGAGGATCAAAACCATCCACATTGTTGCAAGAAATCGTTTCATATTACCACCGGAGGTTACGTCTCTTTTCGCCAAGGGGAAATACCCTGTACAGATTGAATCCGAAAAATATATCTCCATCCAGCCACTCACCTGTTGTTTCCGTGACAAATCCCCTTGCAAACATAGCCCTTGAATTGGTGAATTGTAACTGGAATATATGTCCGCCTGTTTCAATATCGATGCCGACAGAAAGGGAATTGATATAATCCTCAGCTGTCTGGCCCGGCAGAAGATAGAAATATTCAGCATTCACTGCAAACCTTGGAGTAAGCCTTAGCCGCCCTCCTGCTCCCATCGCAAAGATATTGTTCTGATCCTGGGGCTTTGGCACCAGGTTCTTGTGAACGTAGGTTGGGCTGAGCTGAAGTGAAAATATTTCACCAAATTTCCTTGCTACCAGCACCTGAGTTGCATACGATAACCTGGATGTAAAAAGATTGTCCCTTTCCGGGTAATCCCATCTAATTGATTTAACATAAGCTTCAGAGAATACGGTTACGGTAACAGGAATATTCTTTATCCCGGTTTGCTGTCGCAGGAGACGTATTTTTACTGCACCGTCATAGGTTTTCTCATAGGTACTTCTACCTATGGACAGAGATGCAATATCTTTAATTCCGTATTCGAAAGCAAATCTTGTTGAAGCCTGATCCAGTCCAAAAAACTCATAGATACCAAGATTAACCGCACCAAACCTGTGGGAGATCCTGAAATTCAGGTCACCTGCGCCAGGAAGCTCAACCGACTGTCCGTTAATGATGGTCGTTCCCTCAAAAGTTCCCATTACATACCGGGGATCAGGATTGTTCTCTTCCAGGTCATCCAGTAGCTGATCCAGGTCCTGGGCCAATACCAAACCAGGCAATCCAAGTCCCAGAATAACAAACGAATAAAATAGTCGCTTCATAACTTTTATTTTTCGGGAGCCCCGTTGTCAAGCCAGGTATTGATCTGCAGCAGCTCACATTCGGGCAGTTTGGGACCATCAAAAGGCATCTGAGGATACCCTGGTAAATGGTTCACAACACCACGCAATCTCCCATCATTCACCACAATAAGTTCAGCCTCATAACTGTCATGCCTGACCCCGTTGTAGGAAATTGCTGGTCCGTGGCATCGTACACAATTCTCGGCCAGGATATCTGCAATGGTTGACTCCCATGTAATATCCGTCGTATCGCAATCAACTACCCCGTAAAGGTCGAGTTCATTATAGTTGGTACATGAAAAAGAAGCAAGAAAAATTACAATGAACATCGCTGGGATCATTGATAAAAACACTCTTTTCATGGTACTTGCGTGATTGTAACTTCAGGTAAATATAAATAATAGTACCACACCGTCAAAGATCTGCCAACAAATTAACAAAGTTTCCTGAGCCTGCCGAAGAACTGCAAATATTTGAAACGTTTAGATGTTCTCAATACTTTATTAACCCCCTCTCCCAGTCCCCAAGTCTCCACGTCTCCCAGTCCCCAAATCTCCACGTCTCCCCATCCTCCATGTATCCTGTCCCTAATAATACACCTCTTCGCCCGGATCAAAATCCGGATTCTCCGTCGGGAAAAGGGCTCCCTGCTCCTTTTGCCATTCATGAAGCAGTGCATCCATCTCTTTTACTTTTTCGGACATGCTGCCTGCCAGGTTATTTTTTTCTCCCGGATCGACTTCAAGGTCATACAATTCTGAAGGCCTGTCTCCAAAAAAATCGATCAGCTTGTAATTATCCGATCTTATGGCGGCACCCGGCGCTCCACCCTGGTTTCCGTAGTGAGGATAATGCCAGAAAAGGGCCTTTCTCCGGGGTTGAAAATCCGTTTCCCTGAGCAAAGGCACAAGACTTTCGCCCTGCACTGATTCCCTGTAAACGTCCAATGCTCCTGCCATCTCCATGATGGTTGGAAAAAAGTCGACACTGATCACAGGTTGTTCTGTGATGCTTCCCGGCCTGGTGATCCCGGGCCACTTAATGATCATCGGCTCACGGATCCCTCCCTCGTAAAGCCATCCCTTTCCGGCCCTTAATGGCAGGTTGCTGGTGGGATGTCCCTCTGATGTGGACAAACCCCCATTGTCTGACATAAATACAATTACGGTTCTGTCATCGATCCCAAGTTCCTCCAGTTTATCCAGCACCTTCCCCACAGCAAGATCCATGGCCTCCACCATGGCAGCGTAAACGGTATGTTCCTGCACCAGCCTGAGTTTTCTTTTTCCTTCCATGCCCCAGATGGTATCCGGAATTTCCAATTGCGCTTTTTTTCTCTCGTATTTTTTCACCAGGTCGGGCCTTCCGATCAATGGCGTATGAACCGAATAAAAAGAGAGGTAAGCAAGGAAAGAACTGTCTTTGTTTGCCTCGATAAAAGCACAGGTCTCGGAAGCCAGCCGGTCCGGCAAGTGTTCTCCTTCAGGTCCGTCTTCCAGCCTTGGATTGCCATAAGGAGAAAAGTATTTGTTCCCCCCGTAAGGTCCGCCCCGCGTAATGCCTCCTATGTTCACATCAAAACCCTGGTTCTCCGGCCAGAAACCTTCATCCCCCAGGTGCCATTTTCCGGCAAAGAAAGTATGGTAGCCAATATCCCTGAGTGCTTCGGCAATGGTAACCTCCCCATGTGGCAACCGTTCTTTGTAAGGAGCCGGCAACAATGGCGTATTCCTTTTCCATTCACCGGGCTGAGCTGCACCGAAGTAATCGGTGGTATGCATGCCTGCAGGATATTTCCCGGTCATTATACTGGCCCGGGTCGGACTGCAGACCGGGCAGGCAGCATAAGCATTTGTAAAAACCATACTTTCGGAAGCAAGCCTGTCGATATTCCTGGTTTCATAAAATGTAGCAGGATTGTTAAATCCCACATCCATATAGCCAAGGTCATCCACCAGGATAAAGAGAAAGTTCGGATCCGAGCCGGCATCTTTATCTGCACAGCCCGCCAGTATTAATAAAGTCAGTATTACGAATACGATAGTATTTTTTTTCATAAAGCATGAAAGATTTCATTTTTACCGGTCATTAAGATAGGGAATATTCCGTAATTTTACATTAAATAAGAAAATACAATTGAGATATGGATCCTCTCTATTTTGACTACATCATTTTGCCGCTTTTGATTTTCACCGCCCGTATCATGGATGTTTCCCTTGATACGCTACGGGTGATCATGGTCTCTAAAGGTTACAGGAAATTTGCGCCTTACGTGGGATTTTTCCAGGTACTGATCTGGATCATTACCATTACCCGCATCATGGAGAACCTGGACAACTGGGTGACCTATGTGGCTTACGCTGGTGGTTTTGGAATGGGAACCTTTGTAGGTATGGTGATAGAAGAGAAGATTGCCATGGGCCATGAACTGATCCGTATCATTACAAAATATGATGCTGACAAGCTTGTCAACGTACTCAGGGAAAAGGGATTTGCCGTAACCTTAGCCGAAGGAAAGGGCCGTGACGGGGATGTGGGCATTCTTTTCCTTATCCTTAAGAGAAAATCCATCAAAGAGGTGATTGCACTGGTCAAGGAATATAATCCACACGCCTTCTATACGGTTGAAGACATGCGTTTTGTGCGTGACCCTGAATACGCACCCCCAAAACGTCGCATGAAATGGGCAAAAAGCCGGCTGAGATGATCAGTCATGGCCATTGGCATATCTATGTTTATAATGGTTGCCAAAAAGTTTTATTACTTTAACCGGAAATTCGATCGCTACAAAACTTAATTATGAAAAAATTAAAGATCTCCACATATGCTGTGGCCATTATGTTAATGCTGCACCTGAAT
This sequence comes from Bacteroidales bacterium, assembly GCA_021738565.1. GTDB lineage: Bacteria > Bacteroidota > Bacteroidia > Bacteroidales > M55B112. The sequence goes on from JAIPBT010000012.1 coordinate 28,819, forward strand.
TCAGATGCACAGGAAAACCTCACGTTAACGGAAAACGGATACCTGCATGCGCCGGGACTGGACGTTACATTTTTCAGTGACTTTTACCCCGACGGACACCAGTCGGGCGTGACCATCATCATGCATGGCAGCAGGATCGCTGCCAATGGTGACATAAGGCTTGAACCATCTCCGGGCCAGTGGTCACCTACTCCCACCGGTGGGGAGGTCAGCGCCGACCCATCCTCGGCGACATTGCAGAAGAGATTGTCTTTCCCAAACCCGGAAAGGAACCGTGTTAGTTTCAATCCAATCATCTATCCCGATTTTGAATTCAGCTACACCATAAGAATTCAACCCGCCGGCGGGAATTCATTCTCGGTCATAGTTGACCTGGACGAACCGTTGCCGGAAGAATGGGTGGGAAAAGTAGGTTTCAACCTGGAGCTCTTCCCGGGCGAGCTGTTTGGCAAATCATGGATCATGGATGATCAAACAGGTTATTTCCAGGTACAATCTCCGGGACAGTTGGTAATGTTCGATACTTCATACATCTCTGCTCCGCTTGCGACCGGGAAGGAACTGGTCATTTCCCCTGAAGATCCCAAAACAATGATGACCATAGAAACCAACAACCAGCCCCTTGAATTGCGGGACGGCAGGACCAATCACAACAATGGCTGGTTCATCGTGAGAACAACCATTCCGGGAGATGCGGCAAAAAATGCCATTGAACTGACCATTACTCCAAATGTGATCCCCGGCTGGAAATATGAACCTGTGATACAGGTATCCCAGATAGGGTACCACCCCGACCAGTCCAAGGTGGCCATCATTGAAATGGACGACATTGAGACCAAAACAATGGAATACCAGATCTTCCGTTCCGGAAAAAACGGCCGTGAAATGGTACAGTCGGGAACCCCTGGGACCTGGGGAAATTTCCTTCGTTACAAATATGCCACCATTGATTTCTCAGAAATCAACCAACCTGGTATCTATACCATCAGTTATGCAGGTAAAACATCCCATCCTTTTCGAATCGACAAAAACATATACAACGAAAACACATGGCAGCCAACACTGGAGTATTACCTCCCAGTGCAAATGTGCCACATGCGTGTAAATGAAAAATACAGGGTATGGCACGACCTATGCCACCTGGATGATGCTTTGATGGCCCCCACAGACCATTTACATTTTGACGGATACAAGCAGGGGACTGAAACTTACACCGATCATGAACCGGGCGATCCCGTCCCTGGTCTCAATAAAGGAGGATGGCATGATGCCGGAGATTACGATCTCCGGGTTGAATCACAGGCAGGAACCGTCAGGATGCTCGCATGGATGATAGAGGAATTTGGACTGGAATGGGATGCCACAATGATCGACCAGGACCAAAAGCTGGTTGAGATCCATGAACCCGACGGTGTTTCCGATGTGATACAGCAGATTGAACACGGACTTCTGACCATTCTGGGCGGATACAAATCCCTTGGAAGGCTTTACAGGGGCATTATCTGTCAGGATCTCAGGCAATATGTCATGCTGGGAGATGCTTCTGCGATGACAGACAACCTGGTTTTTGATCCTTCGCTGACAGCCGGCAAAAGAACCGGCAACAGTTCAGGGATCAACGACGACAGGTGGGTATTCACCGAAGACAACCCCGACAGGGAACTACAAGTGGCTGCAGCACTTACAGCAGCATCCAGGGTATTGAAGGATCACAATCCGGAAATGTCATCTGATGCACAGGAGGTGGCCCTTGCCCTCTATCAGATGGCAAAAGACAGAAGGGTAAGGTCCTCCTCAAAAGTTCTTGCTTTGTGCGAACTGATCCTTACCACAGAAGATGCGGAACTGATCAGCGAACTTACCGGAATGGAAGAAACGATCACCGAAAATATTAGAAGCTGCGGAACTTCACTGGGCAGGGTGATCCATATGATCGACAACAGGACTTTTAAACAGAATATTGAATCGGCAGTTGCAGCCTACCAGGAAAAACTTGAAAAAGACCAGGCGGAAGACTCTCCTTATGGCGTTCCCTATCGTCCCAACATATGGGGAGCCGGATGGAACATCCAGCGATTCGGGGTGGACCAGTACTTTTTCCACAAAGGCTGGCCAGAGGTATCGTCCACACTATATTTCGAAAACGCCCTCAACTTTGTACTTGGCGTCCACCCGGGTATAAATAATGCATCCTTCGTTTCCGGGGTCGGGTCCAAATCGATAACAACAGCGTATGGGGTCAATCGGGCAGACTGGTCATTTATACCGGGTGGAGTTGCATCCGGGACAGCATTGATCCGGCCAGACCTGCCCGAGATGAAGGAGTGGCCCTTCTTCTGGCAGCAAACAGAATATGTGATGGGAGGCGGCGGAACGAACTTCATGTTCCTCGTACTTGCTGTTCACCAGTTATATAACGGATCTTAAAAAATATACTATGAAACTCCGCCGATATCCCTTGGAATTTTTGCTTTTGATCTTGCTGCTGGCAGCCGGATGCAACAATCCTGTTCACAACAAGCAGTCCGGTATACAAGCAGAAATGTCTGCACTGGCCTGCGACCTGGAAAACAGCCTCTTCGAATACATCACAGGACCCTGGTACCCGGCTTGCATAGATACTGTCCATGGAGGATACATCTCCTCATTCGATCACGACTGGAAAATGTCTGAGGGTGACCAGTCAAAGGCACTGGTACAGCAGGCACGACACCTGTGGACCACAGCATATCTTTTCGATCGCTATCCTCAAAACGATGAATTTCTGGGGTATGCTGAACACGGATTCAATTTTATACGGGACCATTTTCAGGATGAAGCATACGGCGGGTTGTATTATGCTTGCAGCAGGGATGGCAGCGTCGACAGCACAACCTTAGACGGGAAGCGCATCTATGGACAGGCATTTGCCATACACGGACTTGCAAGGTACCATAAAGTCAGCGGTAACAGCGATGCCCTTGATCTTGCCATTCAGGTTTTCAAATGGATGAATGAGGGACCCCATGACAGCATCTATGGCGGATATTTTGAGATCCTGAACAGGGACGGAACCCCTGCAACTCATGATACTTCATTGCAGGCTGATCAGGGTGATTCTCCACTTGCAGGCCTCAAGGAATTCAACAGCTCGTTGCACATCCTGGAGGCATTCACGGAACTGTACCATGAATGGCCCAATCAACTTTTAAGAAAAAGACTGGAAGAGATGTATTTCCTTTTCAGGGACACCTTCATACACGATGACGGCTACCTGCAATTGTATTTCTATCCGGATTGGACCCTGGTGCCAACCGGTTCCATGAAACAACTCTCCAAAGGAAACGCATGGTTCACCCATCACATAACATACGGGCATGATGTTGAAACAGCTTACCTCATAACGGAAGCAGCCCATGCCCTGGGTTATGAAAATGACAAAGTTATGATGAGAAGGGCCAAAGCGCTGGTCGACCATTCACTTTCCACGGGATGGGACCGCGAAAAAGGCGGCTTTTATTACATCGGTTATAAAGACGATGCGGGGAACACAACCATTCACGATAACCACAAAGCATTCTGGGTGGAATCGGAAGGACTCAACGCCATTGCGCTGATGCACAGCTTGTATCCCAATGACGACATGGATTACTTCAGCAAACTGAAGTTGCAATGGAATTACATTGACAATTATCTCATTGATAAAGAATACGGCGGGTGGTACAATTACGGGCTGGATACCTATCCGGAAAACAGGTTGAATAAAAAAAGTCACAACTGGAAGACAACCTATCACAATGTAAGGGGTATGGTGAGCAGCATCAATCTTCTGAGCAAAAAATGATTTCCCGAAAGCGATCATGCAATTCACCATGCAGCGCTCCGCTTCCTGTTTCAGGTGAGACTCCGATGCCCTTATTAAGAATGAATAAATATTTCTGCATGATCTGTTTTTCAAGACTTCATTTTGGTTACTTTTACAATCAGTTACTTGCCTGTTGAACCAGAAACCCAACAAGATGAACACAAAGAATTCAAGGATAAAGACAACGGTGATCACCTTAATCAGAGCTGCCATTGGCTGGCATTTTCTTTATGAAGGGCTTTCCAAGTTATTCATGGAAAGCTGGAGTGCAAAAAGTTACCTTGCCAATGCAACCGGATTCCTCTCAGGATTCTATCACTGGCTCGCAGAAGGAGCAACGGTGATCAAAGTGATCGATTTTTTGAACATATACGGCCTGATTATTATAGGATTGCTTCTTTTTACAGGGATACTGATCAGGTGGAGCGCTGCTGCAGGTACCCTTTTATTGCTGCTCTACTATTTTGCCTACCCACCTTTTGGAACTTCACTGTTCGGGTCGCCAGAGGGTCATTTTTTTGTTGTCAACCGCAACCTCATTGAAGCCTTTATTCTCACATGGTTCATCATCAGCAGTCAGAGAGGCTATTCCATTGACCGCCTGCTGATACCACTGCTGAAAAGAACAGAAAAGGATAAGCAGGAAACCGGGGAAGAGGAGGAAACCGATCCCCATTCAAGACGGGAAGTCCTTAAAAACCTTGCCACATTGCCGTTCCTCGGTGCGCTCGGATGGGGCGCCTTTAGAAGAAGCAGCAATCAAGTGGATGTAATGTCGGGAGCAACCATTCAACTGAATTTCTCAACGCTTGATGAGCTGAAAGGAGACCTTCCAAAAGGAAAGATAAAAGACCAGGAACTGAGCAGGCTTGTACTTGGAGGTAACCTCGCAGGGGGATGGGCCCATGCCAGGGACCTGAGGTATGCATCTTCACTTTTCAAAGCGTATAATACTGAAATGAAGGTGTATGAAACGCTCATGCTTGCGGAGCGGGCAGGTGTAAATTCCATCAACATTGGGTTCCCCACCAACGACCTGATGGCAAAATACAAGAAAGCGACCGGCAGCAATATTAAGGTGATCTCACAGGTTGCACCGGATATGGAAAACAACGACTACTATGCATACATCAATAAGGCAATTGATTATGGCGTGGATATCATTCAGGTCCAGGGGAACTGGTGCGACTGGCTGGTGCGGGACGGAAAGATCGATGTCATCGAAAAAATGCTGGACAGGATAAGAAGCCAGGGCTACGTGGCCGGATTGGGAGCTCATACCGTCGATGCCCTGATCGCCTGTGAAGAAGAAGGGATCATACCTGATTACTACATGAAAACGATGCACCACGACAACTACTGGTCGGCCCACCCGAGGGAGAACCGCCGGCCATTTGAGGTCGATGGAGAAAGGCACCTGGACCACAACAAGTTTCATGACAACCTGTTCTGCCTGTTCCCGGAAAAGACCATCGATTTTGTTAACAATGCAAAAGTGCCGGTTATGGGTTTCAAGGTACTTGCTGCAGGGGCCATCGAACCAAAGGATGGATTCGACTGGGCCTTCAGGAACGGCGCTGATTTCATCTGCGTGGGCATGTTCGATTTCCAGATCGTCGATGATGTAAATGTCACAATCGATGTGCTTAACAATCTGCAGGGCAGACAAAGGGCCTGGTACGGATGATCTCTAACTGGCATCCTGTAATCCCCGCATCTCTCAAATTCAAAAGTAAAATAGTTACTGGCTTCCGGTAAATCCTTATATTTACTCTCTGCCAGCTGCCTACTATGAAAAAACTCCTTCTGATACCTGTAATTCTGCTGATTACTGCAGGATGTAAAAAAGAACAGCGATCTGTTACTTTTCCCTATTCCCAGTGGACAGTCGGGTTTTCCGGGCATTCCATTGACTGGCACTATCCTTCAGACCTAAGAATGAACAGCTCCTTCATATCAATACCGGAAAACCAGTCATGGGAGGAATGGTACCGGGAACTCCTGGCATTCAGAGACACAGTAAGAAATAACATCGGTAAAATACCACCGGAGATAAGCTGCACGCTTCAACCTGGCGGCTCTGCGCGCATACATTTCGATAAGATCGGTTATGACCTTGATTTGAAGAAAAAGGAAAAGATCGTTGTAAATGGTAAGATATCAGGGCATGAAGATACCCTGACCATTTATATGGATTATGATATAAAGACGAAAGGGGAAGAATTATCTTATGTAGTAAGGAAAAAAATACAGGGGACTGATTCACTGTTAATTCCACCGGGACCGGAAGTTAATGATTTTCAGATGGAAGCGCACGTTCCGGTATTCGAAAATGACAGTTTCTCAATCACTCCCATAATGAGAATCCATCATCCCGGAAGCAGTTTTCCCATTCATTTTAATACCGGTAATATATCACTGAAGATCCCGGGCTCACAAAAAAGAAAGGATCTCCTGAAACGGGTGGTAAATATGATAAAGGAGCAGGCAGCAAACAACGAGCTTACCATATCTCCGGAATTTGAATGGGTAAATGACAACTTTGTAATGGGATTTGCATTTATCTGGGACCAGGATCTGTATGATCGGGAAAAGGGAGTGTATACTGTGGATCATTTTTGCAATAAGATGCAACGGGAATTTGGCGGTATTCAGTCCGTGATCCTCTGGCACAGCTACCCGAACCTGGGCATCGACAATAAAAACCAGTTCGACATGTTCGAGGCGCTTCCGGGAGGATTGGCGGGATTAAGGGAACTGACCACAAGCTTTCACAACCATGGAATTAAAGTCTTTATCACCTATAATCCTTGGGATCTCGACACGAGAAGACCCGATATGGTTGATAACAATGAACTTGCAAGAATTATCGATGCAATAAATGCCGATGGCATCTACCTGGATACATGGAAATCCTCCACCGGTGTAATCTCAATATTTTCCGTTGAAGAGTTGATGAGGGAAGCGATGAAAAAAACCGGCAGGAGTGTTGCGTTCTCCACGGAGATCCTGCCCGAACACAAAGACCTGATCGGGAAGAATGCCCTTACCTGTTCGTGGGGCCAGGAGATACATCCGTTTCACTATACGGACCTCTCGCTGATCAAATGGCTCATGCCGGAACACAAGCAACATTTTATAAAAAGAATGAACAAGGACCGGCGAAGGGAACTCTCCCATGCATGGATTAACGGTCAGGGCATCCAGATCTGGGAAAATATTTTCGGCACCATGAACAAGTGGAATTCAAAAGACAGACAAGTCCTAAGAAAAATGAATGCCATCTGGAATTTCTTTGGAAGGATGTACATATCCGATGAATGGAAACCTTTCCTTCCTATCGGACAGGATTCACTATACATGTCGGAATGGCATGCAGATGGGAACAGGATTTTTAACCTTGTGAATGCTTCAGCGAAACCCCAAAAATTCAATATCGAAACTATTCAAAAAGACACTTACAGGTATTTTGATATATGGAACGGAAAAGAACTAAAACCCAATCCCGTTTCCGGATCTGTCGACCTGGTCGTAGATCAGTTCGGATGTATCCTGGAAACCCGCGATATTTCACCCGGGTTGCATTCTCTCCTTGAAATGCAGATAGATGAAAGTAAAAAGATACTGCAACCCCCGGCCAGGGATCTTCATATGAAAGAGATATCAATCAAACAGGCAATCAGATATCCATATTCCAGCAGGAACAGCCGTGTCAGACATAAGGACCTTTTGAAAATTGAAGCAGGGGTTTACAAAATGAAGGCTGAACATATCTGGAGGGAGGGACATTGCTATCCAAACATGGATGCCAGGAATAATCATGACTTGAACATATCGGGAGCCAGGGGTTACCAGACCATCCAACATGAATGTGTCTTAAAGACAGGAGGTTTTCTTATTATGGCCCGGGTAGTTACCAACAGAGAATATGAAAAATTCCTTAAAGAGAGTGGTTACATGCCAGGTAATACTTTAAATTACCTGAAGCACTGGGGAAGCGAAAAGTGCCCCACAGCAATTAAAAATAACCCGGTGGTCTGGGTTTCGCTCGAAGATGCCAGGGCGTATGCCGAATGGGCAGGAATGGAACTTCCAAATGAATGGGACTGGCAAAAGGCAAAAGAAATACATGGAGAGCAATTCCTGACAAACGAGGTGTTTGAATGGAATGAAAGTGAACGATCTGATGGCAACAACCGTTTTGTGACCCTCAGGAGCGGATGTACAGATTGGACCATGCATAGTTCATGGTGGTATATGCCCGGTGCGCCTTACGGAAAAACAGTTGGCGGTCCCCAGCCCGTCGATTCGCACGTAAAATATTTCCTGATCTACCCCGGGTTGGACAGGGCTGCTACAATTGGCTTCCGATGTATTGCTAACAGAAAATAAAATCATTAAACATGAAACGCAGGACATTCTTCAAAACATCAGCATTCGCCAGCCCTGCAGTACTCATGGGCTGCCGCATGAATGAAAATGAAGCTTCAGATCCAATGATAAAAAAAGTTGAAATGGCCATGCTTTCAATGCAGCGTGCCTCCTGGGAACAGGGAGTAGCGGCACAGGCGTTCCTTGAATCCGGAAATAAAGAAATGACCATCCGGATGGCGTATGAAGCGGTGCTCAGGCAACAGGAAGATGGCCGGCTGTCGGTATTGTATACGGGCAACGGGGTTACCGATCCTGCCGCTTCCGGACAGGCAGTGCTGTATGCTGCTGAAAAGACCGGGGATGAAAAACTAAGGGAGGCATCTGCCAATATGGTCAGTTACCTGCTCACTACGGAACACCGGGCAGAGAACGGAACCCTGCACCATATACGGAGCGGTCCGGAAATCTGGATCGATGCCATGTACATGGCACCCCCATTTCTTGCTGCAGCCGGGCAGTATGATGAAGCCATAAAACAGATCGACGGATTCAGAAAAGCTTTGTGGAGCGAACCATCAAAATTATATTCCCACCGTTGGAATACAGAAGAAAAAGTCTTTGTAAATAAAAAATTCTGGGGTGTCGGAAACGGTTGGACACTTGCCGGGATCAGCCGGGTAATAGAATTGCTTCCCGCTGCTTATGCTACACAAATTCAAAAACTGATCGGATATGAGCAGGAGCACCTGTCAAGCATCCTCTCATACATGCGGTCAGATGGACTGTACCACGACATCATCGATGATCCTTCCAGCTTCGTGGAGACCAACCTTGGGCAGATGATCGCATACACGATCTATACCGGGGTAAGGGCAGGATGGCTTGACAAGAATCTGATTCCAGAGGCAGAGAAAATGCGCAGCGCCGCTCGTTCAAAAGTGGACGAATACGGATATGTCACAGATGTATGCGGAGCACCCTATTTCAATGCACCCGGCAGGGCAACGGAAGGACAGGCATTTTTCATGCTGATGGAGGCTGCAAGGAATAAATAGTGTCTGTCCATAATATCCGATATCTGCGTTGCTGCAAAAATTTTAAATCCTCGAATACTTTAGTATACTGCGGTTTAAAATTTTTGCGCGCCTTGATCTCGAATATTATGATCCAGCCACTGCACTTTATTAACGGAATCTAAATAGTGTCTGTCCATAATATCCGATATACTCATGTATATTATAATTTCAGCAGTATTTCCCGAAGTATCGGGACAGGCAGTGAGCTCGCTTTGCTCGGTTCTGCGTTGCTCTATTTTTAGTATCATTGCAAGTAGAAACCAACATCCTGGAATATGTTAAGAAAAATCTTGTTTTTGCTCATACTGTTCACTCATTTAGCGGGTAATTCCCAGGATACTGTACATATCAAAAACCTGGTGAACTCCATGTTCCCTGCCGATTCGCTATACATGGGCACAGCAGCCCATGAATGGGTACTTGGAACCATGACCGAGACCATCATCGACAACGAATACAGCTACATAACTCCGGCCAACGATTTCAAACAATCCTACGTGCATCCTACCTTCGATACATGGAGATGGGAACGCGCTGACACCTGGGTTCAGCACTGCAGGGAAAACGGACAGGTGATCAGAATGCATGCACCCATCAGTCCGCAGGTATCCACATGGGCAAAGGAGGATTCAAGGACCGCCGATGAGCTGGAAAGAATGCTTGAAGAGTATGTGACTGCCATTTGCCAGCGATACAACGACACTGCTCATATTGTCTGGCTTGATGTGGTAAATGAGATCCTGAATCCCGACGGCACCTGGTTCGGACCTAAGCCCGGAACAGACAGCTGGGAAAATCCATGGCCTAAAATGGGATATGATGAATCGGTGGAACTGAATCCCCCAATTTACATCAAGCGGGCTTTTGAGGTTGCCAACCAGTATGGTCCAAATATAAAATTGATCATCAACCAGCATACGGATTCAAAAGCTTCATGGGAAAAACTCAAGCAGGTGGTATACTATTTAAGGAACAACGGATTGCGGGTTGACGGTGTCGGCTGGCAGGCGCATGTTGACCTGGGATGGGAAAAGATACCCGGAAACAAAGAAAGGCTGTATGATTTCATCGACTGGTGCCACCAGAATGACCTCGAATTCCACATAACAGAATTCAATGTCTGGCTGAGAACAGGCGATGAATTAAAATATGAGGGGCAGGCCGACTCTTTTTATGAGATCGTGAAGCTAGCAGCAAGCAAATACAAAAACGGGATCGTGGGAATAAATTTCTGGCACATCAGGGCCGAAGAGACCAACCAACCCACGAGAGATGGCGGATTGTGGACCAATGATCGTATTCCAAAGAAGGCCTATTATGATGTGAAGAGGGCACTGTATGAGATCGCCAATAAGACCGGCCCGACAATCAAAACAACACCCGTTCGTTCAGCGGTTGTAAACGAAGAGTACAGGTTCGAACCTGAAATTGTCGGTGTTGTGGGACAGGTATCCTACGACCTCTCCACGGACAAACAATCAGACTTGCTTACACTGAGTGAAAACGGAGTCTTATCAGGAACTCCATTGGTTGAAGATACAATTAATATTACCTACACAGTTACCGATGATATCGGGCCCAGAGAACTTAAATATGAATTGATCATATATGGTGAAAAACTGCAGATCCTGTCAGAGCCAGCGAATGAAGCAACCGTAGGATACAATTATGAATATCAGCTGGAATGGTCGGGTGAGGGAACATGGACGCTCGAAACAGATCCCGATGCCGGCTGGCTGACAATAGACGAAAAAGGACAGCTCTCAGGAATTCCGGATTCCACAGGACAATACAGGGTTACTGTAAAGCTGAAAAGAAATGACCAGGTTACAGAGCAGACCTTTGCCCTGCAGGTTTATGATAAACTGGAAATTACTTCTTCCCCAAAGACAGAAGCTACAGAAGACAAACCATACCGGTACCAGGTTATTTTTAAAGGATTTGCAGAATTCAGCCTGGTTACGGATCCGGTTGCAGACTGGCTCACCATCGATGAAAACGGTACATTGAGTGGAACACCCCTGCAAGCTGACACCATTCATGTGATCATTACCGCATGGAATGATCTTACAACCGTAACCCAGGAATTCGACCTGCACATTGCAGAATCACTCGAATTTGTCTCCACTCCCATAGATACTGCCAGGGTGGGAGAACTTTACCAATACCAGGTGGAGCACCGGGGAATTGGCGACATTGTTTTTTATACCGGCAAACCGGCCGATTGGCTTTCCATGGACTCAACAAAACTGATCAGTGGAATACCCCCAAATCCGGATACCCTGAAAGTAACCCTGAAACTGTTCAATGATGCTACAACAACCTTCCAGGTATACAATCTGGTGATACATCGTCCCCTTGCCGTTTCTCAGGACCAGTTTCCATCTTTCGAGGTTTATCCGAATCCTGCTGAAGAGAGGTTCATCATAAGCAACCTGATTCCTGGAGACCGGGTAACGGTCCATGACCAGTCGGGCAAATTAAAATATGATGCAAGGGCGCTTTCGGAAAAAATCATATTGCCTGTTCATTCCTGGATCAAAGGAGCATACTATATCAGGCACAGGGATCAAACAAAACTGGTGATCGTACAATAGTCTGATTATCTTCCCGATATCACCCTGAAAGTGGCAATCCTTCCATCCTGCATCTCTACGACCAGGAAATACATCCCCACACTGAGCTTCAGTTCATCAAGTGTCAATTCCATTCTTCCCCCTGCGTCTATATTATAAATGGTTTCTCCTGTGATATCCGCAAGTCGAATGCGGGAAACCGGCAAGCCTGACCTTACTTCGATAAAGTTGTCAAAGGGGTTCGGATAAATCACAACAGGAATAAATCCCGATTCCACAATGCCGGAAGTGCCTACCACAAACATTATACTATCGCAAACATCAGGATTGGAAACCGATGTTGCGATTATGCTTGTTGTTCCTATAGCTGTTCCGGTAACGAGTCCTGCATCATTTATAAAAGCAATACCGGTGTCTTCACTTTTCCATGAAACCGTTTTATCGGTTGCATCTGGTGGTTCAATATTTACCGTGAGTTGAACAACGCTGTCAACTTTCAGATACAGGGTGTCTCCTTCGATTGTTACAGAAGTTACTTCGGTGAAGGAATGATCTTCAACTGTGATTTCCAACTCCGCGGATACTTCGGGATCAGAAACACTGGCAGCTGAGATGACAGTTGTCCCCCGGTCAAGTGCAGTTACCAAACCTGCTTCATTTACAGACGCTACTGTGGGAACTGAGCTTTCCCAGGAAATTCCGGGCTCTGATGCATTTACAGGACTTACTGTTGCATCCAGTTGCAGGACATTGCCTTTTTCCAGTGTGACTGGGGCAATTGTATCCAGGAAGGTACCTGTTACAGGTATATCTGTTCCTCTTTCCAGCCAAACGTTATCCAGGTATACCGTATATATATCCTGTGTTCCGACACCGAACATGAATTGTATTTTGGTAATTTCCCGGTTCACCATATCAAGATCCGCCAGGTCGAACACGAGCTGTGTCCACCTGTTTGCAGGAACAGTGATCTCTGCCTGGGTTTTTCCAAGCAGGCTGGTATCACGGAAGAATTCAAACTGAACACTTCCTGTTTCACCTGTGCTGTAGACCATCATTGACAACCTCGACCAGTCACGGGTGGATTTTGGGGGAAACGCGATTCCAAAACCTCCTACGAATGCGGCACCGCGTTCCCAGGAAAAAACATTTTCAGAATTGTTGATGTCTGATGACTCAGGATTGGCAATCTTTGACCAGGTATCTGTTGACCAGGCATACCCCCCGTACCCGGCAGACCAATCCAGTTCATAGGCTTCAAAATCAAGAATCATACTGGTTTCATAGGTTGTTGGTTCGATGTATGTTCCTCCATCAACATAAACTGTACACTCCCTTATATCACCATACAAAGGAACAGCTTTGAGAGCAACTGTTCCCTTTGAAACTGCAGTAACCTTTCCGTATTGATCAACCATGGCGATTGTGCTGTCCATGCTTATCCATGAAAACGGATGGCCATCCGATTCCGCAACTATGACATATTCATCTCCGGAGGACATTTCGAGTGATTGATCACTGATGGTCAATCCTTCAAAATATTCAGCAGTCTTACCCGATAGTATAAAGTCATCAAAAAAGCATGTCATGGCAGGCATGTTACCGGTAGGATTGACAAAAACATTGAATTGCTTCAGTGCATAATTCACATCCAGGTCATATGCAAAAAGTTTCCATGCATTTTCACCCGCTACGGGTGCTGTGAATTCATTGCCTGTTTCACCGGTTGTGTCTTTCAATTGTATATAGAATGCTTCGATCCCATCCCCAAAGTACTTGAACCTGAACTGGCTGAATTTATCCAGGTCCTGCGGGTGGTCGGTTGGAAGCACAATACCTATCAGTTTGTAATCACCTGCAGGTTTGTTGTACTGCACCACTTTTTCACTGTTATTGGATGCAACCTTCAGGGGATTGGCCGCAGCAATGTCAGAACTGCCCCCGGGAGTATACAATTGCGCCACTTCCGGCATGGGTGAAGAGAGGACCGGGACCACACTGTCAAAATCAGCTACAATATAATCGTATGCTGCAATGACTGTTACGCTGCATGTATCTCTCCTTGAACTGTTCAGTGAAGTGGCAATTACATGTACTTCTCCGGGTGCAATTGCATGAAGGATACCATTTTCGTCGACACTGACAATTCCTTCAACGCTGTATGACCAATCGATAAAATTATTCGTTGCACTGTCCGGGTAAAAAAAAACATCCAGGTATGCTGTCTGACCCTCGACCAGGCTGAGGGAGTCAGGTTCAACCGAGATCGAATCCACAGCGATCTCCTCCCAATCGCAAATGACATTGCAACTTGCTTCAACAGAACCATCCAATGTTGAACAGGTTATGGTGCAGGTGCCGCTTGTTACACCGGTTACTCTTCCCATCTCATCCACATGGGCAATCCGGCTGTCAGATGATGTCCATGCCAGCGCCGGAAAGGTGGCATCTTCCGGGTCAATGGTAACTTTAAGTGTATCAATGCTCCCGGGCTTAGAAAGTGTTGTTTCCGGCTTATTGATATTCAGCGCTGTTACCGGTTTGGCAGATGTTGCATTTTCATTGTGCCTGTTGTTAACAAAGCCATAGGTCAGCAAACCATAAACAGCGTTCTGATGCACAGTATTTTCAGAAGACAAGGGTGCATGGATATTGCTGTTCCATCTTTCGTGACCCGGCCATTCCTCCATGAACGGGTACTGGGAAAAGTTGGCCCAGTCCTTGTTCCATGGGCCATGTCCTCCTTCATATTCAACACCATCGATGGTCCAGGTATAGGGATCATAACCATAGGACATAGACCACGGACCATAAGGGATAAATCCGGGGTAAACCACCCAGTCGTTGTTGTACCTGCTGTCGAGATGAAACCCAACCTCAGCGGGCCGGGGGCCCAGATGGGTGACCCAGGTGGTATGGAGGGGATTGCAACCAAGGAAATAATCTGCCGTGGTGTGCGCCACATCAAGGTACTCCTTTTCACCTGTAATTCCATATGCCATCATAACCTCAAAGATCTTCGGAGTGGTTGCCTGTCCCACAAGCATGGGCATATCAAAGACGCCCCCATAGCGGCATGCACGTTGCTCTGCTGCGACCATCCCGTTGAACTCTGCATTTCCTGCAGCAACATCAACAAGATCTTTTTCGAGAATTCTATCCTTTGAATAATTATCGGCCAACAGGTAGGTATAAACTCCATATCGCTCATCCTCTGCAAGGCGGGTTTTGTTTCTTATCTCTTCCAATTCCAGCAAGGCTGCATCATGATATATAGGTTCGTTGGTCAGCCTGTAAAGACTTGCCGCTGCATACATCCTGTAAATTCCAAGCGGTCCTCCGAAATTGTTGTTGCTCTCAGGCTGGTTTCCAGGTGCAGAGGCCCATGCATAGGCTTCAATTGCCTCTTTCTCCCAGTCTACCGTATCCCTGGTCATGGATTGTAGATCCACATGGTCCAGCATCTCTACCGGGAAAGCATGTGGATCTTTTCCTAATTTTTCCAATATCAGCGCAAACTGCGCAGCCTGACCTGCATAGAGATAAGTCATGAAAGGATCTGCCTGTGTGACCACGTAATGCCTGTAATCCTGCCAGGAAGGTTTATTGCTCTGTGCATTGCCCTCCACTTCGTTGTAAACATCCGGACAAACCCTGGCACCCCCGACACCTCCGTCTGAATAGCCTTTGTCCATCAGTTCCTTCCTGAGACGGTAATTGAACTTGATGAGCCAGGATGCTTCATCCACGATATCAGGTATGCCGTTCCCGCATTCAGGCAGGTTCAGGTCACCATCTGCAAATCTTTCCGGGAAAAATTCATAGGTAAGCATCAAAAGTGGGGGGATCCGCTGGTGTGAAAAATAACCATCCCAATCTCCTGCGTCATGGTACCATCCCACAACGTCGAGGACATTCCCTTCAGCAGCATCGCGGATCGCAGCCTGTGAACTGCCTCCTCCATCCCCGTTCTGCCAACTGGTATAGGGAAAATCAGAATAAAGCAACTGACCGGAGAAATCGGCGCCGTCATCACTGGTCACTTTTGTATTCTGATTCACCGGGCGGATGTAACCCTCTTCAGTGTATGGAGGTGCAAGTCGAATACCGCTGCGCTGGTGGTAAAGTGCGCGACCGACCGTGTAATATGCATTCCATAAAGCATCATTACCGATCTTAAAAGGAAAGGAACAGCCCATTCCCTCAACCACAAGCTCATAGATTCCGTTATCCGTGATCGAAGTGAATTCGCATTCATAAACTTCCGCACCAAGGAAATTGCGGTCCGGCGTATCATTGGGCTGACCCGTTTCAGCATTCGTGGCAGACTTCCGCTTCTTCAGTACTCCTGAAAATACGGGATCAACAACCCCATCCTTATATACATAAAATGATTTCCCGTTGTATGCAGTAAGATCAAGTCCGCCCCTGTCTCCCATCCATTGGTAAACATACCCTAATTTCGGAGCATTGGTCTCGTATCCGATGGTATTGACATGCACCGATTCACTTCTTAACTCCTTTTCATCAAAAGTGAAGCTCCATTCGCTTCCATTCGCTGCAAGGTTACCCGTTTGGAGGACATAGGTGTTCCCAGATTTAAGTTCATTTTCCAGGAACAGGTAGATAAAATGCTTAGATGCCCATGGTTTGGACCGCGGATCGAAGGAGTTACCGCCCCATGGCGCATCTTTTACAAACTCGGTGCCCTTGCTCTTGCGGCCTATATCAACCGGATGCAAAGCCGGGGAGTACTCTGCATCCGTATCGCTGGTTATTGTATAGCTTACAACGTCAGTGGCAGCGTCAATGGCAAGCCTGTCAACCTGAAGGTCGCTGGGATAAACAACCGTTCCGTCATCAAAGACCACTAGCAGGATCTTGTTCGTAACGGGAGTTATGTCTACAATATCAGAGGACCTTGCCGGTAGAATAGAAACAAGTAAGCAAGTCAAAACAAATATAACCTTGTATAAAACTTTTTCAGAAGATCTCATATAAATTGTTAATGATAGATGCATTAAAGTTAACATAATACGACAACAGTCAGTAATTCGTAATTATTCTCCCGACTGATTGTCGGGATCATGAGCTCTTCGCCGCGGCGAATCGGTTCGTAATTCCTAAACGGTTATCACATTTATACATAGAGGAAAAGATCGGAATTATTGCCCCAGGTCCTTCGACGCGAGGTTCGGCGAAGCTCATAATTACGTATAGGAAAAGGGGGGAGACTATCCCGGGTCCTTCGACGCGAGGTTCGACGAAGCTCATAATTACGTATAGGAAAAGGGGGGAGACTATCCCGGGTCCTTCGACGCGAGGTTCGGCGAAGCTCACCTCTTCGCTCAGGAACCGGTCTTTATTGTCAGGTACCGATCTCGACAAGCTCGATCTTCCCACCTCACACCCCAACCAGCCGGTTCCTGAGCGAAGCGTTGCACTGAGCGTAGCGCTGTACTGAGCGAAGTCGAAGTGCCGAAGTGTCGAGGGATTGCTCGTTATTGAAATGTGTTAATAATAAAGTGAATACAAATCGCAAACTAAGAAATATATATTTATTTTACTATATAAATATATATTTCTTTTTTTTGAAAAAATTTTGTTTGATGAATTGACCAATAGGGCGGGTTTTCTTTCAGACGCTTACTAAATCGAAATTTTCATTGTCTTCGTATTGGCACCTGGCCCTGCAAATACTTATCCAGCCATCCCCTGAATTCCCGTTGCCATAGGATGGCGTTCTGTGGACTGGTGACAAAGTGGGTCTCATCGGGAAATACCAGCAATTTACTGGGTACGCCCAGCAGCTGCGCAGCATTAAATGCTTGCATACTCTGTGTGTAGGGGATCCTGAAATCATATTCCCCTGTAATGATGAGTATCGGTGTATCCCAGTTCTTTACCTTCAGGTGCGGTGAAAATGAATAGTTCCTGGGTTTGGGGACATCCCAGTAGGCTCCGCCATTGTCGTGGTGGACGAAGAACATCTCCTCTGTCTCTGTGTACATGCTTTCCGTATTGAATATCCCGCAATGGGAAATGAAAGTTTTGAACCTTCCCTCATGGATGCCGGCCAGGTAGAAAACAGAATACCCCCCGTAACTTGCACCTACCGCTCCCAGCCGATCCTCATCCACATAAGGCTCCCCTGCCAGGTTATCGATTGCTGAAAGGTAATCCCGCATATTCTGACCACCATAATCCGTCGAAATCTGATCGTTCCATTCCTGTCCGAAAGTAGGCAGCCCTCGCCTGTTGGGAGCTACAACAACGTATCCACCCGATGCCATCATCTGGAAATTCCACCTGTAGGACCAGAACTGGCTGACGGCGCTCTGGGGTCCTCCCTGGCAATAAAGGAGCGCCGGGTATTCCCGGGTTTCATCAAACCCCGGGGGATGGATCACCCAGGTAAGCATCTCCTTCCCGTCCGTTGTGGGAACCCACCTCGACCGTACTTCTGCCATTTCGATATGATCATAGATATGTTTGTTAACAAAACTTATTTGCATCAAACCCCCGGTCTGCGGATCGATCTTAAAAAGCTCCGTTGCCATTTGCATCGACATGACTGATGCCGTTATGACACCGTTGGCCATATCAAACGATGTAATATCATGAATGCCTTCGGTTACCATTTCAATATCCATAGAGTCCAAATCGATCCTGCCAACCTGGTAAGTCGCGTGATGCCCGGTGATGAACCAGATGGTACCGTTGTCTTCCGACCAAACCAGGTTGGAAACATTCTGATCGAAATTCCCGGTGAGATAACTGATCTCGCCGGTTTCGAGGTCCCTCAGCATCAACCGTTCCTTATCCGCTTCAAAACCCGGCGTCTCCATGCTCTGCCATGCCATCATCTTCCCATCGGGTGAAAATGTAGGATACCTGTCATACCCATCCATTCCTTCTGTAAGATTCTCTGTCGTCCGTGATTGAATGTCATACAAATAAATATCGGAATCGGTACTGATGGCATATTCATTCCTGCTCATTTTTTTGCAGGAATAGGCAACCTTTGTACCGTCTGCATTCCACGTGATCCCGGCCTGGTCAAACCAGGGAGAAAGCGGCGCTTCATAGGGTTCCCCCTCCATGATGTCAAAATGGCGCTTCAATCCTTTGGCTGTAAGGTCTGCCACGAAAATATGAGAGACGTATTCATCTTCCCAATGGTCCCAGTGCCGGTACATCAATTCATCAATGATACGGACATTTGCTTGGGGAAGATCTGGATAGATCTCATCAAGGGACTTCCTGTACTTAACTTCGGTCAGGTACAGTATCTTTGACCCGTCAGGCGAGTACTCAAATCCGTTGATGCCGCCGTCAATTTCAGAGACCATCACTTTTTCCAGTCCATTGATGTCCATCTCCCACAATTGTATCTCACCCGATGCATTCGAGAGGAATCCGATACTGTCCGACCCGGGCTTCCATCTTGGATTGTAAGCAGATCCGCCACTTTCTGTCAGTTGCAGCAGGTCAGTACCAGCGGTTGTCGTTACAAATATATCGGAAGAGCGTGCTTCTGTGGCTGCGTCGTACCTGGTAACAGTATACAATACATTTTTCCCGTCCGGTGAGAGCCGCTGCTCCCCCACCCTTCCGAATTTCCAGAGGATTTCGGGAGTCATTACACCGGCTTCAATTTCCTCCTGCGTCAGTTTTCCGGTGAAATCAGGTATGCTTTCTGAACGATCCGCACCGTCATTGCATGAAGCAAAAACCAGCAGAAATACAACCAATAATGAACCTGGCAATGCAAAATATTTTTTCATGTTGATCAAAATTTATTGGATAATTAAAAATAATGATTTTAGATGATAATGTCTGCAGTTTTCCCGGATATTTATGCCAGATAAAAACATTTCGTTATTTTAGCAAGCATGAAAACTACAGTACTATCAATCCTACTGTCAGCAATGACTTTAACAATTCATTCTCAACCGGGAAATAATCCAGAAAGAATGCAGCTCAACTGGAAACTTGAATATTCCCTGCCGGGATCAGAGGAGGTAAAAACCACCGGTGCCGAAGTACCGGGTGCCGTTCAACTTGATATAGCCAGTGCTGAAAAATACGGTCCGTATGCTTATGCAGAAAACTGGAAGGATTATTTGTGGATGGAGGATGAATATTTTACCTACAGGACTGAATTTCCCGAACCAGATATTGAGAAAGGTGAAAAGCTCTATTTCATTTCAAAAGGGATCGATTATGAATTTGAAATTGCATTGAACGGAAAGGTTTTGCTGCACCAGGAAGGAATGTTCACCCCTGTGAAGATCGAACTAACCGGTCTTCTTGATAAAACAAACGAATTGAAGGTCAGTATCTTCCCGGTTCCAAAAATGCACAAGCACCCGGAGAACAGGAGCCAGGCAGCTCAGAGTGTCAAGCCTGCAGTCAGTTATTCCTGGGACTGGCATCCCCGGTTGATTCCCTCCGGGATATGGGATGACACCTACCTGGAAATTCGCCCCGGCACCCATCTGGATGATCTGTTTATGAATTATGTACTCGATGAAACCTTGTCAACTGCTTCGATCGACCTGCACATCACGGGAGAAGAGCTAAATGGGAAAATCCTGCAATGGCAGCTTATTGATGCCAAAGGAAATATTAAAATTGACAAAGAGATCCGCCCGGGAAACAACAATGCGGTAATTGATGCTGAACTTGAAAATCCGGAGCTCTGGTGGACCCATGACCACGGAGAACCTTACCTGTATCAATCCGTTGCAACCCTTCTTGATGATCAGGGCAACCCCATTGACAGGAAAGAGACCAGTGTTGGCTTCCGCCGTGTGAGGCTCGTGATGAGTGAAGGTGCATGGAGGGGTCCCGAAGGATTCCCGAAATCCAGGAATGTTGCTCCCGCCCAGCTCGAGCTGAACGGAAAAAGGATATTTTCCAAGGGAACCAATTGGGTGAATCCCGAGATCTTTCCTGGTATAATCACAAGGGAAAGGTATAATGAACTTACCAACCGCGCGCTTAATGCAAATTTCAATATGCTGCGCGTATGGGGAGGTGGCATTGTGAACAAACAATCATTCTATGATCTTTGCGATGAAAAGGGAATCCTCGTATGGCAGGAATTTCCACTGGCTTGCAACAACTATAAAGGCACGCCTGAATACCTGGCAGTCCTTGAACAGGAATCAGGATCCATTATCAAAAGGCTGCGCAGGCATCCCTCCCTTGCAATTTGGTCGGGAGGCAATGAACTTTTCAATTCCTGGAGCCGGATGACGGATCAGTCCCTTGCCCTGAGGCTGCTGAACAGCCAGTGCCTTGAACTGGACCCGCACACTCCCTATATCAATACTTCACCGCTGGAGGGTATGGGCCACGGACACTATGTTTTCAGGGACATGAACACCGGTGAAGAGGTATATTCAACAATGCAGAGGGCGCATTTTACGGCCTACACAGAATTTGGTATGCCCTCTCCCAGTTCTGTGGAGGTCCTGCGGTCCATCATCCCGGAAAATGAACTCTGGCCGCCAAAACCAGGAACCTCATGGGAAAGTCATCATGCATACAAAGCCTGGGTAGGCAACACCTGGCTGATGCAGGATATGATTGAAGATTACTTTGGCCCTTCAAAGGCCCTTGAAGAACTGGTTGAAAACGGCCAATTGATACAGGTAGAGGGCTACAAAGCTATCTATGAAGAAGCAAGAAGACAAAAACCCTACTGTGCAATGGCACTTAACTGGTGTTTCAACGAGCCATGGCCCACTGCTGCAAACAACAGCCTGATTAATTATCCGAACATCGCAAAACCTGCCCTGAAGGGGGTTGGTGATGCATGCAGACCCGTACTGGCAAGTGCAAGGATCAAAAAATTCAAATGGCGTGAAGGTGAAATCTTCGATACCGAAGTCTTCATGTTAAATGACCGGTTTTCAGCGCTTCCCGGAGGAAAAATTAAGATCAAACTTGTTGCAGGTGAAGAAGAAGCTGTATTGATGACCTGGAACTACGGTGAAGTGCCCGCCAATGATAATCTTGCAGGTCCGACTGCAAGGGGAAAACTTCCACACTGGAAAACGGATCGTTTCAAACTGGTACTTGAAGTGAAAGACCATCCCGAATACAATTCAGAATACCTTTTGTTGTATGAACCAAAACACAGCACCAAACAGGCCGCTGCTTTAATGAATCAATAGGTTTCAAACACCGGTCCCGGTATTGAAGCAAAATCTGTACAGGTACCAGGCAGACAGGCAAAAAAAGCAAATAAAAGTCGCAATTAGTAAAAAATAGTGGTTTAACCAGTTACCATCTTTTAAAGATGTTTCTCTTGCGACGGGTTTTATTTTCCATCCATGCACATTTACCCGATAGCATGGTATTCCTGTTGCGATGAACCTTCCCGGGTTTTAATGGACAACCAAGCATGAAATTCATCCCAAACCTTATATTTACTGTTCTGACGTCCAGTGGTTTAAATAGTCCATACACATTATCAGAGACCGCATATACCTGAAAATTATCACCCGTATATGCCAACCCCGCACCAAAATTCATAATGGTATTGTTCAGGTGTGAAAGGCTGACGCTCGCCCTGAAATGTTTGCGGATAACGGCATTCAGGGAAGCTGTCAATGAACTGCTGATTCTCCTGTTAACAAGCACGTTCCGGTTCACGAGTCCAAGCGTAATATCCCTGCTCCACCTGATCTCCGCTCCAAGAAAAACCTGAAGGGGCAGCGGGGCAAAATAGGATTCCTGTGTCACACCGTATTTGATATCGTTCATGATCGAATCTGTCAGGTCCCTGAAATATGCTGCTGTCGAAAAGTCCGTACCCTCGGAGGCTCCTGCATAGAAAAAATCCACTTCACTCCCCACATTGTATGTATCATGGGTGTACCTGACAACTCCAAGGTCGAGAATGCTGGCAGAAAGAGAGATCTCGTCGCTGAATTCGCTGATGATCCCAAAATCTGCTGCAACACCTACGTTGCGCGGATTCATCAGCAAAGAAAAATAGTTCAGCTCCTGGAAGCTAATGCTCCGAATCAGACTGTCACCTCCCTGTTCAATTACAATAGGCAACGAACTGTTCAATTGTACATTTCCAGCTACAGTAAGATCAAACCTGACCGGGTCGGTTCCAAGCAATACACGGGAGGAACCGGTATTGATATTTGCCTTCCCGAACAGCAGTTTGGCACGTACCCCTGCACGTGTATATTTATCAAGAAAAAATGCATATCCTGCACTGTATTCACGGTAATAGGAAGCATTGACCCTTGTATTGTCAAATCTTTGCGGATCACCCACATATTCAGGATAGTTTCCGTACAATAACAATCCTGCCAGTTTCTTAGAGAACGAATTATACGTGCTGAATTTATCGGCCACAGAAAACGTAAAATACCTGTCACCCATCCTGTATCCCAGTGAAACAGGGTAAGCTATTGCTTCTGCGAAAATGCCGTTCTTGCGATCAAGGAAATCATACACCTTGTCCAGCTCAAGCATGCTCTCATTGGCTATGTCATTGAAAGTAAATGAAGTATTTGAATAATTAAAGTGCAGTGTATTCAAAACGGGTATCCCGACGAAATATTTACAACGGAGCTGGACTGCCGGGTTCAGCTGGTTCGACTGCGGAACGGAATGCATCAGGAACAGGGTGTTGCTTTGCTGGGCCGGTGCAACCATGGCTGCAGTCAACAGCATAAGCATATACAGAAATCCTGAGACCTTTTTCGCGGGGATCCTGAATTTCAAGGGACAATATGTGTTAAAACAGGTTCGCAAAAATGTATTTCCTTTTTTAAGTACCCGTCCTGTTGAAACTAAAGATCGGATTTGATGCCAAGTACTGCACCAATTTGTACGATAAAAATATATTCAGGAAAATAGGCTACACTGCTCATCCTTCCTTTGAACCTGAAATACTTTGCCTGCAGCAGGATGTCAAGTCTCTCCGCATCAAAATATACCTCTTTCATGGTATGTTCATAGCGAGCAGTTTCACCCCCCGACAGCAGCTCGCCTCTTTCCATGACCATAAGCGGATTGAAAAGGGAATCAATGACTGTACCATATTCATCCTCTACGTATCCCTGTATCTCTGCCTCAATCGGAAAACCATTGTATGTATTGAAACGCAATATTGCCATATTGATCTCCTCCCGCTTGCCGAGCACCTCTTCAAAATCAAAATCTATTCCGCCTGACATAGGGATGCTGTCAAGCAAATCCCAGTAAGGCCTTCCACTGACCGGATCTATCTCAAGCAATAACGTATCAAATCCAGATGGAATTCTTAATCCGAATTCAACTTCCCCGATTGGAAATGCAAGGAACGGTTCCCAGTTGTACTGGGTTGGAAATACCTCCGGAAAATCCCTTTTGCAACTTTGCAGGCCAAACAAAAGTATCACAGGAAGCAACACAACGCTTCTGGCCAATGGATATGTATGGAAAATGTTTCTGATCATCAAGCACGGTTAAATAATATAAGTTTTCTTTCTGACACTATATAACACACAATTAATAAAAACGTTGTAATGAGTTCAAATAACATGCCAGATGATCAGCATGCGCAGCAAATGATTAAATATATTGACCTGGCCTTTGGCCTTTAGCACCTGGCCCTTTTTATTTCACGGCAATCTTTTTGCTGAATGCCACCGGGTAGGTGCCAATCATACCCTGTACTGTAACCTTGTAAGTACCGGGCATATCAGATGTATAGAATTCAAATGAAGATCTGCCATTATCCTCCAATAGCAGATCAGGATTCCAGTACAATAGCCTTCGATGGTCAGTAAGCACCGATGTAGCATCACTTTCAATACTGTAATCGGGATAACCCGGAAGGTATTTCCCGTATGAATCGGTTACAACCTTGTCCCTCGGTGTTTCATCAGACAATCTCGATTCTGAGCCATATCCTATCATGGTAATCTCGATGATGCCAACAACATTCAGACCTGTGTACTGGTGAATATCACCGGGGTCCGTTGATACAAAAATCGATTCAACCTGTGCGGGTGGTATGGTTCTCAGGATGGAAGCATCCTCCCCCATTTGCTGGTTGTCTATAACAATGAGTGCTCCCTGCTGGAAATTTATGGAATTGGTCGTTCCTGCAAATATGATCTTGTTCCCGTCCATCGTGAAAGGCTTGATGGTACGTACCACATCAAGTACAGAAATGCCGCTTTCAAGCTGTTTTTTGTAATTGAGTTCTTCAGCGTCAGGATGTCTTTTGTCTTTTATCCCAAGTGAAAAATCCTTCATTTTAGGAGCATTGAAGTAAGATGGGAAGAAATCACTGTGCATGAATTCTCCCGCAAGATCTTCTGATTCGCCTGAAATGGCAGCTTCCTTGCTGCCCAGGATAAAATCCCACGTATAACCGTTCCTGTCGCATGCATTGATCATCCTGTTGAGCCTCTCACTGCTTCCGGAAGAACCACGAATCTCTGCAAGTTTATATTTGACTTCCTGCTGAAGGTCTGCGCCAATCAGAAGGTAATCATCCACGGGAATTGCCGGTCCTGCAGACAGTTCCTCCGGGACCACCGAAACAGAAAGCCTTGAACCAGATGGAATATTTTTGAAGTAATTGGTATCCAGCATGACATCAACCCGGACCGGTTGCCTTTTCCTGTACGATTCCGCTTCAGTATGAACCGATACTGAAGGTTTGTCCTCCCGCTCTAAAAAGATCATTTTCTCTCCAAGAAGTTGTCCTTCAATATCAAACAATGCAACCTGCAGGATCCCTGATGGAATGTTCCCAACGGGGAGTGTCAGTTCACGGGTCTGCGATAATTTTCCCGGTGCA
Organism: Bacteroidales bacterium; assembly: GCA_021738565.1. Classification (GTDB taxonomy): domain Bacteria; phylum Bacteroidota; class Bacteroidia; order Bacteroidales; genus M55B112. The sequence goes on from JAIPBT010000012.1 coordinate 54,520, forward strand.
GACCAATACAACAGTCCCTTTCTGAACAAGGCGACAACAACCTGTTTGTTCTCATCAATGCCTGAACCGGAAAAACGGGTTTTCATTGCGATCCGCCTGTCGGATATCCTGTCAAGCTCAATCTGAACTGCATTGTTTTCCTGCTTTTCACTGGCTATATCCGGTACTTTTTCCGTAGGAATGAGTATGCGAAAAGACTGCCCTTCCCGGCGCTTCTGCGCAGAAATTTCCACTACAAGATTGCCTTCCGGTGCTCCGGGAACAGATGAGTTCATGATATATGTTCCATCTTTGCCTGTTTTGCCTTTCCCTGAATCAATCGTCTGCTCTCCATTTATAATTTTATAACCGATCTTTACATTGGATACAGGACGTGACCTGTACCCGAAAAATTGCAGCTTTAGTTCAAAATCATCCCCGGCATCATACAACTCCCTTTCTAGTTGATAATCTGCCATTAACTGGTTCTCAGGATCAGTGATGATCAATTCCTTATTGAACACCTTGTTCGCCGTAATGACATCACCATTCATCACGTAACAGACCAGCTGGTATTTTCCCTGGTCCATATCTTCAGGCAACCTGAAACTTCCATCCGAAAAACCATGGATGACCTCAAAGGAGGCACTGAGTACCTCTGCTCCCTGACCGTTGATCAACATCAATGTCAATGTTCCTGACCGGTCGGAAGGACGAAGGTTGGCAGCATCGGTTACAGAAGCGCTGAACAATATGTAATCTCCGGAAAAATAGACAGATCGATCGGTATGAACAAAAACATTGTCATGTGCCCTGCTCATAAAATAGACATTGATCCTGTCCACCATATCGTTCACAAAATCATCGCTTGTCTGACTGTGAGCATGCCTGGTCAAAAACAAGCCTGCTGATATCATCGTAATGAAAATCAATTTATTCATCAGGTTCCTGGTTAATTTCAACACGCAATTTACGGTTAATTATAAGATTTCTGAAATATCAACAACGAATACAGGGAATTGGTTGACAGATTGAAAATTATTAAAATGACCATGAAATTCAAAACATACCGAATGCAATGCAAAAATAAAACTAGCTTAGAATAATTCTAAATATATAGAATTATGATTAATCGATTATTTATAATCTATTTTTATTATATATTTACTTTCTATTTTTTTATAATATTTTATCTAATAATAATTTTTCGTTAATCATCATATTATGCCAGATAAAATTTATGCCGTAATAGCGGGTGAACTGGCTGAAACCAGGAAGTTGCCTCAGGATCATCTTGGCAGGATCCCGGATATCATCAGGGCCTCTTTCCGCGATGTTACAATGCGGCAAAGAAATCTGCAAAAAATAGATTATGAGATCATCAGGCTGGATGAATTTCTATCCATTACGAACAATCCGGCGACATCTCTGCAAGCGATGATCATGCTTGCCAGTGACTTCAGGTTGCGCGCTTACAGGGAACTCAACATTAGAGCAGACCTCCGGTTGTCATTCGGAATCGCACCTGCAGAATTATTGCAGGAGGCATTGCGGGAGTCAGATGGGACTGCTTTCAGGATTGCTGCTGATGAATTGAGGAAAATGAAAAGAAACCAGAGGCTCAGCATCAAGACTTTGAATGATGATTTGAATGCTGAATTTCAGGTTGCATGCGGTTTTATGGATTCCGTTATTCATGACTGGTCGGATGAGCAGGCTGAAGCTTTGTTCCTGAGTTTATCGGGGGAAAATCAGAACCAGATCAGCGAAGAATTAGGGATCTCACAGCCGGCAGTGAACCGGAGATTGAAGGCAGCACATGCTGAGTCGATAGAAAAGTTTATTGCACGTTTTGAATCATTGTTATCTAAAAACGGAGATCTATGGTCAAACCAATACACTGGATAACCTTGGTAACCGTTTTCAGCTTATCCACCTGGATCATACTCAAAACGGGGAAAAGCGAATCAAGGATCGATCAATACATTGACCTTAACTGGCGATTTACAATGCAGGATGACTCTGCGTTCAGCAAAGTCGGCTTTGATGATGCAGATTGGGAAATTGTGGCCCTCCCGCATGACTGGATGATCCGTATGCCGGTAAATAAAGACAATCCCTCGGGTACTGCAGGCGGATTTTATCCCGGGGGTATCGGCTGGTACCGTAAGCACCTTGATGTTTCAGATTATGCCGGCAAGGACCAGTTCTATCTTGCCTTTGAAGGTGTTTACATGAATGCTGACATCTGGGTAAATGGTCATTATGCAGGACGCCAGGGGTATGGATACATTGGTTTTGATCTTGACGTAACCGATTACCTTGTAAAAGATACGATTAACATCATTGCTGTAAGGACAGACTGTTCAAAACTGCCCTCAGACAGGTGGTATTCCGGTGCAGGAATTTACAGGCATGTGCGGATCATTGCTACTGAAAAACTACATTTTCCCGTTCTTAATACAAAAATAGCCAGCTACAAAAATGAAAGCCGGCAATTCATAACTGTAACTCAGAACGTAGTTAACAACGACCGCAAATTTAAAAGGTTCAAGGTCAGGACCGACCTGTTGGACCCGGAGGGCAACCTGATCGAAAGTAAAATTACAGCAAGGTCGATTGATGGAAAATCAACCAGGAGTTATACCGAGGATTACCATATAGAATCTCCAGAGCCCTGGTCTCCCGATTCACCGAACCTTTATGAGGTTCGCAATTTCATAATACACAAAAAACAGGTTACAGACAATATTAGAACAATGTTCGGGATCAGGGATGCCCAGTTTACTCCCGATTCAGGATTCGTTCTCAATGGTAAAAAGGTAATTTTAAAAGGTGTATGCATTCACCATGACGGGGGTGCACTTGGAGCAGCTGTTCCGGCAGCAACCTGGAAATACAGGCTGGAGACCCTCAGGGAGATCGGGGTAAATGCGTTGCGGCTTGCACACAACCCGCATTCACCGGAATTGCTGGATCTCTGCGACAGGATGGGCTTCCTTGTTATCAATGAAATGTACGACAAATGGGAACTGCAATGGAGTGAAGACCTGCCCGCATTCGATTTTCCGGGATCCTATGAAAAGGACCTGACATATTTTATAAACAGGGACATCAACCATCCCAGTGTTATTGCATGGAGTCTTGGAAATGAAACGGTTGAGCAACTGGAGAATCCTGAGCTCGGGGTTCAATGGTACCGCCGGCTTATCCGGATCGCAGAAAGCCAGGACAGCTCAAGAATGTTTACTTGCGGACTGCATCCGGATTATTCTGGAGACATTGGCGAAGTACCATCCAGCTATATACATGTTTCACCGCTTGTTAGTTATAATTACCGCACAGATTCTTTTCCTTCGTGGCACAGGAAATACCCGGACAAGATCTGGCTTGCATCAGAAACCAGGCGATACAACAAGGACAGGCGATCGGAATTTCAGAAGATCAGCTATCGTGACAATGCATGGTTTGATCTGAAACCTTTTGTTGCAGGACAATTTATCTGGGCCGGGATCGACTACCTTGGTGAAACCATGGGATGGCCGGACCACACATTCAGGAACGGATTGTTAACAACAAGTGGCGAGATTAAACCTGGTACTTATTTTACGCAAAGCATATATTCAGAAGAACCCATGGTAAAAATCGCAGTGCTGGATAAGGCACTTGCAGATTCACTGAACAACCTCAATTCATGGCAGGCTCCCTGGTTTGATGCTCCTGTTGTAAGGCACTGGAATTTCGGAAATGATGAAAAGGAGCTTCAAATTGTCGTGTACACCAACTGCAGTGACGTTGATCTGACCGTCAATGGAGTACTTGCAGATAAAAAACAAAAAGAAGATTTCCTGGATGGAGTGATAAAAACAACTGTACGGTACAAACCCGGGATCATAATGGCAAGAGCGGCATGCAGGGATGAAGAAGGCAGTCTCTTTTTCGTAACAGACTCTCTGATAACATCCATGAAACCCCTGAGAATTCATATGGATCCTGATCGCCCGGACATCCTGGCCGATGGAAAGGATGTTGTTCACATAAGAACGAGCGTGACGGATTCTGCAGGTATTACATACCCAACTTCCAATCACCTGATCAGCTATAAGGTTCAGGGGCCCGGAAACATCCTCGCGATCGATAATGGTGATCCTGCTGATCACAACCCGAACTATTCCCATAAAAAACGAGCCCACAGGGGAACACAGCTGCTGATTGTTCAGTCAACCATGGAACCGGGAGATTTGATAATCAAGGCAAGCAGTGACGGACTTGAACCTGCAAAGATAAGTATCAGGTCGCTTGAACCCGGAAAAAAGTAATGCACTAAAGATCTTCTTCGGAAGCGGGCAGACCGACGCTGAATTTACTGCCGGCGCCCTTGCGACTCACAGCCTTGATCCAACCGTGATTCATTTCCGCCAATTCCCTGGATAATTTCAGTCCGAGGCCGGTTCCTTTTTCGTTGCGGGTACCTGGGATTGATTTCGTTTCTCCGTTAGAAAAGATCGCCTCAAGTTGCGATGAACTCATGCCAATCCCGTTGTCTTCAACTTCGATCAGAACTTTTCGGTTCGCCTGGCTGAAATAGGAATTTACTGACACCTTTCCCCCCGGGTTGGTAAATTTCACGGCATTGCTGACCAGGTTCCTGATGATCAGTTTAACATGCTCCCTGTCGGCAAAGACACTCAGACTTTCTGAAATATTTATTTCCAGGTTGATGTTTTTTTCCTTTAACGGTAGCCTGAACAAGGACATTGTATCATTTATTACAGGTTTCAGTTCAAACTTTACAACGATGTGGGTAAGCTCCCCTGTCTTTGTTCTTCCCCAGGCAAGCAGATTCTCAAGCAGATTCAAAACCGCCCCAGAGCTTTCGGCAGCAAGCATGATCATCTCCTGTGCCTCCTTCTGCTTTAACTGACCGATGGCAAGCATCTCAAGAACCTGCCTGATGTAGCCAACGGGCCCCCTGATGTCATGCCCCAGGATAGCAAAAAAACTGTTACGAATATTGATCTCTTTTTGCAAATCAGAATTAAATTTGCTGAGCTTCTTCTGCTGTTCGGTGAGCGCAAGCGATTTTTCATTTAACTCTTTGGTTCTCTTCTCAACCAGCATTTCCAGTTGCTCCCTGATCGTGGTATTTTCCTTGGAAAGCTTTTCTGCCATTTTAAAATCATGGTTCCCTTTGCCTGAAAAAATCATTGCATAAATAACCAGGTAAACAAACATCATCACATGTGATATATATCCAGTATTGATGCAATCAGCGACATAAAGCATGTCATTAATGGCCCCAATTGCCACAATGGCCAGGCCAATGGCAAATGCCGGCGCATATTTCCTTCCTCTGACCCACGCAATGATCATTGTATATAGGATAACAGCCAGCGCCAAAAAGACAAAATACATGTAATAATTATACGCCTCTGAAAACAGGCTCACAGGACTGAAAATGACAAGAAGGATCATCAGTGAGCAGATCCAAAGTATGATCTTAAAAAGTAGTTTTGGGAAATCACCCGGGAAGATGAACCTGATCATCATTACAAACAGGGGAACAAGGATGTCAAAACTTAGGTACTCCAATCTCAACCTGGTTATACCATTTGAAATAAAACTGTCTGAAATTGCTGTATCGCTGAGCAGGAATATCCTGAATGCCATCATCAGACATATGAGCGAAAAGAACAACTTGTACAATTCTGCGCGGATCAGGTACAATCCCATAAAGTATATACCGATGATCAGAAATGCACCCATCAGGAAGAAATCCATGAACTGCCTGTTTGCCCTGTCATGCATAATGTCAACTGTGGTCCCGATTTCAACACTTCCCCGGATACCTCCTGACCGGTGTTCAAAGTTTGAAACATGAACAACAAGATCCATCTCATTGGATTTCGGGGTAAACACGAACATCACCGGTGCATAACTGAAAGTGCTCTGATACCTGTTGGCACTTGGAAATCCGTTGAAGCCGATATTAACCCCGTTGATATAGTATCCGGAAGCAGAAAACACCTCTGTAAATCTCAGTGCCAGTCGTTCTACATCACCGGGCAAAAGTATTTTTAATTGATAGGTGGCAAAACCCTTTGGTCTGATGCCAGTTACTATATCCCCAAGTTGTCCCCATGCAGAGGGTACCGGAACAAAATGGCCGCCTTCATTCTCTTCGCTTATCGGATTTGTAATCTGCTCCCAGAAGAATTTCCATTCCCCCTCAATGGTCAGTATCCCACTTTTACTGAAATCATACCCCTGAAGATCAAGCACTCCTTTTTCTGCCTTTGGTTGTGCAACAACCCAGGCAGTAATTGCGCTGATGAACAGAAACGTTATGATCCGTTTTGCATGGTGAGGCATAGACATCGCTTAAACAACCTACTAATCTAAGAATTATTTTTATTGTTATGTGCCGTTTTGAGCTTAACAATCCTGCTGAGTCTGTTAAAAATTATCAGTGCCCCTGCCGTAATCAACATACCTGTCAGGGTGATCCAGTTTGGTGATTCTTCAGGCAAAATGAACCATGCAAGCGCCGCACCGGAAACCGGGATCAAAAATTTCCAGAGATTCAAATCAGAAACAACAATTCCTGGTTTTTTCAGCAAAACGACCCAGATTGAAATTGCAACAGCCGAGAGGATACTGAGCCACCCCAGTGAAAAGTAATATACCGGAGGTTTTGGAGAAAAATCCAACCCCTCAACGGGAAGTGAAAATAAAAAAAGAAGCAGCCCTCCAAACACCATTGATACTGAGCTCAATACAAGCGGCGGTATGCTTCTTTTTTCTAGGGCAATGATAACATTGGAAAAACCCGAAATGATGTTGTTGCCAATCAGTATCAGTATGCCCAAAAGGTTGATTGCTCCCGACATCCCTTTGTTTCTGCCAAAAATTACAAGCACAATCCCGGAAAAACCAAACAGAATTACAAGCGCCTTCTTCATTGTAATTTTATCATCGGGCATGACAATATGTGCAACAATGGCAATAAACAGGGGCCCTGAACCAATAACAATCGCACCTACTGATCCGGGAACAAGGTTGATTCCGGTGTAGAACAATGCATATTGCAGGAACGTCTGCAGGAGTCCGATAAGCAGAATAAACCTGATATTATCCTTCAATATCCTGAAAAACGCGGGATTGAAATAGAGCGCAACAGGAAATACAAGAACTCCGGATATAAAAAACCTGATTCCTGCAAATTGCAGCGGAGTTGTATAGGGCAATCCCAACTTAATACCCACAAAAGCCGAGGACCAGAGCAAGCACGCCAGGATTGCCTGCAGGGTGATTTTTAGCTGCCCCTGAATCATAGGGCGCAAATATAGAAATATTTAAAATCGCCGGTATTGTTGTGTTCAGTAATCATCCCCCGGTGCGAAATCATTTTTCCTGCTCATCCATCTGCCACGGGTAAAATCAGGGAAGTCCTGGGGTTCCCCGTTATTGGCAATGGAGGTTTCAGACAGCGGGGTTATGGCGCTCCAGGCTGCAGCATCATAAGCGTCAAGGGGTGCGGGTAATTTTCGTTTGACCACTTCAACAAAAGCATGGTCAACAAAGAAATCCATTCCCCCATGACCTGAACCTTCTGCATAGTCTCCGTATTTTTTCCACAACGGGTGGTCATATCTTTCAAGGAAACTGTCCATTTTTTCCCAGCCATGCCCTTCACTCACTCCCTCTATGAAGATCCTTTTTGTATGTTGATCAAATTCTGTGATCCCTCCTGTACCCTGCACCCTGAAACCAAGGGAATAGGGCCTTGGTAAATTCGTATCGTGTGTAACGATGACAGATTCACCACGGGCTGTGGTAATGGTCGTTGTAACTATATCTCCCAGTTTCCAACGAAGCTTTGCGTTCTCATGACCTGGTCCTCCTTCCGGGTGACTCACAATATAATCGTGCAGCCCCCGTGACTTGGTTGCAACGGATACCAGTGATTCAAACCTGTTGCCCCGGTTGATATCGAATATCGTGGCGATCGGTCCTACCCCATGCGTCGGATAGAGGTCTGCGTTTCTTTTCAAAGAATGCTCAGTTCTCCAGGAAGCTTCATTGATCGCCTTACTGCCAAACTCCACGCCGCCTCCGTGGGCCTGTTTACCATTGTTGAATTTCACTTCCCTTAAGTCATGCTGGTAACCGCAGCGGGCGTGGATCAGCTCACCAAACAGGTTGTCTCTGACCATCTGCAGTACAGCCATCACGTCCCTTCGGTAACATACATTCTCCAGGATCATTACCGGAACCCCCGTTTCCTCGTAAGTATTCACCAGGTCCCAGCACTCCTCCAGGGTGTTCGCGGCTGACACTTCAACTCCTGCATATACGCCTGCTTTCATTGCAGCAACCGACATCCTGGTGTGCCACAACCACGGCGTGGAAATGATCACTCCATCCAGTTCCTCTTTTTCGAGCATGTCCAGGTAGGCATATTCATGATCCCCGTAACTGGCAGCTGGTTTGAATCCATTCTCTTCAATCATTGCTTCAGCTTTCCCCAGCGCCTGCGGATTTATATCGCAAATTGCGGGAACAACTATATCTTCCCTCTGCAGAAGATTTCTCAAATGACTTCTTCCGCGCAATCCTACACCTATGAACCCAATTTTTGCTTTGGTCTGCAAAGAAGCTGCTAACAGTTCAGGCATGATCAGTGTAACTGCACCTGCAGTTCCGGTTTTTATAAATGTCCTTCTCTTCATGGCATTTGTTTTTATGGTAAAAGGTTGTTTTTCTTCAATATTTATTTCGCCATTTGCCAGTAATTGTCACCTGCCTTCACAGGCTTAATAATATAGACAAATTGCATTGTTTTTGCTGGCATTCTGTATTTTGCATGGGTTTTTGCACCCCATGAATCATCTCCTCCAACTCCCATCTGCCGCCGGTTCAGTTTTAGAATTACTTTATCCTGGTGTTCCGGGTCCGACATATGAGTGATCCCGGGTGTGCGCCGTGAAAGATCTTCCCGCAGATAATGCAAAGCTGAAAATTCGAAATCAGGAACTCCCCTGATCATCATCCCGTCTCCATTTTCATCGTGCAGCACCAGCCACCTGACATCTGTTTTATTCCCGTTCTCCTGGGGCGCAGGATAAGGCACATACTGACCGGATACCTTGCCTGAATAATTCCCTACCAGTGATGAAGTATTCCTGTCAGCATAATTCTCATGCGGTCCCCTTCCATAATAATCCAGTTCTTCAAGTCTTTCCGGAAGGATCATCCGCATTCCAAAGGCGGGCAATTCCGGATACCTGTTGTTGTCAGGGTGAATGATAAGATTTTGCACAACCCCGACATCCCCGTTCCCGGTAAAAAGGTAAGTAATGAAGAGGGCTGACCTGTTGTCCGGAAAGGCATACCTGCACTGGACAAAGTAATTCGTGCTGTCGGGAGACCACGACAACTCTGTAAGCTGAAGACCCTGGGGATAATCTCTCCAGAAATCCAGCCGCTTGTCCATCTTATTGCCGAAATCGTTATCAACCGGGGCCCTCCAGAAATCCGGAACAGGTCCTTTCTCTATCAATTCTACTCCGTTAACCTTCATGGAACTCAGGAACCCTGATCTTTTATCAATTGAAAAGGTTGAAGGTCCTGCTACAATCTTTAATTCAGATTCCGTTTCTTCAGGTTCAGGAAGTTCATTTCCACTTTTTAGCCATTCTGACATCACCAGGCCTGGCTGTACCCCTTCCCTGAAAAGCAACTGTTCGCAGGCTGCGACATGGCCCTCCGGAATGATATCTGAACCCGTGCAGACAACTGCTCTCAAATTCAGAAAATATTCAATTCGCGGATCAAGGTTATCTGCATTGATGGAAAGTTCAATATCACCTTTCTGTCCGGGAAGTATAGCAGGACTTTCGATGTGTCCATGCTGCACTGTTTCACCTTCACCAATCAGCTCCCATTTAATTGTGAAATCTTCAAGGGAAATAAAATCATACTTATTGGCAATGCGAATCCTGTTCATTAAAAATGGCACCGGTTCAAAACCAATGTACTGGTATACTTTCTTTACCTCCTCGAGAGCGGGCTGCTCTGTGCGGTCTGGAAACACGATCCCGTTCATACAAAAATTGGAATCGGAAGGCACATCCTCCGGGCCGAAGTCGCCTCCGAAAGCCCAGTAAAATTCGCCCTGGTCATTTTCAGCAGCCATCCCCTGGTCAACCCAGTCCCATATAAAGCCACCCTGGAGCTGGTCATGCGATTCGATCACATCCCAGTAATCCTGAAGATTTCCAGTACTGTTTCCCATGGAATGTGCATATTCACACTGGATAAGAGGTTTTTCCCTGATGTCCATGGCATATTCGATCATGGCCGGTATCTTCATATACATGGGACAGAAAATATCAGTGTTCCTTCCTCCTTCAGCACGCTCATACTGAACCGGCCGCGAAGGATCCTTCGCCTTGATCCAGTCATAGGTAGCATCAAAGCAGATCCCATCCCCTGCTTCATTGCCCAGCGACCAGATGATGATACTGGGATGGTTTTTATCCCGCTCCACCATCCGGATGGTCCGGTCGAGATGCGATTTCAGGAAAATTTTATTATTTCCCAGTGTTCTCACGGGATGATAACCCATCCCGTGGGATTCGATATTTGCCTCATCGATTACATACAGACCGTACCTGTCACACAATTCATACCAATAAGGGTCATTGGGATAATGACTCGTTCTTACAGCATTGATATTGTGCTGCTTCATCAGCTTGATGTCCTTCAGCATTGATTCACGACTTACGTAGTGACCTGTCACCGGGTCGTGCTCATGGCGGTTGACTCCCTTCAGCAATACCGGCTTGCCATTCACAAGCAGTTGTCCGTACCTGACCGCCACATTCCGGAATCCTATTCTTGCAGAGACTGCTTCTGTAAGATTGTCACCCGCATCGAAAACCTCCATAATCAGGGTATATAGATTCGGCGTCTCAGCGCTCCATGGCCCGATTCCGCTTATTTTTCCGGAAGTGCGTAACAGGGCTTCTTCTCCTGCAGTAAGTGATGCCGAAAGTTCATCGTTCCAGAGGACCGATTCAAATTCCGGATCAATGATGCTGGCCCTGACTTTAATATTTTCATCCAATTGCCTGTTGTTAAAAACCCTGATATCCAGATCGAGCGTTCCCTGCTGGTCTTTCAACATCAGTCCGGAACGTGTAAAGAGATCAGATATCCGCAAAGTTGGTTTTGCCTCCAGGTAAACATCCCTTTCAATTCCACTCACACGCCAGAAGTCCTGGCACTCAAGCCATGAACCGTCCGACCAGCGATAGACCTCAACGGCAATGACATTCTTTCCGGTGTGTACATATTCTGAAATATTGAATTCGGCCGGGGTTTTGCTTCCCTGGCTGTATCCTGCCATCTCTCCGTTGATCCAGACATAAAATGCGGATTTCACAGCTCCGAAATGAACAAAAACATCTTTGTCCGACCAGCTTTCAGGTAACTGAAACTCCCGGCGGTAACTGCCCACCGGATTATGATCAACGGGAACAGCCGGAGGTTCCGGATGCCGGGTCCATTCATATGGGATGTTTACATAGATCGGAACTCCAAATCCCTGGAATTCCCAATTGCCCGGAACCCTGATATCATCCCAGCCCTTCGTCCTGTATGATGGTTTAAAAAAATCCGCAGGCCGGATGGCAGGATTATCGGAATACCTGAACTTCCATGTACCGTTAAGAGAAATGAAATTACCGGAATTCTCTTTGATTCCCTCCAGGGCTGATTCAGCGTTGCTGAAAGAGAAAAATGTTGCATGAGGCGACTCCCTGTTTATATGGACAACATCGGGATCCTGCCATGCCGGGAGGTCCTGGGCATCAAGCAGTGATATCAAACCCGAAAAAAATACCAGAAAAGTAATTCTAAGAGTTATCATGTAATAGCTGGTTGGTTAGTTCTTATTCATTTGGTTAAACACACAACAGCACATGATCACCAACTCCTCCTGAGAAAGACCGTGATCCGTTTGCGGTTCATATTTTTGCTCAATCTACAATATCTGCCATCTCATTTTCCCTCTTTATCATTTTCTCCATCAATGTATACTGGGCCCTCGCCCGCTGGTAATTATGTGTTTCAAATTCTGTTTTATAGTAGGTGTCACCATTCAGGTAATCGGTAAGGAAACGGAGTCCCTGCGTATATGCAAACACAGCCGGGGCCCGGTGCAGCAATTTTCTTTCGTCCGCAGTGAGAAAACCTGAAGACCCCGCAAGGTATCCTTTGGTGAATCCTTCGAAGATCTCAATACGGAAATCAATTTTACTGGTATCGGGCTCATCTTCAGGGGCAACACTGGCACATGTTCTCAGGGCATCTCCAATGTCAAACCAGGAATACCCTTTCATTACCGTATCCAGATCGATCATACAATTTGATTTTCCGGATGATTTGTGGAACAGTATGTTATTGAATTTGGTGTCGTTGTGCGTAAGCCTCACGGGAACATTCCCCTGGTCTGAAAATTCATATACTTCCATGGCTCTATGCATGTATTTTTCAGAAAGGCCAATCATATCAGCAGCCACACCCTTTCGCTTTTTCACCCCTGTTGAGAGGGCATCCATGAATTGATCTATGCGCATGCGTAAATCATGAAACCTCGGTATCGAATCTCCGATTCTATCGGGATCCAGGTCGGACAACATTCCCTGGAACCTTGCAATGGCAAGTCCGCCCTGGTAAGCAACATCCGGGTTTGGGGCCACTTCATAGGAGATCTGATCTTCAATGTACCAGAACATTCTCCAATATCCCTCTTCACTATTTCCGATCCAGCTTTTGCCTTCATCTGTTTCAAGCAATACAATACCGGAACAGGCAGGATCAATCCCTGCTATCCTGTTCTTGTCGGCAATGTGGGATGTTATGACCTCCATATTGCGCATAAGAAGTTCAATGTCCTTGAAAACATGATGATTCATGCACTGCAGGATCAGCGGAGGATGTTCCTGACAACGGTCCACAAGGTATGTGTCGTGAATATGTCCCTTTCCCAATGGTCCGGTATTACAGGCTGAAGGGTCTATCCCGAAGGACCTGATAATATCATTCAATCGATTGCTCATAGCGTTTACTTCCAGAGAGGTGACGGATATACTTTTTCGTCTACCAGGTTATTGATCATATTAACAACATGCGGCCGGTCATCCTGGTAGGTAACCCCAAACCAGGATTCAGAGGTTCCCAGCACTTTAAATGACGCTTCACCACTTTTAATAAGGTTATCGGCAACATACGGAATAAAAAATTCGGCCCTGGCACTGTTGATGTTTTCAGCAATATATTCCCTGAATTGTTTTTCAAGATGTTCAAATACATCGGGCATAAAGCCAAACAGGTTCATGGATACCTTTACATTGGGATCAAGATCAATATTTTTACCATCTTCTTCATAGTATATTCTTCCATTTTTACTATATATCCTGGTCCGCTCAACGATCGCCGTCAGGGTTCCATCACGATCGGTCTCACATACCCCCCGCGCAACAGAACCATGTTCTGACACTGTTTTCAACAGGGTAAAACCGATCAATGCATATTCTGCGGGCCGGGCTTTGACCAGGAAATCGTGCATAATTTTGTAGGAAAGTCTTCCGTAGAAATCATCGGCATTGATCACAGCAAAAGGTTCCCTGATCACATCCTTTGCCATCAATACAGCATGGGCCGTCCCCCAAGGTTTAACCCTGCCTGAGGGTACTTCAAACCCGTTCGGAACATGTTTAACGTCCTGTATAACGTATTCTATATTGAGTGAAGAAGGAAACCTATCCATGTAAGTCTCAGTGAATTCAAGCTCCATGGCAGGGGATATTACAAAAACGATCTTGCCAAATCCTGCTTCCAATGCATCATAGATTGAATAGTCAGTGATCGTTTCCCCTGCCGGGCCAAATTCATCGGTTTGTTTTTGTCCGCCATAACGACTGCCCATTCCGGCAGCCAGGATAAGAAGCGTTGGTTTCATATTTTATCAGTTTGATTCCCTAAATTGAATATTTTCTTCAAAAGTAAAATTTAAAAGTAAGCAACATTTTATATTTCTTAACGATCAAACAACAAATGAACAAACAATATTTCAACAGGAGGCAGTTTCTTTCCCCTGCTGGACAATCAATTGTTTTCCCACGCTGAAGGAAAGTTTACCTGCACAGTTATCTTTGCAGACAATGATATTATTCGTTGCCGCCGGAAAAAAATGAATGCATCAATTGATGGCTGAAACAACCTGTAATGACAAAACAAAACCAGTGTTCCTGTGAAAAGACAAATAAAAAAGACAGGTGATGGTTCCCATACACTGTATGTTCCGGAACTGAATGAGCATTACCATTCCATTCATGGTGCCGTCATGGAATCAAAACATATTTTCATTGAAGCAGGTTTCAATTCTTCTTCACCGGATACAGTGAAGGTACTTGAGTTTGGAATGGGAACCGGTTTGAATGTACTGCTTACATTTCTTGAATGTGCAAAATCCGGTCGGAAGGTATACTACCATGCCATCGAGAAGTATCCTGTTTCTGAAAAAGAGGCAGAGAAATTAAATCTTGAAGGATTCACAGGATCAGGATCAGAAGGGATTCTTGATCAAATCCACAGATCTCCATGGAACCACACAGCAAATATTTCCGAAAGCTTCACTTTGTACAAGGAGTTGAATGATTTTCGGAAAGCTGATCCGGGCCAGGGTTACCATGTGATCTACTTTGATGCATTTGCACCGGAAGTGCAACCTGAATTGTGGACTGCAGATATCTTCAGGAGGATCTGGAAAATGGCCGAAACGGGGGCCGTTTTAACTACATATTCTTCAAAAGGACAGGTTAAGCGCAACCTGGTTGAAGCAGGATTCTCCGTTGAAAAAATTCCCGGTCCTCCCGGAAAAAGAGAATTCATTCGTGCAACAAAGCCATAGAATTATACTGTTCGTTCTTTTTTTCGTAAATTCGCAACTTCATTAAACACTATTAAAACAATATTATGAACAACAAATCATTGACAACACTAATCATAGCTGTTGTAGCTTTTGCCGGGGGTTATTTCCTGAATAGCTTTATCGGTGGCGACGAGATTCAATCAGAAACACAGGTAAACCTTGAGAACAACTGGGATTCCCTGAGTTATTTCCTGGGACTTTCAATAGGTTACCAGACGGGTGACATGTTTGCAGGAATACAGCCGGCCCTGGTAGGTTCGGGAATAAATACTGTAATCAATGACTCCTCAGAATTTGATCCACAAACTACCCAGATGATCCAGATGCGTCTGATACAGACCATTATGGATGAAAAAGCTCAGGCTGGACAAGTATTTCTTGAGGAGAATAAACTTAGGGATAATGTTTTCGTTACTGAATCAGGGCTCCAGTATGAACCTATTGTTGAAGGGGATGGAGAAATGCCTGCAGATACATCAACTGTCACCGTACACTATCACGGAACGCTGATTGACGGAACCATATTTGACAGCAGCATTGACAGGGGCGAACCGGCGACCTTCAAATTAAACCGTGTGATCCCCGGCTGGGCAGAAGGACTTCAACTTATGAGTGTAGGCTCCAAATACAAGTTTTATATTCCGTCTGATCTTGCATATGGAGAGAGGCCTCCTTCACAGGCAATTCCCCCCAATGCTGTTCTTATTTTTGAAGTGGAACTGCTATCTATCGGCGAATAAAGTATTTAGTGTCTGTCCATAATGTCCGTTTGCTGCGTTACGCTCGTCGGGAAATTGCTCATCCCGATAATATATCGGGACTCCGCATTTCTCAACTTCGCAGGCCTTGCAAACGAACATTATGATCCAGCCACCGGACTGTATTGACAGACTCTATTTAAATGCAAAAAAGCCAGGTTACTGTAAAATGACCTGGCTTTTTTTATAAAAAAAATTGGCTTTCTTTCTAAGTTATTTTAAACTGCATCAAAGTTGCAGTCGTTTTTATTAGTTTTGTCCAAACATTATAAATAATCAAACATGAGCTTTGAAACATCCGGAAGGATCACTGAGATTTTTCAAACACAACAGGTAACCGATAAATTCAAGAAACGAGAGTTTGTTATCGAAATCAAAGAGACCGGCAATGCCGGTTTTGAGTTTGTCGAGTATGTTAAATTCCAGACTGTCCAGGACAAGTGCAGCATGCTTGACGCGTTCAATATAGACGACAATGTTCGCGTTAGCTTCAACCTTCGCGGTCGCAAATGGGAAAAAGATGGACAGACCTCCTATTTTATAAATCTTGATGCGTGGAAGATTGAAAATGAACAATCAACAAATAATTCCCCCTCAGCAACCGGATCGCAAGATCAGGATAGGTCTGACAATTTCTCCAGCGACATTACCCCTGGCGAACCGCCTGCCGACAGTTCGGGATTTGATGATCTCCCCTTTTAATTTTTGAACGATCAACCCTAATTACATTGGGTTCGTCATCAATCCCGTTCAGTTCAGCAGTCCGGTATAATTTTCCTCCTGTCGCATTTCCAGATCCTTACGCATACCGATCATTTTAACCGGCAGGCAGATCGTTATTCCCATTCGTTTAAGATCGGGGTTATTCAGGCTGACTGTTCCACCCATTTGACGGACCATGTCCCTTGTCAGTTTAAAAGCTATGCCGGTATTATCTAAATAATTATACCAATCATTCCCGTTAACCGTATTTTCAAAGATCATTTTTGCCCTCTCCTCGAGCAATTCATTTTTGTCGCTCACAATGGTTATATGTGCCTCCTTTTCTTCAGCGATTCTCAACCTCAATTCCACTACTCCCTTCTGCTGGTTTGTCATTGCATTGATAACCAGGCTTTCCAGTATTCGCTGAAGGCGGAATCCATCGGTTTCAACGACGATCCGCTTGTACATCCATGGCAGCGTGAGCAACAGCACTGCAGAATATCGCAATTCTCTGATTGAATGTATATGGTTCTTCTGATAGATCACCTTCAGGAGATCATCAACAAACACCGTTTCCTTGCTGAAAGTCAGGTTATTTGTTTCCAGCAATGCAAAATCAATGATGTTGTCGACCACTTTCAGAAGCATATTGCTGTTCAGGGAGATATACTCAATGTACTCATCCCTTTCATTCTCAGAGATATTCTCACTCTTCAGCAGGTCCGAGAATCCCAGGATTGCATTCATTGGTGTCCTGATCTCATGCGAAACATTGGAAAGAAACCTGGTTTTGACCTGGGAGCCTGCATCCTTGTTTGCATGGTAGATCCCTTCCAGCCACCTTACCTTTTCCATCAGCATTTGATTCACCGATTTCAATTCCTCGTATGTGGGTTTTTCATTCATTCTGAAGCTGTTGAAATACCTCTTTACTGTTTAATTTTTGAGTTTTCTCAGCAATTTTCTTGCCGCTCTCTTTTTATCACTGTTACTGGATGCAATCCTGGCAAATTGTCTCCGCGCCCTTTCAGTATCATTCGTTGCCAGGTAGCACAATCCAAGGTACCATTCAGCCTGCTCAACATACAGGTTATCATTGTGTTCGATAACCTTGTTGAAAGAAATTCCTGCATCGGTATACCTGTTCATCTCAAAATATGAGATACCAGTATACAGGTTGGTTGCCACCTGGTCGGGATGCTGCTCGAGCACCTTTTCAAAATAAACAACGGCTTCAGCAAATTCGCCATCCAGGTACAATCGCTCAGCATGCTGAAGCATCAGCTCCAGTTCCGTGTCGTTCGACCTGTTAATGAGCGCAACCTCATATGGCTTGTAATATTTTTTAAGCAGATCCTTGTTCGAAATGGGCCTGTCTAAAAAAGATGCCATCCCAATGGCAAGGATCAGGGCAATAGCTGCAGTGGCAGCATAGTGCCAGGGTTTTGTAAAGCGTATGGGCAATCTTGAATTGCCACTGCTCTGTTTGGTCTCTTTTCGCAGATCCCTGAGTTGATCTCTGAAATTCAATACTTCAGTATCAGCAAGTGCCTCATCGACTTCCCTGTAAAGTACCAGTTCTGCCTGTAATTCGGGACTTGTCTCCAGGTCTGCTTCGAACCTCTTCATTTCCTTTTCTGAAAGGTCATGATCGAGGTACATCTGGATCATGTACTTGTCTCGTTTCATATGATTATGTAAATAAATTTTCCATGTAAATTCATCTAGAACTACACATCCATCAGATCACACTGATCCACAGATGTATTTATGTATTGCCATGCTGAAATAATTCAGCTCAGCGTACCATTTTCATTACTTAGTTCAGTTCGGGCGTTCCCAAATAAGGTATTTACAAGGTATTTAAATCTCTTTTCGGATTGTCCCGCAAGATTAGTTGCCATCATCGGTAGCTCCGCCGGGAGGTACTAATAAGTCCGTTGGTTGATCAGAACCTCCTCCTTTTAAAAAATTCATCTCTACCATGGTCATTGCATCCGTTGCAAAATTGTCGATTGTGAATTGTAAAGTTTTCATGTCGTTTGTAATTAGGGTTTAACATATTTGTTGATCGTTCAACCCTTTATTCCCAAAAACATGGAAACGTTACCCAAAAAAAATAAAAAATTTTCATTTTATTTTTAATAGCTTAATAATCAAATATTTAATTATATATTTTTTAATGAAAAAAATGATATATTTTGGAATCTATACTTGTTTTTATTTCATTTACATTGTATATATAGAATATAATGAAAATAGTTTCAATATTCCTGTCATTTTTTCTTATCCATTATTTTTTCTCTGCTCACGGGCAAATTGAGAAATCAACACCTGAGCAAAAAATTAATTCCCTGAGTCAAAAGGCATGGGATTATTTTTATCAAGGCAAGTATGATAGTGCTGAATATTTTTATCAAAACACTATCAACTTACAAGAAGCTTATTTTGGGCATTATGATAATCATACAGCTGGAACATATTTAAATTTAGGAGCAGTATATAGAAGACTTTATCATTTGAAAGATGCACTGAAGTATTTAAATATTGCTGAGGCTATTTTTAAGCAGACTAGTCCAGATACCTACTTATTGGGATATATTTATAATAATAAAGGAAACATCTATTATACTTATTCTGATTATGGCGAAAGCGAAAGGTATTACAAACAAAGTCTTAATCAGCTAATTAGAACACAACAATATAATAATGACATATTTGAAATAGTATATTTAAACCTATTTAATCTTCTAATAACCCAAAATCGTTTAGAGGAAGCTGAGACTTTAATTGAGGAAATTAAAGAGATTGAAGTAATTGGAAAAAATTCATATTCCAAAAACAAATATTTAGCTCAAGCATATGATATATTAGGCCATAATGAATTAGCTCTAATCGAAATTAGTAAAGGTAAAGCGAAATTAGCATCGGATAAAAATTCAAGCCCTCATGACTTAATAGAATTTAATTTTAGAGAAGCATCTGTACATTTAAAATTAAATAATCTTTCCAAAGCATTAGAGCTTTCTCTTGATAATATTGGTTTGTTCCAAAATATTAAGACAATTGATTATCAGAAATTGGCAGACACATATTGGTTAGTAGGTAATATTTATTTTATTAAAGAAGAGTATCGGAATTGTTACGATTGGTTATCAAATGTTATTAATGAGTTAAATGAGGCACTAAAGAATTCAGATATTACTCAAATAGACCCTACCTCCCGCATTTTGAAAAGTTTTTTTGTGGATCTAAATCACTTACAAGCTCAAACTTGTGTTGCTCTCCATGAAGAAACTGGAAATAATAAATATTTAGAACAGTCACTCAAATTATATACTGAGATTATAGAAGTATTAAAGATCTTTAAAATTCATATGAGGAATGACAAAAGCAAATTTAGTAACACAGAAAATAGATTATCATTAATTCATGAAGCAACCAATGTTGCATTGCAACTATATGAAACTAGTAAACAGGAAAAATATTTTAATAAGGCATTTAATTATGCAGAGAATTCCAAGTCATTTATTTTATTATCTCAAATAAAAGAAGTTGAAGCTATTCAATTTGCTGAATTACCAAAGAAAATACTCGATAGAGAAACAAATTTATCTGGTGAAATATCAGGTTATGAAGAATTAATTTTTGAAGAAAATATTAGTCTTGAACCAGATAGTCTTAAACTAGCTACTTTGACCAATAAGTTATTTGAGCTTAAAGATGATTATAATGCATTACTAGACTCAATTGAGTTATTATATCCCAACTATTTTGAACTGAAATACAATCCCCATTTTATAACGCCATCGGAGGCACAGTTCAGACTTCACAGGCATGAGGCACTTGTGGAATACTTACTTTCAGATTCCATACTCACCACGTTTGTTATAGACAAGGAGCAGATTGAAGCGTTCCAGCAGCGGCTGCCCGAAGGTTTTTCAAAGAAGTGCATCGACTATTTCACATTGATCCGTGACCAGAATTTCAGTCAGGATGTACACCAGACATACAGGGATTTTGTTCGGCTCAGCAGGATGTTCCACGAGATCCTGGTTGCACCTGTACTGGAATTAACGGAAAGCAGGGAGATCACTTTTGTCCCCGACGGCGCCATCATGTACCTGCCGTTTGAAGCTTTTCTCACCGCGGATGTCGATGAGGAGTACATTGATTACCATTCCCTTCCTTACCTGATCCACGATGTATCGGTAGGTTATTCATATTCTTCAACCCTGCTCTTCAATAAGAGGTTCAAAACAGGATCCCCGGAGCGGAAGGTACTGGCTTTTGCCCCATCCTATAACAACCTTCTTGGTGAAGATCCGCTCGAATGGGACAGGCAAAGCAACCCGGATTTTCTGGTACCATTGCAGGGTGCTGTAGAAGAGGTGGAGTACATTTCAAAAAGGGTCCCCTCGGTAGCATTTATGGATTCAATGGCCTCCGAAGCGAATTTCAAAAAGCATGCATCCGATTATTACGTGTTGCACCTGGCCATGCATACCATATTGAATGACCAGGAACCGATGTATTCCAGGCTTGCATTTACCAGGAACTTTAATGACACAACGGAAGATCACGATCTGTTTACATACGAGATCTACAATATGCAGCTCAATGCCGATATGGTGGTCCTGAGCTCCTGCAACAGCGGGTATGGCAAGATGCAGAAAGGGGAAGGAATGATGAGCATGGCAAGGGGTTTTATTTATGCCGGCTGTCCAAGCATTATCATGACCCTCTGGCAGGTTTCCGACAGGTCAAGCTCGGAACTCATGAGCAATTTCTACAAGCACCTGAAAAAAGGCAAGAGCAAAAAAAGTGCATTAAGGCAGGCAAAAATTGATTACATCAGGGCATCGGACAATTTGAAATCCAATCCCTATTTCTGGTCCTCCTTCCTTGTAGTTGGCGATAACTCTCCCCTGTACATGACATCGGCGGGTTGGTACCTTGCAATGATCATTCTGGCGTTCCTGATCGTGGTATTGCTTGCAACCTATAAAAAACAGATCCGCAAAAAACTTAAAAAATTCAGATAGTATTTATTCTTCCATCATATCACGGTAATCCTGGTCCTCCCTGATCCTGTTGATAAGGTACTCTTTGCAGAAATGCCTTCTCTTCCTGACATACGTATCGCTCCGGAAACCCAATTGCTCTGCTATCTCCCTGGCAGACAAATCCTGGACAGTAAGTTTTAGTATTTCCTGGCAATCCCCGGGAATCAGTTTTAAATTTCGCTGGTACACTGCAAGACGCAGGTCCTTGTCCTGCACAGGCGGGGGTTCCTCAAATTCAATGAAATCCTCCATCTCCCTGTCAAGCCTGCCAACCTCCATTTTGCGGGAATCCCTTAATTTCTTTAACAACAACAACCGGTTTATGGAATACAAATAGGTGGAAAAAGTGCTGGTAAGCTGAAATTCCTTCTCCTCACGAATCCGTTTGAAAATTATGATGAGGGATTCCTGGAAAATATCTTCTGCATCGTCTTCACTGCAACTGTTTGAAAGCACCATCCTGCTTACCCTGTCGAAATTGGTCGAATAGATGAAGTGGATTACATGGTTGTCTCTCCTGCGGAGACCATGGATTATCTCTTCATCGGAAAACCTCTTCATGAAATAGTCTTATTGCGTCAGTTGATAGTGCACACTTGGAATGACAAATATAATTATTCTGATGAACCCCGGACTTTGAAAACCAAAACTAATGAAATTCTTATGAATAGATGTCAATATATCCTAAATTTGAAGAGAACTGAAAACTGCAATCTTTCAGGTTGCCAGTTGTAAAAAAACCATTGAACAATGATCGAAAATTTACTGAATAAATACCAGGAACTGCTGATTGGTGCCGGCTTGTCGGAAAACCTTGCCATTGTGCTTGAAAATCTTTCGGTCTTCCTGGTTATCGCATTGCTTGCCTTCCTGGCCGACCGCATTACAAAAAGGATCCTGGTTGTTTCTATAAAGAATCTTGTCAGTAAAACCAGGACAAAGTATGATGACATACTTTTTAAAAAGAAAGTATTTATCAGGATCGCCCATATAGCGCCAGCCCTGGTTATCAATGCCACCATCGTGTTTTTTATTGATGCCGAAGGACTTGCAATTTTCATAAGACTGCTGACCAATCTGTATATCATCCTGGTAACATCACTTGTTGTTGATTCATTGCTCAGTGCCCTGCATGAAATATACCTGCAACTTCCTGTTTCCCGCGGCAGAAATATAAAAGGCTATGTGCAACTGCTTAAGATCCTGATTTATGTCATTGCCTTGCTGGTTGCCATTTCAATAATAACGGAAAAACCGGTTTCAGGTCTGCTTGCAGGTATTGGCGCTTTCGCTGCTGTGCTCATCCTGGTTTTCAAGGATACGATCCTTGGGCTTGTAGCAAGCATCCAGATTGCAGCCAATAACATGGTGCATGTGGGTGACTGGATCTCCATGCCCAGTCATAATGCCGACGGTGATGTGATCGATATCGGCATAAACACGGTAAAGGTTCAGAACTGGGACAAAACCATATCCACCATACCGACCTATGCACTGATATCTGAGTCATTCAATAATTGGAGGGGAATGTCAGAATCGGGCGGAAGAAGGATCAAACGGTCCATAAACATAGACATGCAAAGCATCCGGTTCGTGGATGAAAAGATGCTTGATAAATTCAAAAAGATACATGTGCTGGGTGATTATATTGAGAAAAAAGAGAAGGAAATTGAAGAACACAATAAAAAAATTGGTGCCGATGAAAGCAACCTTATCAATGGCCGGAGGATGACAAACCTGGGGACATTCCGGAAATACCTTGAAATATACCTTCAGAACCATCCCAAAATCAACAGGGACATGACTTTTCTTATAAGGCACCTGCAACCCACTGAAAGGGGGATCCCCATCGAGATATATGTTTTTAGTAATGATGTGAAATGGGCGAACTATGAAGCCATCCAGGCAGACATATTCGATCATATACTTTCAGTTATTCCGGAATTCGGACTTCGTGTGTTCCAGGATCCCAGTGGAGATGATTTTAAAAGTTTCATTTCAAATCGCTGAGTCTATTGTATAACATGCCTTTTGCCATTGGAAAAACGAGCCGCTTCATTAAATTTAAACATTCGAACTTTTTTAGGGTAAAAGCTTTTAATTTTTTAGTGAACAAATCAATTGCCGTTAGAAACATTAAAATATATTAAAAGCTGCCTAACAGTTCATTGTATCTGAATCTAACTTATTTTTACTATGGAAAACGCACTGCACCTGGATAAACTCGACCGCCAGATCCTCTCACTTGTAACAAAAAATGCCAGGATACCCTATCTTGAGGTAGCAAGGGAATGTAATGTATCTGGCGCAGCAATTCACCAGCGTATTCAAAGACTTACCAAACTGGGTATTATATCAGGATCTGAATTTACGCTTGATCCAAAAAAGATAGGATTCCACACCTGTGCCTATGTTGGGATATTTCTTGACAATGCCGGGTTGTATCCCGAAGTTGTAAAACAGCTTGAAAAGATCCCTGAGATCACCCAGTGCCATTATATTACAGGGGGATATTCCATCTTTATTAAGGTTTATACAAGGAACAATGAGGACCTGAAACATATGCTCGTGGATAAGGTACAGGCCATTGCCGGCGTATCAAGGACGGAGACTTTTATATCGCTTGAAGAGACCTTCAACAGGCAGATACCGCTTATATAGTGTCTGTCCATAAAGTCCGATAGCTGCATTGACAAGCACTATATAACATGATGTTGCCGTTGCCGGAACACCTCATATAGAATTACCCCGGCAGCAACCGATACATTAAGAGACGCTATCTTCCCTTTCAGTGGTATTGAGATCAAATGATCCGATCTGTAAAGGATAACAGGTGTTATACCTTTCTCTTCGGATCCAAGCAAAATTGCTGCCGGAACGGTAAAGTCGGTATCATACAAGGTTTTTTCTGCCTTTTCAGATGCAGCAAATATCTGGAGTCCGCTGCTTTTCAAATATTCAACCAATACTTTAAGATCGTCATGCCTGCAAACAGGGATGGTATGCAGGGCGCCGGCTGAAGTCTTGACAGCTTCTGCCGTTATCATGGCGCTTCCCTTGAAGGGCAGCACGATGGCATCCACCCCGGCACATTCCGCAGTACGTGCAATCGCTCCGAAATTCCTTACATCGGAAACCTGGTCAAGTATAAGTATCAACGGTGTTTTTCCGTGTTCAAAGATCCGGGGCAATATAAAATCAATATCGCTGTAGTTGATCTCCGAAACATAGGCGACCACCCCCTGGTGGTTCTTTCGTGTGATAGAATCAAGTTTTTCAATCGGAACATATTGAAATGGGATTTGCTCGGATTGCAGTCGACTGACCAGGTCCCGCATGATCTCACTGTTCACGGAGGAGGATTTCCTGACCAGAACCTTTTCAATCTCTCTACCTGCATCCAGGGCCTCGAGCACAGGTCTTATCCCGAATATTACCTGTGGCTTTTGCTTTTTCATTAGAAAATAATTAAGTTATACTATTAATATTCAATCTATTATATCTTTAAAAAACAGATGTCATAATCCTAATGCCATGGAACCCTCATGTTATTTTCATTATCTTTTGCGAACGATAGTGCATGAGGGCTTCATTAGAAAATAATTAAGTTATACTATTAATATTCAGTCTATTATATCTTCAAAAAAACAGATGTCTTAATCCTAATGCCATGGAACCCTCATGTTATTTTCATTCCCTGTTGCGAACGTTGGTGCATGAGGGTTTCACCAGTATAGAATTCAGTTAAACATTTGTATTTCTTACAATTAAAAAATAAATGGTATTAAACCCCAGAGTAGAACTCTGGACACAAAAACGGAGTAGAACTCCGAGGAATTAAACCTAATCCTTCTCGTCCGCCGTAGCGAACGTGAAGGAGGATTCAAAAATATAACAATTTCGATATTGATATCGTGGAACCCTCATGTTATATTCATTCCCTGTTGTGAACGTTGGTGCATGAGGGTTTCATCATCTGTTAAATGAATATACTTTGCCTGTCCGCCAAGCACTTATGGCCGACGACCAGTATTGTAATGTTTCATAAGTCTTTTTCCAAACCATATCATGGTTGGTAAAAAGGCTTTGCTTTCGCTCAAAAACAAATTCAATGACCCTGCCCTGGCGCTGGGATATGTAATACCACCGTTGCTCCTTTCCTGTATCCCGCATTCGGTCGGGAGGACCAAAAAGTATAAATATCATTCCCCTGTCTGTTTTCCATCCCTCATTATCAGCTGTAAAATACAAATTTGAGTAGAGCACCCTGTTGTAGTAGATCCGGATCAATTCCCTTGCCCTGTCCGGATAAGGATTCAATTGCAGCCAAAAATCATCCACTGCCAGTTTCAGGTTCTCGCTCCTCTTCATATTTCTGTACTCCGCCAGCGTGGCAATATAGAAAAGAGGTTCCATCAAACCCTTATCGGATTTAACCTGTGGGAAATCAGGACCAAAATTGTGAAGGGTGATCCCCTCCTTTATCAGGGAATCAACCCTTAAATGATACATGCCCCTGTCGGGAAGCGTAAAAACCAAACTATCACTAAAGGGAAGCACAATTGTTGTATCTAATCTATGACCAAAGGTATAACTTGAATCAGATTCCAGAACGACAGGTCTTGGCAAATCATCTTCATCAGCAAATATATCAAGGTACATCGTATCAATCCCGAGGTTGCGGTAAACCAGTCGAAATCTTTCGCCCGGAACAAAATAGTTCAAAAATTTGGGATATGCTGTCCTTGCACCTATAACACTGAAGTTCTGTGCAGAATAGATGTTCCTCTTATCAATATACACATGTTTCAGTCCGAGCGCACCCCGGTTCTTATCTTTTGCCTCCAACCTGATCAGGTATTGTTTGCCGGATACTATTTCAAGCACCTTGGAAGCAAAATAGGCCGATCGTTCCTGGTCCCTTGCATTCAACTTCAGCGTAATCCTGGCTGAATCTATACGGTTTACAATCTCAGCCCTGTCGTCCAGTTCATAAAGCACATAATCGATGGTTACCAACGCCCTGTACTCATTTTCAGGATTTGCCTGGTTAAACAGCAATTCTCCCGGATACAATCTTATGTAGAGGGATGTCATATCATCATTGAGATGGTAAAACTTGTAATCCGTATTCAAGGAAAACTCACTGGGATTGTACAACGAAGCAAATGATTCAGCAGGAACATCCAGGTTTTTTGTTGAAGAACAACCTGCAACCAGTGTCAATAAGAATACCAGGTAATAAAATCCTTTCATACCATCATTGGATCAATCACTACAAAATACTTAATTCCCATGACCTTTCAAACTATGGAGTTCATTTGATGCTTTTTCCCATTCCTTCATCAGCTGTTCATGCTTTTGCTGTTTTTCTCTGTAGGTATCAAAAACATTCTGATCACTTATCCGGTCGGGATCCTCCATCATCCTGTCCATATGCTCTATTTCACGCTCCAGACCATCAATTTTCTGCTCAAAAGCTTCCACCTTTTTCTCAACTTTTCGCAATTTCCTGTCACGCTTTTTCCGCTCCTCATATTCAATAACAGACCTCTTCTTACCGTTTTTTTGCTGCAGGGAAGTAGCGGTTTCCCTGCGTTCGATTTCACTAATGGTCCTGATGTTGCGTTTTTCAAGGAACTCAAAAATACCACCTGTATATTCTTTAACGGTTTTGTCCCTGAATTCATATACCTTATCAATCAATCCATCAAGGAATTCACGGTCATGTGACACAACAATCAATGTTCCATCGTATTGAAGCAATGCCTCTTTAAGTATATCCTTGGACCGCATATCCAGGTGGTTGGTCGGTTCATCCAGCACAAGAAAATTATAAGGCTGCATGATCATCACAGCAAGTGCAAGCCGCGACCTTTCCCCGCCCGACAGCACTTTAACTTTTTTGTCAATGTCTTCACCCCTGAAAAGAAAAGCGCCAAGGACATCCCTGATCTTCGTTCGCATATCCCCTGTAGCTATATTATCAACGGTTTCATAGACAGTTTTACCTTCATCCATCAGCTCATCCTGGTTCTGGGCAAAATAACCAAGTTCGGTATTATGACCTATCCTGAACTTCCCTTCGAAGCCCAGTTCTCCGACAATGATACGCGACAGGGTGGTCTTCCCCTCTCCATTGCGGCCTACGAAGGCTACCTTGTCGCCACGCTCGAGCACCAGATCCACATTGTGAAGCACCTCATTTGCTCCATAGGCCTTGGACAGCCCTTCTGTTTCAACCACAATCCTTCCTGACCGCCTTGAGGGAGGAAACCTCAAATTCATCTCAAGGGTATCCTCCTGCTCAACTTCTATTTTATCGAGTTTCTGAAGTTGCTTGATCCGGGATTGAACCTGCACTGCCTTGGTCGCTTTGTAACGAAACCTGTCAATAAACTGTTCGGTATCCCGGATCATTTTCTGCTGGTTCACATATGCTGCCATTTGATGTTCGATGCGCTCCTGCTTTAGAGAAACATATTTTGAATAACCTACCCTGTAATCAAAGATCTTACCCAGTGAAAGATCCAGTGTCCGGTTTGTCAGGTTATCCAGGAACACCCGGTCGTGAGAAATAACAAGCACTCCCCCACCATAGGAAGCAAGGTAATTCTCAAGCCATTGGATCGAATCGATGTCGAGGTGATTTGTTGGCTCGTCCAGCAAAATATAATCGGGTCTGCGCAGCAATATCTTTGCAAGTTCAATCCGCATCCTCCACCCACCTGAGAATTCTGACACCGGTCTGTCCATGTCGGAAGTGCGAAATCCCAGTCCGATGAGTGTCTGCTCAATAGCCGCATGTATGGTATTTCCACCCAGGATCTCAAACCTGTCGTTAAGCGTGGTCTGCTTCTCGATCAATTTCATATAGGAATCAGAAGTGAAATCCCCCCTCTCTTCCATCTCCCTGGCCAGTTCGGCAATTCTCGCCTCCAATTGAAGGATATGATCAAATGCCTGCATCGTCTCTTCATACAAAGGTTTTGATCCCTGGTGTTTCATCTGCTGTGGAAGGTATCCGATTTCCGCTGCATCTGACCGCACAATCTGACCTTCATCCGGCTTATTATGGCCTGCAATGAGGTTCAGTATCGTGGTTTTTCCTGCTCCGTTGCGGCCCACCAGCCCCACCCTTTCTCCTTTGTTAAGCTGAAAAGAAACACCATCGAACAACACAAAGGCTCCGAACCGTATGGAAATATTATCAACTGATATCATAAATTAAATATTCATTACCGGGTACGATCCTGTATCCATACCCCCACATTATACCATGCAAGGGTTGTTTTGTTTTCAACTTTCCTTTCACACAAAATATTTACGTGTAATATTGTCTTCAATGTCAGTGAACAAATGAACAATAAAACTGTATTTTTATTAACAAAACAATCTAACGATGAAAAATATGGTAACATTCTTAGTAATTGGATTGATCATCGGTATTATTCTTACTTCGGTGATTATATTTTTAAGTGCCACGTCAATGATGTTCAAGGAAAACAAAAGTAATTATGATTTTGAAACTACACTCGGCGAGCTGGAAAAATCTGTTGAAAATGCCGGCTGGAAAATACCGCATGTTAAAACTGTATCAGGACCGATTCTTTATTGAACATGGGAAGAAAAAAATTACCCGTTTATACTGATGTGACCATTGAAGACATTGCCTCTGAAGGGAAATCACTGGCAAGGATCGATGACTTGGTCATTTTTGTTAAGGGCCCTGTTCCCGGAGATGTCGTTGACCTTCAGGTGAAGCGAAAAAGAAAAAATTACCAGGAGGCTGTTGTAATGCGATATGTTCGTTATTCTGAAAAACGAATTGATCCGTTCTGTGAGCATTTTGGCCTCTGCGGCGGATGCAAGTGGCAGCACCTTCCTTATGATAAACAATTGATTTATAAAGAGAAACAGGTCCTTAACGCAATACAAAGGATCGGAAAGACAGCTGTTGAAAGAATTGAACCCATTTTGGGATGCGATCAAACCACTTTTTACAGGAACAAACTTGAATATACATTCTCCAATCACAGGTGGCTCACGAAGGATGAAACCCAAATCCAAAAAGATATAGCAAACAGAAATGGACTCGGATTCCATGTTCCGGGAAGATACGACAGGATCGTGGACATTCAGAAATGCCACCTCCAGGAAGATCCCAGCAATGAGATCAGAAACACAATAAAGGAGTATGCATTTTCTGAGAACCTGAGCTTTTACGACCACAATACAAACGGGGGATTGCTGCGCAACCTGATCATAAGGACTTCAACCACAGGGGAAACAATGGTCATTCTCTCCGTACAATATGATCAGCCTGAAGTATATGAATTGCTCAGACACATTTACGAGAGGTTTCCAGCTCTCACAAGCCTCTTATATGTGATCAACCCGAAAAGAAATGAAACCCTGTATGATCAGGATATCAAGGTATTCGAAGGCAGGGATCACATCATTGAAAAACTGGATGGACTGAAATTCAAGATCGGGCCAAAGTCTTTTTTCCAAACAAATACCAGGCAGGCAGAACGATTGTATCAAAAAGCCAGGGTACTGGCAGGGCTAAAGGGGAAAGAGATCGTTTATGACCTGTATACCGGGACCGGTACCATAGCAAATTTCCTGGCACCTTCCGCTGCAATGGTCGTTGGCATAGAATCTGTGCCCGAAGCTATCGAAGATGCCCGGGAGAACGCATCACTGAACAACATCAGCAACACTGCTTTCTATACTGGTGATATGAAAGATATTTTCACTCCGGAACTGGTTTCAAAACATGGAAGACCTGATGTTATTGTTACCGATCCTCCCCGGGCGGGAATGCACCAGAAAGTGATAGAAAATATTCTTGATATCGCTCCTCCGAGGATCGTATATATAAGTTGCAATCCTTCAACACAGGCCAGGGATGTAGCATTGATGACCGAAAAATACAAAATCACCGTCTCACAAGCCGTGGATATGTTCCCCCATACCCATCACATTGAGAATATTTTGCTGCTTGATAAAAAGGACTAAACACCTTTTGGCAGTTTTTCATCCGGCCAGTCTTTTCTGAAATCAACCCAGTATTGTCCTATGGTGGACTTGATATCGCGCTGCAGGACAAGGATACCGAAAAGGTTCGGGATGGTCATTAATGCAATGGTAATGTATGACAGGTTCCAGACAATGGTCGTATCAGTGAACGATGCAAGGAAGAAGCCTGCCACATAAACCAATCTGTATACAAGCACATACCTGGGGCCAAACAGGTAGGTGACGGCCCTTCCCCCGTAATACGACCATGATATGGCCGTAGAAAAAGCAAACAAGAGCAGGCCTATGGCCACAATATACTGACCTGAATCCCCAAGGATGCTCCTTTTAAATGCTTCGGTAGTCAGTGCAGCACTGTGGATAAGCGATCTTCCCCTGAAATATACATTGCTCTCCTCCAGGTCATTGGATGTAATATCCAGTCGACCTCTTCTAATGGGCAATGTACCGGTATAACGTTCATCTCCCGAATAAACGAATACATCCTCTGCAAAAGATTCAGCATGCAAAATGGTGATATTGCCTGATTCAATCGCCCCTTCCTTTACCGCCAGGGTTCCTTCAAATTGACGGAGTAAAGTATCCTTACTGAAATACCTGCTCAACAATTCTACATTAGAAAAATCGGATTCATCATAATATCCCTCAAGTATTTCAAGATCCGCCTGTTCAAACTTATTGTCGATCTTTTCATTCCACACACCTGACGACAACAGTACAAGTCCTGTAATGGTGCATATTAAGATTGTGTCAATGAAAGGTTCAAGGATGGCAACCATCCCTTCGGAGACAGGTTCCTGGGCCTTTGCAGCAGAGTGAGCAATGGGTGCCGAACCCTGGCCCGCCTCGTTGGAAAAAAGTCCGCGATTCACGCCCTTGTTGAATGTAAATGCAAACGATGCCCCCAAAAAGCCACCTATGGCAGCGGTTCCTGTAAAAGCATCAGTAAATATCGAAACAAATGACGATCCGATATTCTGGTAATTGGTAGCAATAACAAGAATTGCTCCAACCAGGTAGATCAGGGCCATGGCCGGGACCAGCGTTGATGTAACCTTTGCAATGCGCTTGATACCTCCGATAATAACAAGTCCAAGCAGTACTGAAAGGACTGCCCCGGTTATTATATGCTCAATTCCAAAGGATTTGAACATGGCATCTGAAATGCTGTTGATCTGGGGCAAACTCCCTGTTCCAAACGAGGACAAAATAGTGGCAAATGCAAAAAATGCTCCGAGAACAGCGCCGGTTCGGATTATTTTTCCTGACCTGGTTTTGATATTCAACCTTTTTTTCATGTAGTACATCGGACCTCCTGAAACGGTGCCGTCCGGAAGAATATCCCGGTATTTGTGTGAGATGGTCACCTCAACGAATTTGGTGCACATCCCAAGTACTGCAGTGATCAGCATCCAGAACAAAGCCGCCGGACCACCCAGGTGAATGGCAAGTGCAACCCCTGCAATATTACCCGTACCAACGGTACCTGAAAGTGCCGTGGAGAGGGCCTGGAAGTGGGATGTGTCGCCAATGTCCTCTTTCCTGTCGAATTTTCCCCTGACAATCTTCAAGGCATGTCTGAAATACCTGACCTGAGGAAATCTCAGGAATACGGTGAAGAAGACCCCCGTAAAAAGCAAAAAGTATACAAACCACCAGTGTCCGCCAAGGAAATCATTCAACCCAATAAGAATTTCGTTGATCTTTTGCATGGAGCATTGTTTTAGCCTGAATTATTCACGAATTGATCTGTCACGAAAAACTCATGAATAATTCAGGTTAGGTTGTAGCATGCAAAAATAGCATTATTTACATATGAGCAACACAAGGAATTTCATTACAGATTCACAAATAAGACCTGGCAGCATCCCGGTACCCTTTTCAAATTGAATCTATACAATTACAAACATACCATTTACAGCGTAGACCAAAAAAACCATATGCCAGGATACCTGTATTGCACGCAAGGTTGTATTGAAATTTTTTTGCCGGAAAAATGAACAATTTAGGGATATGTGACTTTAGTTACATACAGGCATCGCGGAACACCTTACTTTTGCACCAGTTAATTATGATTGAAAACAGGTAACACTAAATTTAATAACCATGAAACTAGAACATTTGACAGTTGATACTTTCAAACAAAAGATATTCAACTACGAAAACAGCAAAGACTGGAAATATGAGGGTGAGAAGCCTGCCATTATAGATTTCTATGCCGACTGGTGCGGGCCATGCAAGATTATTGCTCCCATCCTTGAAGAATTGAAAGAAGAATATGGTGATAAGCTCGATATCTACAAAGTAGATACTGAAGATCAGCGTGAATTAAGTACCATATTCGGAATTCAAAGCATCCCTTCACTGCTATTTATTCCAAAAGAAGGTCAGCCTCAAATGGCCATGGGCGCATTGCCGAAGGAGACTTTCAAGCAGGCAATCTCTGAAGTTTTAAATGTAAATTAATACGATTATGATGATACAGAAATATATAATGATCCTTGCTTTTGCCTCATTTTCAATAGCTGGGTGCAGCAACAGCACCGACAGCGGGAAAAGTGGATCCTCAAACTACGAACCTGCAATAGCAGCGAGCGATAAAGAACAGGAAGCAGGCAAAACCATCCACCTTACAAAAGCCGATTTCATTGAAAAGATCATGGATTACGAATCCAATCCTCAAGAATGGATTTACAAGGGTGACAAACCTGCAATTATTGATTTTTATGCAGATTGGTGCGGTCCATGTAAAACAGCAGCTCCGATACTTGAAGAACTGGCAGAGGAATACAAGGGTGATATCTATATTTACAAAATTGATACTGAGGTTGAGCAAGAGCTTGCCTCTGTATTTGGCATACGGAGCATTCCTGCCTTCCTTTTCATCCCTGAAGAGGGACGGCCTACCATGAGCAATGGAATAGCAAGAACAGCTGAAGAAACAAAGCAGATGTTCGTCAAACTGATCGATGAACTGCTCCTTGGTGAGAACACACAGGAAAACCTCTGATCATGTTGTGATGAAACATTCCAATTGATGCAGGATTGATACACACTTTCGATCCCTGATCCAGGTAAATTTATTTAATAAGAGCCGGTATTCACCGGTTTTTTTTATTTAATACCCAAGAACTAAGTATCTTTATACAAACAATTATCATTCATGAAGTATATTGGTGCACATGTCAGCGCAGCAGGAGGTGTCGAAAATGCGCCCTTGAATGCAAATAAAATCGGAGCCACGGCATTCGGACTTTTTACAAGGAATCAGCGTCAGTGGAATCCCAAACCGCTGACAAAAGAAAACATCATCAATTTTAAGAAAAATTGCGAAAGGTTCGGATATGGTCCCGGTCAAATTCTACCGCATGACAGCTACCTCATCAATCTCGGGCACCCTGTGAAAGAAAACCTTCAAAAGTCAAGGGATGCCTTTCTGGATGAAATGAAACGGTGTGAGCTGCTGGGAATAGACCGGCTTAACTTTCACCCGGGGAGCCATCTCAACCAGGTGTCTGAAGAAGAATGCCTTGGAACCATAGCCGAAAGTATCAACATCACCCTGGATCATACCAAAGGAGTGACAGCGGTAATAGAGAACACAGCAGGTCAGGGAACCAACCTTGGGTATCAGTTTGAGCAAATTAAATACATTATTGAGCAGGTGGAAGACAAGGACCGCGTAGGAGTGTGCATCGATACATGCCATGCATATACAGCAGGGTATGACCTGAAGGATTTACAAGGATTCAATGATGTATTCACGGAGTTTGAACGGATCATTGGATTCGGGTATGTGAAAGGAATGCATCTGAACGATTCGAAAAAGGTTCTGGGGAGCAGAGTAGACAGGCATCACAGTATCGGCAAGGGTGAACTCGGGCTTGACCTCTTCAGTAACATTATGAATGACAGTAGGTTTGATAACATCCCGCTGATCCTTGAAACGCCTGATGATGCCCTTTGGAAGGATGAGATCCGCCAGTTAAAAGAGATGGCAAAATGAATCCCCCTGCATTGGAGCCTTAACATTACATATCATAAAATCAATTTATTATGAGACATGAACGGTCACATGCAAAAATAATAACGACACTTGGTCCTGCTACTGACAAAAAACAAATACTGGAACAGATGTTCCATGAAGGCATTGATGTGGTCAGATTGAATTTTTCACATGGCGATCATGATGAACACTTCAAACGCATTCAAATGGTCCTGCAGTTGAATGAGGATCTGAATTCCAATGTTGCCCTGCTCGCGGATCTGCAGGGTCCAAAACTTCGCATCGGTAAAATTGAAAACAACAAAGTCAAACTCTCCGACGGCCAGAAATTTATCCTGACAACCAAAAACTGTGTGGGCAATGCTGAAAAAGCTTACATAAGCTACGAACCGTTGCCCGGGGATGTCAGCAAAGGAGACCTTATCCTGGTTGATGACGGAAAATTGCAATTGATCGTTAAAGAGACGAACGGAACAGATACGGTTGTTACCGAGGTAAAAGTGGGCGGACAGCTTTCATCTCACAAGGGAGTGAACCTGCCAAACACTAAAATCTCCAGGCCAAGTCTCACTGAAAAAGATGTTGAAGATGCGAAATTTGCACTCGAGAACAATATCGACTGGATCGCCCTCTCATTTGTAAGAAAAGCACAGGACATAAAAGACCTGCGGAACCTTATTCAGGAATCAGGAAAAATGGCAGGAATTGTAGCAAAAATTGAAAAACCCGAGGCCCTTGATGAGCTTGATGAGATCATCGAAGTATCTGATGCAATAATGGTAGCCCGCGGAGACCTGGGGGTGGAAGTAGATTTTGACAAGGTTCCGCTGATCCAAAAGAGCATTGTAAATAAATGCATTTCTATGTCGAAACCCGTTATCATCGCCACGCAGATGATGGAAAGTATGATCACAAATCCCACACCAACACGTGCAGAGGCCAATGATGTAGCAAACGCGGTTCTGGATGGGGCCGATACTGTGATGCTTAGCGGGGAAACCTCGATAGGTAAGTACCCGGTGGAAACGATCAGGAATATGCAAAAAGTAATTGACTCCACTGAATTCAGGGGAATCCATTTCTTTAGAAAACATCCTCCAAAGATCCACAACCAGACTTTCGTTCAAGACTCTGTTTGTTACAATGCAGTGGTAACAGCTGAACAGGCTGGGGCCTCGGCAATTATTTGCCTGACCAATTCCGGGTACACTGCCTTCAGGATCAGTTCGCACAGGCCAAGGGCAAACATCTTCACATTCACCATGAACAACAACTTACTGCGCAGGATGTCACTCGTTTGGGGAGTCAGGGCATACCATTTCGATGATTGCACAACCATCAATGAATACATCGACTATACCCTTCAATTTCTTCTCAGCCAAAACCTGATCAAAAAAAATGACCTGGTTGTTCATGTAGGAAGCATACCGATCATAGAACAGGGAAAGACCAATATGATCAAACTAAGTAAAGTAAAATAAGGCGCCTTGCACAAACATCCTATTGATATAATTTCAATCATGGAATCCAGGTGGCTGGAACCCGTGTCTCAATTTGTCGACAGGATCTTCAGAGATGTGTACCTGCCCTCACACGATATGACACATCACATCAGAACATGGGAAAATGCAAAAAAACTTCTTTTAGAAACATACAGCAACCCGGGGTCGGTTGGTGAAGACATTGTGGAAGCCTTGCTTTTCACGACACTGTTTCATGACACCGGTATGACTGAGACGAAAGGGAAGTCACATGGAACCGCAAGCAGGATCATCTATGAAAGTTATATAAATAATTTCGGATATTTACCTTCAAAGCACAATGAAATATGCCACACCATTGAATTGCATGACAACAAAAAGGATGACATCTTTCATAAGATAGAAAAGGAGGGAACCCCGGATATCCTGACATTAACCGGAATTGCAGACGATCTGGATGCGCTCGGCACAGTTGGGATCTACCGGTATGCAGAAATATACCTGCACAGGAACTCCAATTTCCGGATACTCGGAAGTTCCGTTATCAGTAATGTCGCAATTAGGTACAGCAGACTTTTGAATGCAATTTCAGCACTTCCGGGAATGGCATCATCGGTCACGAAAGATTATAAGATCATCCTTGACTTCTACACGCATTACAACCAGGATATTGATAACACTCCCAACCTGGTTGATGCCGGTGACGGTCAGATCGGGGTGATCAAACTGATCCGTGAATACATTATGAACCAAAAAATCCATCCTTCTGCATTTGCATCCCACCCTGTCCTTCAAAATGCTGATCCATTTGTCAGAAACTTTTTCAATACATTAAAAAATGAATATGAACCAGCTCTTACTTAAGTTGTCATCAGGCATGCTGGCGTGCTTTATCTCTGCTTCCGCCGGTGCCCAGGCAAATCTTTCGTATATGCAAAATAAAACGCCTGAATACGAAGATGTTATCAGCATGTATGCCCTTATGGATGATGTTTATGAAAATGCCAAGCTGGTTACAGCCGGCACCACTGATGCCGGAAAACCTTTACATGCGTTCATTATTTCAGACGATAAGCTGTTTGCTCCCGCTGAAGTTCACCAGCACGGAAAAACTATAATCATGATCAACAACGGCATCCATCCCGGAGAATGCAATGGCATTGATGCAAGTATTGAATTTGCCCGGGAACTTTTATCAGGGCAGAGCATATATTCTGAATATCTGAAAAATACCGTAGTTCTTATTATACCCGTTTTCAACATCGGGGGAGCACGCAACAGAAGTGCCTATCACCGTGCCAACCAGAATGGCCCTGAATTGCATGGGTTCAGGGGCAATGCGTGCAACCTGGACCTCAACAGGGACTTTGTAAAAATGGACGCAAACAATACCCGGTCAATGATTCAGCTTTTCCATGCCTGGGACCCGGATATCTTTATTGATACGCACAGTACAAATGGAGCCGATTATCCCTATACGGTAACTTTAATTCCGAGTCATCACCAGCAACTTGAAGAGCCACAGGCCAAATTCATCCGCACAGAAATGGTCCCGGAACTGTTCAATGCAATGGACCGGTCACCCTATAAAATCTCGCACTATGTGAATGTTTTCAGGAGAAGTCCGGAACAGGGATTTGAAGGGTTTTACCAGTATCCAAGGTATCTCTCCGGGTATACTTCAACATTCCATGCCCTCTCTTTCACGGTGGAAAGCCACATGCTGAAGCCTTACCCTGAAAGGGTGCTGTCAACCAAAAGATTGCTGGGTGAAATGCTGAAATTCTCATCAGTAAATGCAACTAAAATTAAAGAGGTCAAGCAGGAATCAATCGCAATTTCAGAAAACCGGAAACACCATGTCTTACAATGGTACAACGATACCTCGCAATACGACCTGATCACTTTCACGGGTTACAAGGCCAAAACAAGTAAAAGTGAAGTTACCGGTCAGGATATCCTTTATTACGACAGGGATGATGCCTGGACCGACCTTGTTCCATTCTACAACTATTTCAGACCCAATATAGAAACCGAAGCGCCGGAATACTACATTGTACCTTCTGCCTGGGATGATGTGATCGAACGCCTCCGATTAAGTAACATTAAAATGAAAGTACTTCAACAGGACACTTCATTGCATGTGGAAATATATTTCATAGAAGATTACCAGACAACCCGGCAACCCTATAACGGTCATTATTTACACTTTGCAACCCGGGTGAGGAAAGAGACCGGTTCAATTAAGTTCCACAGCGGAGATGTAATGGTACCAGTAAAACAAAGAGGCTCGTCCTTTATTGTGAATACCCTTGAACCACATGCATATGACTCATTTTTCAACTGGAATTTCTTTGATGCCATACTGGCAAGAAAAGAATATTTTTCACCCTACCTGTTTGAAAAAACTGCAGAACGTTACCTGGAGGAAAACAGTGATCTGAAAAATGAATTCCTTGTTAAAAAAGCATCAGATCCGGAATTTGACCAGAACTCATCTGCCCAGTTAAGATGGATCTATGAACGGTCTCCCTGGTCCGAACCCACATATCGCCGGTATCCTGTTTACAGGTACAATACCAAATAGGACCTGTCTGTTCCGGTCAAAAAAATTTGCAATTACCTGGCAGGTTTTGATCAAAAAGCTTCATTTTGATTAAATTTGTCCTTTCATAAAAAATTTGTCTCAAGTGGCGATGACCAATAACTTCAAAAAATATATCCCGCTGTATCTGTTCCTGCTGCTGGTTGGTTTGCCCTCCTATGCAGGGGAAAGCATAGACGACTTTCTAAAGAAACTTCCCCTGAAGAACATCAGGGTAATGGAGAAAGAATCGTTTTACAACAACATCTATGAAGTTCTTTTTGAACAGCCGATTGATCACCGGGACACAACCAAAGGATACTTTTCTCAAAGACTCTACATCTCACATGTTGATGCATCCAAGCCGGTTGTACTCGTCACAGAAGGATATAATGCAGGACATTACTACACGAGTGAACCTGCTTCATTGATGCAATGCAACCAGATCATAGCGGAACACAGGTATTTTGGAGAAAGCGTACCAGACAGCATTCAGTGGGAATTCCTAACCACCTGGCAGTCGGCCAGCGATCATCATCAAATCATCAATGCATTCAAAAAATTCTACACGGGGAAATGGATCACAACAGGTATCAGCAAAGGAGGACAGACCGTTATGTTCCACAGCTACTATTATCCCGAGGATGTGAGTCTGAGGATCCCTTATGTGGCCCCCTTGAATAACTGTGTGGAAGACGAGCGAATCTACCATTTTCTTGACCATGTAGGCAGCAGGAAATGCAGAAAAAAGATCAGGGAGTTCCAGGAAATGGCCCTTAGGGAACAGGACACACTTCTGCCTGTTTTTAAAAGTTTTTCTAAGAGAAAAAACTACACCTATGACATTGTGGGCGGGTTTGAAAAAGCATATGAGTATTCTGTACTCGAATATTCATTTGCATTCTGGCAATGGGGATACTGCGACTGTATTGACATACCCGACGAAAACAGTTCCCCTTCGGGGATCATTTCACACATGAACATGGTCGCGGGTTTTGATTATTTTGCTGATCAGTTTATACAGCAATACCAGCCGTTTTTCTACCAGGCCTATACCGAAATGGGTTATTACGGTTACGACCTGGAAGAATTCGCACCGCTGCTCAGACATGTAACAGACGGAAGGTTTAACTTCACGTTGCCCAGTGATATTCCCGTTACTTTCAATGATTCAATTTTAATTAAGGTTGAAGGGTATATACGTAAAGAAGCAAACAACTTCATATTCATTTATGGGGAATATGACACCTGGTCCGCAACTGCAGTCAGACTGAGCAACAAAACAAATTCAAAGATCTTTTATAAAAACAAAGGTTCACACAGGACCCGCATCAGCAACATGCCTGAAAATCAACAAAAAAAGGTGATTGAAACGATCAATGATTTTCTGGAAAGCTGACCGGCAGGCATTGCAAATGCCGCTTCGTTCTGTTGGTGTCAAACATACCTTTTCCTGGCATTGTCAATCTCTGACCTAATAGATGCAATTTCCACAGCCTTGCCATGCGCAGGATGCAATACCTCAACACCGCTGTTGATGTAATATTCCCAGCTTTTTATCACCTCTCCACAATCGTTTGCAAATGGAGGGAAATGTTGCTTGTCAGAAATGCCAAGGACATTGTCGCCCACCATGGCATTCCCATTTTCCAGTAAAACAGAGAGGGATCCCTCCGTATGCCCCGGAGTGTGGACAATCTTGCCGGGAATTCCAAAACTTTGCAGATCCATCTCATCTTCGATCACTACTCCTGCTTTTACAGGAGCATAGCGGGCAAGTCTGCGGGCAAATATCCTGCCGATAAACACGATTGATTTTCCTTTCCACCTTGTACCCCGTGGAAAAGAAGCATATCCATTTTCCAGGTATTTCACTTCGCTGTAATGCACAGCAACAGGGGCCCCGGTAAGCCGGCTGATCTCGCCTGCTCCGCCGGCATGGTCAAAATGGGTATGTGTAAGTATGATCAAACGGATCCTGCTTTGCGGGATCCCCAGCCGTTCCATTGCTGCCGTAAATGCACCAACCGTATGAGGATGACCGCAATCTATAAGAACAGCCGTTTCTTTGTTGTATACCAAAAAACCTGCAACATTAGAATAGCGTATTCTATTCAAAAACAGACCCTTGTCTTCCATTATTTAACAAAGAAATCCATCATTTTCTTCTCTTCAAGGAAGCATTCTATATGATCATTGATCTGTACGGGACCAACTCCGGAGGGAGTTCCGCTAAAGATCATGTCTCCCGTTTTGAGCGTTATGAACTGTGATACATAAGAGATGATCCTGTCAAAATTGAATATCATGTCCCTGCTGTTACCTTGCTGAACGGTTTTTCCGTTGATGTCCATTCGAAAATCAATACCCTGCGGTTCTTCAAGGGATGATAATTTCACGAAATCACTCACCGGTGCAGAATAATCGAATGCCTTTGCAATTTCCCATGGCAGGCCTTTGCTTTTCATCTCACCTTGCAGGTCTCTCGCTGTAAAATCAACACCAAGTGCTATCTCACTGTAATACTGATCAGCAAATTTTTCAGATATCCTCCTTCCAAGCTTGCTGATCTTTATCACAAGTTCAACCTCATGATGTACATCCTTGGAAAAATCGGGATAGAAGAACGGCCGGTTCTTAATTACCAGGGCCGAATCAGGCTTCATAAAAAACACCGGTTTTTCGGGAACCGCGTTTTTCAACTCTTTGGCATGATCAGCATAATTTCTTCCAATACAAATTATCTTCATATGCTTTTTACTTGTTTTCCTGCAACCCTCTCAATTTTATAGAGGTCAATACTTTCTTGGTATACATTGGGAAATCTCCATGCATCATCCATCCGTAATATCCGGGATCGGATGCAAGTACTTCAGCCACCGGTTTTCCTTTGTATTTACCAAAATTAAATATCTCCACATCATTTTCATCATAAATGATCCGACCCACAAAATCAGCATTCCTGTTGTGAGAAGAAAATTCCGCAAGCTTGCCAATGTCATTTTCCAGGTTACTGTATGTGTCTAGCTGGGATTGAAGAACCTCGTATGTGGCAAGAGTATCTGCAGCTGCACTGTGTGCATTTTGAAGCTCTTTGTTACAATAGAACTTATAAGCTGCTTCAAGCGTTCTTGGTTCCATCTTCATAAAGA
Source organism: Bacteroidales bacterium (assembly GCA_021738565.1). GTDB lineage: Bacteria > Bacteroidota > Bacteroidia > Bacteroidales > M55B112. The sequence goes on from JAIPBT010000012.1 coordinate 96,297, forward strand.
TAACCTGCACATCAATAAATTTTCTTTTTTTCATGTCAAAATCCAAACCTGCCCGCAGAAACTCTTCTGCAAGCAAAGGGATATCAAATCGAACTGAATTGTATCCGGCCAGGTCACACCCCTCAAAATCCTGCACCAGTGACTTGGCTATCTCTTCAAATTTGGGCGCATCTTTTACATCCTCATCCCTGATCCCGTGGATCTGTGCAACTTTTTCAGGAATGGGTATGCCGGGATTTACCCTGATGGTCCGGGAAGTCTCATTTCCGTTAACATCAACTTTCAGGTAAGATATTTCAACAATCCTGTCATTGGCAATATTGATGCCTGTTGTTTCCAGGTCGAAAAAAATTATTGGATTTTTCAGATGTAGCTTCATAATTCAAATAGTTGAGCGAACCCACACAAGAACAAATGCCCTGGTGGAGCATTGTTATCAGGCATTGATCATCATAGGCATCAACAGCATAAGAATATCCTCGCTCTCATTTTCAGTGGTTGCGGGGAGAATTATTCCGGCTCTTGTAGGATCTGACATTTCAAGAACTACATCCGAAGATGGAAGGTTGGCAAGGATCTCTATCAAAAATGTCGATTTGAATCCTATTTCCATATCATCTCCCTCATACTGGCAATTGAGACGCTCTGTCCCTGAAATTGAAAAATCAATGTCCTGCGCCGAAACGGTTAACTGGTTCCCAGTCAACGACAATTTAACCAGGTTACTCGCCTGGTTCGAAAATACAGAGACCCGGCGAAGTGCATTGTAGAATTCCACCCTGTCGATGGTCATCCTGAATGGATTATCGGTAGGAATAACAGAATTATAACTTGGGTAGTTACCCTCAACCAATCGGCACACCATCTTGTAATTGGTAAGTGTGAATGATGCATTCCTGTCATCAAACTCAAGTTTTACCATGTTCTCTTCTTTTGGAAGAATATTCTTCAGCAGTCCGGCCGGTTTTTTGGGAAGAATAAAAGATGAAGCGCTGCCGGCAGCAATGTCGGTTCGCTTGTATCTGACAAGTTTATGGGCATCTGAAGCCACAAATGTGGTATCATCTTCTGAAAGCTCCATGAAAACACCATTCATCACCGGTCGCAATTCATCATCTGCTGTAGCAAACAAAGTCTTTGTTATTCCGGAAAGCAATATTTCTCCATCAATCTCAAGTTCCTGCTTCTGATCGTCTTTGATCTCCGGCAATTGTGGAAATTCTGCACCATTCTGTCCCATAATGGTAAACTTCCCGCTTTCAGATTGTATCACAACCACGAGGGAATTCGTATCGATCTCAAAAGTAAGCGGTATTTCAGCAAATTCCTTAAGGGTATCGTTCAGAATACGGGCAGGGACAGCAATTTCTCCGGATCCGTCAGCATTTTCAAGATTGATTGACGTAATCAGCGTGGATTCAAGGTCTGATGCTGTTATTTCCAGGACTCCATCATTCAGTGAAAAAAGGAAATTATCGAGTATCGGGAGCGTATTTTTATTGCTGATGACCCGGCTTATTGCCTGCAAGTGGCTAAGCAACTCCATACTTGAAACAACAAATTTCATAGATGTATGTTTTTATGAAATGGTTAATTAATCGGTTTTCTCATTCGATTTTGAACTACCAATAATACGAAAAAAAAGTGAAAAATACTTTGCTCTCAGTCAATATTTAAGCAAGCAGTAAATGATACATCATTGATAACTTTTCAACCCCCGCATCAAAAGATCCAGATAATAGTAATTGATCGAATAATATTCCTTGCTGTCATTAAATATCACCAGTGATTCAAACATATCCGGGGCTTCATTTTCATCCCTGGTCCATAGGAAGACCTCAAATTTCCATGCATTTCCCTCAAAATCCTTTACACTTATGACAGATATGGGTGTTTCAGGTATTGCTGAAGGAGAAAGCTCACCCTGTTCAATCTTATCGCCGAACCTGATTATATTGAAATAGGACAACAACATCCGGATCTTAATTGAATCCAGGGCATCGGTAATATTTTCCCCGGATACTCCATCGAAAACATCAATGGAATGGTCTGTATGTTGCCGGACCAAAAAAGACCTCCCCACTATCGGGGAAACAACCACCTCGCTTACCTCCGATGGCATTAAGCTTATCAGCTGGTGTTTGCGGTAATGGTCTGCATTGGAAGAAAATATCTTTTCCAATGGATAATCTTCATAACCTGAAAGTTCAACTCCATATGCATATTCAGACTGATCACCAAAAATATAATATCCTGCTTCTGAAGCTGCAAATCTGAAACAGGACAGCTCCTTCTTTTTTCCGTAGAACCGGAATTGAACACTGTAACCGTATGGCGCAATATCCTGGCGGGGAACAATGGAACTCTTTTGCAGGTGGGATGCTGCCAGCAGCAGGTTATTAACTGACCTGGTGTACATCAACTCTCCACCGGAATACCATAAAGTATCCTTTTTTACAAAAATAAGCGTATCGTATATTCCATTCACCCGGATGCGTTCAATGGATCCGGTATCATCCGGCAAAAGACTGGAAATATCATATTTCTTTCCTTTCCAGGGTTGTGCAAGGAGTATCAGCGCGGCGGCCACAATAACGGTACCAATCAGCAACCACTTATATTTTCTATAATCCATTATCTGCCGTATCTTTTGTTTCTGAATACATTGTAAACGGTTCCGAATACAACAATCAAGATAAACGGGAAGAATATGTTAATCACCATCCATTTCCCCCTGGCTGCCTTATCCGATGTAATGGCTTTGTTGAGCAATCGTAACCTGAACTCCCTTGACCTGAGTTCCATCAGGCCCGTATCGTCGGTCATGTAGTTCACTGTATTCATGATAAATTCCAGGTTGCCGAAGGTCTGATAGGTATATTTGTCGTATCCAAGGTCGTTCGCGACATAGCGCCCGCGCTGCAACGACACATCATTTCTGATCAGGTCACCATCGGCAGCTACAAGCATGCTGGTTTTCTTACTTTTATCCAGAATTTTTACCCCGGGAGGATAGACCCCATCAGGAACACTGTAATTTATATAGAATGATGTAAATGTCCCCTCGGAGAGTACTGCCACGGGCAAATGTTTTTCGACAAACAACCCTGGGTCCGGATCACGTGAAACCTCATCCATGGTAATCCTTAAAGGCACCTTCCTGGATCTGCTCCGTTCTGATGTAGACAATAAAACGGTGTGCTTCAACGGGTCTGATTTGTGCTCGAGTGTATCCAGACTTGAAGCGAATTTTGCCTGTATATAATTCAGTCCCCTGGTTATCGGGTGACCGGATGGTGCAGTAAGAAGCGGATTGTAGACCCAGGGCCTCATTTCCGTATCCTCCTGTTCTCCCTCCACGGAGATATTTACAGGAATAAAATTGCATTGCAGGTCATTAATGATGTTGTAATTGATCCTGATCCCGTATTTAAAAAGCAGGTCCTCAATATTCAGCTGGTTGACCAGGGAAATGGTCATTCCGCTTTCAAGACTGTCCGGGATTGTAAGTACCGGGTCAATAAACCAGAGCACCTTACCTCCATTCATAATATACTGGTCGATAGCAAATTTATCTGCCTCATTGAAGGGGCGCATTGGCTGGGCGATGATGATCGCCTCGTAATCCAGCAAGGCCTCCAGGTTGCCATTAATGAATCCCCTGTCGACCTGGAAATGATTTTTCAGCTCATTCATTAAACTGTGTGTCTGAATGGAATCGAGTTCTCCATGCCCCTCAATAAAAGCTATTTTTGGCACATCATCCGCAGTAAGACTGTGTATCGCCTTTGAAAACTCATACTCAAGCGTCTGTATAGAGTTGCTTAGGTTCACCTCATGCGGAAGGGCAGGATTGTTTTTTAAAAGGTTGACCGGAAATTCCAGTCCGCGGTAATTTACCATAGCCCCGGGGAATATGGTTTTGTCAACGGACCCCCCTTCTTTATCCTTCATCTTGATGGTGGTAACTTTCAGTCCCTTCTGGTAAAGATTGTATATGGTCCTGTTCCTGGTCTCAGTGTTCTTTTCATCGTAAAGATTGATGAAATCGTACTGAACATTCTCTCCGGCATAGGCCCTGAATTCCTCAAGCATCTCCCCGATGGATTCCTGGAATTTTAAAAAATCAGGGGGGAGGTCACCCGCAAGATATACCCTGAAATATACCGGTGCATCCAATTGCTGTAAAATCTCTTTTGTAGATTCAGCAAGTGTGTAGCGCTTTTCCGAAGTAAGGTCCAGCCTGAAGAAATGGCCGGATGAAAATGCTGAGACTATGCCCAGTGTGATCAATAGCATCAGAAACTGCAATACACCTTGTTGTATGATCTTTATACGCTTCATCAACTACCAATTATTTCTCTTTAATACCAACCTGGTTGTCATAGTAAAAAGTACGATCACTCCAAGAAAATAGAGGAGATCCCTGGAATCAAGCACACCCCGGCTTATGGAGTTATAATGATGGTCGATTCCTATTCTTGAAATTAAAAAACTCATCTTTCCGGAGCCTGCCAGGCTGCCAAGCAGATCAAACCCCAGGTACATTATCAGCGATAAAAAAACTGCCAGGATAAATGCAGCGATCTGGTTATCGGTGAGTGAGGAGGCGAAAATACCTATCGCAGCATAGATCCCTCCCAGGAAAAAAAGCCCAATATAAGATCCCCAGGTCCCCCCGGTATCTATATTTCCCGGAGGGGATCCCATGCGGTAGACAGACCAGAAAAATACGAGGGTCGGCAACAGCGACATCAGGACCAGTGTCCATGAAGCCAGGAATTTGGCAAGGATGATCTGAAGGTCAGTAACAGGTCTGGTATTCAATAATTCCAATGTACCCAGCCGCTTTTCCTCCGCGATCATCCTCATGGTGATTGCAGGCACCAGGAAAAGGAATGCCCAGGGTGCGATGGCAAACAAACTCTCCAGTGTTGCATAACCGGTTTCAAGGACATTCATCTGACCGGGAAAAACCCACATGAAAAGGCTGGTCATCAACAGGAATACAACCATAACAATGTATCCCGTAAGAGAACTGAAAAAACCGTTTATCTCCCTAATAAAAATATACCACATAAAAATTCAGGATACCCTGCTTTTTATCATTAATACATACCCAATACGTTTTTCCTGGCTTTTGGCCCCTGGCTCCCCCTCGACACTTCGGCTTCGCTCAGGGACCCTGAATCTCACCGAACTGTCTCACAGTCTCACCGTCCCACCGTCTCACCGTCTCACTGTCTCACCGTCTCACTGTCTCACCGTCCCACCGTCTCACCGTCTGTCCCTACTCATATCTCATTTCCGGCAAACTTGAAGCCGGAAGGTCCCCAAAATTCATTATCCGGACATTATAAAAGTAAAATTTAATGATGTCCTTGTAACTGAAACCATCCCGGGCCATTTTTATTGCCCCTTCCTGGCTCAATCCCACGCCGTGTCCGTATCCCTTTCCCCAAATGACGATCCTGTTGCCGTCTTCCTCCGGGAACATGTTGAAAAAAGTGGATTTAAGATTCCAGTCTTCCCTGATCCTCGTCATCATCAATGTGTCCTTATCCAGCACAAAATACTTCTTTCTGTGCCTTTGCTGAATGTACAACAATTCATCGGGGATCTTTTCTACAGACTTCATACCCTTTTCGAGCAGATAATTTTTCCAGTCTGTAAAGCTGATGGTGTCATACCATTTGGCGTGCGGCTGATGCAGCGAATAGGGGTCGATCACTGCCTGAAGGTAATCCACATCACCGATCCATACATCTGAAGCACGCTGGGTCTCTCCCCCACTGTTGGCATGGAATACTGCTGTAATTAGTTTGTAATGGTAATCAGCAACAATCTCACCTGTTGTTTCAAAAACAGCTTTGGCTATTTCAGGATTTAACCTTGCTTTCCCCTTGTATGCCTGGCAATGAGTCCCGTCGCATAAGGAAAAACCTTCTTCCCTGTGCTTGTCAAAATTATTCAGCATATAGGTCCTGGTAAGCAAAGCATGCGCCTTGTACAATTCCTTGTTGGCATTGGGTCCCACTTCAGTCTCCAGCACTCCTGCAATGTATTTGTCAAAATCCACGCTGTTGATGATATTCATGTAATCAACCTTCGACTCAAGTATCAGGTCGTCATCAAATGAGCGCGATCCAAGTGAAGGAGTGACCGGGCGCATCCTGAAACTGCCTGAGAGACTGAGGCTCTTTATTTCAACAGATTCAAAAGTACCGTATTGCTTTTCCCTGGAATGTAACATGATCCGGCCACCATCCAGGGTGGCAAACAAAATATCTCCCTTGTTAAAACCATCGATCCGGTTGTCGCCTTGCTTTATGACGTACTCACCTGCAGTGCATGAAACTGTTACTGAATGCACCACTTCATCGTTGAACAGGCCGATCCTGATCATCTGGGCGTTGAGTGAAAGTCCGCCGGCCAGCAGAATAAGTATAAAAAAAACACGAAATCTCAATCGCAAGACATTCATATTTATATGACCCGAAGCCAACATCTCCAGGTTCCTGTTTGCTTTACAGTATGCAAAAATATAATTTCCAGCCGAGGTATTACTGTAAAAGTTTTAACATTCTGTCGGCAATGCGCCCGGAAGATCCTGGAGGTCCGATCCGTTCAATGATCTCTTCATATCCCCCGGTGATCCTATCCCGGTACCCAGGGATGTTTAGGATCCTGTCCAGTTCTTCGATCATCTCCTCTTTTAAATTGAACTGGAGAACTTCCCTGACCAAAGATTGATCCAGGATCAGGTTAACCAGACTGAAAAATTTTGTTCTTACAAACAGCTTTCCCAGCCTGTAGGTTATTTTGCCGGTCTTGTACACGACCACCTGCGGCACTTTCAGCAATGCTGTCTCCAGGGTGGCAGTGCCGGAAGTAACAATTGCTGCTTCAGCATTTGAAAGCAGGTTATAGGTGTCATTTGGTATGACCGGTATTCCGGATCCGGCCAACAGTGTTTCATATAGTCCGGGATCGACCGATGGGGCGCCGGCTACCACGAATTGGTTGCGGGGAAAACTTTTAGCAGCAGCAATCATTTCGGGCAGGCAGCTCTTTATCTCCTGTCTCCGGCTGCCTGCAAGCAATGCAATTACAGGTCGTTCATCAAGTCCATATTTTTTTTGAAAATCACCCTTATTTAATTTTACATGCCTGAATGCTTCAATGGCATCCGTGACAGGATTTCCATGGTATTCTACCTCAATACCCCTTTGTAAAAAATATTCCACTTCAAATGGAAATATCACAAACAGACTGTCGACATATCTTTTCAGCTTCTCAACCCTCGATTCACGCCACGCCCATACTTTTGGAGATATGTAGTAAAAGACCTTCAATCCATGATTGGACGCGAATTTCGCAAGTTTCAGGTTAAATCCTGCATAATCCACAAGTATAACAGCATCAGGGCGTTCTGTGATAAGGATTGTCTTCACCCTTTTCAATATGCGCCGTATCCTGAATATGTTCTTTAATACATCAAAAAAGCCCATGTAATTCATTTCCGCGTAATGCACCAAAGGACCTCCCCCCGCGGCATTTTCCATCAGGTCACCACCGATATAACTGAAAGCTGCACGGCTTTCCCTGCTTCGGATCTCCCTGATCAGGTTTGAAGCATGTAGGTCGCCAGAGGCTTCGCCTGCTATCATAAAGAGTTTCATCCTGTCAGAAGAATTTTACAATAATCATAATTACTGCAACCACGATCGTTGCATAAATAACCCCCTTTGCAGCCCGGTACATCGTGGACCATATAAATATAAAAAAAAGCAGCAGGTTCGGAATTGCACTCAGACTGATCAGGCTGGACAATTTGTTGATCCGGTAAAACTGTTCGATGTATTCGGAAAGGGTAAGTCCGGAAACGACCTTCCAGTAAACAAGAAAAGTTACCACCGGCAGAAGCACTCCGGGCAGCAAACCTGCATAAAAGGTATTATATTTTTCTCTCCTTTTCACTGGTCTGTCTCTTTTCTTCCCAGTCCCTTATCCTGGGTATTACTTCATGTGCGGTAAGGTCGGTCTTTACAGGGACAATAGAAATGTAATTGTTTTTCAGGGCCCATTCATCTGTATCAACCGCTTCAGGTTCCCTGTTTGTAAAACTGCCGGTAAGCCAAGCATATTTCGAACCGCGAGGATCTTCCCTTTCCTGAAATTGCTCCTCCCAGTATCCATTGGTCTGCCGACACACTTTAATTCCTTTCAGTTCCTTCTCAGGAACGGCGGGAATGTTAACATTCAGGCAAACTCCCTTTGGCAGACCGGCGTTGATTGCCTTGTAGATAATGTGCCTGATATGAGCTTCAGCAGCATCAAAATCAGCATTAGGCCGATAATCCAGCAAAGAGAAGCCGATGGATGGTATGTGGTGAATTGCTCCTTCAATTGCTGCAGCCATGGTCCCAGAATAAACAACACTTGTTGAAGAATTTGTTCCATGGTTGATTCCTGACAGTATCAGATCAGGGTGCCTGTCCAGCAGGCTGCAAAGTAAAAGTTTTACTCCGTCCACCGGCGTTCCCTTCACGAGGTACCTTGTGTAGCCTTCCCGCTCTTCCACCATTTTGTATTTAATGGGGTCCTTGATTGTTATGGCATGGGATCTTCCCGATTGAGATTCAGATGCCGATATTACAACCAGATCCCCGAATTCAGCGGCCAATCCGATCAGCTTTTCAAGACCACCGGCCTTGTGTCCATCATCATTCGTAACCAATATCAAGGGCCTGTTATTTGAATTTACCATGATCTATACTATGTTTTAAACTACAAAAGTATTCAAAATGAACAAGTAAACTAATTAGTGTTTGTCTATAAAGTCCAATAACTGCGTTATGCTTGTTCTCAAAATGGTCATTTACACCAGTAAACTCACATTTTTCGAACTGCGCAAGCCTTGTTATTGAACTTTCTAGTTCAAACACTCGACATTATTGACA
>JAIPBT010000048.1 GCA_021738565.1 Bacteroidales bacterium
GCTGCAGACTAAAGAAATATTGTTCAAAAAATGCAAGGGTTTTTTCAAATATTGACTGAAAACCTTGCATTTCATAAATAAACAACTTGCCTATGATGCTTATTATAAGATTATTTCTTGTTTTTCAGCAGGCCCTAAATAGAGTCTGTCCATAAAGTGCAGTGGACAGACACTAAATAAGTTCCCTGGCCCGCATAGCCCCGATGATAATTTTCGCAATTTCGTGAATTTCGAGTGTCATGCAGTTGCATTTGATATCGAAACGGGTATAGTCATTTCCCTTTCCCTGGAAAAAATCCCTGAACTGTGCCCTTTTCTTATCAATGTTCTGAGCATAGTTCCTGGCCTGTTCGAGTGACATATTGTGTTTTGTGGCCGTTCTCACTGCCCGCCATTCAAGCGGTGCTTCAAGCATAATGTGGAGAGATTTCGGAATGTCCCTTGTTATGGCAACACCACCCCTTCCAACGATTATTGCATTCCCCTTGTTTGCGAATCCCCTGATTACCTTTGCTATGGTAGTTCGAATCTTGAGGTCTGATTTGTAGTATTCCTTTGACTGTGCAAGAAGCAGGTCTTCCAGTACATTTCTGTTTTTGTACTTAAAAACATGTTCAATCTGGTCGCAATCCACATTCATGTGTTTGGCAGATTCGCTGAGGATCTCCTTGCTTATCCACCTCCATTGATCTTCCTTTGCACTGCTTTTTTTTATTTTATTGAGTTCTTCCGCAAGCAAACATGCCAGTTTTTTTGCAGGACAGCCAAGTTCCCTGGAAATAGTGACCACCGGACCTGGATAAATGTTTTTAGCCGGGTCATCTTTGTACCAGTCTTCCAGATATTTCGATAGGTCTACCTTCATCGGGGTGATTGTTGGAAGTAGTCTACAATTTATGATAATTAGAGTTCAAAATCAAATATTGCAAATAATTAATGCAATAAATGTTATGTATAGTCCTCCTTAAGTCAGGACCGTCTAAAAATATTCCAACATATATAAACAAATGCAGATATATATAGTGTCTGTCCATAAAGTCCGATAGCTGCATTGCTGCAAAAATCTTAAATCCTCGAATCCGTCCGTCGGCGGATACTGCGGTTTAAGATTTTTGCGCTTTGCTCCCGAACTTTATGATCCAGCCAATCCAACTTTATTGACAAGCACTATATATATTTGTTATATTTGTTATCCGGTGAGAAAAGATTATAAATTAAAAACCCGCAATATTATGAACAAGATAACTGTAATAGGTGCCGGTAACGTTGGGGCTACGACAGCGAATGTTATTGCACAGAAGGACCTGGCAAGGGAAGTGGTCCTGCTGGATATAAAAGAAGGCCTTGCTGAAGGGAAAGCATTGGATATCTGGCAGACATCTTCCATTCTGCACTTTAACACCAGGGTGACTGGAGTGACAAAAGACTATCTCAGGACAAAGGGGTCAGGAGTTGTAGTAATTACTTCAGGAATTCCCCGGAAACCCGGGATGTCAAGGGATGATCTCATTAAGACCAATGCAGGTATTGTTAAAGAAGTTACTGAAAATGTGGTCAAGTATTCCCCTGATGCCATAGTAATCGTGGTTTCCAATCCACTTGATGTTATGACATATGCAGCTTTCCAGGCAGCCAACAAGGATTCAAAAAAAGTTTTCGGAATGGCCGGAATACTTGATACGGGTCGCTACAAGGCTTTTATTGCAGATGCATTGAACGTTTCTCCTGAAGACATCCATGCAATGCTACTGGGCGGTCATGGCGATACCATGGTTCCTTTACCCCGTTACACTTCTATCAACGGTATTCCGATAACCGAATTGCTGGGCCCTGATGTTATTGAGAAAATAGTTGACCGTACCCGCAAGGGTGGCGGTGAATTGGTAAGTTTAATGGGCACGTCGGCCTGGTATGCTCCAGGCGCTGCAGTTGCACAAATGGTTGAGGCGATCGTCGATGATCAGAAGCGTGTATTCCCGGTATGTGCCATGCTAAAAGGAGAATACGGGTTAAAGAATATTTATCTTGGAGTCCCTGTAAAACTCGGGAAGGAGGGCGTTGAAGAAGTCCTTGAAATAAGTCTAAATGTCCAGGAAAAGAAATTGCTTAATACTTCTGCAGATTCGGTGCAGTCAGTTATGAAAGTACTGGATGATATGAAATTATTCTGACCGAAGGAATCAATAAAAGAAGCTGATCCCGCTCATGTAAAAGTCGCAATTTTGCGGTTTTTCATGGGCGTTTTTTTACGTACTTTCTTTCGGTTCAATTTCAAAAAAATAGTGTTATATTTGCGGGTCCGTAAGAAAAGATTAATAACTCATTATTAATAAACTAGTTAAAAATGCAGAATAAAGGTGCTGTAAGATTGCTGGCAATCATTTTCGCCGCTATTTGTATTTATCAATTGTCGTTTACATTCTTTTCCGTTAAAGTTGCGCGTGATGCTGAGAAATATGCGCAGGGTGACATTCTCAAGGAAAGAACGTATCTCGATTCCATGAAAAATGTTGAGGTGTATAATTTTTTGTGGTTGCGAAAGTATACTTACCAGGATTGTAAAGAGCGAGAAATAAATTTAGGGCTTGACCTCAAAGGGGGTATGAATGTGATCCTTGAGATCGCGGTGGAGGATATTATAAAGGCACTTGCCGCCCCGCAGTACTTGTCGGATCCAACTTTTACAGAGGCTATGGCTGCAGCAAAGGAGAGAAAGGCCAGTTCCACCTCAGATTTGATAGATTTGTTTGCTGATGCGTTTGAAGAACAGAACCCGGGAGGCCAGCTGGCACAATTTTTCATGACCCCGGAGTCAAGGGGTGATATTGATTTCAACACCACCAATCAAGAGGTTATTGATTTCCTGAAGCAGGAAGCAGAGGATGCCATAGAAAATTCATACAATGTGCTGCGCAACCGGATCGACAGGTTTGGCGTAGTACAGATGAATATCCAACGGCTGGAACGACAGGGAAGGATACTCGTTGCATTGCCCGGTGTGAAGGAACCCGAAAGGGTTACAAAATTGCTTACCGGGACTGCCAATCTTGAATTCTGGACCACCTATCAGAACATGGAGATTTGGGATCGTGTTGAAGAGGCAAATCAGAAGATTGCAGACATACGGAGCATTTCCGTTAAAGATGAAGAACAACAGGAAGAAGCGCCGGTGGAAACAGCTGCTGAAGAAAGTGCCGGTGCTGAGGATGACATGCTGCTTGATGAAGAGGGCTTCCTTTCGGATACATCGGATCTGAGTATTCTCGGTACAGGAGATTCCACGGAATTGTTCGAGGAACAGGAGGCTGCATTTATGAGAGAAAACCCGTTGTTCGCTGTTATGCGGCCATATGTTGACAACAACGGCAGTTTGATCCCCAGTGCGATTCTTGGTGTTGTGGAACTGAAAGACACCGCGAGGGTGAACAACCTGCTGTCGATTCCACAGGTGAGACAATTGTTTCCTGCCGACCTGCGGTTTGCATGGCATTTCCAGGAAATGGGAGAGGAGCTGCAATATCTTTATTTGTATGCCCTGAAGGCTACGCGGAATGGGCAGCCTGCAATGGATGGAAAATATGTGACCGATGCCAGGCCTTCAACAGATCCCTATACGGGTGAATTCGAAGTTTCCATGAACATGAATTCTGAAGGGGCCAAAAGATGGGCAAACCTGACCAGGGAAAATGTCAACAAGGCCCTTGCAATTGTACTTGACGGTGTGGTTTACAGTGCTCCCAATGTAAGTGAGGAGATCAAGGGAGGAAGTTCCTCCATTTCGGGAAACTTTACACAGAACGAGGCCACAGACCTCTCCAATATACTAAAATCAGGTAAAATGCCTGCGCGGGCCAGGATCGAGTCCAGCGAGGTTATCGGACCATCCCTTGGGGCCAAATCGGTGAAGGATGGCTTTAATTCATTCATCATCGCCTTTGTTGTTGTTCTCCTGTATATGGTATTTTACTACAGCAGGAGGGCAGGATTGGTATCTGACCTGGCTTTGCTTGCAAACATGTTCTTCCTTATTGGAGTTCTTGCCTCTTTACAGGCAGCACTTACACTTCCCGGTATTGCCGGTATAGTGCTGACCATCGGTATGTCGGTGGATGCGAACGTACTGATCTATGAAAGGATCAGGGAGGAGCTTGCAGCTGGTAAAGGGAAAAGGGCTGCCATAAAGGACGGCTACAGAAATGCATATTCAGCGATCATTGATGCCAACGTCACAACATTCCTCACAGGGCTGATCCTGTTCTTTTTCGGAACAGGACCGATCAAGGGTTTTGCAACAACACTTGTCATAGGTATTCTGACATCATTGTTCTCAGCGGTTATTTTGACGAGGCTGGTATATGAGCGCTGGCTGGACAAAGGATACAAGTTGACATTCTCAACAAAACTGACAGAGAATGCATTCAAGAATCTGAATATTGATTTCCTTGGTAAAAGGAAGGCATTCTACTTTATTTCCGGATTGATCATAGCAGGGGGAATCGCTTCACTCTCATTGAAGGGCCTGAATGGCGGTGTTGATTTTACCGGAGGAAGGAATTTTGTGATCGAATTCAAACAGGATGTTGATGTTACGGAAGTTAGAGACAGGCTGACGGAATCATTTGGCGAAATGCCTATCGTTATAACCTACGGTCAGAAAAGTGCCGTGCGCGTAACTACCACATATTTGATCAACGACGACAGGCCCGAAGTGGATTCCATTATCAAGGCAAAGATGTTTTATGGTTTGCAGCCTTTGTTGGGTGATGAAGTTGTGCTTAATGATTTCCTGAATGGTCAGGACTATATTGTCAGCTCACATTCCGTGGGTCCGACCATTGCCGATGACATTAAAAGATCGTCGGTTTGGGTGGTATTGGTCTCACTGGTCATTATATTCCTTTATATACTGATGCGTTTCCGAAACTGGCAGTTTGGATTGGGAGCCCTTGCGGCTCTTGTGCATGATGTGATGATCGTGATAGGATTGTTCTCAATCCTCAGTGGTATTATGCCATTCTCACTTGAGATTGATCAGGCGTTCATTGCTGCCATACTTACCGTAGTGGGTTATTCTATCAACGATACCGTGGTTGTTTTTGACCGGATCAGGGAATATGTGGGACTGCACCGAAAAAGGGAGCGTAAATCCATATTCAATTCAGCACTGAACAGTACTCTGAGCCGTACATTCAGTACCTCATTAAGTACATTCGTCGTATTGCTTACCATCTTTATCTTCGGTGGTGATGTGATCAGGGGATTTACCTTTGCATTGCTGATCGGTATCATTGTGGGTACTTATTCTTCACTGTTTATTGCCACCCCGGTGGTATATGATACCATAAAGAAAGATGAGACAAAGCGGGTCCTCAAAGGAGTAAGAAAAAACTGATATTTAATATTTTATTGAACATGATAGCCGCACCGGAAAGAATTTTCTCAGGTACGGCTTTTGTGATTAAAATATATATTTAAATAGTTATTTAAATATTGAATTAAATATATATATCCGAACCAATGAATTTTATTTTAAATCAGCGCCAGTTAAATATTTATATTCAAGTGGGCCTTTTTTGGACTGCATGCGTGATTATGACAATTCCCGCAATATATATCCAACACCCCTGATCGTTTCCAGAGACAGATCCGGATCATCCTGAAGGTATTTCCTGATCCGGGAAATAAATACATCCATCGATCTCCCCATGAAATAGTCACTCTTTCCCCACAGCTGGTTCAGGATTTTCTCACGCTGGATCACCTGGTTTTTATTCAGGGCAAGAAAAGAAAGCAGTTCTGCCTCTTTTATGGTGAGCTGGTATTCGTTTGCATCGGAAATAAGTTTAAGTTCTTCCCTGTTTAATTTAAGCTTCCCTATTGAATTAACGGAGATACTTTCGGAGTCAGTGGAGGTTCTGCGAAGTATGTTATTGATCCTCAATACAAGTTCCTCGGCCTCAAAGGGTTTGGTAATATAATCATCGGCACCCAGCCTGAGTCCACGGTGTTTGTCTTCCTTCTGGTTCTTTGCAGTGAGGAAAATGATTGGAATGGAAGGATCCATCTCGCGCAGTTTTTCTGCAAGAGAGAATCCATCCATTACAGGCATCATGATATCTAAGATACAAATATCAATGTGATTGTTCCTGAAGACCTCTAGACCATCTTTGCCATGATTAGCGGTGAAGACATTAAAACCTGACATTACAAGGTATTCGGCAAGGATCTTCTGGAAATCAAATTCATCTTCAACAAGCAGTATATTCATTGGCTACAGGTATTTTTATTTTAAATTTTGTTCCTTTTCCTATTATGCTTTCCACGGTGATATCCCCTTGATGCGCATCAATGATCTTTTTGACATAAAACAGGCCGAGGCCAAGTCCTTTTATGGCATTTTTCCTTGATTCTTTTCCCCTGAAGAATTTGTTGAATATATGTTCCATTTCACCCCTCGGGATTCCTTTTCCATTGTCTGCCAAATCTATTTCAAGCATACCATTCTTGGATGCAGTTAATTCGACACGGGGCGGATCGCCCCCATATTTTACTGCATTGGACAACAAATTATTTATCACGGTATTCATATGTAACTCGTCCAGCCGGAAGGTATCATCATCTTTAATGTTTCTATATTGTATATGAAAGGAAACCTGGGGGTTTGTGGCACAGAAATCCCTGGTGAGTTCGTCCAGGAATGCTTTTATTTTCACCTGTTTCGGTTCAAGGTGAACCTGGTCCTTTTCCCAGATGGTTATATCCAGTATCCTGTCGATAAGCTTTCCGAGGTGCCTGTTCTGTTTTTTTATGATTTCAGAAATTTCCGTGATCCTGTTGTGGTCAAGCCTGTCCCGGTTTTTTAAAAGACTTGAAGTAGCGACCGAGATTGTGGAGAGAGGCGTCTTTAACTCGTGGGTCATGTTATTGATGAAATCTGTTTTTAATTCAGAAAGGCGCTTCTGGATGTACAGGTTCCTCAATGTCAGAAAGAATACAGCGAATACTATTATAAGGGTTGTAATCGAGAGAGTTTTTGTTAGCAACATCTCCTTTGATATTTGTTCACTGCGGTTCGGGAAAGCAATGAAATAATCATACCGGACCCTGAAATAGTTCCTTTCCATATTATAGCTGTTTATAAAATATCCCATGGAAAGAAGGTCCTCATCATTCCGGAGGGTATCTTTAAAAATGGTGAATTCATCGTTGAATGATAACAGCGATACTTCCCTGAGGATGTATTTTGACACGATGTTTTCATCTTCACCTATCTTTTTAAAATAGTTGCGTAAAAAGATATTCCTTAAACTTTGCTGGTTCAGCTGATCATTGAATTCCAGGAATATTGTCCTCTGAATTGAATCCCTGATCCGGTCGTTAGCGGCAAATCCAAGATCATGCATTGAGAAATAGGAATAATCATCCAGCAGTGTTAGAATTGAGTCCTGTTCGAAATTAAAATAGTTGTTTTCGAATTCGTACAGGGCCAGCCTTGCAAGTCCCTTGTATTTACTGTCAAATTGAGCCTGCTTGGTATCGAAGGTTTCAGAAATGAAATAATACTGTACAAGGATCAGGATTACCAGGGCTATGCCGGAAAGCCATATGAATGAATGAAATTTCATAATTCAGGGGCTAAAATATAAAAGAGACCCATCAGTTGAATAACATTTGTGCGACGTTAACCGATCATTAACCAATTGTTAACCCAGACCGGTGATTTCATGCCTTATATTTGCATATGACAACCAATTAAATTGCAAATTATGAAAAATAAAAGTTTATATACAGCAATGTTTGTAATCTGTGCCTTAGTAATTTCGAGCCAGGTTTTTTCACAGGATAAGGAAAAGGAAAAAGAAAGGGAGAGGGAAAAAGAAAAGCAGGAACAGGAGTATTGGGAACAGGCCGCTGAAACAGCGAAACTGAAGGCAGAGGAAATGGAAATGAAAATGCAGGAGCTTCTTGAACATACAGAATTCAAGGTGCCCGCGCCCCCTGCTTACGGCGTTGGTTCTGAAGGAATATATGTCCTGGGAGATAGGGGTAGTGCCTCATCTCAATTGAGCCTGAGCAAGACTTTTGATGGAGAATCAAGGGAAAACAAGGGGAATTTTGAAGTGGAGGAGTCCATAAAATTCGTTAGCCTTGGCATCACAGGTATTGTTAAGTCGGGAGAAATAAGGATCAGTATCGTATTGCCCGGAGGTGATGAACTCAAGGAACTTGTAATTGATGAAACGGCTGATGTTAAATTCAGCAAGTCACTCAGGTTGGATGAAGAGGATAAGGAATATTTCGGGGAATGGGAATATACTGTCAAGGCCACCAATGCCAAAGGATATTACAAAATTTCCATCAATACCAGATAATATTTTGATTTTCTGAAAACTGGGCCGTTCTGTCCGCTTTCTGTACTTTTACCTGGAAAATATGGTGTAACTGTTACAGAAATGTAGGGGGAACGGCATACTTTTTTCCATGTCCGGTTATCTTTTAATTGTAAACCTTCTTATCTTTGGGAAAAATAACCGATCATGGCTTGGGTATTATTATTCTTTAGCGGGCAGGAAATTTTGATTGTGGTGCTTGCGGTTTTGTTGCTGTTTGGCTCCAAGGAAATTCCCAGGATGGCCAAGATGTTCGGACAGGGGATGAAGGAATTCAGGCGTGCTACAGAAGATATTAAAAGAGAAATTCAGGATAGTTCCTCGGATGTTGCAAAGGATTTTAAGGAGATTAAGGATGATCTGAAGAAAGATGCGGAAGAGGTGGTTAAAAATGTGAAAAAGCAGGTTGATTCAGATTAACTCCCGGGAATTCTCATGGACAACAGGATCATATTTTTATTACTTCTCGGTCTTTTTTTACTGCTTATCAGCGGGAAATACCTTGTAGAAAGCAGCATCAGCATAGCCCGTTTTTTTCGAATACCAGCAGGTATCATCGGTCTCACCATTGTGGCATTCGGTACTTCAGCCCCGGAATTGCTGGTAAGTGTACAGGCTGCGATCCAGGGACACCCCGACATGGCTGTGGGAAATGTTGTCGGCAGCAATATTTCAAATATCCTGCTTGTTCTGGGTTTAACAACGATCATTTTTCCCCTGGTGGTAAAAAAATCCTCCATTGTCGTTGACTGGCCCTTAATGGCGGGAGTTACCCTGCTTTTACTCATTTTTTTGCTCGACAACTATTTATCGAGATCGGAAGGAGTGATATTCCTTGTGTTGTTTGTTCTTTACATATTGTTTTCAATCAGGCAGGTGCGTTTTAAAAATGCAGAGGATGATGACAGGGTTGTTCATGGTAAAATGCAAAAATGGTGGGTTTCGATACTCGTTTTTGTCGTTTCCTGTGCAGGACTTGCATACGGTGCATCCCTGTTGGTGGATAATGCGGCCATGATAGCCGAACATGTCGGCATAAGCGAGCGTGTAATATCCATTTCTATGGTAGCCCTGGGAACCAGTCTTCCCGAGCTTGCCACTTCAATTATAGCAGCTTTTAAGAAGGAGACGGAGATTTCAATTGGAAATATTCTGGGCTCCAATATTATGAATATTGTTTCCGTGCTTGGCATCACTATATTGATTAAGCCCATTCATGCGGTTAAAGAGATACTGACCATAGATGTTCCATGGATGTTCGGGGCAGCAGTTCTTTTATTTCTATTTATGCTTCCGGCACGAAAAGGAAAGATAGTAAGGGCAGAAGGGATCATTATGTTCCTTGCCTATGCAATATATATTTATTTTATCTTTATATCATGACCCCTGTGATCAGTACCGAACATATTACAAAAAAGTATGGGGACCTGCAGGTCCTGAAAGGAATTACTTTTGAGGTTCATGAAGGCGAGGTGGTATCGATCGTAGGCCCTTCCGGTGCGGGAAAGACCACCCTTCTGCAAATTGTGGGGACACTCAGTAAGCAGACATCAGGCAAGGTTTATATCAACGGGGATGACATGTCTGTATTACAGGGAAACCAGCTGGCAAGATTCAGGAATATGAATATTGGGTTTGTCTTCCAGTTTCACCAGCTATTGCCCGAATTCACGGCTTTTGAGAATGTGTGCATACCTGGGTTCATCGCAAAGACCCCAAGAAGAAAAGTTGAATCCCGTGCTATGGAATTGCTTGATTTCCTGGGGATGACAGCAAGAAAGGATCACAAACCCGGTGAATTATCGGGCGGGGAGCAGCAACGTGTTGCCATCGCCCGGGCACTGGTCAATGAACCTGCAGTCATACTCGCTGACGAACCATCCGGGAACCTGGATACTGAAAACAAAGCAGAACTGCACCGACTGTTCTTTGATCTCAGGGACGAGTTCAAAAAGACATTGGTTATTGTTACCCACGATATGCAGCTGGCAGAAATGGCCGACAGGATAGTCAAAATGAAGGATGGGCAGATAATCTGATCTTGTTTATTAAAATTAGTACTTTTCATTAATTCCTATACCGAAAAGTGCAAAATCATATTTAACGGGGTCATTTGCATCCAGCAGACGAAGGAAATTATCCAGTTCAGACATAGCCCGGGCATCGTTTGGTTTTCGATGCAGCAGGCCAAGTTTCCTGGCCACATTACCGCTGTGAACATCCAGTGGGCATAACAATACTGCAGTGCATATTTTTTTACACAGGCCAAAATCCACTCCTGCATCATCATCCCGGATCATCCATCTGAGAAGCATATTGATACGTTTTGCAGCGGAGTCTCTGAAAGGATCCGGAAGGTGTTTCCTGGTTCTTTCCAGGTGGGGTATGGTGAAGAATGTTTTTTTCAGATGATGAATGGCTGGCTGAAGTGAATCGGAGGTTCAAACACTTTCACTGTCGGGAGGCACATCAATGGTTTCTTCAACAAAATTCATATTGTATTGCTTCAGTTCTTCAAGAACCGGTTCATAGCACTCTTTAATTACCGGCAGATGCACTCCTTTTGGTTTTATCCTTCCTTCCAGGATCATCCTGCTTATTATTGCAACAGGTAATCCCACTGTTGCAGCCATCGCAGTATTGTAATTATCGTTTCCGATGTAAGTAAGTGTTGAATAGATCTTTTTTCTTTTTCCTTCTTCCATATAATCGAACTGGTGCTGCATCAGGATCATGTCTTTATCTCCCGGTTCAAGGGACCATTTCTCTGTAAGTATTTTTTGCAGCACCTGTGCAGGTGTTAGACCTGGTATTCCTATTTTTTCATCACTGAATATACCCAGCCATTTCAGACGTTCCATCATTTCAGATCCCATGGGTATTCCCAGGTAATTTGAAAGTTTTTCCTCGACAGGAATATCGATGCGGTATGCCATGAAACTATTTATAAATTCCCTGCAGGTCATGTTTTCTGTATCTTCCATGATATAGGAATCATCGGTGGCACCAAGCTGTACGAAAGTATCCCATGCTTCACAAAATCCGGGTCTGCGGATGGTTCCCCGGAACATTGTTTCAAGATTGTGCAGTCCATAGGTGTTCCTGTACATTAGCGAATCCCGGTTTCCATACACTTCAAATTTGCCCAGTTTCGGCACATTGATGGTTTCTATCCTGCTGAACAGCTTGTGATAGGGAATGTATTTGAATTTTCCATTGTGGAGAAACCGGGCCCCATCCCTGCCGGCCAGTATAACATTCCTTGGATTCCATGTAAATTTGTATTGCCATGGATTGTTTTCGAATCCCGGAGCCACCAGTCCGCCGGTACTTGATTCAAATGCAACCAGTTCCAGTCCTTTTCCCCTGATCCTGTTGATCATCTGCATGGCCGACATATGGTCGATACCGGGATCGACACCACATTCGTTCATGATCAGTACTCCTTTTTCCCTTGCTTCCCTGTCAAGTAAAAGCATCTCACTGCTTGCATAAGAAGCTGTGACCATATTCTTTGAATGGTTGATACAGGTTCTTGCCATAAGGGGGTGCATTCTTGCAGGCAACATCGAAATTACGATGTCTGCACCTGAGATCTCGTGGTTTCTCTGCATTTCATTGTAGACATCAAATTCAAAAGCACTACAATTCTCAAAGCCACTGATTTTGGCAGCGGCTGTTGCGTGGGAGATATCGCCTACCCGGACGTGGAGATCCATTTGTCCGGCTCTTTGCAGGTAATACCATATAAGCATGTTGGATGACAATCCTGCTCCAAGGATTAATACAGTCTTCATTAACGGGGGATTAATAAGGACTAAAGATACAATGAAGTCAGCGAGAAAATTAAAGCCAGACGGCTACTTTATAACATATAAAAAGATCAACCCTGCATCTGTTTCAGGATCTTCGCGACATATTTCCCGATAATGTCAAATTCAATGTTTACGACGGTACCCGGTTGAAATGTATGGAAATTCGTTATATCATAGGTATAGGGAATGATTGCAACCTCAAAGGTGTTTTCTTTTGAATTGACCACCGTAAGGCTTACCCCGTTAACTGAAACAGACCCTTTCTCAACGGTGATGTGTTCCTCGTTTTTTGGTTCGTATTCAAATGTATAGTACCAGCTTCCTTCAGCTTCCCTTACATTGACACATTTTGCAGTTAGGTCTACATGTCCCTGAACCATATGTCCGTCAAGTCGTCCATCAAGTTTTGTACTGCGTTCCAGGTTTACCTTGTCACCCGGTTTCAACACTCCAAGATTTGATTTGATAAGTGTTTCCTGTATGGCTGTAACGGTGTAAGTATTGTCCTTGATATCCACTACGGTCAGGCAAACACCATTATGAGAGATGCTTTGATCAATCTTAAGTTCATTGACAAATGAACACTCCAGGGTAATGTGGAGGTTGTCCTTTTCTTTTACAAGCCTTACGACTTTAGCAGTTTCTTCTACGATTCCTGAAAACATAGGTTACAGATTTTTAAATTTAAATTCCGAAAGCTTTTTTAAATGCATCCACCTTTTCGAGCTTTTCCCAGGTAAATAACTCAACAGTTCTTTCAATTTTTCCAAAATATTGTGAGTCAAAATGTTTTGTCACGACTTCCGGGGTTCTTCCCATATGGCCATAGGCTGCCGTTTCCCTGTAAATTGGGTTTCGCAGTTTCAGGTCTCTTTCTATAGCAGCAGGCCTGAAGTCATATATTTCAGGATCGTTCAAACGATCTGCTATTTCGCTGTCGCTCAGATTAATTTTCGAAGTACCATAGGTATTGACATAGATGCCAACGGGTCTGGCTACACCAATGGCATATGAGAGCTGTACAAGTATTTCATCTGCAACTCCTGCAGCCACCATATTCTTTGCTACATGTCTTGCTGCATAAGCAGCGGAACGGTCAACTTTTGAAGGGTCCTTTCCACTGAAGGCGCCACCTCCGTGAGCTCCTTTACCCCCATAGGTATCCACGATGATTTTACGACCGGTAAGTCCGGTGTCACCATGCGGTCCTCCTATAACAAATTTCCCGGTTGGATTCACATGCAGGATATAATCATCCTTAAAAAGTGACTGAATTCTTTCCGGTAGTGATTTAACTACCCTCGGTATTAAAATGTTACAGACATCCTCATTAATTTTTTCAAGCATTTTATCGTCATCCGTATCGAACTCATCATGCTGTGTTGAAACAACAATGGTATGCACCTTCAATGGTGTATTGTCCTCATCATATTCAATGGTTACCTGCGATTTTGAATCTGGGCGAAGGTAGGTCATTTCTTTTCCTTCTCTCCTGATCTCTGCAAGGACCAGCAGCAATTTGTGGCTGAGGTCAAGTGGCAGCGGCATGTAGTTGTCGGTTTCGTTTGTAGCATAGCCAAACATCATGCCCTGGTCTCCTGCTCCCTGTTCCATTGGATCCGCTCTTACGACGCCCCTGCTGATATCGGGAGACTGCTCGTGGATCAATCCCATAACCCCGCAACTGTTGCATTCAAATTGATAATCACTTTTTGTATATCCTATTTTGCATATTACCTCGCGGGCAACTTTTTGAATGTCGATGTACGTGGTGGTTTTAACCTCACCTGCCAGTATAACCTGCCCGGTTGTTACCATGGTTTCACAGGCAACTTTTGATTCAGGGTCATAAGCGAGGAACTCATCCAGCAAGGCATCGGAAATCTGATCGGATATTTTATCGGGGTGACCTTCTGAGACAGATTCTGAAGTAAATAAATAAGCCATTTTCTATACAATTCTAAGTTAATAAAATTAAGGGAAGACCAACTGGCGATTGTTACATGAGCGGACACTGTTTTAGCATTTTTTTCCGTGGTTGCAATCAGCCAAATCCTTCCACATAAGGATGTGCAAAGTAACTCAATATTTGAATTACAACCAAAAAAAGCAGCGAATTCATTTTGCTGCTTAATTAGTGCTTGTCAATAAAGTCGGGTGGCTGGCAGAATGAAAACTCAATATATTTAAATCGGATGGTATCTTTCAGGTTTTAATAACAGTCGGGAGTTTGCATCATCTTTTTTTCTGCCTTAGATAAGAAAGGCTCTACTTTGACTTTGTTGTATGCATCACATGCATCGCCGTACCTGATCGTATTTTGATATGCCATACCCAGTTCATAATAAAGGGCTGATAACATCACAGGATCTGTTTCAACAGCTACGCCTTTTTCACCATATTCAATGGCCCTGTCATATTCCACCATTTTATTTAAGGCAGAAGCGGCCTGCCAGTAGGCATAACCGTTTTTATCATTGGCTTGAATGGCCTGGTCACAGATATCAAGCAAAAAAGTATAATCGGGCTCTTCAGTATCGATCATCATCAGTTCTTCCTCTATCAATCCGCGGAAATAGGAATTAATTGCATTGTTGATATCGTTTATTACTTCCTCATCATTCTCAGCCATTGCTTTTTGCTTGGCGATGTCGAATTCTTCAAGCATCTTTTGCACTTCTCCCAATTCCTTATAAACAAGTCCTTTGCCCTGATGAGCCTGGTAGGTTTCAGGTTTCATTTCCAGAACTTTGTCAAATGTTTCCAGGGACTCATCATATTTTGATTGCTTTAAAAGAACATTGCCTTCACGAATATAAAGAGGGGGTAAATATTTTACTGCTTTTTCAGCAAATTCAGGTTTTGCCTGGTATTCTTCTGAATACTTTACTGTATTTTCTAATGAGGGGATGGCATTATCGTATTGCTTTCTCTTCATTAGTGTAATTGCCTGCCTGTAATGTGTACCAACAATTTGTTCCTGGGTCTGTTTTTTCATATCATCGGCTTCATCACCCACAACTTCGCAGAGCGAAAGACAATTGTTAAATTGTGTCAGTGCTGCTTCATATGCTTGTTCATTCAAGCTTTCAACAGCAGCGTTAAATTCATTGATAACGTCCGTTAGTGTTTGCGAGAACATAGTCACAGAAAAAAACAGCAAGCCTGCAAAAACCCCTGATGTTCTTTTTTTCATAAGTAATAAGTTTAATTTCATTCGCTTTCCGCAACATTTATTCATCAATTTGAGAATATGAATGTTACATTGGTATTAATGGTTTGTTTTTCGAATCGCAAATATATAAATATTAATATATGTAAACAAATACAATGCCAAATGGTTCTGGCATTGTAAATTATTAATAATGAGGACTTGATAGGTTCTGTTATTTTTTTCCTGTTTGTTTGGTAAAAATTGCCCGTTCAAGTGGAGAATATCCATGGCAGGGACTGTTGGGAAGCAGACGCCGGAGTATCTTCAGTTTCAGTTGTAAATACCATGCTGCCCATGAAAGAAATGCGTTATCAGGGCAGGTAATTCAGTTAACATCCTCATTTCCGGTGTATTCCCTGAAGATCTCTTCGAGGCTTTTTGATTTATGTGTCATGGAGAGTACGGTGAGGTCATTATCCACTGCGAACCTGAATATTTTTGACCGGATATCGGCAGCATCATTGCTTGCCAGCAAATAGGTATTGTTGTTAAGTTTCCTGACACCGGATATAATATCGAGGGATTTCCATTTTTCGGGAGAAATCTCATTTTCCAATTCAACAATTACTGTTTGCTCCCCGGTCTTTACCTTTCCAATATTGCCGGCTTTTTCATCGACCCTGATCACTCCCCTGTCAATAATTATCACCCTGTCGCATATGGCTTCGACTTCCTGCATAATGTGGGTTGAGAGCAACACTGTTTTTTCTTTTCCTACGCGGGAAATCAGGTTTCTGATCTCAATGATCTGGTTGGGATCCAGTCCTGATGTTGGTTCGTCAAGTATCAGCACTTCCGGATCATGGATAAGCGCCTGGCTTATTCCCACACGTTGTTTGTATCCTTTTGAAAGCTTCCCGATCTTTTTGTGTTGTTCTTTAGTCAGGCCAATCATTTCGATCGTTTCGTCAACTTTTGTTCTTGCAATTGTACCCCTGATTCCATAAAGGTTTGCTACATGTACCAGGTACTCCTTTACGAACATATCTTCATAGAGGGGATTGTGTTCAGGCAGATATCCGATCATCCTTTTAATTTTCATCGGATCTTTGCGGATGTCCATCCCGTTGATCAGGACTTCTCCTGAAGCAGGGGTTAAAACCCCGGTAAGAATTTTCATTGTGGTGGATTTACCTGCACCATTTGGACCAATAAATCCAACTATCTCTCCTGAATTGACCCGGATAGAGACATTTTTTACGGCCCACTGATTCCCGAATTGTTTCGAAATGTTATTTACAATAATGGACACACTGACAACCTTTTTTAATGGAGGGATGTTTGTAAATTTCTAACCATACATGAACTGACTGACCTTTGCGAATCCGGCCCTGGGATTAACGCACATAACTGGAATTCCTGCATCATTTGCAATAAGGTACTGTTCTTTGGCTGAAAACATAAGGTCCATAAATGTCATATGCTTTGTAGTGGTTATCAGGATCAGATCAGCATTAATGCTTTTTGCAAAAGCAAGTGTTTCTTTCAAAAAGTCATTCCCTGTTTCTGCGGTATGAATCTCATATTCAATATTATTCTGGATCAGGAACCGTATTGCAAAATTGAGGTTAACGTTCACTTTCTTCTGAAGGGATTTGTCTTTTGAAGGATACTTGAACAGATGGATCTTGGAATTGAGGTATTTCCCCAGGAAAATAGCCCATTGCAGTTTCTCCTTGTTTTCAGATTTAAAATCAATCGGAAATACGATATCCGTGAACCGCTCATTTTCAGGGGGTTCTTCCTGAATTACCAGGAAAGGGACCGATGAACCTGTGATCACCCTCAGCGCCTTGCTGCCGAAAAGCTTCTGTGTACCTGTCATTCCGTGGGTGCCCAGTACTGTAAAATTCACATTGTTTTCCTCTTCGGAAGCATAATCCGAAATCTCATCAAATATGGATCCTTGCCTGAGTATATAATTGACTTCAAAATTCAACTCCCGTGAATATTTTTTTGCGGCTTCGTCGAGTTTTTTTTCTACTTCCGCCTTTTTAGAATCCAGCTCATAAACGTGAAAAATGAATACATTGTTTTCAACAATTTTAGCAATTCGGACTGCATGTTTCAATGCGTTGACTGCTGCATTAGAAAAGTCCCACGTAACAAGAATTGTATTTTTCTCCTGGCTCATAATCAGTGTAATTGGTTACCACAGTGTAAAATTATGCCTTTCTTTTGATTTATTAAAGTATTGCATACTAAAAACGCCAAATAAATATGTTTAGTATCAGGACACCTTTATCGTTGCAGAAATGCAATTTCGGACTTAAAAGTTTTATTTTTGTACTTTTAAAAATATCCGTCGCGTCGCAGTGCGGTAACGAAACATGTTGTTTATGATAAGATCTACAGTCAAAGAATTATTTTCTGCCAATCGTTTGAATGAGGATGTCATTTTGAAAGGCTGGGTAAGGACAAAGCGGGGAAACAAGCGGGTTGCCTTTATTGCCGTTAATGATGGAACCATTATTCACAGCATCCAGGTTGTTGCTGATGCAGAAAAGTTCCCGGAGGATTTGCTCAAGGATATTACAACCGGTTGTTCCATAAAGGTGAAGGGCAAACTGGTTGAATCCATGGGTAAGGGACAGAAGGTTGAAATTCATGCCAACGAACTGGAAGTCATTGGAGCCTGTGATCCTGAGGTCTATCCGCTTCAGAAGAAGGGACATTCGTTCGAGTTCTTACGGGAAATTGCCCATTTGAGGTTCCGTACAAATACCTTTGGGGCGGTTTTCAGAATTAGGCATGCCATCTCATATGCCATTCATAAATACTTTAACGACAAAGGTTTTTTCTATTTACATACACCGATCATCACTGCTTCAGATGCTGAAGGTGCCGGAGCCATGTTCAGGGTTACTACACTGGACCTCGATGATATACCCCGAAAAGAGAACAGGGACATTGATTTTTCAAAGGATTTTTTCGGCCGATCGACCAACCTCACTGTTTCCGGGCAACTTGAAGGTGAACTGGGAGCGCTGGCACTGTCATCGGTATATACTTTCGGTCCCACATTCAGGGCTGAGAATTCAAATACTCCCAGGCATGTGGCAGAATTCTGGATGATAGAGCCGGAGATGGCATTCCATGACATTAACGACAACATGGACCTTGCTGAAGATTTTCTTAAGTACCTTGTGAAATATGCCCTTGAAAATTGCATGGATGATCTTGAATTCCTTAACAGTATGATTGACAAGGAACTCCTTGACAGGCTTCATTTTGTTTTGAAAAATGAATTTGTAAGAATGGGTTATACTGAAGCGGTCAAGGTACTCAGGGAATCAGGACATACATTCGAGTTCCCTGTGGAATGGGGATTGGATCTGCAGGCAGAACATGAAAGGTACCTGGTGGAAAAAAAATATAAAAAACCAGTAATATTGACAGATTATCCAGCGGAAATAAAATCGTTCTATATGAAGCAGAATGATGACAACAAGACTGTCAGGGCTATGGATGTATTGTTTCCGAAGATCGGGGAGATCATTGGCGGTTCTCAACGGGAAGAGGATTACAATAAACTCCTGAACCGCATGAGGGAAATGAATATTCCTGAAAAAGAATTGTGGTGGTATCTTGAAACACGTAAATTTGGTACGGTTGAACACAGTGGGTTTGGTTTGGGATTTGAAAGGTTATTGATGTTTATTACTGGAATGGTGAATATCAGGGATGTGATTCCTTTTCCACGTACTCCTAAAAATGCAGAGTTTTAATTCATAGCATATGTTAAAGCAACGGCTTCAGCAAAAGCTGCTTCAGAAACTTTCGCCACAGCAGATACAGATGATCAAGCTGCTGGAGATTCCGGCCATACAGCTGGAACAAAGGATCAAGAAGGAGCTTGAGGAAAATCCTGTTTTGGACGAGGGAGATGATGATGATGCCAGCCAGGATGATCAGGATATTGTTGAAGACAGTAACGATCAGGATGAATTTTCCATTGAAGATTACATGGAGGACGATGAAATACCTTCTTACAGGCTGAATGCCCAGAATTATTCCAGGGATGATAAAAACGAGGAAATCCCGTTTTCAGGCGGCAGTACCTTCAGTGAGCACCTGAGTTCCCAGATGGGTTTGCACAAACTGTCAGAAGAAGAAGAATTGCTGGCTGAATACATAATAGGGAATATTGATGATGACGGTTACCTGAGAAGGGAACTTGAATCCATTGCGGACGACCTGGCTTTTACATTAGGTATTGAGACCGCCTACGAAGAATTGCATAAGATCTTAATGATCATTCAGGAATTTGATCCTCCGGGAGTGGGGGCACGGAACCTGAAAGAGTGCCTTATGCTTCAGATGGAGCGTGAGGGATTGGATGATCCTGACGAACAGGTAGCCTATAAGATCCTCAAATTTCACTTCGATGAATTTACCAGCAAACATTATGATAAGATCATCCAGCGACTTGCTATAACAAGGGAACAGCTAAAAAACGCGGTTGAGATTATTTTGCACCTGAACCCAAAACCTGGTGGATCTTATGGGGATACTCAGCCTAAATCTTTTCACCAGATAGTTCCCGATTTTGTGCTGGAACTCAATGACGGAAAACCTGAACTTCATCTGAATTCTTCCAATGTTCCTGAACTCAGACTGAACAGGACGTATACTGAAATGCTGGAGACTTATAATGCCAACAGGAAGAATGCTTCCAGGGAGGACAAAGAAGCGGTATCCTTTGTGAGGCAGAAACTTGATTCTGCAAAATGGTTCATCGATGCCATCCGGCAGCGACAAAATACATTGCTGCTTACCATGGAGGCAATACTTGATTACCAGTCGAAGTATTTTATTGAAGGAGACGAAACATTGCTGCGCCCCATGATATTGAAGGACATCGCAGATATGACAGGGCTTGACATTTCAACAATATCAAGGGTAGTTAACAGCAAATATATACAGACACATTTTGGCATATATTCTTTAAAATCATTTTTCTCGGAAGGAATGCAGAAGGAAGGAGGAGAGGAGGTCTCAACAAGAGAGATTAAAAATATATTGCAGAAGTGCATTTCCGAAGAGGATAAACGCAAGCCGCTTACAGACGATAAACTTGCAGCCATATTACAGGAAAAAGGTTACCAGATTGCGAGAAGGACTGTAGCCAAATACAGGGAACAACTGAATTTACCGGTTGCTCGAATGAGAAAGGAAATATAAGCATCGATCAATATATGGAAAAAAGCATTGCCAGGGTTGTATCATTTCTTTTACATCCACTTATCATCACCACCCTTGGGATGCTGATCATATTGAATTCCGGCACCTCCCTTTCTGTTATGCAGCCACAGGTAAAGCGAATTACCCTGGTGGTTGTTGCGTTATTTACATTTACATTTCCGGCATTGCTTATTATATTCCTTCATCTCACTAGGGTCATAAGTGATATTGAGCTCAAGGGCAGACAAGAGCGTATGCTGCCCCTTGCCCTCACTGCTGTGATGTACCTTTTTACATTTTTTATTCTGCGTGGAATACCACAACTGACCGTGGGACATGCTGTGTTCTTTTTTTGTGCACCAGCATCATTGTTTTTGCTATTGCTGATCAATTATGTGATGAAACCAAGTATCCATATGCTTGGAATGGGTATGTTAACAAGTGTGGTACTGCTGTTAATGGTTTTTTACGGGGCCGGGATTCAGTTTGTATTCATCATGATCATCCTTGGGTCAGGCCTGGTTGGCACTGCAAGAATGATTTTGAATATTCATACATGGCAGGAGATTTTGGCCGGATACGCTACGGGTTTTTTAGTAACCTTTGCAATAGCGATTTTATTTAGTGTCTGTCCATAAAGTCCGATATACTCATGAATATATTGTTTTCAACGGTTGTTGGTTTTATTCTGTCTTTGCTCTTTAAGTTTTTCTATCTCCCTGTTCTCTTCTTCTTCGAGTTCATCCTGCATGATACTAAGCTTCATCAGCACATCATCATATACTGCATCGAGTAGTTTGGGATGTTTGCTGTATTCTTTTATGGTACGTTCATATGCTTCCCTGTCAACATTATATTTTTCAAATATTGAACTGTAAATGTCAATGCTGTCCCCGGGATTAAATTTCCTGTAATATTGCATGTCATTGGTTATGCCATCCATAAGATGCATATCCTTTATTATGTCAACCAGGTCATTCCTTTCAATATATTGGGAACCGCTTACCTGTTTTTTCTGGTTACATGATGTGAGTCCCAGGAGAATTCCTGAAAACAGTACCAGTGTGAATCTGTATATGTTGGATCTATTTAATTGCATTAAACTTGTAACCTATCATTATTTCGTGACTTCCTGTATTGTAATTTCGCAGTTCGGTTATACCGATATCGTAAGAATAGCCGAAATAGAATTTGTCGGAATAATTGTATCCCGCAATTATATTGGCTGATTCATGCATTCGGTAACCAATTCCAAGCCAAACCATTTGCATCCACTCTAATTTTGCTGTAACTTCAATTTTATATTGCCTGGGATGCGCAAGTTTTATTATTGCTGATGGTTCAATGATCCAGTCCGGATCTATTTCATACCTGTAGCCTCCTGTAATGAATACATGACTTTTCAACCTGCTTAAGCCGGTTTTTTCATCAAAGATCTGTAGTTTATTGTTCAGCAATTGTATTACGGATACGCCGGCATAAAATGTATTTCCGTATAAATACAATCCTGCACCGGCATCAGGCACATAGGTAGTGCTTACAACTCCCTGGATAAATTGATCGGAAGGGTCCTTTGGGTTTAACTGTGTTCCGTCTACCCTGTACTGCAGGACATTGAATGACAATCCCATGGAAAGCCTTACATCATTGAACAAACCGATATTATACCCGTATGAACCGGAAAATCCGGTTCTGCTTGTAGGACCTGTAATATCCGTATAAATGGAGCCTCCGAAACCCATATTCATTGTTGAATGCGGGCCGTAAAATGAGATGGAATTGGTGATGGGAGGATCTGCCATCCCTACCCATTGAAAACGATGATTGGTACTGATCTGGTAATAATTATGAACGCCGGCTATTGCAGGATTGATGATGAAATCATTGAACATATATTGAGAGAACTGCGGCAATTGCTGACCCTTGAGATTCATCGATCCAAGCAGCAGAATGATCCATATGCAATTCTTAAAGCCCATCATCTTATAATCGTTACATTTCCTTTAATTGGTTCAGCACCCGGATAAGGAATGATCACATAATAATAGGTTCCGAGCGGGACATCTTTGCCATTGAAGGTTCCGTCCCACCATTGGTCCTCCGCGTAGCCTATGGATGAAAATACCAGGCTGCCCCACCTGTTAAATACCCTTATATCTATTTCAGGAAAACTTGAAGCATTTTCAATTTCAAAATATTCATTCCTGGAATCCCCGTTGGGTGAAAATACGTTGTAAACAGTCAGGTTTTCAACTATTTCAATGGTCACAGAGGCTGTTTCAATACAACCATAATTGTTGAGAGCCTGAACAGAATAGGTAGTGCTGTTATCGGGTGTTGCGACCGGATCGGGAATGGAACTGTTATCAAGTCCGGTCTCTGGTATCCAGGTGTAGGTCTCAAAGATGCCGTCGCTAATGATTTCAAGCTGAATACTTTGACCAGCAAAGGCTATTGTATCCTGCTTGATTTCCAAACCGTATACAGGCAATATACCTATGTGCATGGTGTCAATGTCATAGCATCCAAGTCCGGAAGCAGTTTCCGTTACCGTATAAATGTAACTTACGGGTTCGGTTAAATTTGTAACTACAGGATTTGGGATGCTTTGATTGCTGATAAAACTGTCAGGTTCCCAGAAAACAATATCTCCGGCAGAACCATTAAGGATCAATGATTCTCCTTCACAGACGGTAGTGTCATTTCCTGCTTTGGCTTCAACAGTGACATTGGCGGGAATCAGAGCGCTGTCTGATTTTGTACAGTTCAAACTGTCTTTAACTTCGAAATAATACCATCCTGAGACAAGATTGTTCAATTCACTGCCGACACTGTCGTTTGACCAGGTCACTCTTTTATTTCCCGTACCTCCTGTTATGGTTAGTCTTACCGAGCCTGTTGGACTGAAAACATTGCAATCAGCGGATCCTATGTCTTTTGTAAAAGCTATATCTCCGGGCTCTTCAATGGTGACTGATCCAAAGAATTCCTTCCCATCTTCGTCAATTGCATACAGTTGATAGGTTGTGTTTCCTTCCAGGTTGTTAAATACCGAATCGGAATGGGTTGTCGCTCCGCCATCTATTGAAAACTGAACGGTACCTACTGCGTTTTGAGGGTGAAAAATGATACTTCCGTCATCCAGCCCAAAACAGGTAACATCCGAAGAGTCAATTTCCATATATAAAGGAACATACTCCTGTATCTCCACGGTCTCACTGTAGGTGCATCCATTGTCATCTCTCACAACCACAAGATAGGTTCCCGCTTCCAGGTCTGTGTATGTGATTGTTGAAGAGAACGGTCCGTCAAATCCATCAATGGAATACTGGTATGGTTCAGTGCCTCCTGCCACATTGGAAACCGTTATTGTTCCGAGTGCATCTATTTCATAATCTGTAGCTGTGATCTCTGCCGTGATCTCATCCGGCTGGGCAACCGTGAAATCATTTGATACCGCGCAAAGAAGGGAATCTCTTGTATATAAGGTATAGTCACCTGCTGCAAGATTTGTAAATGTTCCGGATGATACAAAATTGGTCCCATCAATGGAATATTCAAATTTTCCCCAACCTCCAGATGCATTTGCAGTAACATCTCCCGTAGCATCGCCAAAACAGTCAGCATCTGTAACATCAAGGGTTACAGGAATGAGGTCCGGATCAATCAATGCATAGCTGTCAACTGGCAATACACATCCATTGGCATCTCTGACGAAAAGGTCATACGTGCCAGGCCCAAGAGCGGTAAACGCTGAATCGGCAATATATGTTGCTTGATTGTCAATTGAATAGTCGTAGGGCCCGGTTCCTCCCTGGATATATATTGTTATTTTTCCGTTTGACGATCCGTTGCATTGAATTTCATTTATCACAACAGAATCAACGCTTAATGCAGGAGGTTCTGGTACGGTAAGGATACTTGAGGTTGCAGGGTTACAACCCGGGGCATCAGTAACTGATACCGTATAGTCTCCGGCAGGAAGGTTACTGAATAAGCCTGTTGCATTGTCGGACTGGATTGAAGGGGTAAGGCTGAAATTGTAGGGAGCCGTTCCGCCTGATGCAATTATTGTAATTTCGCCTGTAGCTGTACCATTGCATGAGACAGGAACAACGGTTTCTGTATCAATGGTTATTGGCAATGGTTCTGAAAGTGTTAATACACTGTCGTTTGTACAGCCATTGTCATCCAGCATGGCGACAGTATGGTTGCCGGCAGTTAAGGATGTAAAAGAGCCGGAGCTCTGAAAGGGATCGCCATCCAGTGAATAGGTTATTGTGCCTGTTCCTCCTGTGGCGCTTACATCAATTGCCCCGTTGCTGTCTCCCGGGCATCCGGTAACATTGGTAAGGTTAGCACTGCTGATTAATAATTCATCCGGCCTGTCGAGTTCAACAATAGTATCTTTTTCACATAAGTTAGCGTCCGTAATATTTACAACGTGTGATCCTCCCAACAGTGAGTTAAATGTACCGGTTGATTGCGGAGTGTTCGAATCAAGAGAATAATTAAGGCTTCCGGTTCCGCCAGTTGCTGAAATGGAAATAGAGCCCTCTGCTGAATCAAAGCAGGTTGATACGTCTGTCTGGCTATAGGATGGTATTTCCAGGGGATCGGGTTCAGTGATCGTGAAGGGTGCTATACTTCTTTCGCAAAGATTGGCATCCCTGAGGAGCAAGGTATATGTTCCTGCAGGTATGTTGGTGAAATCCGGATCATTACTGAATGTTGTTCCATTGTCCACTGAATACTGATAGGGGGTCGTTCCCCCTGAAACCTCAATAAAAGAGATGGTTGCGGTTGAATCACCATGGCAACTGATTGCCCCGTCAAGCTGATAATTGAAATCGAGAGGATCGGGCTCAATAATCGTTACATTTTCAGCAATAATGCAGCCGTTCGCGTCTTTTGTCTCTGCTGAATAATCTCCACCCGACAGACCAGTGAATTGACTGTCAACGTCGAAAGGATCTGAATCCAGCCTGAATTGGTATGGAGGGAGTCCTCCGCTGGCGGATAATGTAATCGTTCCGTCACCATCACCGGAGCAATTGATATCTGTTTTTGTAACCAAAAGTTCAAGGAGGTCCGGACTGCTAATGACAACCGCATCAGGGTAGTTGGATGAACAGGAGTTGGCATCGGTAATGGTGAGCGATAACGTATCTGCAGCCAGTGAGGAGGGATCCTCATCGGTGGACACCTCAACACCATCACTGTTTTTCCATGAAAAAGAGTACAGGGGAGTTCCGCCAGTAACATCGATTTGGATGGAACCTGTATTTTCACCGAAACATGTAATATCGGTTTTGCCTGTTAAGATATAGCTTATCGGGTCGGGATCGGTAATTGTGGCCAGTGGGGTGAAATCCTGCGTGCATCCAATGTCATCGGTTACAGAAAGGTTATAGTCTCCCGCGATCAATGAGGAGATGTTCTGCTCACTTGAACTAAAACCACCAGGTCCCGACCATGAATATATATACCCCGGTTCACCACCGGTTGTTGTTATTGAAATTGCTCCGTCGTTTTCACCATTGCAGCTGATGTTGGTCACATCTGATGAAACAATAATTTCCGGGGGTGAATTTACAGTAACAGTGCTGGAATAGGTTGGGCAGTTATTTGCATCACTTAACACGAGTGTATAATCACCGGGACCAATACCGGAAAGGTCTTCATCACTTGAAGTGAACCCATCCGGGCCTGTCCAGGAAAAACCGTAAGGCATTGTTCCGCCGGACGGAGTGATATCTATACCACCATCACTGTTTGCAAAACAGTTTGCATTTGTAATGGAAAAAATAGCGAACAGGGGAAGGGGTTCTTCAATGATCACAGTATCGTTAAAAGTCCTGGAGCAGCCGATACCGTCCGTAATGGTAAGGTCATATGTGCCAGCCTCAAGGTCATCCGGATCTTCCTGCGAATTGTTGTAATCCAAAGATGGCTCATTCCAGGAAACAGAGTAGGGGGCTACTCCACCATCGATCGAAATGTTTACTGCTCCATCATCGAGTCCGTTGCATGATGCATCCGTGGAGCTAAGGAGTGTAAAATTGATTTCCGGATTCAGATTATCCACGACATTGGGGCCATAATCCAGTGAGCACCCGTTTCCGTCGGTGATGGTGACATTGTAATCCCCTGCTTCCAGACCGGTAATATCCTCATCGGTTGAGGCAAAACTGTTTGGCCCTGTCCAAGCATAGGTGTAACCGGTGCCGGTTCCGGAGGGAGTTCCTCCTCCCGGTGTCAGGTCGATCTCCCCTGTGAACTCACCGAAGCAAACAACATCAGTTATGTTTGTTGATGCTGTAATGGCCGGGGGTTCAGTGCTGGTAACAATATCGGAGAAAACCCTTGAACAGCCAAGGTTATCGGTAACGGTCAGGTCATACGTATCGGCCACAAGGTTTGCCGGGTTCTGGTCGGTGCTGTTATGCGCGGTAACCTGTCCGTCCCAGGAGAAGGCATATGGTCCGGTTCCCCCACCGACTGATATGGTTGCGGATCCGTCAGCTTCCCCGGTGCAGGATATGTCAGAGGAGGCATCGAGCGTTACGTTGATTTCCAGGTTTTGGTTAACAGTGTAAGGTCCGAAATCTTTTAAACACCCGTTTCCGTCTGTAACCGTTACATTGTAATCCCCTGCTTCAAGTCCGGTAATATCTTCATCGGTTGAATTAAACCCATTGGGGCCGGTCCACGCGTATGTATAACCGGTACCTGTTCCTGAAGGTGTACCTCCTCCGGGGGTAAGGTCAATCTCTCCGGTAAAATCTCCGAAGCAATCAACATTGGTGATCACTTCGGAGGCAGTGATCACAGGAGGTTCATCAATGGTTACTGCTGCTGTGAACACCCTGGAGCATGCCACATCATCGGTGATGGTAAGGTCATAGGTATCAGCAGCCAGATCAACAGGATTTTGATCTGTTCCGTTGTAGGAAGAAGTCTGTCCGTCCCAGTTGTACGTGTAGGGACCAACGCCACCGGCGGG
>JAIPBT010000049.1 GCA_021738565.1 Bacteroidales bacterium
GCTTAATATACCCCTTAGGTTCAACCTAAAGTCCAAATAAAGTTAGTGCAGCAGATGGAGCTTTTTATCAGAGTAAATATCAAGAGAAATAATTTTAGTTTGTTTCCTTTCTTTTAGTTCTGCAAACTAACGATGTCCATATAATCCAGTTCATTAAGAAGCATTTCATTAAGTTCCTGTGATCTCATTACAGTATTTATATCTGCAGTCAGATAACCATTCCACATCGAATCGGTGAGTAACTGGACATTATTGAAATGGGAAGAAATGAGTCCTTTCACCTCAGCATTTTCATCCTGGAGTGATTTAACAATGGCATACAGATCATCCATCTCATTTCCGGTGTCTGCATCCAGTATAAAACTTGCGTGCTGTCCGAAAACGGTCAACAGTGCAATGACCAGAAAAGATCCTGATAACAATAACTTTTTCATGATTTCGTGTTGATTTTGGATAATATCTGATAAAAATAGCCCGAATGTTAATCTGTGCTCATTCATTCGGACTATATTGGGGACTCAGAAAGTAATTTAAGATCACTCTGCCGCTTGCCCGGAACTTACATTCTTGCTTCTTTCGATGGACTGGAGGGCGAGGTAGTTATCACCGAATTTTTGCATGTTCTCCATTTCAACATCATATTGGTCAAAATGTCTTTCTTCATCCTCAACGAGTGCTTCAAACAGCTTCTTCGAGACAGAATCTGCATTGGCGGCACATTCGTTTGCCCATTTGTTATAATCGTTGGCGCTATTGGTTTCCTTCTCAACTGCAAGCTCCAGCATAGCCTTCACTTCATGTATCTTTTTAACATTATCGGAGGCAACCATCTCAACATCACCTTTCAGGAAAAGGATGCGCTCGGCAAGTTGTTCGATATGCACCATTTCCTCAATTGCGGTTCTTTTGAACAAACCCGCAAGCAAGTCATATCCCAGGTCATCACAATGAAAATGAAAATACATATACTGGTGTACAGCGGTAAGCTCATCACCAATTGCCCTGTTTAACAGCTCAATACTTTTTTCTTTCATCTGGTAAGATTTTTTTATTATTAATAAAGATTTTAACCACTCTGACCGGCAAATTTTAAATGATAAAAATTCATGTCCGTTTACTCAGCAAATAGTTCGTTTTTATAGTATTATCAAAGTTATAATTTTCATTGTATTTTCCATAGATTACAGCGGAACTTTACTGTGTCGAATTGACCTTTTTGATTTTGAAGATCATTTGCAGGTAATTGTTAATCGCTGCAACCGGTTCGAGCCGTATGTAGAAAGATTTTATAAAATCATCGTATGCTTTGAATTCATGTCCGGGGACAACAAATTCATCAAAGATGATATAATCTCCTTCTTTCAGGTGCGGATACAAACATGCAAGTGTATAAAGTGCTGCCGAATATAGGTCTGAGTCTATGTGAACAATGACCTGTGATTTAAAATTGATTTCGGGAATTGTGCTCAAAAGGGTTTCCTGGAACAGTCCTTTTATGAAATTGATCCTTTCATCGTTTAGTTCCGGGAATTTTCCATCGAGCGAAAATACACCTTTATCGTATGTCCCGTATTTTTCAGGCAATCCCTCATAAGTGTCAA
This sequence comes from Bacteroidales bacterium, assembly GCA_021738565.1. Taxonomy (GTDB): domain Bacteria; phylum Bacteroidota; class Bacteroidia; order Bacteroidales; genus M55B112. The sequence continues at coordinate 1,602 of JAIPBT010000049.1, forward strand.
ATGCCCAGAATTGTGAAGCCGGATGATTGTTGTTTCCGGTCCACCAACGAAGCGAGTTTCCACGACCCACTCCAAATTCCAGGTAACTGACCGGAATGCCCGCGAGTTTCATCTCATCTGAGAAAAATTGATAAAGTTTTTCCCGGTCTTTATGAGTTACTTTCCTGTTATAGAAATCATTGTAGCTAAGATGCTTTTTGTTTTTATCGATCCATCGTGACAATTTCAGCAGGTAGCCGGTGTAGATCAATAGATCAGCGGCAAAGCCAAAGAACCTGTGAAGCCTTAGCCTGATAATGTTGGCCTTTATCTTTTTGATGATCTTTACTTTATTCATTTTCCAGGGAAAGCCGAAAATTTACTGAATTAAATACAATGTAAATTAAGAAGCGCAGTAAAATTAAAATATTAGCAAAAATAAGAGAAAAGAATTTCAATGATGCCCTTGTTTTAAATACTTTGAAATTATTGATGATTAAGTTGAATATTTTGAACATTAATTCCTGACATAACAATTATGATTATCAATTTTTTACATGTTCTAAAAAATATAAAACGAATTTGATTTGTATTGTATTTTTCATTTAATTTTACTGTCCTCTTACAGCTTGCATATAATAATGTTTTTTTTAAATTACTGGTCATAAACTGTATTGCTAATAATTGAAGTTTACAGTAAATTTGGACTTGTAATGCTATCAGCCGATTTTTATACAAACATCAAAAAACCTTTCGAAATGAAAACAGAAATTTTCATCAGCCCCGGAAAGAAAAGAAACTTCTTTTTTTTCTTTCTCTTAGTTATTGCTTCAAACTTAATTGCACAGACTACAACAACTTTTACTGTAACCTCAGATGGTACGCCTGTTGAGGGAATGACCGTTGAGGTAGATGGTCTGATTGCTCAGACAGATGCTGCAGGTGAAGCAGTATTCGATTTGCCTGATGGAGATTACGCTTATTATGTGTACACATCCGGATATCCTGAAACAGTTGTCATTGGAACAAATATGTTTACGTATCTTGATAAAAGTGGAGATGGATGGGATGATGCGTATGATAATGTTTTTATTACCCAGGGAACCATCAGTTTACCTGGAACAACACAGGAGAATGTGGCCCTTACAACCACTACATTTAACACAACAGAAAATGGTTCCGGTAGGCCAGCATCATTTTTTGTTACGGCCGATTACGTCAATGCCAAGGGACTTACACAGACAAAAACAATTGTAGAATTAACTACCGATGCTGCTGGTTCAGTAAGTGTACCACTGCCAACCCATCGAACCGACGCCCGGGGAAATATTCTGGCGTTTACTGATTTCATGTTCTATGATGAGATGAATATAGTTTCAGGCAGTTTTGATCCTGTTTCAGCCAGTCCCGTGGAAATAGTACTGCCGCCCATGCATGATGTAACTTTTGAGATCACCGCGGGAGGAATCCCGGTTGAGGGTATTACTGTCGAAGCGATCGGGACAATGACCAGGACCGATGCATCAGGACAGGCGGTACTCAATTTACCCGAAACAACGGTTGACTACATGGTTTATACACCGGGGCATCCGGAGACCATTACCGTGGGGGAGAGCAAGTTCACATACAATGATGATGGTGGCTGGGAAGGTGCCACAGACAGTTACGATAACATATTCATTAACAATGGGCAGGTTGTTGTCACTGGAGCGATTACTGAATCAGTTGAACTTGATGTAACCACTTTTAATACCAGCATTGGAGGTTCTGCTTCCCCTGTGGCATTTGAAGTTTTTGCATACTACCTCAATCCAAATGGATTTGAAAAGACAAAATCAATAATCAACCTGAAGAGTGATGACCTTGGTTCGGTTACCGTGCCGCTGCCAACACACAGGAACAGCAGTGTTGGCGATATATTGACTTTTTATGATTTCGACTATTCTGCGGCTTACGGGCTTGTGACAGGACCCTTTGATCCGCTCACCAGTCCCGTATTGGTTGAACTTCCTGAATTTTATGATGTAACATTTAATGTAACAGCCGGAGGACAGGCAGTTCAGGACATATCTGTTGGCGTTCACAATGTCTATGATGGGGTTGACTGGGTTGAAATTCCTTTGATCAAAAAGGCAACCGATGCAGGCGGACAGGCAATGATCAGTCTGCCTGCGGGGGAATACCTGTTTTCAGTGTTCACGGATAACTATCCTGAAACAATTCTTATTGGAGGCAATAGCTTTACATATAAGGATGAAGGCGGAACAGGAGAAGAAGACAGTTACAATAATATTTTCCTTTACAGTGAGACATTGTCTGTATCGGGTGCAGGCACCAAAGATGTGCTGCTCACAACAACAGAATTCCAGACCACTGAGAATGGCAGTGCTGTTTCAGCGACTTTTGCTGTGACCGCCGACTATACGAATCCGGATGGATTTGACAAGACAAAGGTCATTACGGAACTGACAACCGATCAGACAGGTTCCGTAAGTCTGCCACTGCCTACCCACCGCGACAGCCGGATAGGAGATATTTTGCAATTTATGAATTACACCTATTATGCTGCTTACGGGGTTGCCACAGGCACTTTTACACTGGCTGACAGTCCTGTTGAGATCGCATTGCCGGAGTCTAATGATGTAACCTTCAATGTAACTGCAGGCGGACAACCCGTGCAGGGTATCACTGTGGAGATTTTGGGGGATAAGAAGAGAACCGATGCATCAGGGCACGCAGTTTTCAGCCTGCCCGCTGCCACCTTTGATTATATGGTCTATACGCCCGGTCATCCTGAAACCATTACAGTGGGTGATCAGATATTTACCTATAATGACGAAGGAGAATGGGGAAATGATGACAGTTATGACAACATATTCCTTCCCGATGGCCAGGTTGTTGTTACCGGGGTCATGACCGAGGAAGTATTGCTTGATACAACAACATTCAACACAAGTATCGGTGGCATTGACGCCCCGGTAGAATTTGAAGTTTTGGCCTATTATTTAAATCGACTCAGTGAGGAAAAAAATAAAATGATCATTGAATTACAAAGTGATGATCAGGGAGCGGTGACTGTTCCTTTGCCCACCCACAGGAACGACAGGCATGGTTCTCTTCTGACTTTTTATGATTTTACCTATTTAGCGGCCCATGGTCTTGTTTCCGGAATATTTGATCCCCTTAGCAGTCCGGTCCTGGTCCAGCTTCCTGAATTTTACGATATAACCTTCAATGTAACTGCAGGCGGAGAGGCAGTAGAGGATATATCGGTGGGCGTTCATGAACTTAAGGATGGACTTGACTGGGTTGAGATCCCATTGATCGAACAGGTAACTGATGCAAATGGAGAGGCCCTGATCAAGCTGCCCGAAGGTGAGTTTATGTTTTCTGTATTCACAGATGGGTCGCCTGAGACAATTACCATCGGATCTGAAAGGTTTACCTACAAAGATGAAGGGGGAAGGGGTGATAATGACAGTTATGATAATATCTTCCTATTCAGTGAAACAATAACTGTTTACGGTGCTGCTACAAAGGACGTACCGCTTACGGTGACTGAATTTCAGACCACGGAAAACGGTACTGCAGTTTCAGCAAAATTCGCTGTAACGGCTGATTATACAAACCCAAATAATGATGTTAAGACCAAAGTGCTTGCAGAGCTGATGACAGATCAGACCGGATCCGTAAGCCTTCCTTTACCAACACACCGGGACAGTGAGGTCGGGGATATACTTCAATTTACGAACTACATGTATTATGCTGCGTATGGTACTGCATCAGGCACTTTTGACCCGGCAACCAGTCCGGTTGAGATCGCACTGCCACAGACAAACGATGTAACTTTTGCTGTTAATGCGGGTGGAGTGCCTGTACAGGGAATAGCAGTTGATATCCTGGGAGATAAGAAAAGAACAGATGCAGCAGGAGAAGTGGTATTCAGTTTGCCTGAAGGCACTTTTAATTATATGGTCTGTACTCCCGGACATCCTGAGACGATAATAGTGGGTGAAAATATCTTTACCTATCTCGATCTCGGCGGCTCAGGCGACGAGGATAGCTATGATAACATATTTCTCCCTGATGGACAGGTTGTTGTGACAGGAGCAATGACAGAGAATGTGGCGCTTGATGTAACTACTTTCAATACAAGCATTGGGGGAGCTGCTGCCCCGGTCGAATTTATGGTCCTGGCAGACTATGTCAATCCTAATAACTCAATAAAGGCCAAATCCATTATTAAACTGGCCAGCAACGACCAGGGAACTGTTACCGTTCCGCTGCCCACGCACAGGAACAGCAGGGTAGGGGAAGTAATGGGTTTTTACAACTACAGCTATTCAGCAGTGCATGGATTACTGAGCGATTACTTTGATCCCCAAACCAGTCCTGTATTAATTGAACTTCCTGTTTTCTACGATGTAACATTAACCGTAACAGCAGGTGGAACGGCAGTGGAAAGAGCAACCATCAATGTTGAAGGTTTCAGGCAGGTCACAAATAATGCAGGTGAGGCGCGATTTAAACTTCCGGAAGGTGAATTTAACTACCGTATTCAGACCCTGGATGACATGGAAATGTTGACCATTGGCGACAAAAAATACAAGTACCTGGATATTGGGGGAAGTGGCTATCCCGGCCGTTACGACAATATATTTAAACAGGGAGTATTGAATGTTGCCGGTTTGACAGATGAGACCATTGTGCTTTCTACGACCACATTCAATACAAATGTAGGAGGTGTAGCTGCACCTGCAAAATTCAAAGTTTCAGCCTCCTATATCAATAGTGACGGAGACAGGAAATCCAAGGATTTGGTTAACTTAATGACAGAATCCGATGGTACGGTTACTCTTCCATTGCCCTATTTCAGAGACGATCAGCGAGGATCGGTATTAACATTCTATGATTACAGGTATGCAGCGGAATTCAATACTGCAAGCGGAACCTTTAATCCGGATGAGAGTCCGGTTATCATAGATATACCTGCACTGAGTGAACTGACATTTACCATAACCTCAGGTGGTGAGCCTGTTGAGGGTATTGATATTGGAATTATGGGTTCAATGCGCAGGACCGACAGTCAGGGTAAAGCCACCCTGAATATTCTTGACGGCACCTATGACTTTGGTGTATTTACCCATGGCAGGTCAGAATCAATTAAGATTGCGGGACAGGAATTCAATTACCTGGATATGGGCGGAGACGGAACTCCGGACTCATATAATAACATATTCAACCTGGGTTCGGTTACTGTCGATGGAAGTACCTCAAAGAATGTTGATCTGGTTCCAACAGAATTCAATACCACAATCGGAGGGACTGCTGCACCGGCATCATTTGTGGTATATGCTTCCTATATCAATAACGACGGTAATATTAAGAAAAAGAGGATTGTTATACCCACCACCGATGAAGCCGGAAGCATTAGCCTGCCGTTACCGAGCCATCGCACAAGCAGGGAGGGAAATATCCTTAAGTTCTTTGATTATAAATATACCGACCTAATAGGTGCCGGTGTTGAAGGCCTGTTTGAACCGCAAACGAGTCCGGTCAATATCGATTTCCCGGCATTGAATGAAGTTAAATTTGTAGTCACTGACGGGACTGATCCAATAGAAGGATTGACCGTAAGGGTTGAACATATGGAGGTAAAAACAGATGCTGCCGGTGAAGCAGTGATGTTACTACCGGAAGGTGAAACAGATTACGCTGTATACTCAAAAGGTTCTCCCGAAGTAATAAAGATCGGTGACAGGGAAATAACCTTCTTAGATATTGGAGGACGTGACAACCAATTTATGTATGCTGATCCATATGACAATATTTTTGCCTTGGGCAGCTTCAGTGTCAGCGGATCTTCAACAGAGGATATTACCCTGACTCCTACCGTATTTGAGACATACTCCGGCGGAACATCTGTTTCAGGAAGTTTCAATGTCCTTGCCAATTATATAAATAATGACGGAGATGAAAAAGTCAAGAACATCATTTCTCTTACAACCGATGTAAATGGATCGGTTGGTTTGCCGTTGCCAACACACCGGACCAGCAGGGAGGGTCCGATTCTTGAGTTTTACAAATACATGTATTCTGACCTTTCAGGTTCAGTAAAAGGCATGTTCGATCCACTGGTGAGCCCGGTACAGATTGAACTTGGAGATGCCTCAATCATAACCTTCTCTGTTACTGATGAAGTAAGTGGCAATCCTGTGCAGTCTGCTTTCATTAACATCAATGGTCAGCCAGTGACTACAACTGGTGTGAATGGAACTGCAATTATTCATCTTATCGACGGAACCTATACTTACTCTGTATCTCGCTATGGTTATGATGACGTGGAGGAAACCGTATTGACGGTTAATAGTGCAGATGCAACGATAGATGTTGTCATGACGCCGAGCGCAGATTCAAGAACTGTAATATTTACCGTTACTGATGAAGCAACTTCAGATCCATTACAGGATGCTGTTGTTAGAGTGAACGGGCATGAAATTACGCCAACAGGTGTGAATGGTAACACGTCTGTTGTGTTGCTGGATGGTGAGTATACGTATGATGTTACCCGGGAAGGTTATGTGAATGTTCCGGAGACTCCGTTTACGGTAAGTGGATCGGATCTCCCGATTGCAGTTGCAATGACACGGGTTACCTACACAGTTACATTCACCGTGTTAGATACTGTCACAGAAGATCCATTGGAGGGAGCTGAAATTACTGTTGATGGTCAGGTATTGCCCTTAACCAATACCGCTGGCATTACATCAATAAAATTACCGGATGGCAGTTATACATATTCAGTAAATATGGAGGGTTACTATGGACTTTCATCTGTAGTATTGACTGTAGATGGGGCTGATGTATCAGTAACAGTGAGACTTCAGGAAATTCCACCAACTTACACAGTGACCTTTACAGTGACTGATACATCATCTGCGGCTATCGAAGGAGCCATTGTAAATGTTGATGGGGAACCGCTTCCTGCAACGGATGGCAATGGTCAGACATCCACAGTTCTTGAAAATGGTGATTACAGCTATACCGTTACCAGGGAGGGATATGATGACATTGGAGTTACAGCATTTACTGTAAATGGTGAAGATCTGAATATTCCGGTACAAATGGAGCTGGCAACCGGCATTGGATCTCAGATCACAGACCAGGCCAGGTTGTATCCAAATCCATCTTCAGACTATGTAATCATTGAATTTGAAAATGAGTTTACAGGTATACTTGAGGTAATGTCTGTTAGCGGTAAAGTGCTGATCCAAAAGAAACTGGATGCTGTAAGCACACAAACAATCGATGTTTCACCATTTGAATCAGGGATCTATATTGTGAGGGTAGGTTCACAGCACATGGGATTGGTAGTAGAATAACGGACACTAAAAATATAGAATGTTCCCAGGACTGCCCGGTTTGCATTACGCCTTCCGGGCAGCTTTTATTCCGTATATTTTAGTTGCTTTAACAGTTTTACAGCTTCGGGAAGTTTTGTAAGCTGAGCAACCCTGTGCTTGTTTTCCGGCCTTTTCCATTTTCCTATGGATGAACCATGAATCTTTGTTATTTCATTAAAAAGTGCATTGTTTTGTCTTACCGTGGCATGCTCATGCCAGTCAAGTATTTCATTGGAAACAGGAATGTTCAGAAACCGGCAAATATCTTCAATCGTTCTTTTAAAATCATTTACCAGGTCTTCATATTTGAGGGTATGAACGTTTGGGTGCTCAAAGTACCGGAGACCGGTTTTCACATCATTGATCCACCGCTCCGGTTCCACCCAGAATCCCTCTTTTTTCCTTGGGTGCCTGGATAATACAACATCCCTTCCGTCGCGAATGATCTGTATCAATTGAAATTTCCCAGCGTGCACCTTGTCCATCAGCTCAATATGCTTGATGTTTGAAGGAGATTTTTCACAATACCTTGTTGCCGTTTTTTTTATTCTTCTGAAAATTAAAGTCCTGTAGAGCCTGTAGAAAAGAGGTTTTTTCTTTCCATTTTTGTCAATTAGGGCATCCTCGAAAATATTAAGTTCCCTTGGACAGGCGAATATTTCAGGATGCGACGAAAGCATGGATAGTAAGAGCGTGGTCCCTGACCGTCCACATCCACCAATATAAACAGGCGGACTAGTAAATTTCTTTTTTTCAATGCGTTTACCGATAAGAGTTATCAAAGGAAGAAATAGGCTTTTCATAAAATTGACAGATCTGATCCTGATCGCTAAAAATAGGATTTATATCCCAGTTTTTCCAGCAATTGATGATCAATGTGGTTGTTCAGTTCTTTTAGTTCTTCCCGTGTATATTTCTTCAAATACTTTCCTTTCAGGTAATAATTCAGTTTCTTACGGCTGAACCTGCGTGACATGGGTACCTTTTTCAGCCTGTCACTTTCTTCAAATGGTTCTTTAACAGTTAGTTCATACTTTTTGTGTATATCCTTAAGTACCGATAGCTGCGATTTTAGCAGGTCCATGTACCTGACAAAAATTATCCGGTCTGTTTCCTCAGAGAATTCAAGCCATTTCCGGTAGAATTCGTTGTACTCGAGAACATATGGATGCGGGCTTTCACCCCAGTTATGCTTGACACCCCATTTGGTATAACTGAGGTTCCAGCTGTATGGGTCTTTTGAAACGATCACATAGCCTTCTGGTTTTTTGTTTTCCAGTGCCTTTTGTTCAAAATCCTCAAATGAAATGAATTGAATGTCATTCTTGTAATTAGGTCTGCCAATTAAGGATTTGTTATCGTACAGCCTGAAATGTTTGTGCAGCGGATGGATCCTGTTCCTGGAGTTAAGAAATTGAACATCAAAGTGTTTGATCATAAGTTGCTCCAGGTAGTTGGTGCCGCTCCTGTTCAAGCCAAAAAGTAAAAAATATTTTGTCATCAAGCTTTATCTTAACAATTAAGGTTGTCAAAAATAACCTGATTTGCCCTGATATTCATGCTTTAAATGAAAATTTTTCCGAAGGATCTATTCCCGTTTCTTTTCAAAAATCTTTGCTTTTTCAGCCTCGAATTCCTCTTCAGTGATCATACCTTTTTCATACAATTCCACAAGTTTCATAAGTTTTTCGTAGTCATCTTCCGTTGATATGCTTTCATCAGGATCAGGATGCGATGTGGGTGTTGTAAAAGTCGCTTCCGAAAGTGGAATCAGCCTGAAATTATAATAATCACTGTCGTATCTCATGATTGCTCCTGTTACTGCATCAAGTGCAAAACCAAAGGGCAGCAAGACATTCAGAACAAAAGTAGGCTCGATGTCTGCTCCGATAACATAGCCATCAGGAACATAACCATTCATTTGCAACTCAACAGCTTTCCCGTCATCAAGGAATGCATTAAGATCCCTGTCGAGTCTCACTTTTGCAGGGGTGGTTCCAATTATTCTGCCATCGATCATAATTTCAGCTCCTTGTGGGGTCGAATCAATGGTCATTCTTTGTGTTGTGCCCGTCAGAATGGTTGCACAACCATTCACCATTGCTGATAAAGTAACGATCAATAGTAGGGGTAAATATTTCATCATATTTGGGTTTAATTTTATTTAATAAGCGGCATACCTGTTGTAATTTTTCACCAAATTCTATGCCAGTTTTAAACAAAGGCAGAAATAAAATGCAGGGTTGCACCTGAACGTTATTTGCCATTAAAGAACAAGATGCTTTGGTATATCATGTCTGCAGCAAAATAGAGAAATACAATTGAAAAAATCTTAAAGGCTACAGGAACGATCGCGGGACGGGAAAGCAATTTCCTGAAACGTGAAAACAAATAAGCAAGAATTGTGGTGGAGACCAGCCAACCTGTCTGTACCAGGATCAAAAACAGGTAGTCTCCGAGGAAAAGTGATTTTGCGAATATAACTGCCCTGGGAACGCAAATTGTAATCCAATAGGTCCACAAAACACCATTGGTAAGGATCATGGCAGTAATTTTTCCTTTGCTGAAAAATACCTTTTGGTCGGTGTCAAGTGATCTTACCTTCCAGAGTGTGATTGAGATCCATATCAGGACTCCTGCGCCTATGAATGAAAGCATCCTGAAGACCGATTCATCAAGTCCTAGTGAAGAGAAGATCACCAGGCTAACAACAGCCACAATGGTCTCAATGACCAGTGCCAGCAGGATGATCCTGAATGCGTGTCGCAACCCGCTGTGGAGTATCTGTGTAAAAACAGCTGTGATCACCGGCCCGGGTATCAGTCCCCCAACCAAACCAAGAACAAAGGCTGTCAGTAGTTCCCGTGCAATCATTTTTTGAGACTATTTTGCGACACTTTTTCTACATTAGTTTTATGGGCACAATGGTTCTGTGGTTTACCGTGGTATCACGTAAAAATATATTGTAAGGAAATGTGTGAAGGTTCCTGCAATAACAAAGAGGTGCCAAACCAGGTGATGAAATCTGAAGCTGCATTTTTTATAGAAAAATATCCCAATTGTATATAAGACCCCTCCCAGAAGGATGAGCAGCCATCCGGTGGAAGGCAGTCTTTTTATTAACGGTACAATGGCGATAATGATCAGCCACCCCATTGCAGCATAACTGATAACAGACCATGTATTTACACCTTTTTCAAAGTTAACGGGTTTTTTCAGGATAATTGCAGAACCAATGATAGCAAAAGCCCATTCGATTCCGAAGATTGTCCAGCCAAGTGGCCCGTTGAGTGTTACAAGTGCAAATGGAGTATATGTTCCTGCTATGAGAAGGTATATCGCTATTTTATCAAGACTGAAAAAGAAATTCTTAAGTTTTCCCTTCTGCAGGTAATGGGTCATTGTAGATGACAGATATAGAATGATCATGGATGTCCCAAAAATGGAAGTAGATACTATATGCCATCCGTTGCCGTATTTTACCGATTGTACTACCATCAATACAAGTGCAGCAGTTGACAGCAAAGCACCTATAAAATGAGACAATGCATTGGCCATTTCTTCTTTGTGTGAAAACCTGGATACTTCAGTATACTTTGTCATTGGTGATTTTTTTTCAAAGATAGAATCACACAGCAATATATCATTCACCGGTTGTACCTGTATTTTGATTCTGGTCCCCTAAATCATCCATTGGTCCCTGGTGTCGATAATTAATCCCCCTTTAAATTTGGATTTTGGTAATTATGACCGTTCTTCAGAAACAATGTAAATATGCTGAGCTTAATAGCATACATATATTTACCTATTCTATAGCTTTAATTTCCATTGTACCAGTTGCCACCCTCTTCTATCATCTCATTCCTCAGATGCAATGCATCTTCTTTCATAACAGCGAGTCGATCCGGGTATAGGGAAGACAGGTCATTTTCCTGTGAAATATCCTCTTGAAGGTTGTACAGTTCAAAATGGTGAGGAACTGCCTCTTTAAGGTATTGCATGTGGTTTTCCCTGAATCTCCATTGCACCCAGGCTGGTTCACCTTCTTTCGGTTTGATCTTTGCCAGTTCTCTCACATTGTAATCACTGTCCAAAGGTATCGGATCAATGAATCCAAGCAGGCACCAGTCACCTTTTCTCAGCATGATGACAGGATCATGGAAATACCTGAAAAAGAAGATGGGAGTGTTTCTATTAATTTCCTTTACATTTCCCTTTAATACTTCAGAAAGGTCAGATCCGTCAATCGTTCGGTCGGCGGGAACCCTGGTGCCGGTATATGCAGCGATGGTAGGAAGTACATCTGTAAAACTTCCGGGAAACCCGGATGTTTTTCCTTCGGGAATATGACCGGGAAACCTGATGATGAATGGATCCCTGATCCCACCTTCAAAGTTGAGGGCTTTCCTCCCGCGAAGCGGCAGGTTGGAATTGTCTTTATCGGAGCCGTTATCAGAAGCAAATATGACAATGGTATTTTCGCCAAGTTCATTTTTTTCCAGGTATGAGAGCAGCCTCCCGACTGCTATATCCATATTTTCAATGCAGCCGTAGTATTCTTTTTTATATTTGTGTCTGTTTGCCAGTTCTGGTGGGGCAGCTACTTTGTTGTGCGGTTCATTGAACCAGATATTCAGGAAAAAAGGATTTCCCGTTTGATGTATTGTATCCAGCCAGTTAAGTGCTTCATCCATTACGATCTGGCAGGAATAACCTTCAATCTTCCCTTCTGCATTTCCGTTCCTGAAAAAATTTACAGGATTGTGATGTGAAGGATTTGCATTGTTATAAGTGAAAAAGGAGTAATCAAAACCCTGGTCGTTCGGAATTGGCTGTTCCATGCCTTCTGAAGTCAAATGCCACTTTCCAAAATGACCGGTCCTGTAATCTTTCTGCTTAAGCATTTCGGCAATTGTGATTTCGGTATCGCGCAAGTGCATTGGCTGACCCGGGGGGATCCAGTTATAAATTCCTACCCTTGTTGCATTTCTACCGGTCATAAGTGCAGAACGGGAAGGTGAGCATACTGCTGCACCGGCATAAAAATCTGTGCAACGAAGACCCATTGCAGCAAGCTTATCAATATTCGGTGTAACACAGGTAGGTGGTTGATCTGATTCGAAGTCATGGTTGTTCCTGTAGCACGACAGGTCATTATAACCCAGGTCATCTGCCAGTAAAATTACAACATTGGGAGTGAGAACAGGTTCCTTTGCGCAACCGGCAAAAATAAGAACCGCGAGGGAAATAAGTGATACTTTGTTCATTGTTGCTGAAATTAATTATGCATGAGTATATCGGACATTATGGACAGCTACTAAATATACTCAAAATACCTAATTACAAAGGAAAAATTGTTTACAAAATATGTACATTCGTATTGTTTAATATATGATCCGTGATCATGAAATCAATCAATGTCTTTCTCATAATTTACTTTGTTTTTTCCTTTCCTTTATTTTCACAGGACAGGACCGGGTGGTTTGAGTTCTATCTTCCCTGGGATGATTCTACTGAATCAGTTACCAATATGTCTGCATACCTGGATCCTCCGGCAGGTAAGCATGGATTTTTGCAGGTTACACCGGCAGGACATTTCCGTTTTCAAAATTCTGAAGAAGATGTTCGTTTTGCAGGTGTTGTAAATGTTGCTGTTTCAAATTTTCCAGACAAGGCAACGGCCCCGGTTCTGGCCGCTAGGATGGCAAAATACGGGATCAACCTGGTCAGGATTCATCTCATTGACGTTGAGTGGCAATACGGACTGTTTGAAAATTCTGCAGTTAACACATTGGAATTAAGTTCGGACCGGTTGGATAGGATGGATTATTTTATTCATTGTATGAAAGAAAAAGGCATTTATTTCAATTTTTGCATACATGCCGGCAGAATATTCAGGGAAGCTGATGGCATCGGCGCTCCCATTAACAATAAGCAAAGCAAGTATGTTACCTTGTTTGATGAAAAGCTTATAGAACTTGAAAAGCAATTTGCCAATCAGACATTGGGACATTTGAACCCTTATACGGGAATGGCCTATGCTGATGATCCTGCGATGGCTAATCTTGAACTGACGAATGAGAACCAATTATTCAACGGTTGGTTTGGGTGGAACAGGGATTATTTATTTGCTCAAACAGAAGAGGGAATTGGCCCTTATTATGCTGCAGAACTTGATACATTGTTCAATCAATGGCTGGCTGAGCGTTACCCCGACAATGATTCCCTTGTGAAAGCATGGTCTGGGGAAAAGGCATCTTCAACGGAGCTTGTTTCCAACCAGTCATTCGAAGACGGACTGTCAGGATGGAGCACCTACGTGCGGGAGGCAAACGGTGCAGTTGCCTCGATTACAGCTGATGAGAATGAAGCCGCCGACGGTTCAAGGTCAGCCAGGTTCTCGATTACATCACCCGGAACTGCCTCCTGGCATATACAAATGAAGACCAACAATTTTGCAGTACAAAAGAACCAGGGTTACAAGGTCGCCTTTTATGCAAAAAGTGATTCCGAAGACAATTTCGGATTCCAGGTCATGGAGAATGATACGTGGAAATGGATTGCCAACCCAATATACCATGCAGGTGAAAACTGGCAATTAATTGAATATTATTTTACAAGTCCTTTTGATTCACCAAAACTGATCATCCAGTTCGATTTCGGGCTTGCTACAGGAAATTTCTGGATAGATTCAGTAAGTGTAACCCGGAGCGGCGGTGTCGGACTGGAGGATGGGGAGTCGGTTCTGCTTAAGAATGTGAAGCGCGTGCCTCATTCGCAGATAGGAAAATATTCCAACAGGAGGGTAGCAGACAATGCACGGTTTTATTTTGATCTGGAGGGGCGGTATATTGAGGTCATGATGGATTACCTTAAAAATGATCTGGGAGTTAAGGTCCCGGTTACTTTTACAAATAACTATTTCGGACTCGCATCAATATATTCCCAATCCAGGGCAGATTACATGGATACCCATTCTTACTGGGATCATCCCAATTACCCAAACGGTTGGTCAGATACTGATTTTATAATGCATAACAGGCCTATGGTAAAAGATCCCTCAGGATCAACCATCAACAGGCTCTCTTTTAGCAGGGTAGAGGGTATGCCGCTTGTGTTGAGTGAGTACAATCATCCCTATCCCCAGATATACCAGGCTGAAGCACCCTCTTTATTGTATGCCTACGGATCATACCTTGATCTTGACGGAATTATATGGCATGCCTATTATGACTATTCGGGCAGGTATTCACAGCGTTACCAGGATATGTTCTTCGATATTTCGATGCATCCGGTAATGATGACCCAGATGCTTTTATCAATACCTTACAAGCTTGGTTATATTGCTCCGGCGACTAATAAAGTTATCGCACATTACAATGAACAGGAATTATTTGATAATACAAAGTACTACCAGGATGAGAATGTTATCAATATCAAGGATGTGGACTACGGAACCTCATTTCTGAAAGATCTGTTTGCACATGCTTCTTTTAATGCAGACAGTAATTACCTTGCCGGAAATTTCTCCGATCCTGAGGGTATCATCTATTCTGATGAGCAACAATTGGCGTGGGACGGCAACAGGGGCATTGTCAAAATTAATAACCCTTACTGGCAGGGTGCTACAGGTTTCCTTGGGGAGGAGAGTTTGGTTTTCGATGACATTGTGCTTTCAGAAATATCCACTACAAACCAACTTAATTTTGCATATGTACATTTACTGGCGCTGGATTCATTGCCAATAAAGGAATCGGGTAAGCTTGTCCTGTTAACCGGGGCCAGATTGGAAAATGAAGGTTTTCTATGGAATGATGATCAGACCACTCCGGTTGATATTGGAGGAACACGTGCCCTTTGCGAACCTGTTCAGGGAAAAATAAGTTTAAAATTTCCATCAAGGGATTCATTTTATGTATTTAGGCTGGATGAAAGGGGGCTAAGGTCAGAAACGGTATTCGAATCAGACAGTTCAGGTAATTGGAGTATAGAATTTGATCATAAAACACTATGGTATGAAATATTGAACGACAGCGCCAGGGCTGAAATAATTATTGACACGACAGTTATTGACACCACAGTAGTGGATACAACCACTGTAGATACAACATACATTCTACACAGTGAAACTTCAGATATCAGGAGTTATCCCAATCCATGCAGAAACCACCTGATGATCTACCTCTCTGATGTTGGAAACAGTGAGGGTAAACTGATCATTTATAACAGCAGCGGCCGATATGTGCGGGAAAAGAATATCGTCTTGCCCCATCGAAAGCGTAATTTGCTCGAAATTGATATTTCGGATTTAACAAATGGCATCTATTTTTGCAAATTTATTAGCAAACAGGGAATTTCATCAATGGATAAATTCGTGAAATTAAATTGACCGGATTTAATAGCATGAATTTCCCGGGAACTTGGCATATTTTGCAAGAATCTTAATCAGATTGCTTCTATCGATGTTTCCCAGCTTCTTTCTCGATCGCTTACCTCAACTGAAATTGATCCTTTTTGACCGGTGGATCTCAATATGATCAGGCCTTTACCCCGGAAAAGTCTGAAATGGTTATCAGTAAAACTTCCCTGAATTTTTGGAGATGCATTTCCCGCTGATAGCAGTTCCGCAGCTCCCTTTACTTTTACAAGGAGTTCATGCTCTGAATCAGGAACAATGATTCCCTTTCCATCGCGTGCATCAACATTGATGAATACCAGGCTGTTCCTATGAGCTTTTATCCGGTTGCTTTCCAGAGTCAGATTAATGTTAATCATATCCCCGGAAGTTCTAAGAGACTTGGATTCCAGAATGTTCCCATTGTTGTCCAATCCCATACATATGAGTCTTCCCGGCTCATATTTAACCTGGAATTCTGTAACAATTGAATTGTTGTTTTCCGCTGTCTCTTCTGCGACGGTCTTCCCATTCAGGGTAAGTCTGATGATGGGATAGGTTGTATAAACCCTTACGGTAAGTATTTTGTTTTCATGTTCTTTCCAGTTCCAGCTTTTTTGCTCTTCCGGCCATCCCCAGAAACTCGTGATCTCATGTTTGTTTTTAGGTGTGGGAGCTGCAACTTCCACCTCAAGATTACTTTGACCCCATACTACATCCCTGTAATATGATTGCGGTTTTTTATTACCGATAAGGTCGATGTCCCCGCACCATGCATTGTACCAGGGCCACGACTTCAATCCGGAAGTTTCATCCTCCGGATCTGCCGAGTATTTGTGGTGTCCGATCCCGGATTCCCCGATATAATCCATGCCGGTCCAAACAAAATCTCCTATAACGTAAGGTAGTTCCTCAACATACCTCCAGTTCCTGTATGCATTTTTTGGTGTTGATTCGGAACCATACATGATCCTGTCAGGATATTTAATGTGGTCGGCTTCAAAATTCTCATGCTGGTAATTGTAACCTCCTATATCAACAATTTCGAAAGCAGGTTCTGAATCATCCCAAACCTTACCAGGGTTGTCCCAGAATCCGCATATTGCCTGCGTTACAGGTCTTGTGTCATCTGCTTCCCGGATGGCATTAACAAGATCTTTTCCGATTTTTATCCCAATAGAGTCAGCTCTCTCTTTTACTTCATTCCCTATGCTCCACATAATTACACTGGGATGGTTGCGGTCCCTGTATACCATCGCCTGAATGTCTTTTTTATACCATTCCCTGAAATAGTTGGAATAGTCGTTTTTACGTTTGGGTATTACCCAATGGTCAAATGCTTCATTTATTACCAGCATACCGATGGAATCACATGCATTGAGAAAGTGTGATGAAGGTGGATTGTGACTGGTACGGATCGCATTGTACCCGTTTTCTTTCATGATCCTCACCTTTCTGTATTCTGCATCTCTGAATGCAGCGGCCCCGAGCAGACCATTGTCATGATGCAGGCATGCACCTTTCATCAATATTTGTTTCCCGTTGAGCAGAAAGCCTTTTTCGGCACTGTAATCAATGGTACGTATTCCAAAGACTGCGGTATAAACATCCACTGGTGATCCATCTTCAAGGATCCGGATCTTTGCACGATACAATGAAGGGCTGTCTGGTGACCATAACAGCGGATCGGTTATTCTTTCATTCAATTTAATGGTTTTACTGCCCTTCGCATTGATCTTGAAACCAGTTGACTGAAATTCAAAATTTTTGTCATCTGGACCGGTAATTTCGATAACGCATCGCGCTTCCTTATCATTTACTGATGTATTCTTTACCAGTATGTTAAAGTTTACTCCGGTCTCATTGTTATCTGACAGGGGAGTGGTTATGTGAACTCCCCGGGGTGCAATATGCAGGGGTCCAAGGACTGAAATTGAAACCGACCTGTAGATTCCTGCACCTGCAAACCATCTTGAGTTTTCCCCGCTGTTCACTGTTTTTACAGCAATTACATTGTTCCGCCCAGGCTTGTTGAGATACTGAGTAATGTCAATTTTGAATGGTGAATATCCATATACATGCCCGGCTGCTATCTTCCCGTTGACCCAAAGTTCCATTTGTGTCTGGACCCCGTCAAAATTCAGAATAACCTGTTGGTCTTTCAGTTTTTTAGGAGTTTTCCATAACTTTCTGTACCATGCAATGCCTGTTCGCAGGTATCCAATATCCACTCCCCCGGGCTGATATTTATAAAACGGGCCTGTATGCAGGGAGTCCTGTATAGCATAATCCTGTATACTCCAATCATGTGGCAAGTGCACAGATGTCCAGTGCTGGTCATCGAATCCGGGTTCAGTAACCCCTGCAGGGTTATCAATAGTGAATTTCCATCCGGAATTAAAATCCATTTCCCGGTAATCTGTTCTGTCAAATTTGTTGCAAGCATGGGTAAATATTATAAGGAGAACTGCAATTGCAACAAAGGAGGTAGGCAAATTTTTCATGAATTATATTTTTAAGCGTATACCGACTTTACCTATTAACCATGTGATTCCTATTATGATAAAGGCATAGGCCATAGACTTAAACAATCCGATAATGCCTGATGTAAGAAAATCCGGAAGTTCAATTTCCAGGATTGTCCTTATGCTATAATAAAAATAGGGAACGAGGTAACATGTCAGTGTAGCAGTTCCTGCAGTCCGAATGATTGCAAACCAATTTGATTTACCCAGGTAATCAACGATCCAGTGAAGAAATGCAAACAGGAAAAAGGAGCTGGCAAGAGAGAACATCACCCAGGTTGATGTGCTGCTTATTTTACTGATAATAATGTACTTGTGCAGGATAAATCCGGCAGTCAGTATTACTATCGACAGCAGCAGCAGAATACTGTATAACCTGTGAAATTCGGTCTTTTCTTTAAATTTCATAAGGAGCAATGAGGTGATGATCCCTCCGAATGTAAGTGCATGCAATGAGCCGTTTCCAACAAACCACTGTTCGCTTTGCCATGAAAAAATATTATAGTCAACGCCGAGATCTGCCATAACATTCAGAGCAATAAAACCGATCGTAATGAACCATATAACGGTCTTTTTATTTCTGAAAATTAGGTAGGCCGGTGCTGCAACAACATAGGCCCATCCGATCAAACCGAGGATCCCCCACCACTGAGGTTGCATCCACACGGGGGGAGGGCCATTGCCTTTGTAGATAAGGGCAAGTGCAAACAATAGAATGATCCCTGAAATTTGCAGAATGGTTATGATGTATTTTTTCTTGATCACATTCCCGGCATAACTGTTCCAAACCAGGAAGAATGCAGCGGTACTTAAAATTACGAACAAGGACCTTGAAATACCTGTGGCTTCGGCATTGATCGTGTCGAAATTTACATGAAAGAAACCCATAACGAGCAGTGCGAGGCTTCTGAAAAACAGATGCAGGACAATGCTTGAATCCGATTCTCCCTTTCTTTTCCTGTTCTCAATGGCAAAAGGGATCGAAAGCCCTACAATAAAAAGGAACCAGGGAAAGATAAGGTCAGAGAATCCAAGGTAATCTTCTCCTGCTTTTGCATGTTTAAGCCATTTTGGAATATTATCGAGGGTCCAGAAATCGTTCACCCAGATCATTAAAAACATCGTTAATGCCCTGAAGACATCAATTGATGCGATGCGTTGAATTTTTGAATTCATATATTGCTAAAGGCCGGCATTAACTACGTTGAACATTGCTTTGAAGCAGGCTGATTCAGAGTGTTCATTGTCTGTATCTTCACTGTAAAATTCTTTCAGAAAATTTCCACAGCTTGTCCAGACTGTTTGTATGACGCCCTGAAAATTGTCTTTCATTTCACTGGCAGCCTGTTCCCGGAAACGGATCATATTCTCAGCATGTGCTATACCAACACTTACACGTTTGTATGGACATGCAGCAACCCTGAATCCTTTCATGCTGAAATACACGGGTGTGGGATCCGGTCTTTCATAATGCCAGTCACAAATGAACACATCCTCAGAGATCATATCTATGGCGCGATGGGTATCATTTTCACTTGCCTCCCACAATCCGATACCTGTTGTTTCTCCATCCAACAGTCTGTCTCCCCATATCCATAATTCACGGTCCTGCGCGTACAGGTGATCCCTTATCTTATTAACTTCACCGGCAAAAAGTTCTGATTTGTCCCTGCCACTGCATCGTGGGCAGTTTTCATCACCAATGTAAAATACTTCGTCCATACCTGCATGGAAAGCATCGGCATCGAATACATCACATATTTCATCCACTATATCAAAAACCACATCGTGGACTCCTGGATGCAAAGGACAATAACTCTTACAATACAAACCATCTTCATTTGGCCATTCGTATTTTTCCGGAAGTTCCACATGAGGCGTTTCATCAAATTCCGGATAGACTTCAAGCAGTTTTGAAGGTGTAGAATGCCATGATTGGTGCCCCAGCAGGTTAACCTGCGGGATGATCCTTATCTGGTGTTTCTTAGCAGTTTTAACCAGTTTCTTTACATCCTTTTCTGAAAGTGGATTCTCACTGACAAGCTCAGGGTGCGATTCGTATTCATAGTTGTAATCCACACGCAGTATCAAAGTATTGACACGGCGTGGAGCTAATTCTTCCTCCATGAAATCGATAAATTTATTGACCATGTCAGGGGAGGGAGCTGCTATGCAAAATCCACGCACAGGCAGATCATCTCTTTCTGGGTTCTGTGAATGGGAAGATACAGTTCCCGCAATTAGTATCAAACCGATAAAAATCAGTATATTGGCGTAATTTTTCATATATAAGTTTTGTAAATATTCTTCTAAAAATATTGAAATTAAATAAATTAGGGTGCCGGAGGAGTGGAAATTTATCAATTATTATCTGAAAGAAGGATAATAATCCACACTTCGGAGTTCTAATAGATATTATTCGGGATATTCAGGTCACAGGCTTACTGCACAATTATTTTTCATTGCCTTGTAGGCAGCATCGACAACGATCATGTCTTTCAGTCCTTCTTCCCCGGGAACCCGAACAGGTTGTCCGTCTCTTACGGAAAGTGCAAAATCATCCATATGGGCTGCCTGTTGATTCATTTTGGGAAAACTCAATTCGCCGTTGCTGGTCTTGCCTTTAATGCCCCTGTAACCGGAATAGGGTTGCAATTCAAACCTTCCCCTCTCAGCAGAAACCAGCAGGTAATTGAAACCGGCATGAAATCCCGTGGAAAGATTTGCGATGGTTCCACCCGGGAATGTAAGCTGGAAATTAACAGCTTCTTCGATATCTTTGCAGGATTCTCTCATGGTATAGGATTGTGCGGTAACAGACACGGGCTCTTCCCCGGTAACATAGCGGGCAGCCTGCAGGGGGTACACACCCATGTCCATCATAGAGCCTCCCCCCATTGAACGTTGAAGTTTCCAGTGTTCAGTACTGGTGTTCCTGAAGGCTGCTCCGCAGGAAATGTGCAACACATTGCCGAACACTTTTTCCTGGCCCAGTCTCATTGCTTCAATATTATAAGGATCATAATGCAGCCTGTACCCGATTGAAAGCAATACGCCATTTTTGTTACAAGCATCAATCATTTCCCTGCATTCAACTGCATTCATTGCCATTGGTTTTTCACATATGACATGCTTCCCGGCATTGGCGCCCCTAATTGTGAATTCCTTATGCATGGAATTTGGCAGTACAACATAAACGATGTCAATATCCTGATTATTTGCTATATCATCAAAGTTCTCATAATTGTAAATATTCTTCTCCGGTATGTTGTATTTTTCAGACCATATTTTTTCTTTTTCCGGCGTTCCTGTAACAATTCCAGTAAGTTTAACATGCTCAGTTTCCTGCAAAGCAGGTGCCAGCAGGTCAGTACTGTAGTAACCAAGACCGATCAGGGCGATGCCGAGTTTTTCTTTTTTTCTTCTGTAGAGAAAGGGAGCCGGTGAGGCTGCAGAAATTAATGATGCCCCGATTAAACCTGTAGCAGAGGTTCTGATAAATGCTCTCCTGGAATTAAGATATTTCTTTTTCATAATACAGTTAGGTTAATAAATGGGTAATACAATAAAAACGGTTCAGTAATTTAAATTCTTTGAATTATTCAGAAATGTTTGTTAATGACTTTGATCAGGTTGTTTTTGTTAATGGGTTTTGTTATGTAATCATCACATCCTGAAGACAACACTTTTTCCTTGTCGCCTATCATAGCATATGCCGTTTGCCCGATGATTTTTATATCCGGTCTCATCTTTCTTATTTTGCGGGCAGCTTCAAACCCATCCATATCAGGCATTTTAATATCCATCAGTATGAGATCCACTTCTGTATTTTCTTCTATAATCTTAACGGCCTCAATTCCCGAACCGGCCATGAAAATTTTCTTACAATGACTCTTCAATATCTCTTTGAGGTAAAACATTGCGCTGTCGTCATCTTCAGCAATAAGAATATTTAATTTTCTGATCTTGCTCATATTGGGAAATTGATTTCTTTTTGAAATGCTGCTTTTCTGTTCTTCGGTTTTTCTATTCAGAGGTATGGTGAAATGAAAATCGGAACCTTTGCCGGAAGCGGATTTTACCCATATCTTTCCACCCATTAATTCAATAAATCCTTTTGATATTGATAATCCGAGTCCTGCTCCTTCATATTTTTTGGTAATGGTCAGGTCGGCCTGTACAAACCTGTCGAAAATTACATTTTGCCTGTCTTTAGAAATGCCAATACCTGTATCATTTACATAGAATTCAATTTCCCCTTTATGCAATGTATATCCCATTTCTATCTTCCCCCGTCTTGTATATTTTATTGCATTTTTCATAAGGTTGCTTAGTATAGCAAGTAATTTCTCATGGTCTGTTTTAATGATCACCTCTTCCTGGGGATGTTCCTTGATGATTTGAAATTCAATATCCTTATGTTGAATTTCCGGGTGAAAAAATTTATACAGGTAATCAAAATGATCGTTGATGTTATTTTCAGACAGGGAAATATCCATCTGTCCCGCTTCTAATTTCGAAAGGTCGATGATATCATTCAATGTGTCGAGCATTCTTTTCCCACTTTGTTTAATGACCTTCAGATATTCAGCACTTTCCTCAGGTGTTGTGTTTCCTTCTGTAAGCAATTCCGAGAATCCCATTATCCCATTCATCGGGGTCCGTATCTCGTGGCTCATGTTTGCCAGAAAGGCTGATTTCAATCGGTCACTTTCTTCTGCTTTTTCCTTGGCTTTCCTGAGGTCATTCATGATTTTTTTCAGTTCCGAGATATCTGTATGGGTACCCATAAGCCTTGTGGGTTTACCATCATTATCTTTGTCAACAATGATCCCTCTGCCAAGGATCCACATATATGCTTTGTCCTTTCTTCTGAACCGAAATTCAACCCTGAACCTTTTGGTCTTTCCTTCCAGGTGTTCTTGAGCTTCTTTCATCACATATTCGCGATCCTCCGGGTGGATGCGCTCCTGAAACTCCTCCAATCGATGTGCAAATTCATTTACAGAATATCCGGCCATTTCATAATACCGGGGGTCGAATTCCACATCCCCGGTAACAAGGTTCCAATCCCACATACCATCATTTGCCGCACGCATGATATTGGAAAGTTTATCAGTGGTTTTTTTCAATTCCTGCGTAGCGTTCTCATGTTCGGTAATGTCTTTCACATATTCAATAATACTGCTTATCTTGTCCTTTTCAGTCATTACAGGATAGGATGAAAGCTCAATCCAGCCTTCCTGTTTACCACCTTTAACATATGAGACAATTTCAGTATGCGGCTTTCCATCGTTTATGGTTTGTATTGTGGGACAAACACTACACAATTCACTTCTCCGGTGATATACTTCATAACATTTTTTCCCCACAAGTGGCATTTCGTCTGCATACATTTTTTCCATCCAACGGTTGGTCATGATCACCTTCATATCTTTATCCAGCACGCTGATGCCATCCTGGATCGATTCAAATAGATTTGACAGGAACTGCTGACTATCTAAAACTGATTTTTCGACCCTCTTTTTCTCTGTTATATCGGTGATCTGGGCAATGGTCTTCAATCCAAAACTACCTTTCAGAATTGCTGTTGAAAGTTCTACGTTTTTTTGCTCCCCGCTTGCACTATTAACTTTCAATTCATAAGTTTTTGGTATTGCCATTCCTTTACGGCGCTGCAAATACCTGTCTGAAACCAGTTCCTGATTTTCTTCAACAACCCATATTCGGAAATCTTTTCCAATCATTTCTTTTGCAGGTAAACCCACAATATCACCAAGCGCCTTATTTGCATATTCAATTATGAATTTGTCGCCGGCAAGGAGAATTCCGGTAGGAGAAGCATCATAGATCAGGAAGTCATTTGGTGTCAGCCCGGATTGTTGCCTGAACTTTTCAAGATCATTCTTTAGTTTTTTGTTCTCTTCAAGGAGTTTGTTGTATTCGTCGGGCTTCCTAAGCATGGCATCACCTGGATTGATTCTAAGGCAAATTATATTAAGTAAATATAGGAAACAGATCGTTATACTTCAAGCTTTTCACAGGTTGAACATACCCCATTTTTCAAGGGATAACCGCAGAGTCACTTTTCGCCGTAGGCGAATTGAGTCGCTGACGCTTCTGCGCAGAGTACCAGGGAGTTTATTCATGTAAGAAATTCAATGAGTTCGGCGGAGTTAGGAGATATATCTCCT
>JAIPBT010000050.1 GCA_021738565.1 Bacteroidales bacterium
AGGAACAAGCCGCAACCGTTACTTGAAAACGATGATCCTATATCCTATTCCAAAAATCCATCAAACCACAACTATCGGCACTACTTTACTTGTTTTAGTTGGCCTATATCCTATTCCAAAAATCCATCAAACCACAACGTATGTCCCTGCACCTCCAACTGCATCTTCCCTATATCCTATTCCAAAAATCCATCAAACCACAACGTCAGAGCGCCGCTACAATGTCCAGAGATGCCTATATCCTATTCCAAAAATCCATCAAACCACAACTGATTTGCGTTTGATAATAACACCGCCTTTCCTATATCCTATTCCAAAAATCCATCAAACCACAACGACAACATCAAAATAAAATTCGCCTAATATCCTATATCCTATTCCAAAAATCCATCAAACCACAACGCGTGGGCTTAACACTTCGTCGTATTGCAGCCTATATCCTATTCCAAAAATCCATCAAACCACAACAAGATACTGCAAGACTACACTGCAGTTGAACCTATATCCTATTCCAAAAATCCATCAAACCACAACCGTGTCGCCGAAGTAATACCTTAAAAGCAACCTATATCCTATTCCAAAAATCCATCAAACCACAACGGAGTGTGGAAGTTTGAAACCAGCGGCGACCCTATATCCTATTCCAAAAATCCATCAAACCACAACCGTAAGTTCTGGCTGGATAACCCATACAAACCTATATCCTATTCCAAAAATCCATCAAACCACAACGACATGATGATGATGCGGGAGTACTTTAACCTATATCCTATTCCAAAAATCCATCAAACCACAACAATTTGTTCGGATTGCGTGAAAAAGACCTTCCTATATCCTATTCCAAAAATCCATCAAACCACAACACTCAATGTCAGCGTAATCATTACCATTCTCCTATATCCTATTCCAAAAATCCATCAAACCACAACCAAGAAGGTAAAATATATGACGAGTTAAGACCTATATCCTATTCCAAAAATCCATCAAACCACAACAATGTTGGTAATATTCTGCATCCCGGAAAGCCTATATCCTATTCCAAAAATCCATCAAACCACAACTTGTGTACACTCTTTACAAAGGATTATGGCCCTATATCCTATTCCAAAAATCCATCAAACCACAACTAGAGATCTTCGAACTGTGAGTACGGCTCACCTATATCCTATTCCAAAAATCCATCAAACCACAACGGTCTGCTCTTTGGGAGTAATACACCTTTTCCTATATCCTATTCCAAAAATCCATCAAACCACAACTACATAACGCCACGGCGGTTCAGCTCCCTGCCTATATCCTATTCCAAAAATCCATCAAACCACAACTGAATCTGTCTTTTACCATATGTCATACTCCTATATCCTATTCCAAAAATCCATCAAACCACAACTCAACCAAGTAAACATCGTAATTTGGATAACCTATATCCTATTCCAAAAATCCATCAAACCACAACGTCATGGCGAAAATGGCATCCCATGAGGTTCCTATATCCTATTCCAAAAATCCATCAAACCACAACGGGCCGCCACCTGCTTAAATAACCGCTTTTCCTATATCCTATTCCAAAAATCCATCAAACCACAACCTACGGCAGGCATCCTACTAATAACAAGCGTTTTACCAGGAATACAACCTGTGTAAAAGCAAGCCTGACACGCGCAGGAAGTGGCTGATCATTCAAAAATACACATTCTGTCAGAATAATTCCAATTGACGGGGGCCATCAGGTAACTGGGTATCGGTCCCTCCGAAAAAATTGATGATGCTTCCGTACTGCTTGTCCGTAATAGACATAATACTCACCTGTCCAGCCACAGGCATAAATCCCTTCACCCGCTTGATATGCACCTGAGCGCTCTCCTGGCTGGCGCAATGGCGAGAATAGACCGAGTATTGCATCATGATAAAACCATCCTTTTCCAAATTCTTACGAAATTTCGTCGCAGCCCTCCGTTCTTTCTTTGTCATTACCGGTAGATCAAAAAATACAAACAGCCACATAATCTGGTATGCATTGATTCGTTTATACTCCATTTATTCAAGCAACGGATAGATAATTTTTCTCTGTTCTCCAGAGAATGCCCGTGCCAGGGAGGCGGTAGTCTGTGATAAACCCACCATGAGTGGGCGCCGGTTACGATCGAAAACCACATCCCGGGTCAACAATTCAAGCAGTGCTTTTTTTCGTTCGATATCCAGCACTTCATTATCCGGATCACCTGTATAGATATGATAAACCACCTCGTCCACAAATGGCCGGAAAGGTTCCATGATATCATCGGCCAGGGCAAAAGCGTTGTATCGGTTATGGTGATGGATGCCCAGGGTAGCCAATAACCCCGAGCCTGCAAGCGCCCTTGCCACAGCCGCCCGTAGAACGGTGTACCCGTAATTCAACAAACCGTTGGGATGGGGACCATGCCTTTCTCGTACAAATGTATCTCCAAACAAAGAATGCCAGTAAAGCCTGGCCGCCACCCCCTCCCGCTGTGTAGAATCCCCGCTCTTAACCTGGTCAGCCATGGCAGAAAGGCCATGGCACGGGATCTCCAGTTTTTCAAGCAACCGCGCCTGGTTTCGAATCTTTCCCTCTACCGTTTGTTTCCAAAGATTCTTTTTCAGAGGCCCTGTGGCTGACAACTGGTGGCGGAAAAGCTCACCCTGCAGATGATGCCCATCCAGGTTCAACAGCATGGAAGAGGGCATGTGCAGATGATTGCAAAATACAACGCCCACAT
The DNA here is from genome assembly GCA_021738565.1 of Bacteroidales bacterium. Taxonomy (GTDB): domain Bacteria; phylum Bacteroidota; class Bacteroidia; order Bacteroidales; genus M55B112. The sequence goes on from JAIPBT010000050.1 coordinate 2,742, forward strand.
TATTGGACATCAGCCGATCCAACAATGGCATAGAAAAACTGATCTGCGGGTGTTCGAGCACTAAAAATCCGATATCCTCAATGGGTGCCTGGTGCTTCTCTCCCGTTTCTTTTAGTTCAATGATGAGTTGATCATCTCTTGTGGAGAGCCTGGAGGATTTTGAAAAGAATAGTGTTCTTTTAAGCATGGGTCATCTGGTTTTAATCTCTCCAGTTGTAACTATATCCACTTTTACGGGAATCAATTTCTTCCAACTATTAAAACTCCGTACACTAATTTCTTCACCCTCATTATCAATTGTGGAAGCCAGGTGAAACCGGAAGGTGTAATACATGGATGACAGCTTCTGTACCCGGTACAAATAAGGCAATGCTTCATTACGCTCAAGAGTGCTCACCGTTTCACCTGCCTGGAATGGGGGATATCCGATAAGGAACATGTCATTCTCCTGGAGGGTGGTGATCATTTTGGCACCATCCGGGGGCAACTGGTACAGGGGTTCGCCCTGCAAACACCTTTCCACGGCCTTCCAGAAGGAAATGACCTCCTCCTTCAATTCCCCCTTTTCATCCTCATATATCACAATGTGGTGGTTGTTGTAAGGGTTCACATGCCGGTTCACAGCTTCATGCAGTTGCTCGGCATTTCCTATATACTCTCGCATCCGCACCTTCTTCACAGGCACCGGTTCTCCCCTTCTGTTGGGTAGTTGCAACAATGGGTCTCCCTCCTTTGAAAAGAAAAAATTGTCAGGCAGGGAATAAGCCCCGACAGTGTCCACTCCGTATTCCTCCCTCAGGCGACACTCAATCAATTGCCGGATCCCAGCATCTGCAATTTTGTTCACATGCTTGTGGGTTTTTATAGTCGTAACGGATTTCCGGAGATGGTAATAATAAACGTTGTTACCGTCCCGGTCCTTTTCAAACATCCCATTGGCCATCTGACGAGGATGCTTTCCAAAATAGAACTCCCGGTGAAGCTGTCCGCGGGCTGCCAACCCTTTTGCCTGGTATGTTTTGCCGGCTTTTTGAATAGTTTTGCTTATCTGCGTGACCACCGGATCGTTTTGGCGATAGGACACAAGAATCCGATCCACCGATTTTTTCACATCACGGTCAAAATTTTCCCAGGGCAGGGGAAATACAGGCTTGTCATCAATCCCGCGTTTGTAGTCAGACCTGTGGGCATTATAATGACTGAGTTTCTGTAGGTAGGCCGTCTTAGTAAAGGCAATAGTGATCGCATCTATGGCGTGATGGCGTTGATCCTCCCTGTTCTTTTTGGGATCAAAACGGATCTCTCCAGTCTGTTTATCTACCCATACATCACCCTCAAGCAACAATTCATCTTGTTGGACTTCAGGCTTTTCATTATTCTCCGGGTAAAACGCTACATGGTTTCTGTCAATGCGGTACACCACCCAATAATGGCCCGGCGTAGCATTGATCGGACGTTCATAATGCAAGTCTTCCTGTAGTTTCAGAATCCCCTTTTCATCCACCATGCCCTGTAACACAACTTCGTCTTCACCGGTAACGGGTTTTTCATTCCTGACCCGTATAAAGACAGGGTTTTCTTCCAAGGTAAGAATCCCCCAGTATTTTCCCTCAGTTTCATCCGTGGGTCCGTCATAAAGATAGCTGTAAAAGGTTCCCTCGCGTACCTCCCCGAAGAAAGCAATCTCATTGGCCTTCAACGAAGGTTGTTTTTTCTTTTCAGGAAGCTCAAGCCGTAATGACGGTACCCGGAATGAAGCCCAGTATGTTCCCTCGGGTAGATCTACCGGTGTTTTCTTTTTCAGCGAATCATGGTGAAATTGTCCGTCTTTTACCATTCCTTTCAATACCAGCGTTCCTCCTGAAGAAACAGGTTTTTCGTTATAATAGGGGATGAAGGCCTCCGGTGGCCCCACCTGGAACGTGCACCAGTACTTACCCGGTATAAGGGTGTTGTCAGTCAAAGGGAAGCTGCTTGTTTTTGCTTTAAATGCTCCCATTTTGTCAATATATCCCGGTAGAACGATCTCATTTTTTGAAGGAAACGGCGGCTCGTTCTGAACCGAAACGATCTTTTTTGCTTTGCCATCCTTTCCCTGGATCACCCAGTGATGCAGGCGTTTGTTTTCATCAAACTGGTATCCCTTTAATTCCAGAACCTCCACCGGTTGCAAAATATTGTTCAGCCCCCACAGATGACGCAATTCTGAGGTAAGGCTGCCGGGCATCACCCTGACAGATTCACAAATCTCGGTAAAAATCTCTGCTGCCTTTTTACTGATATACCGGTTATCATTCAATTGCCGCTGGATAAAGGTATCTTTCTCAAAGGTCTTCTTTGCACAAAATTTCCTGGCCTTGGTATAGGGCAATAACCGGAATGCACGGTTCTGCACTTCTGCCCAGTTCCCTGCACCCCACTTGACCGGATCCGGATCCTTTTCGTGGAACTGATAGGGGGTTAGCTCTCCCTTCTCCCGATTGAAATTGGATTCACACAAGGTTTTGTTGCCAAAACTGTCATCCAGCGATATACTATAGGGAATGATGTGCTCAATCTGGAAGCGGTTCTCTTCGCCCAACAGGTCCTTCAAGGATATATTTTTGTTTGTATACGGACAAACCACTTGGCCGTAGGTTTCCCAGATCTCCTGGTATAACCGATATTTCGTAATGTTCTCCCGGCCTGGCCTGAGTCCGAATTCTTTCAAACGCTCGCGCGCCTCATCGTTCTTTTTGCGGTTCTCTTTGATACGTTGATTGATCTCCTGCCGCAATTTTTTGTTATTCCGCAGATCACGGCTCAACTCAACATGGACTTTGTCAAAAGAGAAGCCTGGTTCTGCCTGCCGGTGTTTTTCCAATAACAGATTCACCAAACGCCGAGTTTCATTAAGTCCGATCTGCACAGCCGGGTTCCGAAGGTTTTCTATTTCTGACAACTGTGTTCTTTTTGTCTTTTCCTCTACCTCCTGTGAATGATGATACAGTTTTCGGAAAGCTTTATCATCTGTTGTAAAACCATATTGGTTGAGCGGATTATAAAGATAGGCGCGGATCTTTTCGATGGCCTCTCCTTCCTTGTTTTTCGCATGAATGATATGCAGGACATCCTTTATGATCTGTCCATGTGCCTCTCTGTAATAGTCCCAACGGCTTCCAAAAGCATTTTTTACTCCGCCGAGAATCACGGCTTCATTGTACATAAACCCTTCTTTCAGAAACGGATTAATATTCCGGATGGCCTTCAGGGAAACACTGGCATAATCATCGTCCAGCCTAACCTTCATTGCTTTCTCTTTCTTCTTTTCATCAAGTCCATAATCTCTGACCAGCTTGGTGATCATCCTGTCCGTGTCCTCGAAGAAATGAAAGCAGTGCCATATCTCTTCTTTGTTTTCATTCCAAACCTCGGGAGTAAAAAGAGGGGCAACCAGGGCATGTGTTGGATTACCCTTCACTTTGAATCGGTCTTCATAATTTAATTTTTCAGCTGGCATTTTCAGTTTTTTGGGTATCTGTGAAAAATCAAAGTCACGTGATTTGGAGTTTATCAATTTCAATACAATATCTCGTTGTGCATCATCCAATTTTTGCCCGTGGCCAAAACGAATGGTATTTACAAATTGATGGGCCCTGAATTCTTCAAATTCCGGATGTGATATGTGACAGGGAGTGGGTCCGCTTTCAACCCACTTCTGATTGTGTTTGTCATAATACTTCTTTCCTTCAAACCGGCATTTCTGCAATAAATTCTTTTGAGAGCGAAGTGGTCGTTGCCAGAATAGCACACTTTCATTACTATCGAATTTTACTTTCCCATTTTCGTACCAGATATCTCCTGCCAAGTACTGCTTAAGATTCATCTCACGTTTCACAAAGATTTCCTTTCCTTCCTGGTGAACCTTATCTTCACCATACAATTTCTGAAGGTTTTCCACACGCTTCCTGTTTCGCTGGTTCTCCGGATCTCCTTTGAGGTGAACCTGCTTTTTCCAGTTAAGTGTTACTTTGTCCAACCCCAGCAGGGGTGCCTGGCGGTTCCATATCCTGTCAAACTCTTCCACGTACATGTCGCGAAGAGTATAACGAGCCCTGGCCCTCACAGGCCTTCCCTTGTCATCCACTCTGTGCCGGTAAGGCTCTCCCTCTTTCGGCACCACAGAATGCAAATACTCGCCCAGTGTTTTCTTCCCTGACATATGCACGACGGTTTCATCAATACCTGCCATATGCTCTTTACCTGTATAGATCTTGCCTTCCTCTTTTGACTTTCTGCCACTCAGGAACCCCCTCCGCATGATCATATGATACAAAACTCTTCCCATTTCATGATGGGTCAAGGAATCGTCAAGGGCTTTTTTTCTTAAAGCATAAGGATTCATGCGCAGCCACGCCACAAATTCTTCCGAATCCGGGAACTTGCGCCCCTCCTTTTTTTCATCTTTGTGCCATTTTGCGTATCGGTCCAGTGCATCATGGGATAGCGGACACATCCCCTGGTCAATGAGTAATCTTAACAAATGGGTTTTGCGGAGCCTTTTCCTGAAGAATTGCCGGCGGGTCTGCCGGTGCTCCCTGCGCTGAGCATTTCTTGATTTTTCTCGTTCGCCATCGCCCAGGTTCTCTACTCCTTCGGGAAAGATACGAACACCAGAATCAATGATGGTTTGTGCTTCGTCATCGACGATCGCCCAACCTAAACTGTTGGATCCCAAATCCAGGCCAAGAATTTTTGACATAATGCTTGTTTTTTAAAAAATGATCCGTTACATTTACTATTGGAAAATCCTATAAATTCCATCTTATCACAATAAGGCTATATGCCGAAGGACTTTGATCCTACGCCCCCGCTTCGGTGGGGGTTTTTTCATGGGCAATTCCAGGTTGAATGAACTAAATTTAACAAATTTCCATTAAAAATAAAAATCAACAAGTCCCTATTCATCAGGGCCGATGCATTTATATTCGAAGGATTTTTAGCAAAAACTGATTTTATCAAGCAGCCACCAAACTTTTTAATCTTAATACATACTCATTCCTCCGCTGCGCTGAACAGATTGACTTTCCTGGGCTAATAACTGGTAATATTTTTCCCAAATTTCAGGAAATAAGAATAGACTTTAGTTGCAACAGTTTATATAACAGGTTATTGCATTTATTATTGATGGTGCAAAAAATAGCGACAAGCAATTTTGCCCAAAGCAAAAAGGATGAAGGATATGCAAGCCTGCTTTAATGTAAGACCAATCAAATGGCTGCTTTCACCAGACCAAACGCTTTTTTGGGAAGCTGTCCTGTATTACAAGTTCTGTATTCAATAATACACTTAATGAGTTCTGATAATGTACAACTTACTTTTTGTTAATGCCTTAATAAAGGTTCTTGGGAAATTAAGCGGCAAAAAAAACAAAATAATTGAACTATAAAAAACCCTACCTGAACAGATGTAAAAATCCGCTCAGCGAAGTCGTCACCGTTCTTTTGGGCTGGGGCATCAAGCGGGTGGCAAAGGATCGGCCAAAGACCAAAGGCTGAATTTAACCAGCGTAATCGACAAATTAGCGTGAATTCATCTAAAAAGAGATGAAAAAGGACAGGAAAATACCAGTGCATAAAATATACCTTGAAGTTTTTTTTATTATTTTTTTAAGCTTATTTACAACTTTATAGTTGTTATATGTAAGAATACTCCATATCTTTACACCGATATAAATTTACACATGGCATCAAAAAAAGAAGTTGAAACATACTTAAAGGAACTAAAGGTGAAAATGGATGTTTTCGGTATATTGTTTCTTGATGACCGCGGCAAGAATCAACAAACGCTGCACGATTTAGAAATTTCTCCTGCCAAACGTAAAGAAATAATAAATTCGTTAAAGGCCGAAGATTATTCACAAGGTCCCTTAGACGAAAAAATGCGTGGCATATTGCCTATGTGGATTTTTGGCAAACAGGTAAAAAAGGAAGAAGTGTACATCAAAGTTAGCATGGGAATTGAGAACAACGGAGCAGTTTGTATTTCCTTTCATATTGCCGAACATCCTATGAATTATCCATTCAAAAAATAAACATCATGAAAAGTCCATTTACAGGTAGTGAAATGAGCATTGCAAAAGAGTGGAGAACCATGAGTTTTCGAAAAGACGAATTCAAGGTGTTATTTCATTCGTTCAAATGCGAAGATACAGGTGAACAATTTGAGGATGATGCATTTGCTCAACTGAATTACAATCAATTAGTAAATCAGTACAGGGTAAAATACAGCATCCCCTTTCCTGAACAAATCATTTCAATTCGAAAGAAATACAATCTTTCGGCAGCAAAAATGTCCGAGATATTGGGATTTGGCATTAATGGATATCGTCAATACGAAGGTGGTGAAGTGCCAAACCAATCAAACGCCAAATTAATCCAGTTAGCCGACGACCCTCATGAGTTTAAAAAACTGGTTAGCTACTGTACAACACTTGACAGGAAAATTGCAGAAAAAACGCATAAGACAATTGATAGTCTTTTAGAAGAGCAAAAGAAGCATAAATTTGAAAAACAATTGGAGAATTACTTCTTTGGTGCATGTCTTCCCAATAGTTTAACTGGTTTTAAAACTCCTGATTTAAAGAAATTCTCCGAAATGGTTGTTTTTTTTACCGAGAAACTTGAACCCTGGAAAACCAAGTTGAATAAACTATTGTTTTATGCTGATTTTATGATGCATAAGCAATCAGGATTTTCAATGAGCGGTGTTCAGTATCGAGCCATTCCGATGGGACCGGTGCCAAATAATTTCAACAGTATATTTGAGTACTTGGTTAATAAAGAAGCGTTGGATATTAATTACACCAACTTTACCGATGGCGGCACAGGAGAACAGTTTAAACCTAATCCAAACAAGACTTTTAATAAGGAGTTGTTTAACAAAAATGAATTAGAAATACTAGCGTTGGTTGTAGAAAGGTTTATAAACACATCGACCAACGAAATAATTGAAATCAGTCACAAAGAAAAAGCCTGGATTGATAATCATACTGAAAGAAAGTTGATTGATTATAATTATAGTTTTGAATTAAGTTGAGACCTCCAGGCGCACACCCTCCTGCTATCAGGAACAAGCCGCAACCGACCGAAAGGAGCGCCCGCAAGTAAACGCTGCAAATCAGTCCACAAACCGAATATGCATATTGAGAAGTCCAGCCACAGTATCCGGGAAAAAAATATAGATTTCTCTTTGTTTCTGCCATTTTTCACCAATGGGCAACAGGCATTTGTTCCTTATTGGTACTGAATAACAGTTTTACTCAATCCGGTTACCAAAAAGGTTTTGTTCACCCTTGCCTCTAAAATGCCGGGCTTTGTCTCCCGTGAATTTATCAAACCTGATTGTTAAACCATCAATATAAAAAGTGTTTCTTCCCAAATAGAACATCTCCAATTCTCCAACATTGGGTGAGAAAACAAAGTGCAGTCCGTCCCTTTTATAGATATCAATGGTATCGCTGATATCGCCATAGTTAAAACTATAGGTTCCCTCAAATTCAACAAAGCGTTCATCGCTTATCGCTTTTGATTTTACCGGTTTGAACTGACGAATCCTGCGTACTCCAAACAAATACAACCCGATGTCCGTAATTTCCCGTGACGAATTTGAGAGTACCACAACACCCCTGTGGTTGACCGTATCGTACATGAACATTGACTGAAAACCATCCACGCTGCCTCCATGTCCGACCGTTAAACTGTTCCTTCCTTCCGTAATAAACCATCCCAGGCCAATTTGTGTATGGTTAAATTGCGTAGAATCAAACCGGGCCTTTACAGCCAATTTGGCTGCATCGTTCAAATGTGAATCCTCATAAAACAATTTCCTCTCAAAAGTTATCAGATCCCGGGCATTTGATCTGAGCGCAGCAGCTCCGGCCTCTGCTGTCCCCCATACCACATGACTGGTTGGTCTGCCTGGCCGGATATATCCTGTGGCAAACAATGCTTCCTGTTCATCCGTCAGATGCATCGTTGTGTTTTGCATTTGAAAAGGCGCACAAATGACTTCCTGGAATAACGTTTCCAGCTCTTTGTTTGTCACTTTGCATATCACATACGCAAGGAAACCCATGTTATAATTTGAATAGTCAAACGTTGTACCCGGCGAATGGGGCAGCTGGTACGTTTCCAATGCCTGTATCAGATCGTCATGACTGAAATTTTCCCGGTATTCCTTCAACCTTCTTAAATCAGGCTTGTCCAGGATGGCTGAAAGCCCGGAAGTATGGGTAGCCAGGTGTTCCAGCGTTATCTTTTTACAGTTCACATCCCGGAAGATAAGAGAATCCGGCAGGTATTTTATCAGCGGATCATCAAGAGACAGATGACCCTTTAAAACCAGGTCGGCCAGGATGGTTGTAACGAAAACCTTCGTGACCGATGCGATCTCAAAAACCGTCTCTTCGTCGGCCTCCTCACTTCGCCCTTCAAACGGCCATCCAGCGGAGATATACTTCTCCGTTCCATGATCGATGATACCAACCACGATACAATTGCTCCGGCCATTCCTGACCTCCTTTTCGATTGCCCTGGCAATCTCCCTGTGGGTTGGATAGTCTTGTGAAAGCAGGGTAAAAGGAGCAGCGAGCAGGAGCAGGAGCGCAGATTTAACCTTAAACATCATATTGTATACTTTAATTTAACAGCTACACCACCTGCAAATTACAAATATTTTTTTATTAGGGTTTGCTGAGAAAGTCAGCAAACCCTAATGTATAATCCTGGAAGATGCACCCCAGACCACCAATAATATTATTGTATGACTAACTTTTTGCTGGCAACCTCTCCTTTTTGATTGGTAATCATAACGATATAAACTCCATTTTTCAGGTCACTGACAACATATTTATCAGAATCTTTAGTCCATTCCATAATCATTTTTCCTTCCAATGAATGAATCTTTACTGTGGAAATATCGTTATTATTGTTAACCAACATGAAGCTACCATTCGTCACTGGATTTGGATACAGGCTTATAGTGTTAGCGAATAGATGTTCCGGGATCGATGTTGCTTCAATAGTGAAGGTCTGTTCATCCGTGAACGAAGAGCCTTTGAAGCCTGCATCAATGGACTGAACACCCCAGGCATATTCTCCACCAGCAAGGTCATTAAAGGTCCAACTACCATTTTGCCAAACATTTCCATGTTCAAACACCATCCGGAAGCCTGTGCTGACATCAGCTTTAGGAAATATGTACCAATCACCGGTTGTCGTGTTTTTTAGATAGAGGTTGTACGTTAACCCGTTTGTTGGAGTTTCGGTATCATCACCTGTATCCCAGGAGAGCGTAACACTTCTACCATCCACCACTTGTGTAGGATTTGTTGGTGCAGAAGGAGCAGTATTACTTATGTCCATACTGTTTTGATAGGCAAAAGCAGAAGCGGAAAAGTCCAGGTCACCACTAAATCCTGTAACCAACAGGTCCAACGCCCCGTCTCCATCCATATCTGTTGGCAGGACTGAACTTTCAGAGACACCGGGTATCGCCTCTGGCAAAGCGGTAAAGGTATCATCCCCATTATTTTTGTAGATTACCGTCTTCTGATTTACCTCATCCTCATTCCATCCGGTCACTACCACATCAAAAAGTCCATCGTTGTCCCAATCCAGCATCACTCCACCATCACCGACAGCCCCTTGCCTATATTTAGAGAAAGTTGTTATTTCAGTAAAAGTATCGTCACCATTATTTTTATACAGACGATAGATATTTGATGCATCTTCTCCTGAAGCACCTCCATCGCCATTCAGCAAAACATCCGCGAATCCGTCCGCATCATAATCAGCCCAGTTAGCTGAACCAAAACTTTTTTCAATCAATTGAGGATTCACTTCTATAAAGACTCCCAAGCCATCATTCTGAAAAATACGAACCCATCGCGATCCGTTTTCTCCGGTGTTATTTGACCATGCATTCACAAAAAGGTCTATATCCCCATCCAGATCATAATCAACGCAAGTCACATTCGGATCCCACCAACTATATGTTTCAAATTGAGCCGATTCCGTGAAGGTTCCATCTCCATTATTGAAATAAATTTTTGAGGTTCCTTCATTTGGAGTATTACCAAATGCCAGGATGTCAAGTAATCCATCATTGTCCAGGTCAACCGCACGGGTAGTGATTGCGTGGTTTATGATTGCTGATGAAAGCGCTTCATCTTTAGTGAAACCGCCATTTCCATCATTCAGCCATGCTTCCCAGGTTGCACCACCCTGTTGGTCAAAACCATTCTGTAGCAAATCAAGATCGCCATCTCCATCGATATCGGTCCAATCGATGGTCGTAAATGTGAGAGGAGTAATAGAGATATCCTGTTTTGAATAGGTGCCATCTCCATTATTCAGATAAAGTGCATTATACCTGTCCTGCATATCATCTTCTCCGGAGACATATACATCGTAGTCTCCGTCATTGTCAATATCGGCAGAACTCATTGTTCCGAATTTGCTGTCGATGTCAAATTCAATATAATTCTGTGCATTTACATTTACTGCAAGAATTATTGTTACCATCATAAACATGCGTGTAAATTTTTTCATAACTGTTAGTTTTAGTTTTTGTTAGACATTCATAATAAGAACCCAGGTCATTGATTGTAATTAGTCTCACTTACAATTATTTTTTTGCTTCAAAATCTGCCAGTAATATTTCGTATCAGTTTTATTGCATTAATGCTTTATGGCTCACCATTGGGTCGAGAAATATCCTGAAACCATAATATAGCTTCGCTGAAATAATTATAACTCCACATTGTTTTCATATTAAAATATTGTAGGTTCTACAGGATGTTCGGATACAATCTTATTCCTAACATGAGGGAAACCATCCTCGTCCCACTCCAGTATATCAATTACAAATTTCTTCAACGTCAACCCATTGGAAGTCTTGGGGTCATCCAATTCGATAGCATGATATATCAGGAAATAGTTACCGGCATGGTCCACGGTAACCGCATTATGGCCTGGTCCGGTCCAGGCCCCACCAGATTCAACAACCACCTCACCAGCTGGCAAATTTCCTGCATTTACCTGGTATGGGTTAGCGATATTTGCCTGTTCAGAAGTATTGAGGCTGTTACCCTGCCTATCAATATAATCACCATAAAGCTGATTAGATTTTCCTACAACGATGGAATACGTGCTGTTTACTCCTTCACAACAGGTCCCAGCAGAGAGAAAGAGATAATACACATCACCTTTTTTGAGCAGGTAAGGAGCTTCATAGCTGGTACCTGCAATCCTGTACTTATTCTCCAGTTGAACATGCACGTTCTGGATCGTATCACCTACGTTTCCTGCTTCAAAAATAACAGGAGCGATATAGATACCGTTAAAACTTCCCCAAGCCATAAAAACGCTTCCGTCATCCTCAGTAAAAAAGCATGGATCAATACCGTTTTTTACACCAGACTCCTCACTGTCAAATAACTTTCCCTGATCATAATATGGTCCTTCAGGATCGGCGGCTACAAGTAAGCCAATCGCGGGATTGGGATCGCCCCAGGCTGAAACACTGTAAGCCACATAAACATGCTCATTTTTATATAAAACACCAGATGCCCAAACACCTACTCGTGCCATATTTCCATCATAGTTTTCTACCTGTTCTGAATACCAGTCAGGCTTCTGCCCCGCAAACAGTGTGGTTATTTTCTGCCAATTAACCAGATCGTTTGATTTTAATACTGGAACATCCCAGAATCCTCCGGAGATAAGCCATTCCACTTCGGTTCCAAAAGCATAATACTGGCTGTCAATCCACAGGATATCCATATCCGAAAATTGTTTGCTGTAAACCGGATTATCGATACCGCTGTTTAGTGAATCATCGTCAGGCGGTATATAACTCTCACCCTCGTTGGGATTACATCCTATGGTTATCAAAAGGCTGATTGTTAGCAAATAAAATCCTATGATACAGCTATTCAGACCCAAAACATGATGTCTTCTTTTATTTATGTTTCTATTTTCCATAATACTTTTTCCATGGATTTTCTTTCTGTTGCTTATATGCTGATTCAGGCCACTGGTGATCCTTCAATTCACTCTCAAGCCGGTCAAGTCCGTAAAGATTCCGGGCATTTCTGTACATGATTTGTTCAGCGGTCCATAGCGCCTCTTCCAATGTATAATAGCCCTCTCTAACCAACTCTGTAAGAACCTCCGCAATCCCTTTTCGTGCAACATAAGCATGACCGACTGTTAATTCAACAGGAATATAGTCCCCACCAAATACGCAAATTTTGTTTAATGGAACATTTGTAAGGTATTGTTTGAGAAAATCTTTTGTGGCCGCAAAATCCAATATCCAATTCCATGCCAGATCAATGTATGCATTTGAGAAATGCTTGACCAATGCAATCATTTCCTGCTGATAGGGATATCCCATATGCAGGAAGACAAACCTACAACCTTCTTTCAGCCCATGCATGCAGATTTCTGCTGCTGCAGCAGGATTTTTTGACAATCTGCCAAGTGGCATATAGTCAGTTCCTGAATAATAACCAGTATGTATTTTTATCGGCAAATTATATGAAGTAGCTGTCCGTATTGTATACCAAAACAGATGGTCTTCGAGCTTTTTTTGTTCAACGGTAGTAAGTTTCTGATTGCTCATTCTTTTAAGAAAAAGAGGTTCAGCGATTGTTTTTTCTACAGGTTCATAATCGATGTTTCTCCTGTATGCATCCTGAGATTTAACGGCCACAGCATAATCACCATATTTGTTGAACCACCAATCAATTACTCGGTACCAATCGCTTAAATTGCGGACCTCAACACCTGCTGTTGGCGCCAGTACTTCAATCATTGGTCCTGTTAATCCGGACCATGAAAAAGCAGCGAACATTCCTGTAATACCAATATCCTGCATAAGTAGTTCAGGGTTTTCAGTTTCATTATATGGCTTGTCCCACAATGTATTCACCTGAACTGATTCAATATTGGCTACTTCCTTCAATACAAAACGGTAAAATCCCTCTCGTTTTAACTCATGGTATCGTTGGTCCATTAGCTCAACCGTGGATGAATTAAGCATTTCTATATTATATAAGATACGAATGGTATGTCTAACTGAGCTCCCATAACTGGTGTGCTTGACAAAATCCCAGTATGGTTCGATTAATTTCCACTTTTCAATTGGAGGGAGCTGTTCATGGAAAATCTGCCTGTAGATTGAATCAGGCATTCCAGCAGCAATAAAATCATGATGAAAGTAATGTCCAAGTATGACTGTCCAGTCATCTACAGTGAAAAATTTCTCTCCATTGCCTAAGCGTTTACTTTCATCAATGAAGTGTTCGTGTGTATCGATCAGCGGTGTCTCCGATACTTTCTTCCATATCTCAGGATAGATCATTGATGCGTGTTCAGGGATCAGAACTTCACCTTCCCGCAAAGGTTCAAATGAGTATCCCTGACTTGACAAATCAACCACTGCACAGCCAGCAATCGTCATAACTGAACATAAAGATCTCATAATAAACTTTATCATTGTGTTCATATCTCGGGCTTTTTAACCTATAGCTTGTCTTTGCAATTCATTCGCTGATATGTACTACGGGAAATTCTGTAATCCTAAGTGTGGTACATCCATATGGAATCAGCTTCATTTCAGAAATTTTTAGCTCATCTTTATCGAAAAAAGAGTAACTGTAGGGCAGCGGGGCGGGCATCCCCCTGATAGCTTCCCAAAATGGCAATTCGGCAAACTTCATTGTAATCTCCAGGGGAGCATTTTCAAGATTCCACGGATATAGCTCATTAGGTGAAACATCCCTGTACTCAACAAGCGCATGAGCATGAACATCTTCGAGGTAATTTTCAACCAATGCTACATTCCAGGCTGAGCCGGGAAACACTTCTGTATAATCACCGAAACGATCATCTGAAGAAATATTATTCCACTGCTCTTCTATTCTGAGGGCATAAACTAAAGGGCCTCTTTCGATGGTTTTTGAGAAATCAAACCAAGTACTGGTAGTAATTCGCATGGGAAGAGATATCGACAATATATCTTCTTTTTTCCAGGTTCTATGAATTGTAACTATAGAATTCTCATAATCCCCTTTCCATTGATTTCCATTGATTTTAATTTCCGGATCTTGACACCACTCAGGAATTCTAAAACTAAAAGGAAAGCTGACATTACGTTCGGGGCTGAAATGAAAATCAATTTGTTCATTGAAAGGATAATCTGTCACTTCTCTGATCAAAATTGGAATTTCTTCTTCACCCACTGTAGTATGTACATTTGAAGGAGCAAAGATCATTACGGCAACACCATGGTCCCTGGTTTTATAGTAAAGGTTGCTTACAAATTTGGGCCAGCCCTGATGCATATTGACTGTACAACACGGATAGCCTGTAAGCAATCCGAAACAGCCATTGGTACCCTCATTGGATATACTTTGGTAATAATTTTTTGGTTTCCTGGAAATTTCCACCTGATTGGCAGCCTGAAAATATTGTCTGCTCATGAAGTTATCTGCAATTTGTGTCGGCAAAGCGTTATAGGCAATCCTTTCCAGGTGATCAGCATAAGATGTTTTTCCAGTAATCGTCAGCATAGTTTCCAGTGAATACATCAACTCTACCACAGAGCATAGTTCAATTCCCTGAATAGGATCATTACCATGTAAAGGTTCATCTCCACCATACATTCCCTGTGGTTGACCATGAAAATGTTTTAGGTCACGCAGAGCAGCTTCAGATGCCAGTTGATGTTTTTTATCTTTGGAATAGCGTGAATATATGATTGGCTCTTTAATTCCCATTGCAATATTTACAGTATGGATGCTGCCTTTTTGTTTTACAGTCATACGGGACATCTCTGTGCTGTCATAAGGATAAGGTTTGGTATTAAAGTAATACCAAGGCTCCATAGCCGGTTCGTAAGGATTTGTATTCAGGAACACTTCTGTCCATGGGAATGTCTGTTTATGCAGAAGCTCGCCCAATTCAAGCAGGTATTCTTCCCCTGTGATATCATAAAGCCAATAAACCATCAGGAGGTTATCACCTCCGCGTCTGCCAGCCCAAAAGGTCCAATGGTCAAGGGGTGTTTTTTTCAGTTCCTCTAACTGGTAACTAAAATACTTTGAGAACAATTTGATAACCCTCGCATCCTGGGTGGCTGAATAATATTGTTGCAACACCTTCAGCATGACCATTTTTGGCCACCAGTCTCTACGCATAGTTTTTTGCAATCCAGGCTCGTAGGGAGGCTCATGATCAAAAGGAACAGGTCCGAAATAACCATTCTCTTGCTGATTTTCAAGACTCCATTCAACCCAGGGAAGTGCCTTTTCCAGCAATTTTTCATCTTCCAGAATATATGCCAATGGCAATAATCCGTCAATCCAGTAAGGGCCTCTCTCCCACCCATCACCATTTCCGCCGAGCCAGCCGTTCTCCTTTCCAACCACTTCACTGTAATATTGATCAAGATGACCAGTTAATCCATCTCTCATTCTAAATAACTGAATTTCGAGCCAACCCTCAGGCTTGATATTCCCAAGCTGAATTGGTGTGAAAAAGTTCGGTTGTAATTTGGAATCCAGAACAGCTTCTGTTTCCGCAACCTGAGACTCGAAAACAAGATTCTCTTGTGCACTAACAAGTGATGTAGAGCAAGCCCATATGAGGAGCAAAATCATTATTCGGTTTAGCATTATCTGTCAATTTATTAAGTAATTATAGGTGATTGACTCAACAGGTCAGTGTGATTGTTAAATGTTACAGGGGAGATCTCCCTGCATTAATAGAAAAATCTACCAATTTCCACTTTGTTCCACACCAGAGTTAAGGTCCACTTCAGAAGTAGGAATAGGAAGATACTTTTTGTAAGGTTCAAAATTACTGAACTCAGGATCATTGTTCTTGAGTATTTCGATCTTTTCGGGGTCATCCAGATAACCCCACCGCATCAAATCAAAAAACCTTTGGTTCTCACCAGACAACTCAATAAGACGCTCTTCTTCAATGATGGATTGTAGTTCTTCTTTCGAATAGGTACCTTCCAGATCAGGAATGAATGAACGATTTCTAACCATATTGATATAATCAAGCGGATTACCAGTGCCAAGATTATTCAATGCTTCAGCATATAGAAGCAGGATATCTGCGTAACGGATTACTTTGATATTTGTAGCAAAATTATCGGTCTCTGCATCAGTAACATAGTTATCAGCCAAATATTTTCTTAGCCACTGACTACCACGAGCAGATGAATTTCGAAATTGCAGCTGCTGGTATACCCTTCCACCATAAAAGGTGTCTTTGCTTTCAGGATGTATAAGCGAAACGTCCAGTCTTAAGTCCCCGAGAGGATCGCCCAGGTACTTTTGTCCATAAGCCTTAAAAGCGTCCAGTAAAAAACTGGTCGCTTCCCAATCGGACCAACCGATGGGGGAAAAGAATCTTCCTTTTGCGCATCCAAGCGGAGCCGATGCATAGGCTTCCTCATGCCATCCAATTGGAAAAACATCACTGAACTGCACCTCAAATAATGATTCAACATTATTTTCGCCATTCAGCATATCAAAATTATTTGCAAAAACAGGATCCAGTCCGTAAATCCTGGAATCAATAATATCCTCCAATTGGTCTGCCGCAAGCCCCCATTCGTGCATTTGCATATAACATTTTGCCAGCAATCCTGTGGCCGCTCCCCATGTAGCCCTGCCGAGTTCATGATTTTCAGAGTCGTCATATTTTTCCGGCAGGTAAGTCTGGGCAGAATTGAGGTCTTTAATAATAAGGTTCCAAATAGCCTCAGTTCCTTGTTGGGGCATTCCTTCCGTACTGACCAATAGTGTATCAATTAAAGGAACATCGCCATAGAGGTTGACCAAATTATAATAGTAAAGCGCCCTGAGGAATTTTGCCTCGGCAATATACCGGCTCTTCAACACATCGTCCATTTCAATATCGGGCAAATTGAAAATAACCTGGTTCGCCCTGTATATGCCTCTGTAATGATCGTGAAACACATCATAATTAGTAACAAAATTATAATCCGTAAAAGTGAATTTTGAAACATTTGAAAGATCCGGCCAGGGACTCCTGCTGAATGCTTCATCAGAGCGCGCGTCTGTTACACAATGGAACCATATTTTGTAAGTACCCAAACGTCCGAGTGTATTGTATACAGCAATCAAGCCTTCTGTTGCTGCTTTTTCATTTACCCAAAATTCTGAAGATGCGGTATCATTTGGATTTTCTGTTTCCAAAGAACATGATCCTACAAGGAAAAAAAACGATATGGAAATAAGTATATATTTTTTCATTTTTACCGGTTTTTGGAATTAAAGATTAAGTTGTAATCCAAATACATAGCTCCGGGAATTTGGATAGGCGCCCCAGTCCATACCTCGGTGCCAGATGTACGCATTTACCATCTCAGGATCCAGTCCCGTGTATCGTGTAAACGTCAGGAAATTATCTGCAGAAAAATACAAGCGAAGGGATCCATCAAGGATATTCATTTTCCTGAACACTGTCCCTGGAATAGTGTATCCGATTTCAAGTGTTTTAATCTTAATATAATTACCTTTTTCCAACCAGCGATCAGCATTAATAATGTTATTGGAGGCCCCTGCATCACCTGCAATGGCTATAGGAGTTGTATTTGACGGATTCTCTTCTGTCCATGGATCATATCCACTTGGATAATTGTTTGCTCCGACATCATCATTTCTTTCAAGCCAGTACCTGGGTACATTGAAAATCTGATGTCCAGCAGCTCCGAAAAGGAAGACCCTGAAGTCAATATTCTTGTACTGTAGCGAAAGGTTTAGGCCTGCTTCATATTTTGGGAATGGTGTACCAATCATCTGTCGATCATCATTATTGATCATGCCATCGTCATTATAATCAATATACCTTACGAAACCAGGCCTGGCATCCGGTTGTATAATGACACCCTCTGAATTCTGATGGGCATCAATCTCTTCCTGACTCTGAAATATTCCATCGGTCTCAAGCAGGAAAAAACTGGCAATAGGAAAACCAACTGCTGTTTTACCCAGCCAGTCCACTATGCCATCACTGTTACCTAAACTAAGCACTTTGTTTTCCAAAGTTGAAAAGGTAGTTGTCAAGTTATATTTAAAATCACCAACTTTATCTCCTAAGGAAAGCGACATCTCAAAACCATTGTTTTTGAAACTCCCAACATTGGAAGGAGGATTTCCTCCATAATTTCCAATTGAAGCGGGAACATCCACTGGGACCAATGCTTGTTCGGTCAATGAACTGTAATATTCCATCATGAGGAACATCTTGTTATTAAACAGTCCAACGTCCAACCCAACATTTTTAGTAGTAACTGTTTGCCATGTCAGAGATTCATTAGAAAACCTGGTTTGCGAACTTCCGGTCTGCACGCTTTGATCTCCTCCAAGAATATAGTTCAAATTCGTGCTTACATATCCAAGGTAATCATAAGCTCCTACTTCCTGTCCTCCCAGTGAACCATATCCTGCCTTAACTTTTAGAGTGCTGATAACTTCAACTTCTTCCATGAAAGCTTCATTATGTAACTTCCAGGCCGCTGAAGCGGAAGGGAAAAATCCCCAACGGTACATAGATGCAAATTTCGAGGATCCGTCTGCTCGTATGGTTGTTGTAAACAAATACCGATCCTTATAAGAAACGTTCAATCTGCTAAAGTAGGACATGAGAAGGGTTTCCCATTTACCGCCATATGCCTCCTGGTTGCTCGTAGTTGCATCAAGTACAATATTATAGGAATTATTCGATGGGTTTTGAGTCAGGTTTTCACCATATCCCACTGTATTGCTGAAATGCTCATTCTCATAAGCTGTTCCAAGCAATACATTTAGCTTCAGATCTTCGAATTTCCTATCGTATGTAAGCATATTGTTTATCACAATCTTGCTGTACTCCTGCCTGTTTTCAGAAAGTGAAGAGGGCATGATCTCACTACCGTATCGCAGTCTGCCTGATTTATGAAACTGTCGATAATTACTGCCATGATGGTCCAAACCGAACAATACCTTATATTTCAGGTGATCAGTAAAACTGTATTCTCCAAAAATATTCCCGAGGATTTTACTAAGATCCGTTCCGTGAGCATAAAGCTCTTGCAAGCCTATTGGGTTTGTTGCATATGTAAGATTTTCTGCCGTTCCGTATCCATATCCTCCAACATTATCTTCATTATAAACCGGGATTGTTGGTACCATCCGAACCAACTCTATAAAACCGGATTCTGATCCCATAGCATGAACGATATCAGAGCTGGACGTCCTGGCCAGACGTATGTTCTCACCAAAAGTAAATTTTTCATAGTCATGCTGAAGATTCATTGTCATGGAATAACGTTCAAAATCAGTTTCTATGACTGTCCCTTTGGAATTGTAATATCCACCTGCCAGATAATATGATGTATTTTCTGAATAGCCTGAAAGAGAAAGGTCGTAATTCTGATTCAGCCCTTGTCTGAAAAACTCACTCTGCCAGTCGGTATCTGGAACCATTAAAGGATCGCTGATCGCCAATTCTGATACTGGATTTCTTGGCATGTTTGCATTGTCGCGAGCCATGTTATCCAATGCTGCATACTCCTGAGCATCCGCTAAATCGAGTAGTTTTGCCGGATATGAAGTGCCAACCCGAGAATTGAATTGGATATCGAGTTTTTTTGTACGTCCTTTTTTCGTAGTTATAATCACTACACCATTTGCAGCTCTTGATCCATATATAGCCGCTGCTGAAGCATCTTTAAGTACCTGGACACTTTCAATATCCGAAGGGTTGTATTCTCTAGCGTCGGTGACAGGTACTCCATCAATGACAAACAATGGGTTATTGTTTGTAAGACTGCTTACACCCCGAATCTGAATGATCGGACTTCCACCAGGATCCCCGCTGCTGATTACAGAAACACCTGGAGCAAGTCCCTGCAATGCCTGGCTGGCAGTTAATGAATGTTGTTTTGACATAATGTCCATATCAACCACGGCAATAGAACCTGTAAGATCAGATTTTGCCATGGTACCGTAACCGATCACGACCACCTCATCCAGTTCAGAAGTTTCAGGTATCATGGCAACATTGATCTCTGTCCTGTTGCCAACACGAAATTCTTTGGTTTCGTAACCCACAAAGGAGAAGACTAATATAGCTGAAGTATCAGACACGCTTATAGCAAATTTTCCGTTATGGTCTGTAACAGTCCCACGATTCATCTCTTTAATTACAATATTCACACCCGGCAGAGACTCCCCTGAAGTGCCGTCATATACACTGCCTTCCACAGTAAATCTCTGTTGAAGAGAATTTTGCTTATCAGTTAGGATGATAAGTTTTTCATCAAGAAAAAGTACCTGAATAGTCTGTTCATGGAATAATTTATTCAGGAAATCCTTTACAGTAATCTCATTTTCAGTAATAGTGACTGTTCCTAACTCATTTATCAATTCTGCCTGATACAGAAACATCATTCCGGTTTGCAGTTCGATGTCATGCAGGAGCTCTTTTACCGATTGATTTTCAGCACGGATACTAATAATCTCTGTTTGGGAAAAAGTTGCTGCAGATACTGTTAAAAGATTGACGCTAATTAAAAATGTAATCAACCTCATAATCAGAAGTAGTTTGTTGAGGGAATTAAATCGAAAAGTTCTCCCCCGGGGTAGATTTTTTTTCATAAATTTGTACAGGTTTAGTTTTTAACATTCTACACAGTGTTTAAACACAAAGCCTTTTGTTGACAGGGGATGTTGCTGCATTCCCTGTTTTTATTCTGCCCTGATCGGTTAGCCGGGACTTTAATGGATATATATGCTGTTTTCAACTATTTCGTACTGAAAATCTTCTGTTAATTGCAACGCCCTCATAACCTGTTCAATGGTTTCATTCTTAAATGCACCTGTATATTTCAATGCACGCAATGATTCATTATCTATAAAGACACTGACGCCATACCTTCTTTCCAGCATCTTTGCAACAGATTCAAATGTTTCCTCCTCGAAAATAAGACGTCCGTCTTTCCATGACACAATCTTATCGGCATCAATATTATTTAAAATCTGGATGCTTGAATTATTTGATTCATTCTTTGAATGTTCGACTTTCTTCTTCAGATCTTTGACTGACAATTGATTGTCTTTTTTTACGTACCGGGCCTGTTGATTTGGATTTAGCTTAATCTCTCTGGCCTTTTGTGTTTTCTCATCCTTTGAAATGATGAATACTTTTCCTTCCAACAGGGTCGTAGTTATTATTTTATCAGAAGGATAGGATTTAACATTGAACTTTGTACCGGTCACCTTTATATCAATATTGCTGGTTTTAACAATAAAAGGGTGGTCAGGATCAGTTATTACCTCAAAGAATGCTTCTCCCTCGAGGTAAATTTCTCTTTTATCCTGGGAGAATATTTCCGGGAAACTAATGCGACTTTCAGCATTGATCCATGCAGAACTACCATCAGAGAAAGTGATCTTCGATTTTTGTCCTGCCGGAACTTCGATCACATTATAGGTGGATTCAATCGACTGTGTTATATTCAAATTATTACTCCTGTTGAAGTGCATGAACAAAACGGAAGCGGCGATCAAAAATGCGATTGCTGCAGCATACTTGAGTAATACTTGTGACGAAGTTCTCTTCTTTTTGGCAGGGACCAATTCTTCGATTTTACCACCATGGATTCTTTTCTTGACCTCTAACCAGTCAGCATCAAGCGAAATATCTTCCAATAAAATAGTTCCCTCAATTTTATTCCACAGGATTCTGAGTTCATTATAAAATATTCGGTGGCTTTCATCTTCTTTTATCCATTCGGTCACGAACTGATTTTCTTCCGAAGAGCATTCTCCTGCCATACACTTCGAGAGCAGGGACCAATTAACCTTTTTTTCTGAATATTTTGCCATTAAATATGTTTCTGCTAGTAAGAGTACAAATAACTAGAATACCCCTACGTGAGTATTAAAAAAAGTGAAATATTTTTTTTTGTTACCAGGTTCTGAGGACATTGGGTATCATGCTTTAAAAGCAAAATAACATCATGAAATCCTTTAGAGCAAGACGAAATCTTTTTAACGCTTTACCCATCTGTGCCTCAACCGTTTTGACAGATAAACCAAATTTCATTGCAATCTCAGCATATTTCAATCCGTCTTTTCGACTAGCCAGGAAGATTTTTCTACATTGCGGAGGAAGATTATCTAATTCACGATTGATAAATCGGGCAAGTTCATCATACTCCAGCCTGTTTTCTATTTCGATTGTGATATCCCTGTTAAGATCCTGAATCGGTATATCCTGATAACTCCTCATTAGCCTAATAGCATTATTTTTTGCTGCATTATACAGGTAGGCACGCAATGATTTTTTGATCTCCAATTTTTTTCGATTTTCCCAGAGATAAACAAAAAGATCCTGTACGATCTCTTTTGAGAGATTGATATCACCTGTAAACTGGTTACAAAAAACACAAAGATCACAATAATACTTTCTGAAGACTACTTCGAAAGCTTCCTCATCATCGTTCCTTATTGCATGCAAATATTGCTGTTCACATTCTTTCATTACATAATTCTTTCCCAAAGCATCAACACAGTAAAAGTATTTAAAAAATGTGATTCCAAAAATCAAATGAAATTCCTCATATTCAAATATCTGTATATCTTAATATATGCAGTGGAAAGCCATTCTCGAATTGACCGATAAAATTTGTGATAAAAGAAGACCGGGATCTTATGGAACTACCTGAACAGATGCAAAAATCCGCTCAGCGAAGTTTCTACAGGTGTGTCGACTCCCTGAATGGTTTAGAAATACACCCCTTCCGGGGCTTCGCGGCCATCGATGCTGCGGCCGTCCCAGCTGATGGTGGCCGATTTGGATGCATACACCTCGAGTCCGGAGGGTGAAAAGATCCTGAAAGCATATGTGAAATCGCCGGGCGTGG
>JAIPBT010000051.1 GCA_021738565.1 Bacteroidales bacterium
AATTTAGGTCTTGCTATTGGTTCAGATGTTCAGGCATATGATGCTGGACTTACATCGATAGCTGGTTTGACTACAGCGGCCGATCAGATGTTGTACACGACAGGAGCGGATGCTTATGCCACGTCGAGTTTAACTGCAGCGGGACGTGCGATATTGGATGATGCAGATGCATCGGCACAGAGAAGCACCTTAGGTTTAGGCACAATTGCCATTCAGGATGCGAATAGTGTAACGATCACGGGCGGTACGATAGATGGCACTACCATAGGCGGCACTACCCCGGCAGCGGGATCGTTCACAACACTAACAGCCAGTGGCAACACATCTGTTACAGGTGCAGCTACATTCACAACAGGAGCTGGACAGGTAACACTTGGAGGTAATTTAGATGTTGCTTCTGGAGTGGACGTCACAGGCAACATAACCGTAACCGGGACAGTAGATGGAAGAGATATAGCCGCAGATGGTACGAATCAGGATGCTTTTCAGACGTTGACTGGAATTGGTGCTGGATCTACGGATTTAGGCACGTTTACAGGGACCACGATAACTGATAATACGACAGTTAAGACAGCGCTTCAGGAGTTGGAAACCGCTTTAGAAGCTGGCGGATCAACAGACGACCAGACAGCAGCAGAGGTATCGTTCACAGCCGCAGGTAATATAGTAGCGACGGATGTACAGGCAGCGATAGAGGAGTTGGATGCAGAAAAGCTGGCACTGGCAGGCGGCACGATGAGCGGAGCGATAAATATGGGAACAAATGCGATCACTAATGCAGGTGCGATCACCGGGACGACGATTACGGGAAATACATTAACGGATGGAACAGCATCGATAAGTGGTGGTGCGATTACCGGTGTAAATGCTGGTATTACTGCAACCGGAACTATGAATTTAAATGTTAATTCGGCGAGCGCCACAAATATCAATACTGGAACATCAACAGGTAATATTTCAATCGGTAACGCTTCAAATAGTGTTATTTTGCCGGCATTTTCCACTGCAGGTATCATACATAATGATGCCTCCGGAGTGTTATCATCCAGTTTAATCGTAAATGCAGATATTACAGATGCAACTATTGATCTTACAACAAAAGTTACAGGAGTCTTACCTGTAGCAAATGGTGGTACCGGAGCTTCTACCCATACTGCACACGGGGTCCTGATTGGAAATGGTACCGGAGCTGTTGCGGCTACAGCTGCCGGAACAGCCGGGCAGGTACTCCAAAGTAGTGGTGCAGCAGCTGATCCATCTTATTCTACTGCAACTTATCCTTCTTCAGCTGGAACTGCTGGTAATGCAATGAGATCTGATGGAACGAATTTTGTTTCCGTAGCACTAAATACTGCTCAATCTGAGGTTTTATCACCAAACGGTACTGCTAGTACAACTGGAGTGATGATGGGTTTGGCAGAAACACTCACCCCAAACAATAGTGGAACGTGTCTGATTATTATTTCAGGAGATGTTCAAAATAATTCAAATAATAACGGAGCGAGTATTCAAATTAGATATGGAACGGGAGGAACACCTTTAAATGGTGATGCATTAAGTGGTACTCCTGCAGGAACCCAGGTACAATTCTCAAATACAAATCAAAGCGGTAATCCATATCCATTTACAGTAAACGCAATTGTACCAGGACTAACACTTTCCACTGCACATTGGATTGATCTGAGTTTGGCAGTTACAGGGGGCACAGCTTCAATTGCAAATATTAGCATTTCAGTAATAGAACTATAATACGAAAAATATTCCACAACCAAATATCAAGTATAATTATGAAAAAACAATTCACAACAATTTTCGCAATTTTCCTGACTATCTCACTTTCAGCTCAGGAGCCAACAAACCTTGAAACACCTTCCGATACTGCCCACTATACGGTGGGCGCTTTCGTCGCGAAGTGGCTGCAAAATAACGGCATGGCCATTTCGGATTTTGAAATGTTCAGAACGGGCATGACCGACGTGCAGGAAGGCAATGAACTGGCCATTCCCGATTCAACAATCAACCAACGGGTGGCCTCCTACCAGGTGAGCATCCAGAGCAATCGCAACAGGCAACTGGAAGCACAACTGTTCGAAGACCTGCGCGGGAAAGCAGGCGTAGGGGCACTCCCAAATGGTGTGCATTATATCGTAATGACCGCCGGTGAAGGAGCACTCCCCATGGCCAATGATTCAATCGTGATCAACGCGGTGGGTGTGTTCCCCAATGGGACCATGTTCGAAAATACCCTGCAGTCAGGAAACCCGATCCGTACAACCATGAACGACCTGATCCCCGGACTGAAAGCTGCCATGCAGTTCATGCGCCAGGGATCTCAATGGCGAATATTTATCCCGGCAGCCCTCGGGTACGGACCGGCAGGATTGCAGAACATCATCCCGCCCAATATGGCGCTGGTGTATGAAATAACACTGGAGGAGGTAATTGGGAATTAGGAATCCCTCCTTCGTCCCGACAAGATGTCGGGACTACGGCGGACAAGGTTCGAATGTAGAATGTAGAATGTAGAATGTAGAACCGAGGAGGAGGAACGACGACGAGCTCATGAGCCCGACGATAGTCGGGTGAATAATGTAGAATTACGAATGAAGCCCATTCGAAGCCTTCCCTCTCCATGTGGGGAGGGACTAAGGGTGGGACAAGAACAATATAGAACTGATAATTCACAACAACAAATAAACAGGTCCCGGGACAAATATGGGATGCAGCAGGTAAGACATAATATATCGCAAACGAGAAGTATCAGGACAGGATCTTTTTTCATGATCCGGGTCCTGATGCTTGCTGCTGCGATGCTGTATTGGCATGATGCTGTACTTGCCCAGGTGCTTACAAACGCCGGGGCCGTAATATCCATAACCGACAGTGCCGTTGTGCAGGGAGATACCATCGAAAACCTCTCCGGGGAGATCCTGAACCAGGGAACCATCAACCTGACGGGCCACTTTAACAATTCGGCCCTTTCCGGTGGAAACGGCTTCTATAATGTTGCCGGGAACTGGAGGAACACAGGAACCTTTAACCCCGGAAACAGCGTCGTTAGACTCAATGGGGCCGGCGTACAATATATATTCAACACCGGGTTCGGGTATTTCCATAAACTGATCATCGATAAACCCGGGGTCTTTCCGGCCAGCAGGATCACCCTGGAAGATGATATCGAAGTGTCAAACTCGCTCAATATGTCATCAGGCATCATCGAAACAGGAGAAAACAAGCTGTTCCTTACGAGCTTCCTCTCAAGTTCCCTGATCTATACATCTGGCCATATCATTGGTAAGTTCGAGCGAGGAATCAACAGTGCAGACAATTACCTGTTCCCGCTTGGATCAACCCAGAACTACAACCCGCTCAACCTGGATCCCAATACCGTTCCTTCATCAGGTTCGGTTCTGTCGGAATTTATTGCTGAAGATCCAGATACACTCGGACTCCCCATCCCGGATGTATATGTTGAAGTGTATAATGTTTTAACAGGAGGCTACTGGAGCCTCACTGCAAACAATGCTTTCTCGGTGGCCAATTTTAACATCAATATGGATGGGTCCGGCTTCGATGACCCGAACCCTGTGCAGGACATTACACGTGTTGTAAAACGTCCCATTGGCGGTTTATGGACACTCGATGGTTCCCATGCGGATGCAGTCGGGAACGTGGCACAGCGCGATAGCCTTACAGGGAATATTTCATCTTCAGGGAACCAGTTTGCATTGGGTAACGTGAGACCGCTGATCATTGAGGAACCGATCGATACTGCTGTATGTGACGGGACGGAAGCAACCTTCTCTGTGGTGGCCACAGGTATTGACACCCTCTTTTACCAATGGCAGGAGAAGGGGGAGACCGGATGGAAGGATATCCTGGAGGGCGGTATCTACTCAGGTACACAGACCCCCACCCTTACTATTTCAAGCGTTAATCTCGATATGGACGGTTTCGAATACCGCGTTCGTATCTCGCATAAGCACGGTCACGTGAACAGGAGCCGCTGGGCGCTACTCACCGTGAATCCGCTGCCGGTGGCGCTTGCTACCCCGCAAAAAGATACATTGTGCAACGATGGGACCACTTTCATCTCCCTCTCAAGCGACGTTCCGGGTACAACATATGAATGGGAAGTTCTCTATTCCGGTGTGATCACTGGCGCATCCGACGGTTCAACTTTTGCTGACGGCGATACGATACAACATACACTGAACAACCCGGGAGATTATGCAGACTCTGTGATCTACCGTATCGTTCCGACCGGTCCGCTGACCACCTACTGTGAAGGTCATGCCGATACAGCAGTGGTCTACGTCAACCCGACTCCTCGCGTGGTTATGACAGTGGTTGAAGATACGATCTGCGACAGCGGTACTTCCACGATCACAGTTACCAGTCCGACAGTACTTACCAGTGGTGCGGTGATGTACAATTATACCATAGAATCCGTGTCAGGAAATACCGGTGATGTCACCGGCCAGCAGGCTTACGTTGCTGAAAATCTTGGCTCGATACAGCAGACACTAAACAACCATACCGACCGCTACCAGGTTGTTACCTACCGCGTACATCCTTATACTGCAGGATCCGGATCAGGTGTGAATTGTGACTTTGGCAATGTGCGGGATACGATTTTCAGTATCTATGTGAATCCTACTCCAAGGATAGAGATCACCGTGGTTGAAGATACGATCTGCGACGATCAGACAAGTACCATTTCAGTTACCAGTCCGACAATCCTGACCAGTGGTGTGGTGTTGTTCGATCTGACCGTGGATGATATATCTGCTGCAACGGGAGATGTAACCGGACAACAGGATCTCCTTGACAATGCACTCGGATCGGTAGACCAGACCATCTCCAACAATACCGATGTATACCAGTGGGTAGAATACAGGGTTCACCCGCATACCTTGGGCGATGGACCGGGAACAACGTGTGGGTATGGTACGGTTACTGATACATTGTTCAGGCTATATGTGAACCCGACACCGAGCATCGAGGTGCTGCTTTCGAACGACCTGATCACAAGTGACACAACATTCTGTAACAATTATGAAGTGTTGTTTGATGTCAATAACTACCAGGGTGTGATCGGTACCGTGAAGTACCATCTTGAGGTCACCGGTGATGTGGATATTATCAACGGAGAGACTCCATCAACAGACAGCCTGGATATTACTGATTTCAGCAATACACTTTCACAGAACGATACACTCATAAGAGCATTGAATTACCGATTCATTCCTTACATAGAAAATGCCAGGGGTACAGTGGGTTGCTACAGCGGCATCGATACCAATGTTGTCGTTAAGGTACTGCCCGAACTTCATTCGGTTGAACTTCCGAAGATCCTTGATCCGGGTGGTTTCAATATCACATGCCACGGATTGTCGGATGGAGAGATTGCACTCGTTCCAAAAGGAGGTGATCTCAGATTCGATTATACCATTGATTGGGAGAATGAAGCCGGGGAGCAACTGCAAACATCGCTTGCAGGCAGCGACCTTCTTGATTCACTGGCAGCAGGCATTTACAGTTATGACATTACAGATATTACAGGCTGCTTCTTTACAGATACCTTCTTAATGACACAACCGGATACACTGTCGCTTGTCGTTGATTCCATCCTTGCACAGATATGCAGTGGATTTGATGCATCAGGTGCTGTATTTGTAACGCCTTCCGGAGGTGTCGACATCAACAAGTACACCTGGTACAACAAGCGTGCAGGCATTGAAATATGGTACGATGAGGACCTGCCCGCGGCCACACCGGGAAGTTTCCGGTATACCTTCTGGGATGCATTTGGTTGTGAATTTGATACAACCTTCCGCATTGAACCTGCATTCCCGCTGGCTTCACAGATCCTGAACAGGTCAGGCTTCACCAGGTATGATGTAAGCTGCTACGGGGAAAGTGATGCCTACATTGAGGTAACCGGGATCGGAGGAACGGGACCGAACACCTATACATATGGATGGTACGATGTAAACAAGGATCTGATATCATACGACAGCCTGATTCGGGATCTTACTGCTGGAACATATTATTATACCGTTGAAGATGCAAACGGATGTAAAACCGCTACCGATGAAGATTCCCTGGTAGCTGTTCAGATCACACAGCCGGATCCGATGTTGTTCAATATGATCGACGATACCTATGCAGGTGGATGGAACATCAGCTGCAACGGCGCCAATGACGGTATCATCAGGTTCGATTACTCAGGAGGTCATCACGACACCATATCTTATATCTATACATGGAGTACCTTAGACGGCACCGGTCTTGTCCAGGGTGATACCGCGCAACAGGATCTTTCACCGGGCATCTATTCCCTGTCTGTTATCGATGAGAAGGGATACTGCACGGCAGATACCATGGTAATCCTTGAAGAACCTGATCCCATAGAATACAGTTATTCAGTGAGTGAATATACCGGAGGAAGAAATGTCAGATGCTTCGGAAGTTCTGATGGTGCCATCTACCTTGATGAGATCACGGGAGGTGGTCCGAAAGATGGTGAACCTGAGTATGCCTTCTTCTGGGAGCCTCCTGATGGGGTGGTCCTCGATGACAGCACCGTTCGCAACCTTGAGAACATACCAGCAAGCGGTCCGGATGCCTATTATGTATTTACAATTACTGATCAGAACGGATGTTCTGTGACCGATTCTGTCCGGTTGTTTGAACCAGAAATCCTGAGGGCAGACACCCTTGTTGACAGGGCTGGATTTAAAAATGGTTGGGCGATCAGCTGTTACGGATTTGACAATGGAGAAATTGAACTGCTCACTGAAGGAGGCACAGCGCCATACAGTTACAGCTGGACCGGTTCCGGGGGAGCATTTGCAGATACGAATGTGGTCACAGACCTGTTTGCAGGAGATTATTCGGTTGAGATCACTGATCAGTATGGTTGTACTGTAACAGGAGATACTGTGATCACAGAACCAGGGAAAATTACACTCAACATTATTGAGGAAGATCCATCATGTACCTACATGGAAGACGGATCAATAGAGGTGACTGCTTTGTTTGGTAATCCTTACCCGACCTCCCCAACCTACGATTACAACTGGGATGGACCTGTTGAGGATCTGCAGGGCGCCAACATTGAAGATCTGCCTCAGGGTGACTACCTGCTTGAAGTGACCGACTGGAACGGTTGTTCTGTGGATACGCTCATTTCACTTGTAGCACCGAGTCCGATCGAGGTTGAATACGAAGTGGCACCCACGGAATGTGCCGATGAAACAAATGGTTCGGTTACGCTTACCTCGGTTATTGGAGGTACACCGCCGTATGTCATCAATGATGAATTTGAACAGTACTATTTTGACAACCTGGGCGTTGGACCGTTCGTTATCGTTGTGGAAGACAACAATCTGTGTGTATGGTCCGATACAGTTGAAATTATACCGGTAAGGATATCCTGTCTTGACATACCGAATGCATTCACTCCGAACGGTGACGGTGCCAATGATGTCTGGCGACTTGACCATGATGAGGACGGTTCAAACGACATGTATCTCTACCCGGATGCTGAACTGACAATATTCAACAGATGGGGTGAGGTGGTATACTTCACGGATGATGTGTTGAACGAACCATGGGACGGAACATACAGGGGAAGAGATCTGCCGATAGACACCTATCATTATGTGCTTGATCTTGGTAACGGAGAAACACCCATAAGAGGAAATGTGACAATAATTCGTGACAACAGACGATAATACAAGTATATTTGCGCTTTAATTTAAGAATGAGCATAAACAGGATTGTTAAATATACAATTATAATGCTGCTGGGTTTTCTGATTGTACCTTTGAAAGCTCAGCAGTTGCCTATTTACAGCCAATATGTTCTGAACGGATTTCTGATTAATCCGGCCCTGGCGGGTCACGATGGGTATACTTCCTTCAATACCACGGCAAGACAACAATGGGTGGGATTCGGCGATTCTCCACAGACGGTCTCTGCCTCCTGGCAAACAAGATTGCTGGCCAGGTCGTACCGGATAGTCAATAACCCGATAAGAAATCAAAACAGGTTGATCCCAAGCAGAAAGGGACGGGTGGGGCTTGGCGCTTATGTGATCAATGATGTGAACGGCAATGTTGCAAGGTCAGGAGTACAATTCTCCTATGCTTTTCATATCTCCATGGAGGAGCGCCAGCTGTCGTTCGGTCTGGCTGCCAAACTGTTTCAGTACAGGATCAATTTCGATAACTTGTCATTCGGGCGAGATGTGGATCAGCTTGCCAATTCAGGGGAGATCATGAGGGTAGGTTATATTCCTGACCTGGATTTTGGAGTTCATTATACGGATCCGTTGAATAAGTTTTTCGTTGGCTTAAGTGTCAGTAACCTGATGCAATCGATCATTAATATCGGGGGCCTTGATAATTACCAGGTAAAAAGGCATTACTGGTTGATGGGGGCATATGCATTTGATCTGGATCTTGATTTCAGGATTGAACCGACTGTTTTGCTAAAAACAACGGAGGACTGGGTGCCGCAAGGGGACCTGGGTGCAAAATTGTATTACAAGGAAGATTACTGGATTGGGTTTGCGGGGCGCACTGGTAAGACATTTATAACACAGCTTGGGTTCAGAAAAGGCAACCTGTATTTGGGGTATGCTTTTGATTTCACATTTTCTGAGATCCAGCGGTTCAACTATGGTACCCATGAAGTTTCCATATCCTATAAATTAGGAAACAGTGCAAGAAGGTATCGCTGGCTGATCAGGTATTGATGCTGTTCTTCTTTTTTATCTCTAAAAAGACAGCTCCTAAAAAGAACAGGATCAGCAGGACAGATCCGGCATAGGATATTTTCTCTCCGGTGAAATAGGATGCAGGTCTGAACTCGAATACTATGGTATGTTCCCCTGCAGGAATTTCCATTCCCCTGAGAAGATAGTTTACCCTGATGTGGTCGGCCGGTTCTCCGTCAATGGTTGCTGTCCACCCCTCCGGATAATAGATCTCGGAGAAAACGGCAAGTCTTTTTGTGCTACTTACAGAAGAATAGGTCAGCCTGTTGGGAAGGTAATCGGTCAGAACGATCCTGTCGCTGATGCTTCCCGGGTAGGTTTCAGCGGAAAGCTGACCGGAAAATTTTTTATCCAGGACAGCCTCACTGTCCAGTTCCAGGTTTGTGAGTGTTTCAAGTTCTTCATCCGCATTTTGAGCAATGCGAAAATCATTTACAAACCATGCATTGCCCATTGCTGAGGGATTGGTAAGCGGGTTGCCATTGGGATTGATGATGAAGTACTTTGTGTTCAGCATATTCAGAATGTTTGAATTGCTGAGCGTTGTATCAATGGTACCCATATCCTGGCTTTGAAGCGCCCCTATAAGCATGGTCATTTCATCCATAAGCCGCGTATTGATAAGGTCCTGGTACCTGCGCATCTTGGCGCCGTGGTAGCCGCCGATGGATTGGTGAAAGTAGGAGGTGCTTGCATCCTGAAAAGGACTTGTGGTAAGATTCAAAACACGTTCATTCAGTCCGGTGGAGCGCAGGATCGCCTGGTCGGCCGCGGTGGCAGTGAATGGCTGTTCCACTTTTGATTTGGAGACAAAATTACCATCATTCAGAAACCGCTTGTTAACCGGCCACATATCAAAGAGGAACAAAAGTGCGAACAAGCCAATAACAAGGTTTATGTTCATTTTCTGTCCCCTGATCCTGTACAGGTAGATCAGCCCGCCGGAAAGCAATATAAAAACAAGCGACCGGAATGCATCGGTCCTGAGCATCGATTGCCTGTCTGCTTCCAGGGCCGGGATGAGGGAATCGGTAAGCATCTGCCTTACCTGTTGGTTGTTGCCCGACATTGCAGCAATGGTCCGCATATCATATTCAGAACTGAAATTACCAGCAAGGGAAGGAATTACAAGGAACAACAGCGACAATCCCCCTACTATTCCCGCGGACCATTTCAAACCGTACATAAGTCTGCTCTTGTCCACATCTTCCGCAATTACTTTTTTGAGCGTCAGTATGGCAAGGATCGGCATAACAATTTGAGGAATAACCATAGTCATGCTGACTGTCCGGAATTTACTGTACCCCGGAACATAATGCATAAAGAACTCCGTCAGCCCCATAAAATTCTTTCCCCAGGAAAGCATGATACCAAGGATTGCGGCGGCCAGCATCCACCATTTAACACGGCCCTCAAGAATAAAGAGGCCCAGGACGAACAGAAAAACTACTACCGCTCCAACGTAAACCGGTCCGGATGTACTTTGCTGTGAACCCCAGTACATGTTCGCATTTTGTACAAAATTCCTGGCAAAATTCCTGTCAAGTTTGGCAAGTGCATCGTAGGTCTCCGAGTTCCGTCCAATATTGTAGGCGCTGGAACCACCCTTGAATCCGGGGATAAGCAATGTAAAGGTTTCATTCACCCCGTAGCTCCACATGGTAGCATACGAAAGGGTCAGCCCCCCGGTCTTGTCGCTCTCATCTTCCGTTAATTCGGAGGCGGATCGCATTGAATAACCTTCGTATTCCATCGTAGTGGACAGACGGCTGTAATTGCTGAGTACCGAAAAGGCAACAACTGCAACAAGCAGACCGGTGGATACCAACAGGTCCTTCAGTTGTTTTTCCTTTATGGAGAAATACAATTCTGAAAGTCCGAAGAACAGCACGATGATCAGCGTATAATAGGTTATTTGCGGATGGTTGGCCAGGATCTGTAATGACAAGAATATGCCTGTGAGTGCCGCACCCAGGATCCTTTTTCCGCGGTACGTTAAAAATATTCCACCCAGAACAGGGGCAGCATAGGCGATGGCAATGACCTTTGTATTGTGACCGGCGAAAAGAATAATGAAATTATATGATGAAAATGCCAGTGCGATGGCTCCGGCGATGCTGAGCCACGGATTGACCCTGAGGGATACAAACAAAATATAGGCACCCAGGAGCAACAGGAAGAGCTGACTTCCCGGCCTCTGACCAAGTTGCAGGGCCCTGTTAACATGCTGAAGCAGGTTTCCCTTGTACTTCACACTGATCATGTAGGCGGGCATCCCGGCAAACATGCGGTTTGTCCACAAAGCTTCTTCCCCGGTTGCTTCCCGGTAGTCAATGATCTCCTTTGCACCGCCTTTGAAAGTCTTAAAATCATGCTGTTCAAGACGTTTTCCTTCAAGCAAGGGGCTGAAATAAGCATAAGACAAGGCAATAAAAACGATCACTGCCACGACATGCGGCAGAATTTTTTTATAATCAGGCATTTTAAACATGGTCCCCGGTGTTTTATATTGAAAACAAAAATAGTTTTTTTAACAGAGTATCGATATAGTTTAAAGAATATTTAGAATTGGACATGGATCCCGGTTGTTTTCCCTTTTCATGATTTAACAGTACTTTTGTTTGTTTTAATGTGCCGGAAAAACAAATTGGCAGGGGAAATGACATTTTAAAACAAGGCTATGTTAAAAAAGTCTTTTTGTTCAATCTCTTTCCGGCCTATATTTAAACATGTATAATTATTTGGTATGAAAATAGGAATGGTTCTTGATGGTGTCTTTCCGCCGGATGCACGGGTGGAAAATGAGGCGGTTTCCCTGATTGATGGTGGTCATGAAGTGTTCCTGTATTGTTTTGACCTGAAAGGTGACCAACCATCCCATGAGGTCATAAAAGGGATCCATGTGCACCGGCACAGAATATCTCCCCGGGCCTATAAATTTTCAGCGCTGGCTTATACGGTGCCGGTATATCATGTTTACATGAAGAAGAGCATTCGTGCTTTCATAAAAGCTACAGGCGTGGAGATCCTGCACATTCATGACCTTCAGGTGGCAAGGAGTGTATTTTCAGTAAACAGGAAATTTCAATTGCCGGTGGTACTTGACCTTCATGAGAACAGGCCCGAGATCATGAAATTCTATACGCATGTTCAGACATTCCCTGGGAACTGGACGATATATCCTTCAGTATGGAAACGTTTTGAGAAAAGGTATATCAGAAAGGCAGATCATGTTGTTGTGGTCACCAAAGAGGCCAGGGATCATTACATGAAAGAAATGGCAATTGAAGCGGACAAATTCAAAATCGTACCCAATACTGTAAGGAAGGAATTCTACACCAATTATGATCTGTCGGAGGAGATAATAAAAGTTTACAAAGATAATTTTACTTTGCTTTACCTCGGAGAAACCGGTTTCAGGAGGGGAATTGAAACAATGATCCGGGCTCTTACATACCTGGTTAAGGAAATTCCTTCAATCAGGCTTGTCGTTGTCGGGAAAAGCAAAGCCGATAATTATTATCATGAACTGACCAGGGAACTTGGATATGAAAAATATGTTGATTTGCCGGGATGGAAGGATGCATCACTTTTTCCTTCATACATACTTGCCAGCGATGTCGGCACTTGTCCCATCCATAAAAACCTTCACCACGACACAACCTACGCCAATAAGATATTTCAATACCTTTCCCTTGGAAAACCGATCCTGGTGAGTGACTGTGATGCACAGGCGAACATTGCGAATGATTACAATTGCGGACTTGTATTCAGGGACAGGGACGAACAGGATTTTGCATCTAAGGTGCTGCAGTTTTACAATGACAGGCAATTGCGCCTGGAACTTGGAGAAAATGGCAGGAAAGCAATCGAAGAGCATCTGAACTGGAATATCATGTCAAAAGAATTAATAAACCTATACGGGGAATATGAAAGAAGAAGGATTTGATAAAAATTATGCAAAGGCCCACAACAGACGGTTTCTGAAAACATATGGGTTTATTGAGGATGTTGTTGAAAAGGACGACATGATCCTCGACCTCGGACCTGTAAATCCATTCAGCCAATTTCTCGTTAAAAAAGGATTCCGGGTTGAGAACACTCCCTTACAAATGGACCTTGACCTGGATTACGATATTGTGAAAAAAAACAAATACGATGTAGTGACGGCCTTTGAGATTTTTGAGCACCTGGTATCTCCGTTTCCTCTGCTGCACTCAATTTCTGCAAAGAAGCTGGTTGCTTCGGTCCCGCTGCGACTTTGGTTCGCACCGGCCTATTGGAGTGACAGGGATCCGCATGACAGGCATTACCATGAATTCGAACCAAGACAGTTTGACATGCTGCTTGATAAAGCAGGATGGAAAATCATAAAGAGTGAAAAATGGAAAACTCCTACAAAGCCAATTGGCATCAGGCCGATCTTAAGGAATTTTACTCCAAGACATTATATTGTATATTGCGAAAGGAAATGATTTCCCGTTTTGAGGATCCATATCCTCTTACAGATATGTTAATACTATGAGGGTTTTTATACTTGGTACGGGCAGGTGCGGTTCTGTTACAATCATCAGGGCATGCAGCCATATTACCAATTACACTTCAGGACATGAATCGCGGTCGCGGTTAACAGGTGATGATCGGCTGGAGTATGACGATCAGCATATAGAGGCGGATAACCGGCTGTCGTGGTTCCTCGGCGGACTGAACCGCAAATACGGTGATGAAGCCATTTATGTGCACCTGCAAAGGGACCGGAAAGAGACCGCCGAAAGCTTCCTTAGGCGGTTTGATGCCAGGGGAAGCATCATTCATGCATTTTCTGAAGGGATCAAGATGACATTGCCGGAAAAGACAGGTGCGGAGAAAAGGCTGCAGATCTGTTATGATTACGTGGATACGGTCAATGAGAACATCCGGTATTTCCTCTCTGATAAAACCAGGAAAATGGACATTCACCTTGACAACATCCAGGAGGATTTTTCAGAATTCTGGAAAATGACCGGTGCAGAGGGAGACCTGGATGCAGCCCTGGAAGAACTTGAAATGAAATACAATGCCAGCAACAGGCAGAGGGTTAACTTAAAATATATCTTCATTCTTCCCATTTTGAGACTATGGAGAGTCTGTCAATAAAGTGCAGTGGCTGGATCATAATGTTCGAGATTAAGGCTTGCGAAGTCGGGAAATGCGGAGTCCCGATATATTATCGGGATGAGCAATTTCCCGACGAGCATAACGATGATATCGGACATTATGGACAGACACTATGGAGGAAACTTACTTTAAGGCAGAAGGTCTGACTGAAGATTGAGTATTGCATCGAAATTGGAAACACAAAAAATATAGTGCATTGCTGTCGAGGTTAAAATTCACACTCAGGTCAACACTGATCTATTCCCTGGGCAGTATGGGGATCAAGGTGATCGGGCTCATCCTGCTCCCGATCTACACGGATAAGCTAACACCGGATCAATACGGCATGTGGTCGATCCTTGAAATCACAAGTCAGATACTCGTGATTACATTCGGATTCAGGCTTTCGACAGCGTTGCTTAGGTTCTATGCTTCAGAAAACGATGACAAAGGAAGGGGCAGGATCGTATTTACAGCATTTGGCGCCACGATCCTCAGTGTGATAATTTTCAATTTACTGACCCAGTTCCTTACCACTGACTTTTCAAGGTTGTTTTTCGGGACTGCTGAATTTGCCCTGTACTTTCGGTACCTTGTTCTCTGGACCTCCTTCGAAATATTCAACCAGCTGATACTTGACCTGATCCGGGTGAAGGAAAAACCCGGACTCTTCATTACAGCTACCATTTCAAAATTCACAGTGGTACTGTTTGTTATCATATACCTGATCGTAAATAGGGGAATGGGGATCGAGGGGATCATCCTGGGGCAATTGACCGGAAGCATTGCACTGATATTGTTTGCTGTTCCCCTTCTCGCAAGGGAAATGCACTTCAGGATCGATCTGCCGCTGTTCAGGGAGATGTTCAGGTACGGATTCCCTTTGATATTTTCTGGCATCTCCACCTTTATTCTTGCAGTGGGTGACCGGTACCTTGTGAAATACTTTCTTGATTACAATGAAGTTGGTATTTATTCGTTGAGTTATAAATTCTCCAACCTGGTTAAGATCATATTTATCCAGGCTTTTCAGAGGGGATTCCTTCCGATTGCTTTCAACATGTATGACAAGCCCAATGCGAAACGGTTCTTTACCAAGATCTTTACCTACTATGTATTCCTGATATTCTGGAGCGGACTGGCGCTTTCATTGTTCTCGCGGGAGATCATCCATATTTTTTCTTCCAGTGAAGCCTATTATGAGGCATACAGGTACATTCCGTTGCAGACACTTGCCATCGGTTTTTTCGGGATGCAAAGCTTTTTCATGATCGGGCTGCACTATGCCAAACGGACCCATATCATCGCGTTTATTACCACCGGCGTCGTGGCTGTAAATATTGGCCTGAATATGGTGCTTATTCCCGCTGCAGGATTATACGGGGCAGCCATTACCTATATCATTTCCGGATTGTTGATGGTCTTTCTGAATTATTTCCAGTCGCAGAAATATTACACCATCAGGTATGAGCTGGGAAAGATATTGACCATTCTTTTGCTTTCCGTTTCCCTTTACCTGGCATCCCTGTTCATAAACGACATGGTATTGTGGTTGCGGATCATACTTAAATTATTGGTCATTGTTGCTTTTCCTTTCCTGCTTTATCTCTTCAAATTCTATGAGCCGGTGGAGGTGGACCGCATTATCGGGGTGTGGAAAAAATGGAGGAACCCGCGGAACTGGAACAAGAATATAAGGCAGATGATGGTCGGACAGTCATTTAACTCTTCAGAACTTTGAAACATTATTTTGCCTGCATCTCATCAAGCATCGTTGCCAATTGGCCCGTCAGGTTCTTTCTTGAAAATTCAATGTTCGGTATAATCTCCGGCATCCTGTTCTTCCATTCTGAGAGAATTTCCATGATCTTGTCCGTATCTTCCGGATGTGATACTTTTCCCGCTCCTGATCTTCTGATGATCTCTGCTCCGTCTCCGTCTTCAGGGCCAAGAAACAGTACAGGCCGGGCTACAGCAAGGTATTCAAAAAGCTTCCCGGTAACAATGCCTTTGTTGTTCTGATGCCGGGGTATGATCAGCAGCAGTGCAGAGGAGCTGCTCATGTATTCGATGGCTGTCCTGTGCTCAACGTAGGGGATCATTTCAATATTCTGAGGGGGCAGTTTGCCGATTTTTTTTTTCTGAACGGGTGCCAGCGTGCCAATAAAACGCAGCAAAGTGCCGGGATGGCTGTCTAAAAACCTCTTAAATGCCTCAAGAAATGCTTCCAGGGGATAACTTTCAGCGAGGGTGCCTACATAGGTGATGACAAATTTTCCGGAAGCAGGAGGGGACAGGTTTTTAAAATCATCAGGATCGAAACCGTTAGGAAGGATCCTGATCTTTTCCATGCCCGTTCGAATCTTTTCGGCAAGCAGTTGCTGAAGTGAAGCGCTGACGGTCGTCACCATTGCGGCATGATGAAGGACCCTGCGTTCCAGACCTTTGTTAAGGGTATGTGCCGGGAAGGTCGGATAAAATTGTCTGTAGAAATAGATATCTGTCCACGGATCCCGGAGGTCGGCAAGCCATGGCAGGTGAAATTCACGGGAAAGCTTTAAGCCAATGAGCTGGGTTGAATGAGGCGGGCTGGTTGTTGCAACAACATCGATGCCATTTTCCCTGATCATTTTCCTTGCGGCAAAAAGCGCATGTTTGTTCCATCCTTTCCTTGGGTCAGGAATGAAAAAATTCCCACGAATGAACCTGGCCACTTTCTCCCTAAAACTTACCCGGCTTGTTTCATTTGCAAAACCAGCATAGGGCACTTTCCCTGTATTTGAGACTTTTTGATAGAGGGAAAACCACTCTTTACTTGCAGTTTTTACCACGTGTACCTTATCAGACACCTCTTTGTTCAGACTTTTATCAAGGACCGGGTAGGTGGCATATTCGGGCCGTATGGTGAGAACAAAGGGTTCCCATCCAAATTCAGGCAGGTATTTTGTGAATTTCAGCCAGCGCTGAACACCTGCCCCGCCGCTGGGGGGCCAGTAATACGTTATGATCAATACCCGCTTCATGAAGTGGAGAAATTATAATTTCTTCAGCAAGGTAGTAATATCTACTTTTTCTTTGATGTTTTCCCTGAGGGATTCCACAGAAACACGCTCCTGTTCCATGGAGTCACGGTACCTGACCGTCACGGTATCGTCCTTCAGTGTCTGGTGGTCGATGGTTATGCAATAGGGGGTGCCAATGGCATCCTGCCTGCGGTACCTTCTGCCGATGGAATCTTTTTCCTCATACTGGCAGTTGAAGTCGAATTTGAGGTCATACATGATCTTGCGAGCTTTTTCAGGAAGGTTGTCCTTTTTTGTAAGTGGCAGCACGGCAAGTTTCACCGGGGCAAGGGCAGGAGGAAGTTTCATAACTACACGCTGATCTTCCTTGCCGTCGTCCTTTTTCAGCGTTTCTTCATGATAGGCCGCTGTAACGATCTGCAGGAACATGCGGTCCAGTCCGATGGAAGTTTCCACCACAAAGGGAGTGTATGACTCATTGTGCTCCGGATCAAAATACTGGATTTTCTTCCCGCTGTATTTCTGATGTGCGCCCAGGTCGTAATCTGTCCGGGAGTGGATCCCTTCCACCTCCCTGAAACCGAACGGGAACCTGAACTCTATGTCGGTGGCCGCATTG
Organism: Bacteroidales bacterium; assembly: GCA_021738565.1. Classification (GTDB taxonomy): domain Bacteria; phylum Bacteroidota; class Bacteroidia; order Bacteroidales; genus M55B112. The sequence continues at coordinate 17,567 of JAIPBT010000051.1, forward strand.
GCATAATGGGCCAGTTTGTCGTGGTCGTGGAAACGGTAATCATCTTCATTGAATCCTAATGCCTTGTGCCATTTCATCCTTCTCTGTTTCCAGTTTTCAAAGAATTCCAGTTCAGAGCCCGGGCGGATAAAATACTGCATCTCCATCTGCTCAAATTCCCTCATCCTGAAAATGAATTGCCTGGCGACGATCTCGTTCCTGAATGCTTTTCCTATCTGTGCAATACCAAAAGGCAGTTTCATCCGGCCAGTTTTCTGGACATTCAGATAGTTGACAAATATTCCCTGTGCTGTTTCCGGACGCAGGTATATGGTGGAAGCTCCTTCCGCCGTGGATCCCATTTCGGTTGAAAACATCAGGTTGAACTGCCTTACATCCGTCCAGTTCTTTGAACCGGAAACCGGGCAGGCGATCTCCTCATCAATAATGATCTGCTTGAGTTCCTTAAGATCAGAATCATTCATTGCCCTGGCAAAACGCTTGTTCAGGTTGTCAAGTTTCTCCCTGTTGGCAAGCACGCGCGGATTGGTTGTTACAAACTGCTGCTCATCGAAATCGGCGCCAAACCTTTTTTTCGCCTTATTGATATCCCTGGAAATTTTGTCGTCATATTTTGCCAGCTTTTCCTCGATCAGCATATCTGCACGGTATCGCTTCTTTGAATCTTTGTTGTCGATCAGTGGATCATTAAACGCATCCACGTGCCCGGAAGCTTTCCATGTCATGGGATGCATGAATATGGCAGCATCCAGGCCAACCACCTCTTCGTTGAGCAGGACCATAGAATCCCACCAGTATTTTTTAATATTGTTCTTAAGCTCCGCACCATTCTGACCATAATCGTAAACGGCGCTCAAACCATCATAGATCTCACTTGAGGGAAAAATAAATCCGTATTCCTTGCAGTGAGAGATCAGTTTCCTGAAGACATCTTCCTGATTCATGCTCATTATTTTAATGAGTCACAAAAGTAATTGAAAAAGTCTAAAAGCGAATATTTTTTATGACGATTCGGTTCGACGGTTCGACAGTTCGACAGTTCGACGGTGCGACAGTGCGACAGTGTGACGGTACTCCTTCTACGCCTGGCGTATACGGAGCACGAAGTATATGATCAACGGATCTGGCTAAATAGTATCTGATATACTGCATCATTCTGGCTCCCGCTCCTGTTTTTGTTTTCCAGGTGCTTTCCTTCACCCAACGGGGGAAGGGTTAGGGTTGGGGGTGAAAGAGCCAGGCGCCAAAGGCCAAACCAGCAACCCGCCTTCTACCCCTGCTGCTTCACATGCTACAAACATTATTACTATCTTTGAAATGTAATATGAACCGGAATGGAAAAAAACTACGATTTTCTTGTTATCGGCTCCGGACTTGGAGGCTTGAGTTTTGCCCTGAAAGCGGCGCCATACGGCAGTGTTGCGATTGTTACCAAGACAAAGATCGAGGAGACCAATACGCGCTATGCCCAGGGAGGTATTGCTGCAGTGACCTATCAACCTGATTCAATAGAAAAGCATGTCAGAGATACATTGATCGCAGGTGATGGTTTGTGTGATGAGGCAATCGTCAGAATGGTGGCAGAAGAGGCTCCGGCGCAAATTGAGGAGCTGATTAAATGGGGCGCCAATTTTGATAAACACTCGGATGGCCGGTACAGACTTGCCAGGGAAGGCGGTCATTCCGAAAACAGGATTTTTCACTACAAGGACAGCACTGGCCTTGAAATACAGAGGGCACTTAACGACAGGGTCAGGGCCCACGAAAACATTGATATTTATGAAAATCATTTTGCCGTTGACCTTATTACCCAGCATCACAAAGGAAGGCTGGTTAAAAGATACCTGACCGATATAGAGTGTTATGGCTCATATGTGCTGGATATTGGAACGAATAAGGTTTTGAAATTTCTTGCACGGTCGACCCTGATAAGCACAGGAGGTGCCGGACAGCTGTATGTTACAACAACCAATCCGGAAATTGCCACAGGAGACGGGATTGCAATGGTTTATCGTGCCAAAGGAATTATTGACAATATGGAATTTGTTCAGTTCCATCCCACCTCTCTCTACAACCCGGCTGAATCACCCTCTTTTCTTATAACGGAAGCGATGAGGGGATTCGGATGTGTCCTCAGGAACCAAAAGGGAGAGGAGTTTATGAAAAAGTATGATGAAAGAGGCAGCCTGGCGCCCAGGGATATCGTGGCAAGAGCGATTGACAATGAGTTGAAGATCTCCGGAAATGAATATCTTTTCCTGGATTGTACCCATCTTGACGCACACGAACTGAGAACAGAATTTCCTCATATTACTGAGAAATGCGCTTCACTGGGATTGGATATGGCAAAGGATATGATCCCTGTGGTGCCCGCGGCACATTACCTTTGTGGGGGAATAAAGGTAAATGATTTTGGCTACAGTTCCATTAACAGGCTCTATGCTGTGGGAGAAGCATCTTCTACAGGATTACACGGGGCGAACCGTTTGGCATCCAATTCTTTAATTGAGGCGATTGTTTTTGCAGACCGGGCGGCAAAGCATGCAATTGAACGAATGAGTGATTATGGATTTGAAAAAGATATTCCTGATTGGGATATTTCCGGGACGACGCATAACGAGGAGATGATCCTGATCACTCAAAATAAAAGGGAGGTGAAGCAGATCCTGACCAATTATGTGGGGATCGTGCGTTCAGATCTGAGGCTGGAACGGGCTTTAAAAAGACTTGAGATCATCAACAGAGAGACAGAGGAGTTGTATAAGAAATCAAGAATTTCAAAAGATATTTGCGAACTAAGGAACCTGATCAATGCAGGATACCTGGTGATCAAAATGGCCCAGGCAAGAAAAGAGAGCAGGGGATTGCATTATAACATTGACTATCCGAAGAAGAAGGAATAAACCGGAATGGTTACTTGTTGCTGGTTGCTGGTTTGCTAGTTAGAGACCCCACTGTCTCACCGACGAACCGTCTCACCGTCTCACCGACGAGCTGTCTCACCGTCTCACTGTCTCACCGCCCCACTGTCTCACCGACCCACCGATTTATATAGCCTTAAAAACTACCTTGGAGCCGATCATGGTGATGGCAGCCTGAATGATGCTGTCGCGGTCCATTCCGCACTCTTTGTAAAGTTCATCAATTGTGCCGTGATCAACAAAATGATCCGGAACGCCGACCCTCTTAATTTCTGCCGAATAGTTGTTATCAGCCATAAATTCGAGGATGGCGCTTCCCATGCCACCTGATATGGATCCGTCTTCAACGGTAATGATCTTTCTGTGCTTTTTAAAGATGCTGTGCAGGGCGTTTGAATCGAGCGGCTTCAGGAACCTCAGGTCAAGATGTGCAATGCTCAGGTGGTTCTTTTTAAGTTCATGGATGGATTCGATAACAGCATTGCCAACCGGGCCAATGGTAATAAATGCCAGGTCATCTCCATCCTGAAGCAACCGGGAAGTGCCGGTTTCGATCAGTTCAAACTGCTTATTGATCCTTTTCAGCACACCTGTGCCACGGGGATAACGTATGGCATATGGTCCATACCTGTTGAACTGTCCGGAGTACAGCATGTTCCTGAACTCCTGCTCATTCATAGGAGAAGCCAGTATCATATTTGGGACGCACCGGAGGAATGCCATATCAAAAATACCATGGTGTGTGGCCCCGTCGGCACCCACGAGCCCGGCCCTGTCAACGCAGAGTACCATGGGAAGCTTTTGTATGGCGGCATCATGTATCACCTGGTCATATGCCCTCTGAAGAAAGGTGGAATAAATGGTGCAGTAGGGGAGCATCCCCGCGGATGCAAGTCCGGCTGCAAATGTAACGGCATGCTGCTCTGCAATCCCGACATCAAAGGTGCGGTCGGGCAATTTATCCATCATGATATTTAGCGAAGAGCCGGATGACATGGCCGGGGTGATCCCGATGATCTTTTTGTTTGACCGGGCAAGTTCAAGGATGGTCTCACCAAATATTTCCTGGTATTTCCTCGGTCCGGCAGTGTCGCTCTTTTTGAGAAACTGACCTGTATTCTTATCAAACTGGTAGCCGGGGCTGTGAAAGGTGGTCTGGTTCAACTCCGCCATGGGAAAACCTTTCCCCTTTTTCGTGAGAACATGCAACAGTTTTGGACCGGGGATCTCCCTGATATCATTTAAAACACTTGCAAGGTATACCACATCATGACCGTCAACCGGTCCGAAATACCGGAAATTCAAAGATTCGAAAAGATTGCTTTGTTTCAGGACAATGGACTTTATGGCGTTTTCGATCTTTTTAAAATATTGCCTTGTTTTGGGATTGATCTTATTGAGTATGCCAAGCAGGTTCCAGATCTCATTTTTGACCTTGTTGTAAGTCTGGGATGTAGTGATGTCGAGCAAATATTCTTTCATCGCCCCGACGCTGGGATCAATGGATATGTTGTTGTCGTTCAGAATAACAAGCATGTCTTTTTTCTCGGTGCCGGCATTGTTAAGAGCCTCATAGGCCATTCCGCCACTCAGAGAACCGTCCCCGATGACCGCCACAATTTGATTGTCAGAATTTTGCTGATCCCTGGCCACGGCCATTCCCAGGGCTGCCGAAATGGATGTTGAGGAGTGCCCAACACCAAATGCATCGTATTCGCTCTCATCGGGTTTGGGGAAACCACTGATGCCTTTGTATTTCCTGTTGGTATGAAACTGGTCCCGCCTGCCGGTGAGAATTTTATGTCCGTAAGCCTGGTGACCGACATCCCAGATGATCTTGTCCTTTGGCGCATCAAACACATAATGAAGGGCAACGGTCAGTTCAACCACACCAAGGCTGGCGCCAAAATGACCCGGATTTGATGATACAACATCGATGATGTACTGCCTTAATTCCTGGCTGAGTTCTATCAGCTCTTCAGAATGGAGCTTTTTGACATCTTCAGGTCCATTAATTTGACTGAGCAGGGGAAATATTTTCTTCTCAAAACCCATAAGGAAATCAAAGTGTCATGCAAAGATAGAAAATATTATCGATGTTGATATCTTGATCTGAATGAGGAAAAATGTGCTGTTCATCACATGTTTTTTTATGTAATTTGCAACTTGAGTATTCGTTCTAATGTATTGGGGGTCATTTTTTGTTATATTAAACTTGTTTGATCAGTTATGAAGAGAATATTTATCTACAGCATAACAGCCGCACTTATCTTTTCCTGCGTTCCTTCCGCTCAGTTCCGCGAAGTTGATAAGAAATGGGAAGCGCTTCAGAAAGAGAGGGATGAAATGCTGGAGGAAAATGAATCATTGACCGTGAATAACAGGGAGATGAAGGCTGTAATTGATGATGTGAGAGCAAAAAAGGAAAAGTTTGTGCGTGACAGCATCAGGATGAGCAATGAAATCATTGAATGCCGGGAAGAAGTTAGGAACCTTGAGCGCAAATACAGTGATCTGCAGGAAACACATGATGCACTGTTGCGCGGAAATGCCAGGGAGACCAGGCGGTTGCTGACTGAATTGCAGTCGGCCCAGGAAGATCTGGCACAAAAACAGGAGATGTTGAAAGATCTTGAAGGAAGTGTTTCTGAGGAGCGGCAGGCGGTTACGAAATTAAGGGCTGAGCTGGAGGCCAGGAACATGCGTTTGATGGAACTTGAGGAGATGCTGTACAAGAAGGATGAATTGATGCGGAATTTGCGGAAGACCGTTGCTGATGCTTTGCTTGGTTTTGAAGGGCAGGGGTTAACCGTTACGCAAAGGAACGGGAAGGTATATGTTTCACTTCAGAACCAGCTGCTGTTCAGTTCGGGTAGTACCGTGGTGGACCAAAACGGACAGGTTGCTTTGAGGCAGCTGGCAGTTGTGCTTGCTGCAAACCCGGATATCGATATAATGATTGAGGGACATACCGACAATGTTCCCTTCAGAAAGGGATCAAGTATAAAGGACAACTGGGACCTGAGTGTGTTGCGTGCCACATCGATCGTCAGGATCCTGCTCGAACAGAAGGATATCGATCCAAGGAGGATCACTGTGGCCGGAAGGGGGGAATATATGCCCGTTGATCCTGCGGATACTCCCGAGGCCCGAAGTAAGAACCGGAGAACAGAGATCATTCTCTCGCCTGACCTGGATGAGTTGTACAGGATCCTTGAAATTGAATAAAAAAAGCCGCAACCGGAAATTTTATAAACTCACGATTGCGGCTTGTATTTTTGCAATGCAAAATCAGATCGTCATGATGTCCTCTTCCTTGGAATTGATCAGCTGATCTACCTTTTCAGAATACTCATTGGTCAACTCCTGGATATTCTCTTCAGCACGCTTTGCTTCGTCTTCTGAAAGTCCTTCTTTTTGCATTTGCTTGTATTCTTCATTGGCATCACGTCGGCTGTTCCTTATGCTCACACGTGCATTTTCGCCTTCATTTTTTACCTGTTTGACAAGCGAGATCCTCCTTTCCTCAGTCAGGGGAGGAATGTTCAACCGTATGAGTTCACCATTGTTTACAGGGGTAATTCCGATATTTTCCTGTTGAATGGCTCTCTCTATCGGGTCGATCATTTTTTTCTCCCAGGGTTGAATGGCAATTGTTTTTGCATCCGGTGTATTCACATTGGATACCTGGTTCAGGGGTGTCATTGTACCGTAATATTCTACCTGTACACCATCCAGGATATGGATATTTGCCTTGCCTGCCCTGATGCGATTGAGTTCGGATTCAAGGTGTTCAATGGCTTTGTCCATGTTTTCTTTGGTCATTTCAAAGACCAATTGCACTTCTTCATTCATATCGTGAGAGGTTTTATCCGGCCTAATTTATTTAAATTTTAACTAAAGTTCCAATTTTTTCTCCCGAAATAACCTTTTTGAGGTTCCCGGATTCATTCATATTGAACACAATAATGGGGAGTTCATTTTCCCTGCACATTGTAAAAGCAGTCTGGTCGAGCACTTTCAGGTTCTTCTCTATGGCTTCCCCGAAGGTGATGCTGTCATATTTCTCAGCATCCGGATCCTTCTCAGGATCAGCCGTATATATTCCATCCACCCGCGTACCTTTCAGCATCACTTCCGCTTCAATTTCAACAGCGCGAAGTGACGATGTGGTGTCGGTCGTGAAATAGGGGTTGCCTGTTCCACCTGAAAATATAACGATCTCATTGTTGTCGAGGGCATCCATCACTTTTGTCTTCGAGTAGAATTCCGCGATGGGATCGGTGCGAAAGGAGGTAAAAAGTCTTGCCTTTGCATTGATGGATTCAAATGCCGACTGCAGTGCCAGGCCGTTGATCACCGTTGCAAGCATTCCCATGTAATCACCCTTGACCCTGTCGAATCCATATTCAACACCCGATAATCCGCGAAAAATATTTCCCCCGCCAATAACAATGCCGATCTGAACACCGGAATCGCTTACTTCTTTGATCTCTTTGACATAATCTTCCAGCCTGCGCGGATCAATACCATGCGAGCGGCCGGCCATGAGTGCCTCGCCGCTGAGCTTTAACAATACTCTTTTATACGTTGGCATAGCAAAGTTTTTTGCGAATATATGGATTTTAGGGGAGTTTATATATATAGCCAATCGCTTCCGGGCAAATGTATGAACCCGGATTACCCGGATTACAGGATTACAGGATTTCATTTTTTGAACAACTGCCCTGATATTTTTCTCCTCACCCCCGGCCCCTCTCCATGTGGAGAGGGGTGAAGGGGTGAGGTTAAAATAAAAAATCCCGGAGGCATCATGCCCCCGGGATCATTTTCCCCGGTTCACCGGGATATATAAAGACTTTATTATTTAGTGTCTGTCCATAATGTCCGTTTGCTGCGTTACGCTCGTCGGTAAATTGCTCATCCCGATAATATATCGGGACTCCGCATTTCCCAACTTCGCAGGCCTTGCAAACGAACATTATGATCCAGCCACTCCAACTTTAT
>JAIPBT010000013.1 GCA_021738565.1 Bacteroidales bacterium
CAGGCCGGGATTTTGCCGCCAGCTTCCTTCAGATTCCACCTCACGGTGGACACCCTTGCTCTTGGCTAACGCTTCCAACTGTCAAAGTGCGTTCGGGACTTTCACCCTATAGTTATTGCCCATGCCGGGCAAACATAGAGTGCAGTTAAATCCAATGATTCAACCGAACCGGTGAGCATGATAAGGGTATCTGCTTCACAATAAAGACTGTCCAGTGTTATGGCGGCTTTATTATATGCATTGTAGGATGTATCATAATACATATTCTCTGAAAAGGAATTTTCCGTACTGAACCAGTCGATGTCCACGAAGCCTCCTGTATCGATGGTCGGATAGTTGAAAATGCAGAACTTATTCCCGGTGAATATGGTCAACTCGAACTTCATATCCAGTTCGCTGCCAAATTTTGTATATGTGGTGTTGTCCGCACTGTAATAGAAATTCGCTTTACCGGTATTGTAATCAGTAACAGCCCTCAGGTAAACGATCGAATCATTTATTACCGGGCCGCTTTCAACAGTACCGTTATGAGAAAAGATCACTTTATTTTCTCCACTGTTTTTCCTTATACCAATGTATGCGTAAGGATCCTGGAAGACTGCCAGGCCTGCTATATCTCCATCTTTCATGCTGTCAATTTCCATTTTAATCGTGGCATGCGATAATAAGGTATCTGAATGGTATCCAAAGATCCGTTGTGTAAGCGTATTTCTTGCTTCAAGGAAATTGCTTACCACATTAACTGTGTATAAGCGGAGGTGATCTGTTCGATCGAAGAGCGACCATTTCGACGGATCAGGGTTGTGGTTCCAGCCCCATTGCATTCCCAGTTTGTAATCCCTGAAATTGTCATTGGTTGGTAACACAGTAACGGGATATTCCCTTCCAACATCAGGTTTCCTACAGGTCGTGACGCCAACTCCGTTTTCTCCAATTACAGGCCAGTCGTCCACCCAGGTAACGGGTTGCAGGTTGGGCATCCGGCCGTATGCACCTTTGTCATAGAACAATAAGGTCCACCATTCACCTGTCTGTGTTTGTATAAGAGCCCCCTGGTGAATATTGTCGTCATTAAAATAGGTGGGCTGCTGTTCATAGGGGCCAAAAATGCTGGTTGAACGAAAAGCTACCTGGTAGGCCGGCCAACCACCATAAGTCGCATAGATATAGTAATAGCCACCTATTTTATAAAGGTGAGATCCTTCCAGTCCTGGCTTCACCAGATCAGTATCGAAAATGACCTGGTGCTTTTCAATTTCTTCAAAATTCTCGTTCAACTCTGATATGAATATATTATCGATCCCATGAGCGATATATATTTTCCCGTCTTCATCGAACATCAGACCTGCATCGTAATATGAATTGCTCAATTTCATTTTGGTCCAGCTTCCTTCAATGTCACTGGTTGTTAAGAGGTAGCTTCCTTCATCGAGCGTATTAAAATGCAGGTAAAAGGTGCCGTTATCGTATTTAAGGCTGCTTGCCCACTGGCCATGGGAATACCTGTCACAGCCATCCAGGTTGTAACAGTCATTGGACTCAATCATTTCCAGCGGATTGCAACAGTATTCCCAGTTTACCAGGTCATATGATTTGAGGATGGTGGCCCCGGGGAAAATATGCATGGTTGTTGATACCATGTAGTACACATCATCCACCCTTATCACATCCGGATCAGGAAAATCGGCAAAGATCAGGGGATTGGTATAGGTGCCGTCGCCGTTATCGCTGCGCGACTGATACTGAAATTCAGGTCTGGGAAAATTGACTTCAGAATACTCCTGGAACCAGTGAAAGACAGGCCACGGACATGCTTCAGGATCATTCAGAAAGGTATACGGTTCTCCTTCGGCCGGGGGAATACCATCGAACTGCGCGAGCAAGTGGGGGGAGGTGAAAAGCAACCAGCTTACATTTCCGGCATCGTCGGTGATCTTTTTGAAATTGGCTCCAAAACCCTCACCACCGGCAACGCCTGTTATGCCCTTTCCCCAGGATGCATTGTACTCCTCAGGTGCCCAATCCATTTCAGTAACCATAATGGGTGCAAAATCGGCTACGGGTTGTACCTGTTCGTTCCATCCCTGTTGGAAAGGCTCGTAGCCTTCACCACTGTTAAACCAACCTGGGTATACATGCACAGCATAGCCAATATTTTTACCATCAACCGGATTGACAGCATATCCCTGGTATTGCGATTGCCAACCCAGTCCGGGGATCCAGAGTATATTGTGGGCATTAGACCGTATTGTATCAACAATGGTCTGAAAATATGCCTTCAGGTTATCAAAATGTCCCTGTGAACCTGACCCATAGGTTCCGTCAGGACCTAAAATATTAATAGGTTCGTTTGCCAGTTCAAACATGATACCCGGATGGTTTTTCAATACCGGATGCTTCGAAACAATGCTCCATACCCTGATCAGGTAGTTGTGGTACACACCACCTATTTCAATAGTCTCAGGGCATACTCCCGGCGGACGAAATATAACGTATAATCCTCTCGAAATCGCGTATTCAGCCATGGGAACAAATACTTCGTCGAGGTATTTTATAAATCTCGCTTCGTCAAAACATTCTTCTCCTTCATAACGTCCTGTACACCCTGGTGTATTACTCCAGTAAGGATCCATATGCATACGTACGAAGTTCATCTTCCAGCCGGCGGCAAGTATACTGTCAATGATGCCCTGATTATAGTCAAGGCATCCCTGAACATCATAATTGGTCCATTGTGTCCCTTCTTCATTGAACCAGGGACTGAAAGTCTGCGCGTATCCGTGCAACACCACTTTGTTTCCATGTGTATCTACCAGGTTCTTGCCATCCACATGCAACCCAGGCATTGGCATACCGGTCCAGCCCATTACATTTATCTTAAAAAGGACCAGAATCAACACGGTGAGGATCCTTTTTAATTTCTTCATAAAATATGATTCCATTTAAATTTGCGAATGAATTTCCTGGTTGACCTAAGCACCATTAAAAAATTACAAATAGCCTGTTCAACGAATTTTCAGTTTAAACCAATCTTATTACAATAATAGATAATTATTGGCAGACACACGCTTATTAATCAGTATAGCGTCAGAAGATCTGTTTATTGGGAAACACCCTTGAAGGTTTCATTGTCTCCAATTTAGCGACATCATTATGTATGATACATGTTTGTGTATTTAAGGAATGTTCAATTAAGTGTGTCATCCTTAAGTGTTCCCAGGTCATCTTTCAGGATGAATAAGTCATTCTTTATGTTTTTGCGAAGTACTCACTGCGCTCGTCTTATTTGGAACACAGATTGCCGGATGGTTCGCTAGAGCTCGTCGGTAGAAGGAACACGAACCGAAATCCGCCGGCGGCGGATGAGCTCTCCGCCGCTGGCGGAAATTTCACGAACCGAGCACGCGATAGCGGGCGAGCTCTCCGCCGCTGGCGGAAATTTCACGAATTATTTTCGAACACGATCCGATGCCGGTATGGTTAGTAAGGGATTGCGGGCTACGTTCCAGTCCACCGTTACAAAAGTTGATGCGGACTACTGAGCTTCGCAAACCAATGTCACCCTTATTAGCTATACCGTTGTGGTATCGTGCATTATTCAATATCCAGTACTATTTGAATATTATCTTTAACTATTTCCATTAAATCATCAGGCAATATTCCTACCCTTTTTGTCAATCTTTTATTGTCAATCGCTCGAATTTGTTCAATCATTATATCGCAAGGCTGATGTAAATTTGCCGTATCTTTTTTTAGATGAACTCTTAAAATCTCAGAATCCTTTTTAACGATGGTTGTAATCGGACATACAACTGTTGAAGGATGAGGAATTTTGTTTAGTAAATTAGTCTGTATGACTAAAACTGGTCTTGTCTTACATGGTTCGGTTCCAATCTGTGGATTTAAGTCTGCAATCCATATTTCAAATTGTTTAACCGGCATAATCAATCTCCTCGAATTCATTAAGTACAGACATTGAATCAGCCTTTACGATGCCAGATTCCTTTTTTAGTATTTTCTCCAGAATCTGCTTACGTTGCATTTTATTATAGAAGTCAATCGCTTCATTAATATATCGGTTCCGTGGCTTTTTAAGCCGGGCTAGTATCTTTTCAGTCTCGCCGAAAATCGAATCGTCTATTTTGAGTGATACTATTTTCATGATATTTGTTTATATATCACAATATGTATATCTTTTTAGTATATCTGTCAGGTATATTTATATTTTTATAGTTGGCTTAATTCTTGTGTCTCGATCACTTTAGCAAAATGCGGCCCTGCATGCACCACAAAGGTTTGCAGCTAAGAAACGTGGGGCTTTTCGGAACTTTTCCCTGTCTGCCCGTGACAAAGGTAGCCACGAAGAACGAAACTTGCGGGAACCACCGCCTGCCCCATGTTTTCTTAGGTGCTGTTATGGCAAGTAATTCTGTTTAGATTTAATCATTCGTATGAAATATTTCCATCTTTCTTTTTTTTGTGCGGTGGGGAGGTTTTTTGTTTTCTTGATTTTGTCAGTGCGTTGGCGGTTTTGCTCTTTGGCGCGCACAGGAACGAGCAAGACAATGTGCAAAACAGCGTTGGCGTTCTATTCTGTGAATTTCTGAAATTTTCTCCAATGTTTTCCTAATTCCCGCCATACATCATTAAAGTCCGGTATTTCTGTCATTTGGTTTGCCAAGTGATCTTTCCAATGTTTTGAAAAGGTCTTTTCCTTTTGTCCAACTACTTTGATCAATTCGTTTGGGTCATAGCCTTTATGCTTTGCCTTATCCTGAAAAGCGAAAACATGATCTTCAATATCCTGTCCCTCTACTTCAAACAAGTACCAAAGGTCATAAATGTCTCTGGGAGCAGTTCGCTGCATAATAGAACGCAACTTTTCCGCAATCAATTCTCCGAGTGAGTAGCAGAATATACTGTATTCTTCTTCAAGGTCGGAATACGTGTTAATGATTTGCTTTTCTTCCGGTGTGTTGTAAATCAGTTCGTCCCGGCTGATGTCAACTTTAATGTCTTTATTGGCTCCTGCTCCACCAAGTGGTCCGGTATAAGAAAGATAGAAGTTGTAATTTCCAGTATCATGTTGTGTTTCATTCTGAACTGAAAGCGAAATCCGGGATTCCTCATACACCCATTCTATTAATTCATTGAATACAGTCTTTATGGCTTCAATATCAAAGTCTTTTCCTGTAAAATTAAAATCAAGGTCTTCAGAAAAACGGTAATCCGGAAAATACACCTTCTTCATCACAGTACCGCCTTTGAAAACCAGGTTCTTTTTCAGGAACGAATTGTTTGCAATGCCATAGGTCACCCAGGAAATGACATAATCTTTTTCAATTTGCGTGTCCCGGACACCTTCCTTTCCGGCTATGGATTGTATTTCTCCTGGTTGTATCAACGATCTATGTTTTTATTGAGTCAAGAACAGTTTTAAAATCAATATTGTCTATAATGCCCCATTTTGAGCTGTAATTCCCATGTTTGTCAAGTGACGGATCTAACGGAGCGTATGATGAGGAAATCTTTCCGGTAATGAATTTTTGTAATTCCGGGTAAAGCTCAAGGGAGCCAATAATAAATCCAAGCCGTTTATATACAACCTGTGTATTGAATTTTTCCAGGTACTCCTGAAATTTTGTTGGTTGCAGTTTTTCCCTGGATTTGTACAGTGCCTTGGTTATTTCAGTGATACCTCCGGCATAGTCTGGTTTGTACAGACAATCCAGAAATGTCTTTTCGAAATCGCTGCAGTTTACTTTGTAAAAGTCGTTTATCCAGTGTTTTTTGTAACCAAAGAATCGGTTTTTACTCAAAGTGATGAATTCAAACCGGACATTCTTTACTTGCTGAACTTTGGGTTTTACCTGTTCATGTGTAACCACTTGCTCTACCATGGATGGTTGTGTGATCAGGCCGTGAATATCCAGGGCACTGTAAAATCCGATATAGTAATCTTTGGGCTGTACCATGGCTTCTGCCGTCAAGTGCCAGTTCGGAAAATATTGATTAGGATCTTGCTCATAAGGAATACGGTGGTATAAGCCTTCTTTGATACGCATCATCACACCCCTCTTTGTCATATCACTGAGCAATTTTCTTATAGTTGAATGGTCCTTTCCTGAAAGAATTTTCAACGCATCCGACAGCGTAAAGAATTCCTTTTTCTGTGCAATAAGTGCATTCAGAAGTTGAGATGAGCGGTGTGATATATTCTTATTCATATATGAAATGTGAGTTTTGACCTCACAATTATACTACAAAAGCAAACTTAAGAAACTTTTTGAAGAAGTACAATTAATGCGTATTCTTTTATATCCTTATGGTGAGTTTTGAAGTAACTATTGAGCTATAACAACATATTATCGTAGGAAACCGGATCCGCACAAGGTGAATATCTTATCAATTTTACATCAGACCACAACTTTACAATTAAAATATCGTGTGTTTCTCCAGGTGAATATCTTATCAATTTTACATCAGACCACAACAGGGTGAAAATTCACGTTTGATATTTTCTGGTGAATATCTTATCAATTTTACATCAGACCACAACGCTTTGTGTTGAAAGAATAATGAGATTATAGGTGAATATCTTATCAATTTTACATCAGACCACAACAATACGATGTTACAATTTTACAACAAGAAGGGTGAATATCTTATCAATTTTACATCAGACCACAACTCATACCTGTTGCGGGAATATGGTAAACAAGGTGAATATCTTATCAATTTTACATCAGACCACAACCATCGAAAAACCCATGTTGCAAATGATAAAGGTGAATATCTTATCAATTTTACATCAGACCACAACTTGATAATCTTACATACCTTCCATCGTGGTGGTGAATATCTTATCAATTTTACATCAGACCACAACCCTGTTTGACCCTTACAACCATTCTTAGAAGGTGAATATCTTATCAATTTTACATCAGACCACAACTAAAATCCAACAGTCCAAAGTCCTGGCTCTGGTGAATATCTTATCAATTTTACATCAGACCACAACCTGGGTTCGTCCTACCTTATCGGCCCTCGGGTGAATATCTTATCAATTTTACATCAGACCACAACCGTCTCCTCGTATTCCTTGACTGCGGCGTCGGTGAATATCTTATCAATTTTACATCAGACCACAACTGCTTTCTGTAAAGGTCAAGCACAGACTCGGGTGAATATCTTATCAATTTTACATCAGACCACAACTTGATGCAGGTGATATTGGAGCAGAACCTGGGTGAATATCTTATCAATTTTACATCAGACCACAACAACAGGATTATCACACCCTCGAACAGATGGGTGAATATCTTATCAATTTTACATCAGACCACAACGGCTATGGCTGTGGTTGATATATCCGCTCTGGTGAATATCTTATCAATTTTACATCAGACCACAACCAATACCTGGGCCATGAAAAACTATCCAACGGTGAATATCTTATCAATTTTACATCAGACCACAACCCTTCTGTCGGGATTATGGGTATTCAGAAGGTGAATATCTTATCAATTTTACATCAGACCACAACTGCAGGGACTGGCAGTGGATTTTTCATCGGGTGAATATCTTATCAATTTTACATCAGACCACAACTTTTGCCCTACTAACAGCACCGAAAATGAGGTGAATATCTTATCAATTTTACATCAGACCACAACTGGCTTGATGTGTTTGATACCGTTGTTGGTGGTGAATATCTTATCAATTTTACATCAGACCACAACTGGACAGGAATACACTACTATATTACTGGAGGTGAATATCTTATCAATTTTACATCAGACCACAACAAAGGTGTCTATGTATGCAAACGCAACGTGGTGAATATCTTATCAATTTTACATCAGACCACAACCAAGCTCCTTGAAAGTGCTGTATTTACTAAGTTTATTTAAGATTTTACGATCAGAAAAACGCCAATCGGAAGCATGGAAGTGAGATGCCTGATCAATTTTTTAATTCCTGGGGTTTGATATTCGTGTTTCAACATTTCAAAGAACTTCATCCAGATCAAATTTAAAAAACAAATTAACTTTTATCAATCATGGTGAATACAATAATTCTAAATTGCGAATCAAAACATTTCCAATTGCCTGGGGCCTTCCTGTAACGGTTTGGATTTTTTGCCCCAGACATTCACTATGTTTCCGTATTGCTTATCGGTAACTGCCAGTATGCTTATATGCCCTTTTTCAGGCATGAACTTCTCCACCCTTTTTGTGTGTACCTCTGCACTTTCTTTGCTTGCACAATGGCGGTTATACACGGAAAACTGCATCATATTGAAGCCATCGGTTAATAAACTTTTACGAAATCGTGTAGCAGATTTCCTTTCCTTTTTGGTAGTAACCGGAAGGTCGAAAAATACGAATAACCACATGATATGATACGCGTTTAACCTCGTTTGTGCCATTGTTTTTTATTCAAAAGTTGGAAGGACCAATTTACGGCCATCCCCCGTAAAGCATCTTGCCAGAGAAGCAGTAGTATGTGTCAGTGCGATCATCAATGGCCGTTTATTATTCTCGACCCTTACATCAATGGACATTAATTGGAGCAGTTCTTTCTTATGTTCTTTTTCAAGGATCACGGCATCCGGATATTTATCAAACAGATCAATTGAAATTTCATCAACATATGGCCGGTATGGTTCCATTATATCGTCTGCAAGACAGAAAGCATTGTAACGATTCCTGTGATGGATGCCCAGCGTGGGCAATAAACCGGATCCTGTTAATGCACGGGCAACCGCGGATCGCAACAATATATATCCATAATTCAGGTACATATTGGGAGGTTTTCCATAACGGTCCCTCATGAAATCCTTACCTAACATTGCAGACCAGTATATTCTTGCTGCAAATCCCTCACGGTTTTCACTGTCTCCGCTTTTGATATTCCTGGCAAGCACTGTTAACTGACGGTCAGATTTCCCCTTTTTCCTCAGTAACAATGCCTGGTTGTGAATTTTTCTTTCCACGATCTGTTTCCAAAGATTTTTCTTCAATGGTTCGGTGGCTTCTATCTGAGAACGGAACAATTCACTTTGAATATGATGCGACTCCAGCGGCAAAACCATAGATGATGGCATGTGCCTGCTGTCGCAGAAAACAGTTGCCACATTGTTTTCACTGAGTTCTTCTACCAATTTCATGGTAAAAGATATCTGAGGATGATCCAATACAAGGTACCCGATATCCTCTACCGGCACAGTCCGGACCTTTTCGTCTCTCTTTAATGACAATATAAGCTGCCTGTTTTTCAGGCTAAGATGATACGAATCGGAAATATAGAGGGTGCGTTTTATCATAAAATTTTTATCATAAATTTTAATTGCTTTTTAAAATTTCGCCCAATGGTGAAATAATAAAGTCCTTTTTCTCAAGTAGAAAATTAAAGTTTGAAGGGGTTAATCGTAATTTGGAAGGAAAGGTTACAAAATCAAATTTTGATTCACCATTTGTTAAGGACTTAGGAGGCTTCACTCCATGTTTATTTTCATAATCAGATTTTAGTTTTTCATCATTTCTGGCTTCCTGATGAAATTTAAATGTTATTCTTCCATCCTTGCTCATCTTTATCACTTTATATAACCTTTTTGTTAGTTCATGTCTGCTTAGATCCCAAATTTCATCAGGTGAATTTTTCCAAAAGATTACTAAGCATCCAGTTTTTATAGAATAAATATGCTTCATAACTAATTTACCTGATGTCTTTTCTGAATTAATCAGACCTTCTATTCCACCTAAATCCTGTGTCTTAAGATCTCTTTGAACGGAATCCTTGAAAAACTCACCGGCCTCCATATTGTTAATTATCTCAAAGTCCCGTTTCACTTTACCTTTCGTATCTCTTCCCTCGTAAATTGCAATTAAATAATTCCCGTCATTGGCAGCATAGTAATCCTCTTTATAGGGCTTCCTGTTTTTCAAGGACACGTCTCTCTGTTTCTTGATCTTTAAGGGGTTTGTTATCGTCGGTTGGAACACACGTGCCTTCCTGATTGGAACGGGTTCCCCGTTTTTGTTCGGAAGAGAGTACAGGTCCTCTATCTGCTTTTCAAGGTTTTCTATCTCTGCAAGGATTGCCGGTTCTTCATTTTCTTCAGCTTTTTGCTTTTTTCTGCCTAATTCCTCAATCTTCTGCCTGATTTGTTTTTCTTGGATCCTTCCCTCCCGGACAATTTCCCTCACCCTGTTATCTACAATATTCTTAATATTGCTGTCGTCAATATCTGACAAGGATTTTCTTACTACGAACCTAATCTTATCTTCCTTCTCTCCTTTTTTATTAACTCCTTCTCTTTTAATCGCACCATAAAAAGTCTCTTTGTGCAGACTTCCGCGAACAGTGTCTCCTTTCTGGAATATCGGCTCTCCTTTTTTATTGTATTGGATCTTTCCCCGGATTCTCATTTTCTTTTTGCTTTGCTTCGGCAGCACATCTGGTGTGTAATGTGAGACTAATACTTCATTTTCGAGGTTCTTAACATCTTCAGCAAATGTGTTCCAAGGCTTATCCACTTTCGGTAATTTATCGCTATTTAATCTGTCCATCTCCTCCCAATCGTGATAGAACTTTGCCAGTCGTTCGTAATTATCTTTTGTAATGCAGGCAATAGTAACGGCATCTATGCAATGGTGGATATGATTTACCCGCTCTTTCTTCTCGAATATTTCCTGCAATCCCCAAATCTTGCGAAAATCTGCCACTGTACTTCCTTTAACAGTATACACCTTATCGAACATCGTCTTCAGATACAAACGGGCATATTTTGTAATAATACCGGTATCATTTATCTGACTGTTTTTAAATCCCTCGGGAACCTCTTTCATAGTAAACCGGGAGTATTTTTTTTGCCAGTAATCCCTCTCATAGGCCAGTTCATGCCTTCGGGTAATCGCCCGATCTTTACTATCCTTGTCTGCTGCTCTTCTTGCGTTCCTGATCTCACGTTGGATTTGCATATTCAGGTTTTCAATAGTTGTTCTCCATTCTTCTAATCGTTCCAGTATTTCAGCGTGGTTGTCAAGTTCATATGGGATCCTGTTCTTTTTTACAGACCGGTTGAATTTGCTGTCAGCAAGGGTTTTATTGGTCTGTGAATTATCAAAAGACTGACTTCTGGGGATTGTGTGCTCAATGTCATAGCTGGGATTTGGCCCGATAAATTCACTTATAGCAATCTCATTACCGGTGTAAATGCATTTGTGTTTCTGTTCTTCCCATAGTTGATATTTCAGGATATCTTCCTTAGTTGGCTCCTCACCTTTTAAATACTCTTTCAATCGCTTGGCATATTCCTGATGAGCATTTTCTCTTTTTGTCTGCCAATTCCTGATCCCTTTGCGCTCATTCGCATTAAGCAAACCGCGCGACATCTCAATATTCACTCTTGTATTCTTATCAACTATTTCTTCTTTGATCAATTCATTGATCACTTTTCGCAGCTGGTGCATGGCACGCATGGCCATCGGATTACGCACAGACGAAACCATGGGGCTTCCCAGGTAGTATTTTCCATCATCGAGCTTAACAGGTGGTTTATACACATCAATGGCCGATGGATGGTAAAGCTTATTCACATTATCGGGTTTTACATCAAAATGATCAGTTACAAACCTGAAAACACGTTCCTCAATAGTCTCAGCAACGGCAAATTCTCCCTTCCCCATATTCCTGTTCATCTGTGATATTAAAAGCCCGGAAGCTTCCTGTTCAATTTCATTCTTTTTTCCTTCTGAAAAAGCATCATATTCCTTTTCACCAAAGTAAGCCCTGATATTTTTATTTAGGTCGTCTAAAAAAAGCTGTGATGCCTCTTCACTCCAACTTTGCAGGTTCTCTCGTGCCTTCTTGATGACACCGTTTACTGCGTCTACTATTTGTTTATGACGGCTCTGTGTCTGAATGATTGTGAATATTTCATCTTCAATAATTCTCCGGGTACTTTCTTCTTTCCAGTATTCCCGCGGTATTACCTCTTCCATATTGGCCAGAAATACAGCATGGGAATAGATCAAACCTGTTCTTAGATAAGGGAGTATTTTGCGAATGGCTTTAAGGCTTAATGATGAAAATTCCTTGCTCAACTTTATTTTAAGAAACACCTTGACTTGTTCTTCATCCAATAACAGTTTGTTTTTTGCAAAGGCAGCTAATTTTTCATCTGAATCAAAAGTGTACAAAACATGCCAGACGTCATGGATTGTAATTGAGGATACTTTCCCATCTTTTTCCCTTGTATATTCAATTTTATAATTCAGCAAATCTTCTCCAAAAAATTCTCTGAACCGGGCCGTAACCGGACAACCACTTACCACAGTTTTCATATTGTAATTGAATAGCCAGTCTTCTGGTAAAATATTCCGATCCCTGAAATATTTATATTGCTTTTTCGGCGCCAATTGTTTCGCCAGGTCTTCAAAATCAAAATGTTCCTTACTTTTTCTGAAAAACAAAGGAAGAATCTTTTCTCTCTCTTCCGCGTTAAGAGATCTTAATTGATCGTCTTCCGGTGTTTTAACTTTAATATTGTTGAGAAAACAAAGCATCCTGTACTCTTCAAATTCAATTCGGGAAGTCGAACATCTTGGTTTTGACGGTTCAAAAACACATTTCCCTATCAATCCTTTCTGGGATTTTAAAGGTCGCTGATAGAATATAGCATTGCGTACTTTTTCAGTAAATTCAATTGGCAGATTTTGAAAAGTACAAATGCGATTAAATTCTTCCAGATAGTGATCTTCCCTGTGGGTGTAAGTGTCTCTGATCTTTTCCCCTGATATGTACTTTTCATAAAAATATTGGCCTAATGTTAAATCTCCTTTTTCTTCATTTATTTTTGCAATTGTTTTCTTTACTTCACCTTCGCTCTCGTTAGTAGTATCCAGTCTGTTGCTCAAAAACCCTCTTCTTTGGGCCATGTGATAAAAAGCTCGTCCAATTGAATAACGGGCTTCAGTATCATTCAAATCCATTTTTTCCGTTACAGCCAGATTCCTGAAATAGTATGGTGTTTTTTCCTGAAATTCATCCGTTTTTAACCAATTTCTGAATTCCTCATTCTGCGGATAGATCTTCTCATACCGCCAGCTTTCCAATTCCTGCTTTGTCAATTTAGGACAATACCCGAATTCAGATAATACGGATAATGTAGCTATTTTTCGAAGTTTTCTTCTGTACTTTATTCTGCGGGCACTTCTGAATCCTGTTCTTTCTGCAGCTTTTGAGCCTTCTACACCTTTTTCAATTTTAACTCCTTCCTGAAATATTCGAACACCTTTATCGACTAATTTAAATTCTTTTCCCTTTTCTTCTTCTACAACAGCCCACCCTATGCTGTTAGTCCCTAAGTCAAGACCTAATATTTTTTTCATAATTTATTGGATTTGCTATGTATTTATTTCAGATTAAGGCAAAATATTGTATTTTTACTGATGTAAATCAATTTTTACATCTTATCACAATAAGGCCAGTGTGCCGAAGGATTTTATCCTGTACCCTCGCTTCGGTGAGGGTTTTTTCATTTTATGCAGGTTGAATTCCTAATAAAAATAAAAAAGAGATGGGTGAAATGCAAATTCAAGCGCAGCTTGATTTGCAAGAGGCGGAATTATTTACATGATTCCGGGTGGGGTGGGCTTTACAACGGAAAAAAATAAGGTTTGCCTGGGGGAGGACGAAGAAGGCAGTGAAACTGCAAACGCTTAAACTATATGAAATTCAGATTAAATCCAGCGGATCAGTTTCCAGGAATGACTGCCATGGTATTCCTCCGGTTCCTATCACAAATACCCTGGCATCGGGGTGCCGTTTAAACATATTTACATATTACTCAATACTCTGAGTAAAATTACTCAATGTAATATAATAATACGAATTACTCAGGCACGAATGAGAAGAAAAAGAAAAGTAATTAATGAAGAAAAAAGTTAAATTTGTTTAACCACGTGATGGCATGAAAAAGGTTCTTTTTATGGTGGAAAATCAGGGGTGGTCACTTTGCTCCGGTAGAGGTGGTCAATTTAAATCGTAGAAGGGTGGTCAATTTGTCCGGTTTTTCCACCAGGCTGCTCTTTTTTTCTTTGCTAAATAAACCGTAAAATCTTATCATAAACCCGACAATATGTAAAGAAAATTTGCATTTCTTTACAAAACAGCCTTTCTTTGTATAGAAAATTGGATTTTCTTTACATAATGAAAACTAAACCAGCTCTGTTACCATTAAAGATTGATCTTGAAACTAAGAAAGTACTCAAAAGCCTGCCTTCGGCACATGCTGCTCTTGCTGAATTGAAAGGGATTGCTACTACTATACCTAATCAAGCAATACTTATCAATACCCTTGGACTTCAAGAAGCAAAAGACAGCTCAGCTATTGAAAACATAATTACTACACATGATGATCTTTACAAGGCGGAACTAAATCTTGATTCATTCAAATCTATTAACGCCAAAGAAGTACAAAACTACGTGGCTGCGACCAAAAGAGGATTTGAATTAATATCAAAGTCCGGACTTATAACCAACAAAATCATAATTCAAATCCAAAAAGCTCTTGAAGGGAATAAAGCTGGTTTTCGCAGACTCCCTGGGACAACATTAAAAAACTCCTCGACTGGAGAAGTGATCTACACTCCTCCTCAAGATCCAGAAGAAATAAAAGGCTTAATGGCTAATCTGGAGAAATTCATTAATGATAAAGAAATCTGCACATTTGACCCTCTGGTGAAAGTGGCTATAATTCACTACCAGTTTGAAAGCATACATCCATTTTATGACGGCAATGGGAGAACTGGCAGAATTATATACATCCTTTATTTAATACTGGAGAAGCTTCAAAACCTTCCTATTTTATATTTAAGTAATTATATAATCAAAAATAAATCAGGCTATTATAGACTATTACAAGAAGTCAGAGAGAAAAATAATTGGGAAGATTGGATTTTATTCATGATAAAAGGTGTTGAACAAACTTCACGAGAAACCATTGATCTGATTCTTCAAGTTCGTGAATTAATGATGCGTTACAAACACACATTAAGAGAACAATATAAGTTCTACAGTCAAGATCTTTTAAATAACCTATTCAAGCATCCTTATACAAAAATTGAATTTATCCAACGCGACCTAAATGTTTCAAGGATTACTGCAGCAAACTATCTCAACCGACTTGCTGACGACAAAATATTGACGAAAAAGAAACTAGGGACTGCTAATTACTATATCAATGAACCTCTCTTTGAACTACTTACAAAAAGATAAATAGCACTAGCGGTAATAGCCTTGTCATGATTTTTGCATATCCCCGCTAGAGCCTACGCTCTATTTAAATAAGAAAGGTTAACTTTATACATGAAACGTGAAAGCAGTATGAGAAGTTGGCAAAAAGTACGCCACCCCGAGGACTCGGGGCCGGCTACTAATCATACCGCCGACCGTTTTTTGGCATACAAACAGACTGCATAACAACAAAATAATATGGATTTAAAAGATTTACAGAGACATATTGACCAGGTGATGAATGAGCAGAACAATAGGCCGATTCCAGAGTTTGAAGGATATTCGCCTTTTGAGATGCACAAGATATTACATTTTACTTTCGCAATAGATAGTCCTTTGAAACTTCAAAAATTGTCTGATTCTGATTATCAAAAGATTCCGATGCTTAATCAGGTAAAGTATTTGTCGGATTTGATTGAGAAAAACGGTGAGATTAAGCTAACAAACAAGGGATTTTTACCGACAAAGATAGTTTCAGATCTGTATAGTCAGGGATTCCTAAAAGAAGAACACATTGAAAAAGGGATTTCAAAATTATACAAGGAGACTGATTCAATGACTATAAATCTCACACGGATTTTGATTGAGCTTTCAGGATTAACTAAAAAGAGAAATGGGAAATTAAGTTTAACAAAATCATCCCAAAAGATTCTTGGAGATAACGAGGAATTATTGCGACAGATATTTCTCACCTTCACAAACAAGTTTAACTGGGCCTATTATGACGGATATGGTGAAAACCAAATCGGACAACTTGGATACGGATTCTCGTTGATCCTGCTTTCAAAATATGGACAAATAAAGCGACTGGATTCCTTTTACGCCGAGAAGTATTTCATGGCATTTCCTAAACTTTTAGATTCGCTGGAGCCAACATACGGAACTTTAGAAAGATACTCGACAATGTGCTATTCGCTACGGACCTTTGAGAGATTCTTAGATTATTTTGGATTAATTACAATCGAAGAGGAGAAAAAAGGGTTTGATTCGATTAAATATATTGCAAAGACAGATTTATACGACAGATTAATAAAATGTACGCCACACAATCGAGTAGACGGCTGACGGTCAGATGACCGCCAGTGCGCCTCTCACAGTTCTCCGCCGTAATCAAATGAAGGCGGACCACCGCATTCCGGAACCACCTGACGAGCCGATCCACCTTCGGCGGTGAGGATCACCTAACGATCGCCGTAGGCGATCCCCTAACGGCCACGTAGTGGCCTATCGTTGAATTGACCGGAGGTTCTTTGAAGTATTTCAGGGTTTCATGCTTTCGGTGCCTTTGGCCAGGGGAATAATACATTGAGTAATGCTTTTTTCTATCTTTTTAATGACCACAGGACATACCTTTCCCGGCTTAATAATTAACAGCTTATAGAAAGTTACTTAACTTTCAGTATTTATGATGATCAAGCCATCATCAAGTGGCTGGGGATCATCCCGTTCCGGGTATTTAATTTCCTTTCTTAAAATCCATTATCTCATTTGGGATTTCCATGTTTTCCAGTTGAAAAGTCATTTTTCCCTATTGAAATGTCATGTTTCCCCGTTGAAATGTCATGTTTCCCCATTGATTTTCCATTCCACCTTATTAAAGAACCAATTTTCCATATTGATCCTGCAGTGTTCCATGTTGAAATTGATCGAACTGTTAACGGAAAGTGATCCTGCAATATCGCTGCATGAAATATTGAGTTTGAAATGCGACCAGATAAACCGGGAATGATGTCTGGAATTATGGAGGTCCTAATCTGAATTGAGCTGTTCATTGTTTCCGGGTTTTTTAGTTATAATTTCAGTTTTGGTTTGCCGAAAAGGAAGCTCATTTACAAAGGCCCCTTTATTATATAATATAGATGGCCCCTAAAAAGTCATATGTTTTTTGCGACTTTTTTTCAAAAAAATGCAAATGAAATTATGACAAAAGGTCCGGATGCCTTATGTGGCAGGGTATAGCGGGGAATTAAAAAGAATGGCAAAAATTCTAAGAAAATCGCTTGTGACAAAACGATATTCATTGGCGCAAGACGCAGATGATGATGTTATGATATTACTTTGTCCGTAAAATTCGACTTATTTTTTACAGGTGAATGCGGAATTATTCTCCCGACATTTTGTCGGGATCATGAGCTCACTCCTTTCAGTCGTTCGGTTTCCTTGCATGATTCCGGGTGAGGTGGGCTTAACAACGGAACAAAAATAAGCCTGCGCTACGCTGCGGCTTTTTATTTGCCTTAGGCCCGCAAATTCAAGCACAGCTTGATTTTCGAGAGGCGGAATTATTTGCATGATTCCGAAGGGGGTGGGCTTTACAACGGAACAAAAATAAGCCTGCGCTACGCTGCGGCTTTTTATTTGCCTTAGGCCCGCAAATTCAAGCACAGCTTGATTTGCAGACCTCGTCAAATAAAAAATCCCGACAAAAAGTCGGGATTATTATTTTTGTTCCGTTGTAGCGAGAGGCGGGATTGAACCGCCGACCTCATGATTATGAATCATGCGCTCTAACCATCTGAGCTACCTCGCCATCCGTAGCTTTAGCGAAGAGTGACCTCGCCATTATATTAAGAACTTTACGAGGCTGAATGAATCATGCGCTCTAATCCTACCCCACCCCAATAGCGGGTGCAAATATAATATTTTATTTGAAACCCGAAATCAGAAAATTTATTAATTTCGCAACAACAATAAGCGGGAGTAGCTCAGTGGTAGAGCATCAGCTTCCCAAGCTGAGGGTCGGGAGTTCGAACCTCCTTTCCCGCTCTAAAAAGTAACTCAGTGGTAGTCCGCCACAGGCGGATCCCAAGCTGAGGGTCGCGGGTTCTTCCGATAACTATCGGGACGTTTCCCGCTCAATTCTCAATCCCTCTATTATTCATTTTATAAAACGCATCCTTCCAAACCTATCAGATCCTGAGAATCTCTTCCCTGTCAATTTTGTCTTCATCCAGAACTATCCCGAATCCGGCCCTCCCCGGAAGATCAATATGACCGTTCACCGGTATATGCGGGTATTTCTCAAAATGTATTTTACCGGGCATCCAGTTTAAGAGGTACTCCCCTATCGGACAGGTCATGGGCGACTGGCTTGCTATCACATGCATGGCTGCATGGATATTATGTCCGTGCGGCACTACCCTTACATCGAAAACGCTGGCAAGGTTGCAGATCTTTACCAGCTCACTTACACCCCCGCACCATTCCGGATCTGCCTGCACATAATCCAGGGCATTCCTTTTCAAAAATTCAGCGACTTCCCACCTGCCGTAAAAATGCTCTCCTGTGGCTATTGGAACCGTTGTGCTTTTCTGAAGTTCAACAAAACTGTCTATCTTATCCGAATTTACGGCTTCTTCTATCCAGTAGGGCCGGTATTCCTCAACCAGGTTGCACCATGTTTTGGCATAGTCAAGGTCCCAGCCATTGAATGCATCAAACATGATCTCATGTGCATCTCCCAGCGTTTCCCTCAGGACCCTCACCATCTCAACATTTTTCATCAACCCGGCGGACCCGTCTGCCAGTCCGTTGGCCATGAACCATTTCTGGTACCTGAATCCCTCCGATTTCAGCTCAACGCTTTTTGTTGCCAGGTCCTCCGGAAGCACAGAGAACCCAAGGCAACTTGCATACACTTCAAGTTTGTCCCTCGTCGGACCGCCAAGGAGCTTATAAACGGGCTCGTTGTAATATTTGCCCCTGAGGTCCCACAGGGCATTGTCCACGGCACTTATGGCCATCATATAATGACCCGCACGTGAATGCCGGTTCAGCCTGTACATTTTATCCCATAACGTTTCAATGGCCAGCGGATCCTGACCGATCAAAAACGGCCTGAGCTGTCTTAATACAACCCATACCACTTCCTGGTCGATCAGACCATAGAATCCCTCTACGCCTTCATTGGTAGTTATTTTAATGTAGTTCGAAGAATGTGTATAGACTTCCTTTTCAATGGTTTTCTGCTCAGGGTATGGGGCAAGCCTGTGTTCCGGGTAGGCCGTCAGGGGAGTGATCTGACCCTGGTAAGGGAACCCAAAAGATTCCTTTTTTCCCGTTACCCTTACAATTTGTACATCGGTAATTTTTATCGATGTTGAATCAGTTATTCCCCTTGTATTGAAAGATAATAGGGGAAACGCACCGATCGCTCCCAGTTGCCCGATAAAGCTTCTTCGCTTCATACTGTCAGTATCAATTTAATTTTCAATTATTTTCTATCCCTGATCTCCCTTAGCAGATCCCTGATCTCCATCAACAGCGCCATCTGCTTGTCGTCTTCTGAACGGCTCCTTCCCGGGGATCCCTCGCTGTCCTTGTTCCGGATGATGGTGCGCTGGTTCAGTACCTCCTCCTTAAAGGCCGGCGTATCGATAATACCGATCAGCCTCATGTCGCTTCCCTGGGGATTGCTGGAACCTGCTGTCTCTATTTTCAGGATCCTGAGATCAAACCACCTCAGGAATGGGTTGTCCAAAAAGGTCAAGTCCTGGATGTTCTCCAGGGGAATGGTCTTCTCAACACGGAACAGCACCCCCTTCTTATACTCAAGATGTGTTTCCGTTAGCATGCATTGCAATTTCTCATAATAACGGCGGCTTATTGTCTGCCCAATGCCGGCTACCCAGAAAATGATCAGCGGTATACCCGCTACCGAGACAAACAGGTAAAATGTCACGATCCAGAAAATATACTTCTGAATGCGCTCATTGAATTCCGCCTGCCTGATAATTTCTTGTTTGGAATCCATAATTTATTCATTAAAAGTCAGATCAATCCTGCTGCAATACTTCCGGTTTCTTCTTTCTGTATGAAATAAAAAGAATACTGAAACCAACTATAAGGATGAGGGGAAGTACGCCCATGCTTTGCAGCGCAACATCGGTATTGTTCTCTTCCATGATCCTGCCCATCAAAGGCATGAACATCGATGCAGAGACAAATCCCGCTCCCCCGAGCAATGAAAGTCCGAGTGCCCCGCTCCTGGGGATGTATTCACTTGTAAAGCCAAGCATGGTCGGCCAGAAATAGGTGATCCCGATGGCAAAGAAAATTGCACCCACAATGGTCATGGCTGGTGAATTAACCATGCTCAGCATGTAGATCCCGATCGCTGAAAATGTGGAAGAAAGCAGGAGTACCCCAACAGGATTGATGCGGTGCACCAAACTACCGGCAAAAAACCTTCCCACAGCCATAATTCCGGATATCATCGCGAGTATCAGCATGGGGCTGACACCGGCTCCGCCAAGAAGCGCATTTACC
Source organism: Bacteroidales bacterium (assembly GCA_021738565.1). GTDB lineage: Bacteria > Bacteroidota > Bacteroidia > Bacteroidales > M55B112. Next base: position 20,572 of record JAIPBT010000013.1, read on the forward strand.
CACTGATTGGTTACCAGTTCCGTGGAAGATGTAAGCAGCATAAATGTAAAAATAATCGGAAAAATCACCTTCTCCTTCATGACAAACACTGCTTCTATGATCGATGCAGCAAATACCAACCCGATTAGCGCAAGGTACATCCACCCCACCGGGAATGAAATGACATTGGTCGCCAGCAGGATCATAAGGGTCATGGATACAATGATGGTCACAGGGGCCCCAATTGCTTTCAGCATTCCCCCATAACTTACACCACTGGTAAAACGCTCTGTTTCTGGTATTTTCTGACCGAGAAAAATTAATCCATATATGGCCAGCGGAATGAAGAGCAAGCCTGCATAGATCTGCCAGTTCATCTCAAGGCTGTCCATCAACAGGTAAGCAAGCAGACTCCCTATGACGATCCCGCCCGGGAACCAAACATGGAACCTGTTCAGCATTTTTGTCTTGTTTTTCGGATAAATGGTCGCAATAAGAGGATTGAAGGCTGCTTCCACTGTTCCGTTCCCCAAGCCTATAAAGACATTGGCCACGAAAAGTGTCTCCTTACTGTCGGCGAGAATGAATACAATGGATCCGACCAGGTGGAGGAAGAACGCTGACCAGACCAGGGTCCTCGTTTTGACTATATCAATAATAAAACCGCCAAGGACCATGGCTATGGTGAAGCCCCAGAAAGCGGGGCTAAAGGCCCAGCCGATCACTTCCTTGTTAAGTCCGAACACGCCACCATTTTCCACCGGACCAAAAATTTCTTCAATTTTGGCCCGCATGGCAAATGTAAGTGCAGTAACAAGCAGCGCAAAACAGCTGCCGATAAATAATCTCAGCTTGTTGTAGTTTTGTTCCATGATTTCAGTTTTTTTTAAAAAATTAAAGCCATAAGATATATAAAAAATTTTAAATGGATATCATATACTTCTTTGAGGCTGTCTCACTGCCGCAGCTTTCCACTTTCGCTGAAGCTACCCGGCAGAAACCCTAGCGAAAGCAATCATGAACTGGTCTTAATGAAATTGGCTGTCCTTCCTCGAGGTTCATCAAGCTCAATCCAAGTGTGTGAAGAGGAATTTGAAAGGGTGAAAGATACTTTTAACTGGGAGCACCAGGTAAAAAAGTGGAGCCGTAAAAAAAAGCGGCCAAAAGCCGACAGAATGTGAAAAATCGTAGAGGATTATAAACCGAGCCTGTCGAGGTTTCATTATCCCCTCTTTACCTGTCGGTTCCTGAGCGAAGTAACGAGTTTACCGAGTTACGAGCCGAAGGACCCCCTAACGTGAACGAAGTGAACCCCTGACGTTCGCCTTCGGCGAACCAAAATGAACTACTGCTCCTGGTTCTGCATTTTACCCCTCGCTATGGATGCAAATATGCCGAAAAAGCAAAGTGCCGTGAAAATATGAATGGCAATATTCATAGATTTAATAAACTGTTCACTGTTTCCTGCTGTAATTTCTGTTTTTCCTATTAAAACTGAAAACAGCACAAGGACAATGCCCATGCTCAGCATTTGTCCGATCATTCTCATGGTCCCCACCGCACCGGAAGCGATCCCGTAATACCTTGACTCCACCGAACTCATAATAGCATTGGTGTTGGGTGAGGAAAAAAGTGCGAATCCCAATCCGAGCAGTGCCAGTACAATGAAAAAGTAATTCAGTGATGTTCCCGATTTTGCAAAGCCAAGCAGGAAGAGCCCAAGTGTGGTGAATGACATACCCAGCGAGGCCAGCACCTGGGGCTGGATCCTGTCGGACAACCTGCCGGTAACAGGTGATATTACTGCCATTATCAGGGGCTGTATAACAAGCATTGCCCCTGCTTCTCCGGGGGTCATCCCTTTTACAAACTGAAAATAGAGGCTTAACAAAAAGCCAACGCCGAAAGTTGCGCTGTAATTGATCAGCGCTGCAAGATTTGAAAATGCAAAAACCCTGTTAAAGCGATACAATTTGATCTCCACCAGCGGCTCTTTGATCCTGTTCTCAACAACAACAAACATGAAAAACATGGTGATCCCTGCAGCCATGACCGGGTACCCCCAAATATCGGGCAACAATGAAATACCGGACATAAATAACCCCAGTGACAGCATGTACATCAGGGCGCCTGCCCAGTCGAACCGCTCTTTTTTAGCTGCCGACCATTCGCCGTGCAACTTGAAGATCAATAGAAAAAATGACAATGTACCTATGGGCACCAGCATCCAGAACACGCTTCTCCAGCCAAACAACTCCGTCATGAGTCCGCCTACAAAAGGGCCCGCGGTGAGGCCTGCATAGACAGCTGCCACATTGATACCCAGGGCCCTGCCACGTTCACCAGGCGGGAAGACACTGCTGAGGATAGCAATGCCCGTACCAAAGATCATTGCACTGCCGATGCCCTGGAATATACGACTGGTGATCAGCATGGTCATATCCACAGAGACTGCACCGGCGACACTGGAAAGTGTAAAAATAATGAGGCCGTAGGTAAAGATCTTTTTTCTTCCGACAATATCACCCAGACGGCCTGAAGGCAGTAAGAAAGCAGCTGTGGCTAACAGGTAAACCGTTGCGGTCAGGTTCAGAAGAATTGCATCTGCTTCAAGATCCTCTCCGATGGATGGCAAAGCAACATTGAGAGCCGCCCCGAGAAAAGGGGTCAGGAATGATGCAACAGTTGCGACAAGCAATGCAGTGTTTTTTTCTGATCTGGAAGAAACAGTATGTGTCATACAATAGTGGAGTATTTATGCAAATGACAATAATACAAAAAATGGATCAAAGAGCGGGAAGCAGCTTTTGGATAAAGTGTTTTTATCGTTTATCCCTTCACAAATCTCTGAAACTTCGGCCCAGCCTACAAAACAAAAATATCAAAGGAGAATATTGGAGGAAGTCCAATTTGTGCTGTTCGGTTTTAATAATCAGTTATTTTAGTTATATTGCAAATCAGAGCACTTATTTTCTGACAAATCCTTACCCCCGATGAGTAAGAAATATGAATTGGAGTACACATTGAACACCTCACCAAATGTACTGTACAACAGGCTCAGTACTCCAGCCGGACTGGCAGAATGGTTTGCAGATGATGTCAACTTAAGAGATGGTATGTATACGTTCATCTGGAATGGTGTTGAGCAAGTGGCCGAAGTATTATCAAAGAAAGACAACAGGCACATTCGGTTCAAGTGGGTCGATGAAGATGAAGATACCTTCTTTGAATTTAAGATCCAGAAGGATGAATTAACCGGGGATCTGGCACTGATGATAACAGATTTTACAAATGATGAAGATGACAAAGATGATGCAGTTGATCTCTGGGATACACAAATTGCTGAATTGAGACATGCAATTGGCCTCTAGGAAAACCATCTTTCCTAAAAATAACTTACTTTTATCCTCGTTTTAAGTACAAATACGTTGATAGGGAGAAAAGTGCAGTGAAACGTCTGGATCTATTATTAATAAAATCATTCCTGGGACCGCTGGTACTCACCTTTTTCATGGTGATATTCATACTCCTGATGCAGTTCCTGTGGAAATACATTGATGACCTTGTCGGGAAGGGACTGGATTTTAAAGTCATTGCTGAATTCCTGCTCTATTCCAGTGCCAGTATGGTGCCCATGGCACTTCCCCTGGCTGTTCTTTTATCCTCCCTGATGACATTCGGGAACCTGGCTGAGAACCTGGAATTGCTAGCATTTAAATCTTCAGGCGTTGCCCTTACCAGGATCATGAGCTCGCTTTTCTTTGTGGTCATTTTCATTACATTTGCTGCATTTTTCTTTGCCAACACTGTGATGCCCGTATCCAATCTGAAGTTGCGTACATTGCTGCATGATATCAAACGTCAGCGTCCCGAATTACAGATCCAACCGGGGATCTTCGACAATACAATGGAAGGTTATTCAATAAGGATCGGTGACCAGGACAGCAAAACAAAACTCCTGAAAGATATATGGATATACGACCACACCGACAAGGCAGGAAATGTAAGTGTAACGGTGGCGGATTCCGGCTATATGAAGATGTCGAGTGACGAAAAACAGCTGATCCTGACGCTTTACAATGGAAACAGTTACGTTGAATTACAGAAGACAAGGAAACGCGGCAAGACGAAAACCTATCCACATAGAAGGGATCGGTTCGCAAAAAGGGAAGTGATTATTGAAATGACCGGTTTTGGCCTTAACCGGTCCGACCAGAACATATGGAAGAACAGCTTTTCAATGATGAATCTGAAGCAGCTGACCCATTATGAAGATTCTCTTGATAAAAATATTGGTCAGCTTTACAATTCCGTGGACAACCTCATTACCAGGAGTACCCTAAAGAAAGAGAAGAAGAATATGATCAAAAGCAAGGCTTCATTGGACTCAACCGAACTTGCGTCGATCGTTCCCGAATACCATAAAATCAATATTGATACCGCATACAACGGACTTACAAGGACCCAGAAAAGAAGAGCCATTAATCAGGCCATCAACCTTGCCAGGAGCAATAAGTCGTTTGTAACCACAAATTCAAACACCATCGGTTACAAAACAAAAATGCTGCGTCGTTACCAGATCGAAAAGCACCGTAAATTCACACTTGCGTTGTCATGTCTGATATTCTTTTTTATAGGTGCACCCCTCGGGGCCATTATCCGGAAAGGGGGTCTGGGCATGCCGGTAATAGTGAGCGTCCTGTTTTTCCTGGTCTGGTATATGATATCCATAACCGGTGAAAAATTCGTCAGGGAAGATATGATCACCCCTTTCAGCGGGATGTGGATCTCAACATTTATCCTGGTCCCCCTGGGGATATTTTTATCCTACAAAGCTTCAACAGATTCTGTGATAATGAACATTGAATCTTATTTTACCTTCTTTAAAAAACTCAGGACCAAACTAAGAAAAAGAATATTGCAGGTAAAATGAATGTATTGATTCTCAGCAGTAAAATGCCATATCCTCCCAGGGATGGCGGCGCCATTGCAACCCTGAACCTTGCTGCAGGGCTGGCAAAAAACGGGGTTGGTGTTGCCATGCTCGCAATAAATACCGGTAAGCATTACTATGCTCCTGAAAAGATCCCTGAAACAATCAGAGAATTGATCGACTTCATATCGGTTAAAAAAGATACCTCCTTAAAATTCACAGCTGCACTGAGAAACCTTGTATTCTCAAAAGATCCTTATATCGCGGAAAGGTTTTTCTTTGTCGGGTTTGAGGAGGCATTGATTGAAATCCTGGAGCACAAATCCTTTGACATCATACAACTCGAGGGGCCGTATTTTTCCTTGTACATTCCTTATATTAAAAAACTTACCAATGCCAGGATAATCCTGCGGGCACATAATGTTGAATTTCAAATCTGGAACCAGCGGTGGAAGAATGAAAAACGCATCATTCACAGGTTATACATGATGAACATGGCCAAAAGGGTTAAAAAACTTGAAAAACGCATCCTGTCTGAAATAGATCTGCTGGTCCCCATTTCTTCCCGTGATGAGAAGGTGTTTCTGTCCATGAATCCCGGTCTGGCTTCAGTGGTGGTTCCTGCAGGACTTGACATATCAAAATACAGAAATGTAACTTCAGTAACCTGGAACAGCATATTTTTTATCGGATCACTCGACTGGGTTCCCAACCAGGAAGGATTGCAATGGTTTGTAAAGCATGTATTGCCGCACCTGCTTGACCACGATAAGGACATTTCGGTTCATATCGCGGGGCGCAATCCATCAGAGGAATTCATCAATTCCATCGCCCATCCATCGATCATATACCACGGTGAGGTTGAAGATGCAATCACATTCATGGGCAAATACAGGGTTATGGCGGTACCCCTGCTTACCGGAAGCGGGATCAGGATAAAGATACTCGAAGGAATGGCCATGGGAAAATGCATTGTAACAACCAGCATTGGGGCTGAGGGGATTCCTGTTAAGGATGGCGAACACCTTTTCATCGCCAATGATGGAAAGACTTTTGCAAGGAAACTCCTGGAGCTGCTGAATGATCCGGTGGTTGCCGGCTCCATGTCTGCCGCGGCCAGGCAACTCATACAGAAAAAATTTGATACCTTTGCGATCGCTTCAAAACTGTTGAATCACTACAAAAATCTTATATGAGCGGCTGGCAAATCATATTCTGGATATCTGTCGGATTGATCCTGCACTCATACCTTATCTTTCCTTTTGTCCTTCAGTTGCTGGCTTACAAAAAGAGACAGAATGAATTGATCTACACTGAAAGTGAACTTCCCGCTGTTACAGTTGTAATGTCTGTATTTAATGAAGAAAATGTACTTGCAGAAAAAATCGACAGCATCTTTTCCTCAGATTATCCGGCCGGTAAAATTAAACTGTTCTTAGGTTCGGATGCATCGACTGACAAAACCAATGGCATCATAAAAGCATATGCCGCAAAAAACCGGTTGATAGAATACAGGATGTATGAAAGCAGAAGAGGAAAACCCAATGTCATCAATGATCTGATAAAGAAAGTTTCCAACGGGATCGTTGTTATGACAGATGCTAAAGCCATCTTTCATCCGGATGCGGTAAGGAACCTTGTAAAGCATTTCAAGAACCGGGATATAGGGATCGTCGGGGCAAACATTCAGGACAGCACCGGCAAAAAAAGCGGGGTCTCTGCACCTGAAAAAGCGTTCATGACAAGAGAAATCGTTATGAAATACCGTGAAGGATTGGTATGGGGAGCGGCAATGGGACTTTACGGCGCACTTTATGCCGTCAGGAGGCCACTTTTCACGCCGGTTCCAAAAGGATTCGCCGTTGATGATTTCTTCATTACTTTAAATGTTCTTCGGCAAAAAAAAAGGTCCATTCTCGAGATGAATGCCATCACCTATGAAAATGTTCCGGACCTGATCTCTGAAGAGTACAGGAGAAAAGTAAGAATAGCCAGTGGCAATTACAGCAATATGTCCTATTTTCTTAAGGAGCTGGTTTCCCTATGGAAAGGAGCATCTTTTGCATACTTCTCACATAAAGTGATCCGCTGGATGGGACCTTTTATACTGATCGCACTGGCCATTTCAAACATACTGTTATACAACCAGCATCTGTTCTATAAAGTTAGTTTGTTCGCAGCCGCCGGGCTACTCATTTTTTCATTATTTGACATTTTGCTGAGCAAAATCGGATTACATATTGTATTTTTGCGCTTTGTAAGGCACTTCATTTCTATGAATGTGGCTTTGTTACACGGTTTTATTAATTATATCAGGGGGATAACGAAAGATGTCTGGCAACCAACAAACAGATAAGAATTTTAAGCTGAATACAATAGAGGAAGCAATTGAAGATATTCGCAATGGAAAAATAATCATTGTAGTTGATGATGAGGACAGGGAAAATGAGGGAGATTTTCTTGCTGCAGCAGAATTAACCACAGCCGAAACCATCAATTTCATGGCACAGCACGGAAGGGGATTGATATGTGCAGCAGTTTCAGAGAGACGGTGCGAAGAACTCGATCTACCCATGATGGTAAGCAGAAACACTTCAAGTCATACCACTGCCTTTACGGTCTCGGTTGATCTTCTCGGACACGGAACCACTACGGGAATATCCGCTTCCGACAGGGCAAAGACTGTCAGGGCACTTGTTGATCCTTCAACAACACCTGAAGACCTGGCGCGGCCCGGTCATATTTTTCCGCTAAAGGCCAAACTCCTTGGTGTTTTGCGCAGGGCAGGACATACGGAAGCAGCTGTTGATTTTGCAAAACTGGCCAATTTAAAACCGGGAGGAGTACTTGTGGAGATCATGAATGAAGACGGTACCATGGCCAGGCTGCCACAGCTTGTAAAGATCGCCAGGAAATTCAACCTGAAGATTGTCACAATAAAGGATCTTATCGCATATCGCCTTAAGAATGAAAGTATAATCATCAAAGGTACCGAAGTAAATCTTCCAACTGTTTACGGTAACTTCAAGCTTATACCTTTCATCCAGAAATCAAACGGACAGGAGCATGTCGCACTTACCAAAGGAAAATGGACAAAAGATGATGCAGTCCTGGTAAGGGTCCATTCTTCATGCGTTACAGGGGATATTTTCGGGAGCTACAAATGTGACTGCGGGGAACAACTGCACAAGGCGATGGAGATCGTCGAGAAAGCAGGGACCGGGGCGATCGTCTATTTAAACCAGGAAGGGAGAGGTATCGGGCTCTACAACAAGATGAAAGCATACAAGTTGCAGGAAGAGGGGCTGGATACTGTTGAAGCAAATCTCAAACTTGGTTTTGAGGAAGATGAAAGAGATTACGGTGTCGGTGCAGGAATACTTCACGAACTGGGAATCGGGAAAATAAGGTTATTGTCAAACAACCCTGTAAAGCGCAAGGGGCTTGAAGGATACGGCATGAAAATTATTGAAACAATTCCGATCACCATTCAACCTAACAAACACAACGAGTTTTACCTCAAGACCAAAAAAACCAAAATGGGACACTTCCTGGACCTGGTGAATTACAATATAAAAGAAGATAAGGAATGAAAGGTTCCGGAATCCGTATTGTTTTTATGGGCACACCTGCTTTTGCAGTAGGGCCCTTAGAAGCGATCCTGGATTCAGGAATCCTGGTGAATGGCATTGTAACTGCTCCTGACAAACCCTCCGGGAGGGGCCAAAAACCCAATCCGTCCGCAGTGAAGCAATATGCCCTGGAAAATCAGCTTAGCTGTCCGGTGCTGCAACCAGAGTCCCTGAAAGATCCACGCTTTACCGAAAAGCTCAAAACACTTGATGCCCATATCTTTGTTGTTGTTGCATTTCGGATGCTGCCTGAATCAGTATGGAAAATACCTCCAATGGGCACAATCAACCTGCATGCTTCACTATTGCCCGATTACAGGGGGGCTGCACCCATCAACTGGAGCCTGATAAATGGTGAAACAGAAACAGGCGTTACAACATTTCTTATTGATGAACAGATAGATACAGGGAACATACTACTGCAAAAGGCTGTCAGGATCACCCCTTCTGATAATGCAGGTACCCTGCATGACAAGCTCATGCATGCTGGTTCCGGTCTTACAGTCAGGACCATCAACCAGCTTTTCAACGGGAATATCAAACCCATCGACCAGAAAACTCTTGATACAAAAGCTGAACAGCTCAGTAAAGCGCCGAAAATATCAAAAGAAGATTGCAGGATCAGGTGGGATCAACCCGGCGAAAAGATTCAAAACCTGGTAAGGGGCATGAGTCCTTACCCGGCTGCATTCTCAGTTATGAAAAAAAGCGACGATGAAGAGATCCCAGTTAAGATCCTTGATGCAAGGATAATGGAAAAAGGCAGAACCGGACAACCGGGAACCATCGAATCAGACAATACATCGTTCATCAGGGTTTGCGCGAGCGACGGACAGATCGAAATAACCACATTGCAAATGGCCGGAAAAAAAAGAATGGAAACAGCTGATTTCCTGCGGGGATTCCAGCATGACCTGAATGAATATTTTATGGTTGTATGATCACCTTTTTGAAGAAGTTCGCCTCAGTCCCTTTAGATTCACCTTAACTCCTTCTGCATATTCCAAATACAAAGTCAATCCATTTATAAATTGCAGCTGATAAGGCCTGGAATACCTGCCAATTACAAAGAAGTCATAATTGTAATCCTCAATAATTTCCATGGAGATCTTCTTTATATCCTTCTCATCAATATAATCGAAGAATTTCCTGACCATAAAAACATAACTTCGACAGGTTTTAGGGCTGTAATTCCTGGTTGTAAGGAATTGGATAAAACCGTCAAGGTGGTCCTCCCTTTCATGCCTGGATGATTTTAACCAATCGCTTATGGCATGCCACCATTCAAAGGAATGCTTCTTTGTCCTGCCCGCAGCTGCATCGGACTTTCCTTTTGAAAAAAAGTCAATTCGAGTTTGCCTTCCATCGGTATCAGGATATTTGATCAGATCATTCCTTTCTTGTTGCAACGATGTTTCCACAATCTGTTTTTGTGGTAAGTTACTGCAGCAATGTATGAATGTAAAGTTTTGATGCTCAAAATGATTAACAATTTATGAACATCAGATCCCATCAAACTCAAACTCCAGGCCAGGATTCTTCTCCTGTTCCCTTGCAGGCTTCTCCCTATTATTTTCCTTTATTTCCGGCCTCGACCTCCTTAGCCATATTTCGGTACCCGGTTCTACTTTTGTACCCTTGTCCAGGTTGTTCAATCTGTATAACCTGTTGAGCCTGATCCCGTACTTCTGAGATATGTCACGCATTGTCTGATTTTCTTCAACAATATGTATCTCATTGCCTTTTGCAGCTTTGAAACGCTTGGGTTGCAGATATATGATCGTTCCCGGCTCGGGGGTTTCCCCACGCTCAAGGTCGTTGTACCTGAATATTTCAAATGGATACAGATCGAACTCTTTCCTGAGAGATGCAGGTGTGTCACCTGTTTCAACAATTATATAGTCGATGCGGTTGTTCTGTAAAACCTGTCTTGACGGCCCGGCCCCTGCCCTCTCTCTTGCCTTCCCCGGCTTATAGTCACCTGAAAGCACCATCTCATCGTATGCATACAATTCATTATCCTCAATGATCCCTATCAGCAAATCTGCATATTTCCTGCTTGTGGCATAGCCGGCATTTTTGAGCCCCCGCGCCCATCCCTTATAATCATCGGGTTTCAGTTCAAAAAGGAACTGGTATCGGGGTGTCGTTGTAATGAACAGGGAATGGTCATCGTAAGATTGTCCCGGGTTTCCGTATTTGCGAAAACATTCGTTTTTTTCATCGTCGTTATGATAAATTCTCTTTCCTTCCCAGTCATGGCACTTGATACCGAAATGGTTGTTTGCTTTTCTGGCCAGCCTGCTGTTCCCGTTGTCAGATTCCAGGCATCCCTGGGCCAGCGTAATGCTTGCAGGGATTCCCGTATTCCGCATGTTATTCATGGCCAGCTCTGCATAGGTTTCGATATATTCCTCCCTTGAAATTCTTTCCTGAGCTTTCGATGAAGTATACAGGAACAGTGCAATTGATGTTATTATAACCTTACCTCGCATTTTCAATTCAACATTTACTTCAAAAGTATTGAAACATTTGTTCGATGCGACAATAAGATTTTAACACCCAAATCATATTATTATTGCGTATTCTTTGATGCATTTAAACAAGATTGAACCAATTGCGTTAAATTTGTCAGACAAACCTTTTACTGAAAATGAATCCATCCGATAATACCTACCTCGAAAATTTCAACAAAGAGGTTGGACTTAAATTCCAGCTATACAACAGCCTTTTTACCGCTCTTCCTTTTCATAAGGTTGAAAAGACAGGTGTACTTGTTTCGATTTTTCTTCTGTATTGTGAAGAAAATTATGAAAAAGGAAGCGGCCCTGTTAAGATCATCAGGGATTTCCTGAAGCAATATGGGAACTATCATTCTGAAGAAGAGGAACTGGATCTCCTGTTTAGATTTGTGCAATATGCTGAAAGACAGGTGGTTCTTTTTGATGCGCTGGAAGATGCAGCATTCCCCCAGATCAACGACCTGACCGGAACAGGAACGCTCAACCAGCTTCATGCAGCAGTCAAACAGCAGAATTTCGACAGGCAGTTAAAGGAACGGCTGCAAGACTTTTCCGTCAGGCTCGTACTTACTGCACATCCAACACAATTTTATCCCAGCGAGGTACTGGTGATCATCAACGATCTGGCACAGGCGATTACCGATGACAACACCGCGCTTGTAAATTCGTACCTGCAGCAGCTTGGAAAAACGCCTTTCTTCAAGAGTTCCAAACCCTCACCCTACGACGAAGCTGTCAACCTCATATGGTATCTTGAGAATGTCTTCTACCATGCAGCCGGGGAAATACTTACTTACATGACTGATCGTTTCCCGGGGGCAATTCCCGGTAACCGCCGTTTGCTTCAACTTGGATTCTGGCCCGGCGGTGACAGGGATGGAAATCCTTTTGTTAATCATGAAACCGCTTTGAATGTGTCCATGGCACTTAAAAATTCTATAATAAAATGCTATTATGATGATATAAAGCTCCTCAAAAAAAGGTTAACCTTTAAAGGAGTTTCCCACATTGTAGCCGCCCTGCAGGAGAAGCTATACAGGAACATATTTGTTAATACTGAAAAATCATCCTTAACAGCTGATGAGATCATCGAATTTTTAACGGAAATCCGGGATCAGCTGATCAGTGAACATAACAGTCTTTTCGTCGGCAGCGTGGAGAGCCTGATGCGCAAGGTGCAGCTTTTCGGGTTGCATTTTGCATCACTGGACATACGACAGGACAGCAAGGTGCATAACACATTGCTTGAAAAGATCTCAGCCTTCGCGGAAATCCTTCCGCCTGATTACAAAACATTACCCTCCAAAGAAAAAATAAAGGCCCTTGAAAATATAGAAGAACCCTTTGAAAAAATAGAAACCGGTAACGATACACAACAGGATGTGCTGGAAACGATCAAAGCAATAAAAAAGATCCAGCAAAGCAATGGCGAAGCCGGTTGCCACCGATACATCATAAGTCATACCCGGGAAGCGCTTGATGTCATGGGTGTTTACAGCCTGTTCAGGATTGCCGGCTGGAAGAAGAAAGAGATGTCGGTTGATTTCGTTCCCCTGTTTGAGTCGATCAGAGACCTTGAAAATGCATACCTTGTAATGAAAGAATTGTATGGAACAAAGCACTACAGGGAACACCTTTCGCGCAGGAACAATGTGCAGACCATCATGCTTGGTTTTTCCGACGGAACGAAGGATGGCGGTTTTCTTATGGCCAACTGGAGCATATACAAGGCAAAAGAAGCATTAACAAAAATTTCAAAAGAATACGGTGTTGATGTAGTGTTTTTCGATGGTCGCGGGGGCCCTCCTGCACGTGGCGGAGGACGGACACACCAGTTTTATGCCTCAATGGGATCAAATATTTCCAATAAAGAAATACAGCTTACCATACAGGGACAGACCATCAGTGCAAACTTTGGGACCGTAGATACTGCCCGATACAACATTGAACAATTGCTGAATGCAGGGATAACCAGTAATATATTTTCTTCCGGCAAACCCACACTAACGGAGAAGGAGGACAAACTGCTGGAGTCACTCGCAAGAGAAAGCTTTAATGCTTACAGTCATTTAAAGAACAAACCCCTGTTCCTCGAATACCTGAACTTTGCAAGTCCGCTCAGGTATTATAGCGATACAAACATTGCGAGCCGGCCTTCGAGCCGAAAGACCGGCAAACTCAATCTTGAGGATCTCAGGGCGGTTCCATATGTCGGGGCCTGGAGCCAGCTGAAGCAAAACCTTCCGGGTTATTATGGTGTGGGAACAGCATTGGAAAAACTCAAAAATCAGGGCAGATGGGATGAAATAAACCTGTTGTATAAAAACTCATTGTATTTCAGAACAGTTCTTGAGAATTGTGAGATGGCCATGACAAAATGCTTTTTTCCCCTAACATCCTACCTGTCCGATCATCCAAAATATGGCGCTCTCTGGAAAGATATCCACGAAGAATATGAAAGGACCAGGAAATATCTTTTAAAATTATTTGAATGTGATGAATTAATGGATAAAAAGCCCGTGAACAGGTTATCCATCCAGATGCGTCAGCGAATAGAGCTTCCGCTCCTTACGATCCAGCAATATGCATTGGACCGGTTAAGAAATCTGAAGCCAAATGAAGGCAACAAGCGTTTGATCAATACTTATGAAAAACTGGCAATGCGTTGCTCCTTCGGGATCATAAATGCCGAAAGGAACAGTGCATGAATCACGATCCTGATAAAAATTATATACAATGAGAACAGATGAACTGAGAATACTCGTTTACACCTACAACCGGCCTGAAGAATTGCCCGGTAACGGAAAATCGTTGATTGACAGTGCAAAGGAGGCCGCACACAAAGCATGGGCACCCTATTCCAATTTCCACGTTGGAGCTGCCCTGGATCTGGAGAACGGTGAGATCATTACAGGCAACAACCAGGAAAATATTGCATTCCCGGCAGGCCTGTGCGCTGAACGGGTGGCCCTGTTCTATGCCGGATCCCAGTACCCCGGTGTTGCAATCAAACGCATTGCTCTTGTTGCATATTCTGACGACAGGTTCGTTGAGAAACCGGTGTTCCCCTGCGGTGATTGCCGACAGTCGTTGCTTGAACACGAGAACAGGGTCGGAAAGAACATTGAAGTGATCATGTATGGCACCAGGGAAATAAAGGTCGTAAAGAGCATCCGTGACCTTCTTCCTTTGCCTTTTGATTATCAACTGGCGGGTAAGGGAACTCCATGAATTTAAGGTGTGTCTGATCCAGCCACTCCAACTTTATTGACAGGCTCTAAGGTGAGGCAAAGTTCACGGCTTAAAAACCTCAAAAATATCGTCTTCAGGGTACGGAGCGGTTGTATCGATCCTGTCCTTTTTTACCGGATGCCCGAACGCAATTTTCCTGGCATGAAGACTGATGCCTCCGTTTCTGTTGGGACGGCCGGCCCCGTATTTGACATCGCCTTTAACAGGACAGCCAATTGCAGCCAGCTGGGCCCGTATCTGGTGGTGCCTGCCTGTATTAAGGAGGATCTCAAGCAGGTGGTATTGATCTGATGATGCAAGGTACCTGTATTCAAGAACGGCCTGTTTAGATCCGGGTTTTTGATGGTCGGAACAATACGACTTATTCTGTTTTGCATTCTTTACAATATAATGCTCAAGGATACCTGAAGAAACTTCCGGTTTGTTCCTCACAATGGCATGATAGATCTTTTCTGCCTCTTTTTCCCTGAAAATTTTTGTCATACGGCTGAGCGCCTTGCTTGTTTTGGTATACACAATTGCGCCACTGACAGGACGATCCAGTCGATGCGGGATACCAATGAAAACATTACCGGGTTTTCCGTCCCGCTCTTTTATGAATTTCCTCAACCTTTCATCAAGGGATATATCGCCCGTCTTGTCCCCCTGAACAATATCCGAGACCCTCTTATTAAGTATAACCAGGTGATTGTCCTCGTAGAGTATTTGAATTGAATGATGGTCCTGCATCATACGGGGCAGAAACTGAATTAATACTGTTCCCTTTCATTTGGGAAATCCCCTGACCTGACATCCTCAATATAGGCTTTCACTGCCCCTGTTATCTCTGCATTCAGGTTGTGGTAACGTCGAAGGAAACGGGGCGAGAACTCCTGTGTAATTCCAAGCATGTCGTGGATGACCAGTACCTGTCCGTCTGCACTGCTTCCTGCTCCGATGCCAATCGTTGGTATCCGAAGCATTTTTGAAACCTTCTCTCCAAGGTTGGCAGGGATCTTTTCCAAAACTATGGCAAAACAGCCGGTAGCCTCAAGCTTTTTCGCATCCTCGACCAGCTTCTTTGCTTCATCATCGTCTGTTGCCCTGACTACATATGTTCCAAATTTATGAATAGACTGGGGGGTTAGTCCAAGGTGCCCCATCACCGGGATCCCGGCTGAAAGTATCCGCTCAACGGATTCAATAATTTCCTGTCCGCCTTCCAGTTTTACTGCACTCGCTCCTGTCTCTTTCATGATCCGTATGGCAGAGGCAAGCGCTTCCCTGGAATTTCCCTGATAGGTTCCGAAAGGAAGGTCCACAACCACGAGTGCCCTGCTGGTTGCCCTGACAACTGACGCTGCATGGTAAATCATATTATCCAGGGTGATCGGAAGTGTGGTTTCATAACCTGCCATTACATTTGAGGCAGAATCACCTACCAGGATTATATCAACACCCGCCTGATCCAGTATGCGTGCCAGGGAGAAATCATAACCGGTCAGCATTGCTATCTTTTCGCCCTTCAGCTTCATCTCGTGGAGAACATGGGTGGTTACCTTTCTGACTGAACTGTGTATTGACATCTTCTTTTTTTGTAAAGGTCTGAATAAAATCCGTAAAAACCGGAATATTTTGGAGATTTAACCGGAATCCTCAGTAATACAGGTCACTTGCAGAAATTAATGCATTTTTATTACTGCGCCAATATGTCAGATTTTTATCGACATTTTATGAATACTGACATATTACAAGGACTGGAAATGTCATAATTTCATAAAAATCCCAAAATACAGGGATGGCATAATCATTGACTTTGTATTGCAAATCAAAATGCAAATCATTCAAACAACATTAATATGAGTAAGATAATTGGAATAGACTTAGGAACAACAAATTCATGCGTTGCAGTTATGGAAGGCAATGAACCTGTTGTAATTCCCAATAGCGAAGGAAAAAGAACGACACCTTCTGTTATTGCATTCGTGGATAACGGTGAAAGAAAAATAGGTGATCCTGCAAAAAGACAGGCAATTACAAATGCAGCGAGAACAGTGTTCTCCATAAAAAGGTTTATGGGAGAAACGCATGAACGCGTTAGTAAAGAAATCAAGAGGGTCCCTTACAAAGTGATCAAGGGTGAAAACAATACACCACGTGTTCAAATTGATGACCGGAAATATTCACCGCAGGAAATATCGGCCATGGTACTTCAAAAAATGAAGAAAACTGCTGAAGAATACCTTGGCCAGGAGGTTACTGAAGCGGTGATCACCGTGCCGGCATATTTTAGTGATTCTCAAAGACAGGCTACCAAAGAAGCAGGTGAGATTGCAGGACTGAAGGTAAAACGTATCATCAATGAACCTACGGCTGCATCCCTGGCTTACGGACTGGATAAAAAATCAAAAGATCTTAAGATCGCGGTATTCGACCTTGGTGGAGGAACTTTTGATATTTCGATCCTTGAGTTGGGTGATGGTGTTTTCGAAGTAAAATCAACCAATGGAGATACCCATCTTGGTGGGGATGACTTTGACCAGGTGATCATTGACTGGCTGGCTGAAGAGTTCAAAAAAGATGAAGGAGTGGACCTTCTTAAAGATCCGATGGCTACACAGCGTTTGAAAGAAGCTGCAGAAAAGGCAAAGATCGAACTTTCAAGCTCTACACAAACAGAGATCAACCTGCCATATATCATGCCTGTTGACGGAGTGCCGAAACACCTTGTCAAAACACTTTCAAGGGCAAAATTTGAGAGCCTCTCAGATCAACTCATCCAGGCTACCATTGGGCCATGCAAAAAGGCCATGAAAGATGCGGGCATGAATTCATCAGATATTGATGAGGTAATACTGGTAGGAGGTTCAACAAGGATACCCGCTATACAGAAGGTTGTAGAAGATTTCTTTAAAAAGGCTCCTTCAAAAGGAGTCAATCCCGACGAAGTAGTTGCCATTGGAGCTGCAATTCAGGGAGGCGTACTTACCGGTGAAGTTAAGGATGTGCTTCTGCTTGATATAACTCCGCTTTCACTTGGAATTGAAACAATGGGTGGTGTTTCAACAAAACTGATTGAATCCAACACTACCATACCAACCAAGAAAACACAAACCTTTACTACTGCGGCGGATAACCAGCCTTCAGTCGAGATCCATGTTCTTCAGGGCGAAAGGTCCATGGCGAAAGATAACAAAACCATTGGACGTTTCCACCTTGACGGAATACCACCTTCACCCCGCGGAGTCCCGCAAATTGAAGTGACTTTTGATATCGATGCCAACGGGATACTCAATGTTTCCGCAAGGGACAAGGGTACCGGCAAAGAACAAAGCATCCGTATTGAAGCATCTTCAGGTCTTACTGATGAGGAGATCGACAAGATGAAGCAGGAAGCCAAGGCGAATGAAGAATCAGATAAAAAAGCAAAAGAAAAGATTGAAAAACTGAACAATGCAGACAGCCTCATCTTCCAGTCTGAAAAGCAATTAAAAGAATATGGTGAGAAATTGCCCGGTGAGAAAAAGCAGGTGATCGAAGATGCGCTTGCAAAATTGAAAGAGGTACATAAATCAGAGGATCTTGATGCGATTGATTCAGCAACTGAAGAGTTGAACAATGCCTGGCAGGCTGCATCCCAGGATATTTATAATGCCAGCCAGCAGGGATCAGAACAATCCGAAGAACAAGAATCGGAAAAGACAACTGCTTCTTCAGATAAAAAAGGAGATGACGGAGAGGTGACTGATGTGGATTTTGAAGAAGTCAAATAACAATTCCAGGAAATTGTAATATGAGGCTGTGTCAAAAATACTTTTGACACAGCCTTTTTTTGTCTGTTTGTGAATATATCGGTGTAATTTATCCTGATTAATACTATATTTCAATCAAATAAAAAAAGAACCGATGAAGTTGATCTGTTTTCTGGTCCCGTTTATGTTGTTGAATACGTTTTACCTGTCTGGACAAAACCTGCTCAATGAAAATGGAAAAAAAATAGGCCACTGGAAGGGGTATTATCCCGATTCTACATTGAAATATGAAGGTAGCTTTATAAATGGAAAACCTGTGGGCACCATGAAAAGGTATGACATCATGGGAGTCCTTTCAGCAACCATGGACTTTTACCCGGGGACCGACCGCTGTTATGCTGTAATTTATACCGGTCGCGGTAAGGTGGGAGCAGAAGGAGTATACGACACGCAGCTGAAAGATTCTGTATGGACCTATTACGGGAACAATGGAACTGTCCGCCTGACAGAAACCTATAACAGGGACACACTGCACGGCAATGTTGAATTTTATTATCCCTCGGAAAATAAATCCCAGCAACTGCATTACGATTCCGGAATAAAAGACGGTCCCTGGATAAAATTTTTTGAAAATGGTGATACGATGCTGATCACATCCTACAACAACGGGATCCTGTCGGGACCCTACCGGACCTTTTACCCGGAAAAGAAAATGCAGATCAGCGGTGTATACATTGATGATGTAAAAGACGGGGATTGGAAATATTTTGATGAAAATGGAGATACCATCATGATTTTAAAATACCGAATGGGTGATCTGTTAAACCCCGAAGTACTTGAAGATCAATATGAAGAATTCCTGGAATTTGAGCAGAATGACAGCATGGATACAGATGTTTTTGATGAATACATCCGGTAAATACGGCATATCCAAACCCTTTTGTAAGATAATTGTTAGATAATTATAATGAGGAAATTATTATTCGGCATATTGCTCACCGGCTTTGCACATACGGTTACAGCACAAAGGATCGCTGATGGCGCATACTGGTATTTCTTCACTAATAAAAACAACAATGGTTACAGTATTGAAGAGCCTGAGGACTTCCTGTCTCAACGTTCAATTGACAGGAGAGCATGGCAGTCGATACCTGTAACTGAAAGAGACCTTCCGGTCAACCGTGACTATATTGACAGTCTGCTTTCCATGGGACTTGAGGTCAGGCATGTGTCCAAATGGCTGAACGGGGCACTTGTCATTACGCAAAACCTTCCGCTCACTGATACCCTGCATTTCATTTCATTTCTGGACACAGCGATGTGGGAACCTGATCTGAACAACCAGTATTTTCCAGTTCCTTCTTCCGGCAAACGTTTTGAGGATCCCCTGTTCGTTTCCCCGGAGTACCAGTATGGCTATGCAGGCGACCAGGTCAGGTTGATGAACCTTCACCACCTGCACAATACAGGCTATACAGGTAAAGGTGTTGTTATTGCAGTATTGGATGCAGGTTTTATCAACTTGATTTCCCTGACTGCTTTCCAATCGGTCCTTGCTGACAACCGGATCGTTGCAACAAGGAATTACGTGAAAAGGGAAATGGATGTTTACGGTGATCACCCTCACGGAACGTATGTAACATCAATCATAATATCAGACTGGCCCGGGGTTATTATGGGCACAGCGCCTGATGCCAGCCTGATACTTGCAACATCAGAAAATGTCAGTTCAGAGACACGGATCGAGGAATATGCATGGATCGAAGCTGCAGAATGGGCAGATAGCCTTGGAGCTGACATTATCAACACATCACTGGGTTATACCACTTTTGATGACAGTCTGACAAACTACAGTTACAGCGATATGGATGGTCAAACCGCTCACATCTCAATTGCAAATGGAATGACTGCTTCTATGGGCATACTCAGTGTTACCAGTGCAGGAAATGCGGGGAATGAGGCATGGCATTATATAGGTGCACCCGCGGATGCCAGGGAAATATTATCAGTTGGTGCAGTAAATAACCTCAGGGAAATCGCAGGTTTTAGCTCAAGGGGCCCCACCTATGACGGCCGCATCAAGCCAGAGCTGAGCGCCATGGGATCAGGTACAGCATTCCAGTCATCAGACAGCACAATCATGCTGGGAGGCGGAACCTCCTTTTCTTCACCGCTGATCGTCGGTGGTGCAGCATGTTTGTGGCAAGCCTATCCTGAACTGTCGGCCAGGGACCTGATGCAATGGATCAAGGAATCAGCAGACAGATATTCTGATCCCGATATCAATTATGGGTATGGCATCCCCAGTTTCTCAAAAGCATACCACGCGATATCATCGGCCAGCGGGAATGTGTTTCCCCTGAATGCCACTATTTCCGTCTATCCCAATCCCTTCACATCCTATATAAATATTGAAATCCCCAAAAAGTGCCATGGTATATATTTACTGAGCCTCTATGATATACTGGGAAAAAAGATATTTACAACCCAGGCCGGCCTTCCCGGGTCCATAAATATGCCGGGATATCTTGATAAAGGAATTTATTTTATTGAAATTCGGAACGAAGGTTATAATTTTAGAAGCAGAATAATAAAAAATTAATGGCTTCTGATACCCTGACCCTATACGACCTTAATAAAAAAATTCAGTCGGTAACGACGAAAGCATTTCCCGATCCGCTCTGGGTGATGGCTGAGATCCTTGAGATCCAGGTAAACAGATCAGGGCACTGTTACATGGAGCTTATTGAAAAATCCGGAACAGATGAGAAAATCATTGCCAGAAGCAGGGCAACCATCTGGTCCTACAAATACCGCATCCTTCGCCCCTACTTTGAAACTACCACACGATCACAACTGCATGCTGGCATAAAGGTCCTTGTTAAAGCAGAAGTCTCTTTTCATGAACTTTACGGTCTAAGTCTTAATATTACAGATATCGACCCGTCATTTACACTGGGTGACCTTGAAATGAAAAAGCGGGAGGTGATAAAAAAACTCACTGCAGATGGAGTGATGGAAATGAACAAAGAACTCATTTTGCCAGAAGTTCCGCAGAATATAGCAGTTATTTCTGCAAAAACTGCAGCAGGTTATGGAGACTTCATTGATTCTTTGCTTAACAACAGCTATAATTTCAGATTTAATATAACCCTGTATCCGGCAATAATGCAGGGTGATGCTGCAGAAAGATCCATTATTTCCGCACTTGAAAGTATCTTCAAAAAAGAAGAGATGTATGATGCAGTGATTGTTATAAGAGGTGGAGGGTCACAGGCAGACCTGGAATGCTTTAACAGTTACAACCTTGCCCTGAATATCGCCCAGTTCCCGGTTCCGGTCATAACAGGCATTGGTCATGAAAGGGATGAAACGATAGCCGACCTGGTTGCCCACACCAGTCTGAAAACCCCTACCGCCGTTGCCGAATTCCTTGTCGACCTTATGGTAAGATTCGCGGACCTCCTCAACCATCTCCGGGAGGCCATCAACAAATCTGCTACATGGATCCTTCAAAGGCAGGAACTCCTTATCGCTCAAAAAGCATCTGATCTTTCTCACTTGATAAAAAGCTCTTTAACACAGGAAGAACATGCATTGGAAACATTGTATGGAAGGCTGAAATCAGGTGCAGGCACAGGAAATATGAAAGTTTCAAACCATTTGAAGAGCTATTCTCAAAGGATAAAATATGCATGGAACAGTTTCAGCAAACAACAAGAGTTTGAATTGGCTGCTCTAAATAAAAGGAAAACACGCTCGACCAGGGAAATGATCATGCAACAAAAAAGACACCTTGGATCCATTGAAAAAAACATTGAGCTGACAGACCCTGCAAAAGTACTTGAACGCGGTTACTCCATTAGTTACATTGATGGGGAGGCGATCAAATCGGCAAAAAATGTCAAAAACGGTGACAAACTTTTAACCAAACTTAGTAAAGGCGAGATTCACAGTATCATTACAAAAAACGGTAAATAGTAATTAACAATCTCTGACTATCATGGCAAAAAACGAAATCTCTTATAAGGCTGCTGTAACGGAAATAGAAGAAATACTTGAAGCCATTGAAGATGGCAACATGGATGTTGACGAATTGACTGTCAATGTAAAAAGAGTTACAGAACTGCTTAAACTATGCAAAGATAAATTGCATAAAACTGAAAAAGAGGTAAATAAAATCCTTGAAGCCGATCAGGAAGAATAGGATCTAATCTTTATCATTTACCTGGTTTCCTTACATATTTCAACAACAGGTTATTCATGGGATTGGGGTTGAAACCTGTAACATCCGTTTGAACAAATCTGACGACCATATCATAGTACAATGGCACTACCACAGCGTTATGCATTACAATGCTATCCATCTTCGAATAAAGTTCAAACCTGATCTGTTCGTCGCTGGTTCTTATGGCCTTTTCATATAATTCATCAAACCGGTCCGATGAAAACCGTGTATAATTTGGCCCCCCAGGAGTAAAGTTGCCTGAATAGAACAGGGCAAGGTAATTTTCAGCATCAGCATAATCTGCGATCCACGAACCCCTGAAAAACTGAAGGTTTGCATTTGCAACCATGTTCCGGAAGGCTCCACCTGTCATTACAGATATCTTTACATTCAATCCGATCTTGCCCAATTCAAACTGGATATACTCACACAAATCGAGGTAATCAGAGGTTGTGGTCAGCTCTATGGGAACATTCTCATAGGAATCAGCGTATTCAGACCTGCCAATGTATTCCCTGGCGAGATCGGGATTGTAAGTATATCCTTCCCCCGGACCAATACAACCGGGCAATCCCGGGGGTATCATGCCGCCGGTTGCAGGATAACCAAGGTTGTTCCTCAGGTACTTCATCATTTTCGACCTGTCAAATCCATAATTTATTGCCTTTCTGATGTTGATATCAAGCAGGATAGGATCATTTTCTCCAGCAGGTTCCTGCAATATCCCAAGGTATTCGGTATTCAAATAGGGCTCAGTAAACAATTGAATGCGGTCTTCATATTCAGGATTCAGTTTGCCTGACCTTGTCAGCAATTCGTCCTTATATGCAGGATGCACACCTGATATAAAATCCAGATCTCCCTTTAGAAACTCGAGGAATTCACTTTGCTTGTCTTTAATGAAGGAAATGGAAACGGCATCAAGGTATGGCAGTGGATCCCCGTTCTGATCCAATTCAAAATATTCGTCATTGCGCACCAGGATCAACTTTTCTTCAGGGCTCCAGTATTTAAACATAAAGGGCCCGGTTCCAACGGGTCTGTTTGAGAATTCAGTCTCCGGATTATCAACGATATCCTCCGGAACCACCGAACAATATGGCATTGAGAGAAGAGACAGGAACGGAGGGAAAGGTTGATCAAGACAAATGCGCAGTGTTGTGTCATTCAGCGCTGCAAAACCATTCTGATCATCTACATAATCAAATATCCATCTTCCCGGAGATGCTACTTCCGGGTTGAGAATCCTCTCAAAACTGTACACAAAATCCCCGGCATCCACCATCCTCTCTTCCTGGTTGACAAAATATCCTGAAGGGTGGAATTTTATGCCTTTACGCAGTGTGAATGTGTATTCCCTACCATCTTCACTGATGCTCCAGCTTTTTGCGATGGCAGGTTGCACTTTTAGCTGATCATCCAGCTGAACAAGCCCGTTGAAAAGTTGACTTACAGGCCATATGTTGGTTTGATTTCTTGCATAAGCAGGATCAAGACTGGTAATTCCCTTTGATTCATTATACCGGAATACATTCTCTGACACCCCCTGTTCAGGGCCCGAACAACCGCTGAATACCAGCAAAGAAATTATTGCATGCAGGAATGGGTTCCTGCTTGTTGAGAAAACAAACATGGTATTTACTGGTGTGTATTAATCAGAATTTTTCATTAATCTAAAGCCTGAAGTTTTTACGAAGTTAATCTTTCAATGGTCCTTCAGATTTTCTTTTGTCATAAATGTCAGTATGCAACTCATTTTTTGGCAATGAGAACCAGAATTCAGATCCTTTACCGGGTTCCGACTTGACTCCAAGTTCTCCCCCCAGCAAATCGACAAGGTTTTTTGAGATGGCCAATCCAAGTCCTGTTCCGCCATAAATTTTTGTTTCCGTTTTGTGTCCCTGCATAAACCTGTCAAATATCAATTCCAGCTTATCTGAACTTATTCCGATGCCTGTATCTTTTACATAAATGCGGATGGTCTCCCCGGTATCCTCCACTCCAAGTTCAACATATCCCTGCTCTGTGAATTTTATGGCGTTGTTTAACAAGTTGGAGATTATCTGAACAAGCCTGAACGGATCTGAAAATATGGTTGTTTCAGAAGTTGGCAGTTTCCATGCAAATCTCAAATCAAGGTGTGATTTGTCCAATCTGTCTGCATTCTGCATGAATATCGCTATTTGCTCATTCAACAGGGTATTAAGTTCTAAGTCACTTTTCTTGATCTGTATCTGCCCGGCTTCAATTTTCGATATATCAATGATATCATCGATCAGGTTCATAAGCGTATCTGCCCCGTGATTGATCAGCGTAATAAATTCTTCCCTGTCGATCTGATCAAGTGTTTCATCTTTCAGTAGGTCAGAAAATCCCACGATTGCATTCATCGGTGTTCTGATCTCATGGGACATGTTCGACAGGAAAGCTGTCTTAAGGCGATCTGATTCCTCTGCCTTTTCCTTGGCCTCTTTAAGGTTTCTCTCAGCAAGCTTTCGGTCGGTGATGTCTTTAACAGTAATAACCATCGATTCAGGATTTCCCGCATTATTGTATATTGCACCGGTTGAAACTTCGGACTCAAAATACCTACCGTCAGCTCTACGAATGGTAAATTCAAGATTTTTTATATAACCCACTTCCCATGTTTTGTTGAAATTATTGATCGCCGATCTCCAGTATCTTCTTTCAATAAAATGAAAAATATTCTGATGGAGAACCTTTTCAGTGGTGACGTTCAGCGCTTCCAACAGATTCGTATTGTAGTCGATTATCAGGCCTTTCGGATCAACAACAATGATAGGATCCGGTGATGATTCAAATATCCTTCTTTGCTTTTCCTGGCTTTCCCGAAGATTATCCTGATCGCGCTTCCTTTCAATGGCCAGGGCGATCTGACCACTCACAAATTCCAGTATTTGCACGTCCTCCTCAGAATACATCACTTTATCATTGTAGGATTGCACGACAAAAACACCTGTAATCTTATTGTCTATCTTTAGAGGCACCCCCAGCCAGCTAACACACGGGGCCCCCACAGGCTCAATTAATCCATCTGCAGTCAATTGCTTTTCCCTTTCAGCATCAATTAACTGCGACTTTCCGCTACTCACAACATATCCCGTAAATGTCTTTCCGGCCGGAAATTCGGTAAAAGAATCCTTTTCATCCCTGAGAAAGGGCAATGTAAGCATATTGGATTCTTTATGATATAGCGCAAGGAAACAATTTGTTGTATCGATAATATTCCCCAGGAACTCCCTTATTTTCTCATAGAGTTCATCAAGGTTACTGGTTGTGTTAACCGCATTTGAAATATTAAAAAGTGTTCTCTGGATATTTTCATTTCTTTTTCTTTCAGAAATGTCCTCGTGCGTTCCGATGATTCTTTTTGTCTTTCCTTCATCTGATCTCTCCAGAACCCTTCCCCTGCTAATGATCCATTTATAACTTCCGTCATTGCACTGCAAACGGAATTCAATTTCAAAATGACTCCGATTGGTCTTTATGGATTTGTCAATGGAATTCAGCACAAATCCCTTGTCCTCAGGATGCAACAAACCATACCACGTATCAAGTTCATGGGGCAATTCATCAGGATCATATCCAAGCATCCTGAAATATATCGGTGAATAAAATATCTCATTCGTTTCCAGGTCCCAATCCCAGTATCCAAGACTCGTAGCCTCTATCGCAAGCTTGAGTCTCTCTTCGCTTAATTCAGTGGAGCGGGCCGCTTTCCTTGTATTTGTAACATCCCTTATGACAAGAATATATTGTTCGCTGCTCCCGGCCTCGAATCTTTTCAGTGTATTTTCTGTCCAGATTTCACTGCCATCTATTTTCCGGCTCTTGCAAACATATTTCACCGAAATTTCATTCCCAAGTTCATCTGCAGCCTTTTTCAGATTCCTTTTGCAGAAACCACTTCCCTCTTTCTGTAAAAAGGATATTATCTCATCATCAGCAAAAGAAGCTTCAAACCCAAACAGATCCCTGACCGTTTCGTTAAGGTCCTTTATCTCCAGTGTGTCGGCTTCAATAAGAAGAATGCCATCTGCAACCGTATTGAAGATGGAGTGGTATTTTAGCTCTGATTGCCTTAGCTCATATTCAACTTTTCTGTTCTTCTTTAGTACCTTGCCGTACTTTTGCGAGGAATAGACTGTTGGTACCAGTTTTACCAGGTTTCCTTTGACAATGTAATCCCAGACACCCCGGGTTAAAGTTTCAGCTGCCCTAAGTTCATTTTTTTCACCCACAAGGTATATGAAAGGTATATGAAAAGCAGATCTGCTGTGAAGCTTCTCAACCATATTGCGCAAAACTTCAGGAAGATCGTAATCAGATATGATCAGATCCATATCTCCATTTAATAATTGGCTATGCAGGAGCTTTTCATTTTTACAAAGCCAGTATTCCGGTTCATAATTTCCCTGCCGCAGAATTTCCACCATCTCCTTGACAATGGAATCATCCACATACCAGAAACAAATACTGATCTTTAGTCCTGCCATTAGATAAATTGCGGGTTTGAAGCGTTAAAAATAACATAATTTTGATACAATTGAAGCCAGGTTCCGACTCAATTTTCCCGTGTGTGGCATTTTGCCATATATTCAGAAAAGAAGCAAATTGGAGACATTCCCTCCGGTCTTTTTGTCGTGCCGGTACCAATGTGTTTTTAAAAATTTTGCAGCAACACAGATATCGGACATTATGGACAGACACTAATTAAAGCATGTCAATACAGCCCGGTGGCTGGATCATAATGTTCGTTTGCAAGGCCTGCGAAGTCGGGAAATGCGGAGTCCCGATATATTATCGGGATGAGCAATTTCCCGACGAGCGTAACGCAGCAAACGGACATTATGGACAGACACTAATTAAAATCGGGCTTTCAGGCTCACAAGCAGGTTTCTTCCCGCCTGCGGATAATAACCGTCCATATAGTATTCCCGGCCTCCACTATAATACCTGTAAAGCCAGGCATTGGTTTCATATTCTATATCGAATAGATTTGCTATTAAAATGCTCAGGGAAATTTCCTCCGCCCATCCGGGATGCATACTGTAAGAGGCCGACAGGTCATTCACAAAATACGGATCAATAATATAATTCTCATTGGATGTATTGTCAATATATTGTTTGCCCACGTATTTAGAGATCAGTGCAAACCTGAAGCCACCTTCAATTTTATAATCCAGCTGGCTTGCTGCCACAACCGAAGGTGAATAGGCAAGGCTAGACCTGCCCACCTCCTGTTGTACCTGGTAAGGTTCATTCGCCGGGTCCGACCAGTAATCCCAATTATCGATATAATTTACAAAATCCAGAATCTCATTTCTGCTGAATGTTATGTTGCCTTTCCAGATGAATTTATCATACAGGCTAAACCCCATCTCTAACTCAATTCCTGCCCTGTAGCTATCTTCCACATTTGTCATTACCGGGTAGCCCACTTCATTTATCTGACCGGTGAGGACAAGCTGATTATAATAACGCATCAGGTAGGCAGTCACTCCAGTACTGAAATTGTTGCCGGAATACGAATATCCTGCTTCATAATCATCAAGTCTTTCAGGCACCGGTTCTCTTTCCGGGGGTGCATCGGTATAGTTGTTCCTGTTGGGTTCGCGGTTTGCCCGTGCATAAGAGAGGAATGTCCTGTGATCAGGGAAAGGCTCAAAATTGACACCGGCTTTGGGGTTAAAGAACAGGTAATTATGTGCCTGCGTAACATCCCGGTTGTTTGCATCCTGTCCATCTATATCGTGTTGGATCGATCTGAGCTGAAGATCAATGAAACCGGTAAGTTTTTGACTGAAAAAGTAATAGTATTTCCCATATACATTCCAGTCATATTTATCACCTGTACCATCGTACCATTGGTGCCCTGGTATATTTTCCCCAAAATACCGGGCCCAGATCACTTTACCAAAATGTTTTCCCAAATAACGGTTCCAGCCCCCGCCCAATATCAAATTATTATTCTCATTTTCATAGCTTAACGATGCAATGGCCCCATAAAAATCGTTGTCCAGCCATTTCCTTCTTACAAGGTCGGTGCTGAACAGTGTATCATTCCCGGTAACAGGCTTTTGCATCCCGTAGTAGTCATATTCCTGATCGGTTTCATACTCTTCATAATAACCGCTGCCCTTTGTATAATGCAATGCTGTATTCAAATAGATTCGGCTGGATATTTGCCTGTTGTAATGCAATTGATAGTGGATCTGATCGTAGTGGTCAATCTGATTGCCGTAATAAGCTGTCTCTCCCGCAGAATCTGTATATGCTCCCATTGCATTGAACGTTCGACGCGTATCCAGTAGATCAGAAGGCACTCCGCCCCAGGCCTGGTACAATTCTTCGAATCCGCCAAAAGTAATGAACTTCAGGCTGGATAACTCTTCATACCATCCCGCTGAAAAGTAGTAGGATTGAAGATCGGTCCATGCCCTGTCGATATATCCGTCTGAACGGAGATCAGACAATCTTACATCAAATGTAAACTTATCATATAGCAGACCCGATCCTGCTGAGATCGTATTCCTGATGGTATTAAAAGAACCTGCTGTACCATAATAATTTGTATATGGTTGCTTGTTGATCAGATCTGTCTGCATATTGACAGTCGCCCCAAATGCAGCAGCACCGTTGGTGGATGTTCCAACTCCGCGCTGGATCTGTATCTGCTCGGTTGATGAAGCAAGTTCAGGAAGATCAACCCAGAATACACCATGAGATTCCGCATCGTTCAGAGGGATGCCGTTAATGGTCACATTGATCCTGTTGGCATCCGATCCTCTGATCCGCATAGAAGTATAGCCAACGCCGTTACCTGCATCTGATGATGTGATCAGTGAAGGTGTGGTTTGCATCACATAAGGAATATCCCGGCCAGTATTCATTGCGAGTATTTCCTGGTCATTCAGGTTTGTATAGGCCATCGGGGTTTTTTTCCCTGCTTTAAGAGCACTGATCGTAACTTCCTCTCCCCTGAAAAACAGCTGTTTCAACCTTATTTCACCAACATCAACCTGCCTGTCCACCTCAATTCGCTGCTCTGCCGTTTCAAACCCGAGGTAAGAAACAACAAGCTGGTAGGTTCCCTTAGGAACTGATGGTATTTTAAAAAACCCTTCCGGACCGCTTATGGTTCCCCTGTTTAGTTCACTGATTATAATACTTGCTCCTTCAACGGGTAATTTCTTTTCATCAATAACCCTTCCGGAAATCTCAAACTGTGCATTCAAATGTACAGTTGCTGCCAGACATAACAGACCGGCAATAACCTGTTTCTTCATAGCAATTAAATTTTATAATTCACGATGTATAAAGCAATTCCCTTCGCCGGCATTACCCGGATCAGGTCTAAGGGTATGATCTCAGCCTGGTATTTAAGGCACCCCCCTTAGTGAAATTACCCTGTAAAGTTAAGAAGGTTTTATTAGAAAATGAAACGAACATGCTCAAAAAGAAACGAGCATATTCGTTTCATTAATAAACATGCCCGGTAATAGAAATACTTTTTTTTACATCTTTGCGTTATAGAATAACGCCATTTATCATCTGTTGGGAAAAAAAATTCAAATAATGCTGGTCCTGGGCATAGTGTTCCTGCTCTACTACTGTCGTCCTGAAAGAACCTATATTGAAGATCCTCAGGCAACACTTCATTTCAGCCTGGACACGGTATATTTCGACACAGTGTTTACCACAATTGGTACCACTACAAAATCCTTCATAATCTATAATCCGCATGAACGTTTCATTAAGATCGGGAAGATATTGCTTGCCGGAGGAAGTAATTCGGTATTCAGGATAAATGTAGACGGAGTGTCCGGATCAGAATTTGAAAATTTTGAAATCGCTCCCAATGACAGCATGTATGTATTCGTCGAGGCCACCCTCAACCCCAACGAATCTCCCGATATTTTAAGGATTCAGGACTCCATTACTTTTTCTGTAAATGGCAATATACAGGATATAGACCTGGTTGCATGGGGCCAGAATGTGCATCTGTACAGGGATAGTGTCATCGATTATTCTGCCACCTGGTCAGCAGACAAACCCTATTTGATCATCGGGGGAATCCTTGTTGACACATTGCAGACGCTATCGATTGAAGAGGGTGTCAGAATATATATGCACAGGGACGCCGGGATTTTTATAAAAGGCACGCTTGAAATGCTGGGCACTGTTGATAATCCGGTTGTGGTGCGTGGTGACAGACTGGAATCTTTCTATGATGATATTCCGGGACAATGGTTCGGGATCTATTTCGCCCCGGGAAGCATGAACAATTTGATCGATCATGCCGATATCCTGAACGGTACTTTTGGTTTATGGGCCGACTCTGTCGTCAATCATGACCAGCCCGTTTTAACCATTTCCAATACAGAGATCAACCGAATGGGGTATGATGGTATTCTTGGCCGGGGGACCACCATTACGGCATACAATACTGTAATTGGCGATTGCGGCAACAGCTGTATTGAACTGTTGTATGAAGGAAGTTATGAGTTCACACACTGTACATTTGCAAATTACTGGAATGACGGTTATTCCAATCGGAAAACACCTGCTGTTTACCTGGCGAACTACTATGCTTACGAGGACAGCCTCGGAGAAGTAATTCTTGAAACAAGGAATATCGATAAAGCCGATTTCCTCAATTGCATCATATTTGGAAACCGTGCAAATGAACTGGTTATCAGCAAATCTGAAGAAGGGAAATTGAATTACATTTTTGACAGGTGCATTACCCGCTTTGATGAAGAAAAATTCAACTACTATGCTGATCCGGCTTTTATAGGGATCATTAACAATGCCGATCCAAAATTTGATTCTTTGCATGTAAGTTACGAACTCGACTCATTGTCGCCTGCAATTGACAGGGGCCTGGCGGACTATGCAGAGCATCCTTACGACAAGGACAAGAAAGAAGACAGCAGGCTCTCTGATAAGGCTCCCGACCTGGGTGCATACGAAAGAATCTTAAAATAAATACGACATTCCCGGTCTTCATTGCATTAACTATTGATGGAGAAAATCAATGTATATTCTCTGTCTGACCTGGCAAGACCATTGCCAGCATCATTTTGTAACAGGAAATCTATGATGTTTTATGACCAGATACCTGCCCTTAAATGTTCTTCTGGCGTTGTTATTGGCAACGGACCTGAAATCGCAGTCTGCAGAGCATTGCGCGTTGTTCTATAATGTTGAAAATTTATTTCATCCCGCAGATGATACTACATCATCTGCCGATAATGAATTTACACCGGAGGGGATCCGCAATTGGAGCCATTACAGGTATAAGAAAAAAATTGCTTCAATATGCAAAATCATTCTTGCATCAAATCAATGGCAACCTCCCGGATTGATAGGTCTTTGCGAAATCGAAAACAAAAAAGTCCTTGAAGATATTGTTTTCCACCCACTGCTTATCAATTACGAATACAGGATAATACATCGCGACGGCGATGACCACCGTGGAATGGAGGTCTCAATTTTGTACCGTCCCGATATGTTCCGTTGTATTGATACCAGTTTCATCAGCATCCGGGACAGAGAGGGTAAAAAGATCAGGACACGTGACATACTTGCAGCAGAATTTGCAAATGACAATGATACATTGCTTTTTGTTGTGAACCACTGGACTTCAAAGTACAGTGGTGCTTATGAAACGGAGGAAACCCGGATGCTGCAGGCATCGATTCTGGGAAACTATGTAACAGATGCAATGAAAAGAAATCCTGGCCTGCATATCATCATTACCGGTGATCTGAACGAAAACAGCCAGTCTGCTGCATGCAGGAAATTGGTGCATTCCTGCAATGCCCGGGAGGTCATCCCTGTTGAGGAATTGGGAACATACAAATACCAGGGAAAATGGATGAGAATCGATCACTTTTATATTGCCGGAAAATTACGAAGTGAAAACTGCTCGGCTGCTATAGCAAGCGCTCATTATCTGCTTGAAGAAGACCCCAAATACACCGGGAGAATGCCATACAGGACATACAGAGGCTATGCTTACAACGGGGGGATCAGCGATCACCTTCCCTTGAAGCTTCTTTTCCTTTTTTAGAAAGCTTTTTTGGATTTTCCACCTTCAACCCAATTTCTTTCGCAGTAGCTATAAGCAAATCATATGCAGGTTCAATTTCATTGGGTATTTCCCCTTCCAGAATTGCCTCCTTGATCCTGTTCTTGAGTATGCCGATCTTTCTGCCTGGGCGTATATTGAAGATCTCCTGGATTTCATTTCCCGATATTGGAGGCTGGAAATTCTGGATATGATCCTTTTTTTCTATTTCAATGAGCTTGTTCCTTACAATTGCAAAATTCTTCAAATGCTTCTTTACAGTCTTCTCATTTTTTGAAGTAATGTCGGCTTCACAAAGCATCATCAAATCTTCAATTTCATCACCGGCATCAAACAGCAATCTTCTGACTGCGGAATCTGTTACCGTTTCCTGCGATAATACGATCGGGCGCAAATGGAGCTTAACAAGTTTCTGAACATACCTCATCCTTGCATCCAGGGGGAGCCGAAGTCGCTTAAATATACCGGGAACCATCCTGGCGCCAATGAAATCATGTGCATGAAAGGTCCAACCTGTTCCGGGTTCAAATTTCCTGGTCAGGGGCTTTGCCACATCATGCAGCAATGCTGCCCATCTGAGGTAAAGGTTGTTGCTCTTCAAGGACAAATTGTCAAGTACCTCGAGTGTATGGTAGAAATTATCTTTGTGACCAATATTGTCCCTGACTTCAACACCCTTCATTTTATATAGCTCGGGTAAAATGTATTCCAGCAACCCGGATTCATCCAGTGTTAAAAAGCCCGTTCCCGGATGATCGGCCATGAGGATCTTATTGATCTCATCGGTAATCCTTTCCTGGGAAATGATCTTGATGCGATCCCTGGTATTCCTTATTGATTCAAATGTTCTCTTTTCGATATCGAAACCGAGAATTGCAGCAAACCTGATCCCCCTGAGCATACGCAGCGGATCATCCGAAAAAGTACTGTCTGGATCCGCGGGTGTCCTTATTATCTTTCTGTCAAGATCATTCATGCCGTCAAAAGGATCAAGCAATGCCCCAAAAGTTTTTTTATTCAGTGACAATGCAAGTGCATTAATGGTAAAATCCCGGCGAAGCTGGTCGTCCCTGAGTGTGCCGTTCTCAACGATAGGTTTCCTGGAGTCGCTTCGGTAGGATTCCTTTCTGGCTCCCACGAATTCCAGGATAATGTCTCCATGTTTTACCATCGCTGTGCCGTAATTCTTGTATACAGCCAGGTGTGCCCTGGAACCCAGTGCATTTTTAACATCAGTGGCAAGCTGTATACCGCTTCCGACTGCTACAATGTCTATATCCTTAATCTCATTCGAGGTCCTTCCCAGAATCTGGTCCCTTACAAATCCTCCAATAACATATACCTCTGTGCCTGTTTCATCGGCTATCCTTGAAATCAATTTGAAAACCGGATCAGTAAGGTATTTTTTCAGGGAGATCATCTTTGCAAAAGTAAATAAAAATTCTATTTGGCATTTCTGCATTCTGCACAGTTGGTAAATGATCCGGTTAACGAATTACACGCGGTATTCCCTTTTTGTAAACTCCTGAAACGTAAAAATAAGACACCATTGGTTCCTTTTTCCACCTCACAATATTTTCCAGCCTTAATCTTTATCAACATATTTACCTATTTTTACAGCAAAAATTATGATACGTATATTTATCATATTCATCATCCTGTTTACAGGTTGCCAAATGGAAAGAACAAAAGTTGATCTGCTTATAAAAGACACCACCATTTACACAGTGGACGACTCCTTCACCAAGGTTGAAGCCCTTGCAATAAAGGATGGGAAAATTCTTGACACGGGATCTTCAGCAGCCATGGAAAGAAAATATGAAGCCGACTCAACCATTTCCCTTCCCGGTCGCTACGTTTATCCCGGCTGGAATGATGCCCATTGTCATTTTACAGGATACGGGTTGAGCCTCAACCATGTCGATCTTACTGGAACTGGATCCATTGATGAGGTCATAAAAAAGTGCCTGGAATTCAGGGAGAACCATCCGGTACAATGGATTACAGGACGCGGGTGGGATCAAAACGACTGGAAAGATCAATCTTTTCCCCATAAAAACGATCTCGATCAATTTTTTCCTGACCAACCCGTATTGCTGAAAAGAGTGGATGGCCATGCAGGATGGGCAAATTCGAAAGCATTGGATTTGGCAGGCATAACAACAGGGACAACCGTTAAAGGCGGAACCGTTATGACCACCGATGGTCAACTTACAGGAATTTTAATAGACAATGCCATTGATCTGGTTGCGCGAATAATTCCGGAACCGGGCTCACGGGAAATTGTGGCAGGATTAAAAAATGCTGAAATAAACTGTTTTGGGGTTGGGCTTACTTCTGTATCAGATGCCGGCTTATCGACAAAAATTGTCAGGATCATCGATTCTCTTCACAGCAACAATGAACTCAATATGAGAATCAATGCCTGGCTCGAGCCCTCAGAGAGCAATATGGAGACATTTGTTAAAAACGGAGTGATACAAAATGACAAACTGACTGTCAGCACTATAAAACTATACGCAGATGGCACTCTAGGGTCCAGGGGTGCAAAAATGATTGAACCCTACTCGGATGATCCCGGAAATTCAGGATTGTACTTAATGGAACCCCAGCAGCTGAGGAACTACAGTAAAATTGCCCTCGAAAACAATTACCAGGTTGCCACGCATTGTATCGGGGATGCGGCAAATCGCACTGTTTTGAATATCTACGCTAAACTTTTGGAAGAAGGAAATGACCGGCGCTGGAGAATAGAACATGCCCAGATCATTGCCCCGGAAGATTTCTATCTTTTCGGGAAATATCAAATTGTACCTTCTGTACAGCCCACGCATGCAACATCAGACATGTACTGGGTGGAGGATCGCCTAGGAAAAGAACGTTTAAAAGGAGCCTACAGCTACAATACGCTAATGAACCTTTTGGGATGGATCCCTTTCGGAAGTGACTTTCCGGTGGAGAGTATCAATCCGCTTTTTGGCTTTTATGCTGCTGTATCAAGGAAAGATCATGAAGGTTATCCGGCAAATGGCTTTATAAAAGAGGAGGCAATATCAAGAAAAAATGCTTTGAAGGCCATGACCATCTGGCCGGCCAAGGCAGCCTTCGAAGAAAAATTTAAAGGCAGCCTTGAAGCGGGTAAACTTGCAGATCTTGTTGTTACCGAACAGGATATAATGACCATTGATGAATCAAGGATCCCTGCGATAAAAGTTATTTTAACAATCTCAGGGGGTGAGATCGTTTATGAAAAAAATTAGTATCCTACCGGATCACAAAAGTAATTCCCGCACCAATGATATCCCAGGATCTTTCGGTTCCGGGAAGATCATATTCCAGGAAAACATAATATTTGTCATCAAAATTGAAAGTCACGTTCAAAGGTACCCAGGCACGCAATTCAAATGCAGTGATATCGGTGTCAAGATCAATACCGACCGTCAGATTTAACCAATAGACCGGTGTATGGGTAAAACTGACCGCCAGGTCAATACCGTATTCCTCCCATCTGTGAATACCGCCGTAAAGAGAATAGTAACTGTTCCTTGTCTCCCTGAAAAGATACTGAACATCTGCAGCGAAAAGGTCCTTTCCTCCATAATACCCGTATTTAATGCCCAGGTCGATGTTGTATCCGAATCCATATCCTCCTGCGACAAGAACCGACAGCCCTTCAAGGTTCGGGTGGTAGGTATTTGAAAAATTATAAAAAGGGGCCACGGTGATGCTGTAAGATCTGATGGGCAAGGTCCTGGAAAAATTGATTATCTGCGAAGAAAGATCAGATGTGATAAATAGACCAACAATAGCTGCCAGGAGTAATCTCTTCATTCTCTAAAACGTTTATTACTACAAAATTACATGTTTCCTGTATATTAAGCACCAAACCGGTAAAATTTTGACAGATGTTCAACCCGGGAAAGCAAACGGCATAACTGTTGTACTTTAGTAACCTTTTAAGGAAACGTGATATCCCTGCCCTGGTAAAAATCAAGTATTTTGACGTAGAATACAAATACAAATTTGGCGTTTGCCTGTTCTGTCCTTGCCGCAAACAGGTTGTTTCTTGATTCCTCGAGCTCGAGCGCTGTTGCTGTTCCTACTTTGAATCGCTCCTCAGTATATCGATAGGCTTCTTCACTGTTGGTGAAAGTCTCGCATGCCGACAGGTAATTGTCCAGGGCGGCTCTTGCATCGGCATGATATTGTTGTATCTCTTTGAATAACTGCTGCTTTTCGTTCTCCAGCTGGTATTTGGAATCCTGCAAATTTATTTTGGCTTTGCTGATATTGGTAAGGTTTTGCCATTTATTGAATACAGGAATACTCAAGCCAACAGAAACCTGTCTGTACTGGTTATCCATTACCTGTTGCGGAACGGGATAGTCAAGCAGAGGATTCGCCGGGTCCCTCGGATTGATCAGTTTGTCTGAATAATTGGAATAATACAATGCCCGCACGTACAATTCAGGAGACAATGCTCCTTTTGTAATGTCGAGGTTCTTTTTATTGTAATCGATGGTATATTCTGCTGCCTTGATCTGGGGCAGATGGCTGACAGCTGCAGCATATACTGTTTCAAGATCCTTAATCTGTAAAGCGGATGGATCCTCAATATCAGGACGTTCAATCTCAAATGAGTCATAATCCTGAAGATTCAGTAACTGTACAAGGTTCAACTTCGAAACTTCCATTTCATTCCTTGCCAGTGTCAGGTTATAGTTTTCCCTTGATGCCTGGGCCTTAACTTCCAGTAATTCACCCTTGGATGCATTTCCGACTTCAAGCAGCTTCTCCATCCGTTCCACCTGCAATTCAGTTACTTTTACCTTTTCAACGGCTATTTCATAAAGCTCCTCTTTTAAAAGCATATCAAGATAACCGGTCATAACCAGCAAAACAATATTGTTCCTGTACAATTCCAGATTGGATCTTGATACATTGTAATCTGCTTCCGCCACTTTTATTGTATTATACCCCCGAAGTCCCTGGAAGAGGGAAATATTGCTGACCACACCAAGATCTCCCTGTCTTACATCGGTATTGACCCACTCATATGTACCCCTGTCCAGCACACGTCCCGATCCAATATTATGCTCAACCTGACCATACAGATCAGGCAGCAGATTCAATTTGCTCTGCTGAAAATCCTTTTTCTTAATACCAACCGTCAACTTCTGTCTCTTCAATGAAATATTATTCTCAGTGGCATATTTAATGCAATCTTCAAGCGACCATGCAGAATGATCCTGGGCTGAAAGTTGTGCTGCTGTAAATATCAATAGTGCGAATACTTTAAATAATCGTCTCATTTTTATGTTTTTAGCGATTGTTTTTCAAAATTAACTTGTCGTGATCTGCAAAATTCTGATAGCTGGAAGTAATAACTTTTTCTCCGGGTTCAAGTCCACTGAGCACTTCATAATACCGGGGATTTTGCCGGCCAATTGAAATATCCCGTTTAACTGCAAACTCCCCTGACGGATCCAAAACAAACACCCATTGTCCACCTGTTTTGTTATAAAATCCTCCTTTTGGAAGCAGCAATCCCTGTTTGGATTCTCCAAGTTGCAACCGTATGCGGGATGCCTGGCCTATCCTGATCTGATCAGGTATGCTGCCGGTAAAGATCATATCCACGGCAAACCTTCCATTTTGAACTTCCGGATATATTTTTGTGATGGCAGCAGGATAAGATATACCGGCAAAATCACATTCACCCGTTAATCCTGTATGGATCCTTGCGATATAATGTTCGTCGATCTCCACACGAAGCTTATATGATTCCAAAATATTCAGCGTACCCACCCGTGTACCATAATTGATCACCTCGCCAATCTCAGGATTCAGTGTCGCGAGCTCTCCATCAGCAGGAGCCTTTATATTAAGGTTATCAAGGCGTTTCCGGATGATGGACATACTCTTTTCCATACTGTTTACTGATGATTCAATTGAACTGATCTGAATGGAACGATATATTGAATCGTTCCTGTAATTCTCTTTGACAAGATCCAACTGGGCACGCGTGGCCATGTACGCCTCCCTGGATTGTTTGAATTCTTCCTCAGAGACATGGTTGTCCGCGAACAATTCTACATTGTTCTCATACTGCCGTTTTTCCTGGGTAACCCGCCTTGTAAGATCAATGATCTGTTGCTTGTAGGCGAGCTTTTGCTGATCCATGGAGAGCCTTGCAGTTCTTAACTCGTTGACGGCCCTGACTACCTGTGCTTCGTTGTTTGTAATTTCCAGTAAAAGATTGTTGTTACTCATACGAAGTATCACATCACCCTCTTTTACCATATTACCGGCTTCGATCAGTATTTCTTCCACCCTTCCGCCTTCAACTGCATCCAGGTATATCGTCCTTATTGGCTCTACTATACCCTGGTCAGTTATATAATCCTGAAATACATCCTGCTTTACTTCATCGATGGTTAAGCGGGAGATGTCCACATTGTATTTTGAGCTTTTGTCCCCGAATATCAGAATGCCGACTATTACCAAAACAAGGATCACCAATATTCCATAGGTAATCGTTTTACCGGTAATGCGGTTCTTCCTTTCTATTTTACGATCCATTCCGTCCATAATAAGTTTTTTTGACTGATGTTTCATTAATTATGCCAAAGAAAATACTTTTTTGAAAATCAATTCCTTAATTATTCCATTCTGTGCAATTCTATTAAAAAAATGTTCGATTATGCATCCATAGTGTACGTATTCGTACACCTTTTTGTTATATTTGCAACATGACATTTTTGAAACTATTTGTTATTTAACTATTTAAATAATAAGGCATTTCATTTGCAGAGAAATAGTTCAAATTCTAAAATCTTTTCCATATGGAAGAAAAAACAGGGAAAATACTTGCAATAGATGACAATGAAGATATTCTATTTGCATTGAAATTATTGCTCAGATCACATGTAGAGAAGATTGAAACCTTAGATGGACCGGGGGAAATACCGGAAATGTTGAGGAATGAAAATTGGGATGTCATTCTTTTGGATATGAATTTTACCAAAGACGCGATCAGCGGCCAGGAAGGATTTGACGCTTTAAAAACGATACTTGACTATGATCCTGAAGCGGTTGTTGTATTTATAACCGCATACGGCGACGCGGAAAAAGCTGTTAAAGCAATCAAAGCCGGAGCAACCGATTTTATTTTAAAGCCATGGCAAAACGAAAAAATTCTTGCAACCATCAATTCCGCCATCAATCTGCGAAGATCCCGGCTTCAGACACAATCTCTGAGACTAAAGCAACAAGAGATAAGTGCGGTGCTTGATCAGCCTTTTACGGATTTTATCGGGCAGTCTGAAGAAATGCAGGCAGTATTCCGGACCATTAAAAAAGTAGCTGCCACCGATGCAAATGTTCTCATTCTTGGAGAGAATGGTACGGGGAAGGAACTTGTTGCCAGGGCGATTTACAGGAATTCATTGCGCAAGGAAGAGGTCTTTATAAGCGTTGATCTTGGTTCCATTGCTGAAACACTGTTTGAAAGTGAGTTGTTCGGACACGAAAAAGGAGCTTTCACTGACGCTCATAAAATGAAACAGGGAAGGTTTGAGATTGCTTCAGGAGGCACACTTTTCCTGGATGAGATCGGTAATCTCTCCTACCCGCTTCAATCGAAATTACTCACCGTAATAGAGCGAAGGGAAATTGTCAGAGTTGGCGCAGGCAAACCCATGCCCATCGATGTAAGGCTGATCTGTGCAACGAATAATAATATCCATGATGATGTCAAAAATGGAGGCTTCAGGCAGGACCTCTTATACAGGATCAATACAGTTGAAATTCACCTGCCACCACTCCGGGACCGCACTGGCGATTTACCTATCCTTTCAGACCATTTTTTGAAAATATACAGCAAGAAATACAGAAAGCCAATTCGCAACATACAGTCTTCAGCCTTAAAAAAGCTTAACCAGTACAATTGGCCCGGCAATGTCAGAGAATTGCAGCATGCAATTGAAAGAGCGGTTATAATGAGTGAAGGCACAAGCCTGGGACAGGATGATTTCATACTTTCTTCAGAGAGGTCTGCTTCCGTTGGGGACCTGGAGCTGGAATCCTACAACCTTGATGAGGTAGAAAAAAGTATTATTAACAAAGTGATGAAGCAGAACCAGGGAAACATTACCCAGGCTGCAACGCAATTAGGTCTGACACGAACTTCACTTTACAGAAGAATGGAAAAACATGGTCTTTAAGCAATTCAGGGTCAACGTAATCATAAGGGTATTGTTGCTGACATTATCCTTTCTGCTGCTTTTTCTGCTGCTAAATACCAAATACATATTCACTCCAGCACTGGTCATTGCTGCAATTATCTACCAGGTTTGGTCGTTGATACGATATGTGGACAGAACGAACAGGGAACTTGCAAATTTTCTTGAGTCAATCAGGTATTCTGAATTTACAAGGACATTTTCCATAAATGAGGCGGGATCATCCTTTGAAGCGCTGAGCGAAGCATTCAATGATGTAATGAAAGACTTCCAGCAGATAAGGTCTGAAGCAGAAGAGCACTTTCATTATTTGCAAAGTATTGTTCAGAATATTGATGTAAGTATACTTGCTTACCAGAGAAATGGTGAAGTTGAGATGATCAACCCTGCAGCGAAAAAGCTTTTCCAGGTTAATTCCCTGAAAAATATTCAAAAACTGAGTTTCCTGAGCCAGGAACTGTGCGATACATTATTAAACATCAAACCAGGGGAAAACCGCCTGCAAAAAGTACAGGATGAAGACGATATTTTACAGCTGGCGATCTATTCCACTGAATTCAAGGTCAAGGATAAATCCATACTACTAACTACTGTTAAAAACATACAGAATGTATTGGAAGGACAGGAAACTGAAGCATGGCAAAAGCTGATCAGGGTTCTTACACACGAAATTATGAATTCAATAGCCCCGATTTCAAGTCTTTCCTCAACCATTGAATTGATGATCAAAGGATATGAAACAGAAAACCGGGATGAACCCTGCCTTGATAAAGATACGGTCCATGAAATACAGCAAGCGCTTCAAACCATTAATAAACGAAGCACCGGTTTAATGAATTTCGTCGAAACATACAGGAACCTGACAAAGATCCCGGAACCTAACTTTGCCATGGTAACCATGGAAAATCTTATCGACAATGTGATTACCTTAATGAAAAAAGAAACCGAAGA
Organism: Bacteroidales bacterium; assembly: GCA_021738565.1. Lineage (GTDB taxonomy): Bacteria > Bacteroidota > Bacteroidia > Bacteroidales > M55B112. Next base: position 62,160 of record JAIPBT010000013.1, read on the forward strand.
TCACCACATTGACCTTTCCTGCTCAATGGAGCCTGACAGCATCGAACTTCAGATTGATGAACAAATGATCTCTCAGGTTCTCATCAATATGATCAAAAACTCCATACATGCTTTGGAGGGAATTGATAACGGGAAAATACGTATCAAGGGATTCTACAATAAACGAGGCAGACCAACGATTCAGATCATAGACAATGGCCAGGGAATACTCAAAGATGTGCTTGATAAGATCTTTATCCCTTTCTTCACAACAAAGAAAAGTGGTTCCGGCATAGGACTCAGCCTGTCACGACAAATACTGAGATTGCATGGTGGCACCATCACGGCTCAATCAGAGCCACAAAAGGAAACAATTTTTTCTCTGACCTTCTAATTGAAAACATGCCTTTTTGAATGAGGTGAGAATAACCAAAATTCACTGCCGCTCGCGAAAACCTTCAAAAAAATAAATGACCAAATGCCACTCATCGTTGGGGCAGTGGTCATTCAATTTTGAAAAGTGTAAAATGAAAAAAGTTGGAGGATGTCATTTATTTGACAGGAATTCCCAATCAGGGAAAAGTAAAACTAACTAAATAACTAACTAACTAACTAACTGACCACCCTCCAACTCATGCAAATATAAGAACTTATTAAAAAGAATTTATCAAATTGGTTGTAAAATAAAATCAAAACAGGCTTTCCCGGGAATACACTTTGTTTTAATTTGTGTTGAAATCCCATTATATTGAAAGCTTAAAAAAATCAATGCAAATGAAACAATGAAGGGAAAATTAAATGTCTACATAATACTGTTGTCATTGGTATCATTGAGTGCAAGCGGACAATTGAGGACATATTTATCAATTGAAACAGGTCCTGTTGCAGATATTATTAATGTAAAGGACCCAGGCAATTATTTAAGTCCTGCTTTCGCCCGGGGAAGCATAACAGGAGTATCCGTTAGCCAGGAAATAATAGAGGATCTATCAATCGAATCGGGCATATATTTTCATACGTATAAAACCGGAATTAATTTTTCTGACAAAAGGTCCCATCAGCCTGATCTGGAAAATTTCAGAAGTGCACTTGTCCCCATAAGGATTTCATACCGGATCACAAATAGCAGACTCCTTTTCAGTATTACTCCGCGTCTTGGTTACATGCATGGATTTATACAGGGACAACCTGCCATGCATGACTTTTCATCGCATATTTCTGTAAATAACAATACAACCTTCAGGTACGAACAAACCGATCATTTACCGATCGTAAACCAAATACGGCTTATTGAGGCAGGAGCATCAATCGTCTATCGCTTCAATAACCAATGGCAGGTCTCATTGGCTGTTTCGCATTTCATTGGACTGACCGAGATAAAATTTTCCGCCATTGATTATTTTTTATCCGGCAATTCATTTGAAGCAATATACAGCAATGAAGGTGATCGCATCCAATCATTACTTTCCTTACAGGTTCCCTTAAGCAACGTTTGGGAAAACAAAAGTTCCAGGCTGCAAAAAAGAATTGAAAATTCAAGGTTCCCCAGGCAACGAATCAACAACCGGCTAAAGTGGTATTTTGGAGGCAATGTTGCTGCTTTGTGGAGATCTTTTTATACATCCAATCCCGCCATTGGACCCTATCCGTCTGAAGAGAGGGGTATATTCAGGTATGCGAATTTATATACCGGTGGTTATGCAGGATTGATACTTGAAAATAATTTCGGCGCTGATATCGGAGCATACTACCAAAGATCCAGCACTTTCTTTTCGATTATCTTTGATGAACAGAACGAGCAAATTACCCGGACCAGTGCACCTTATTTTATTGAAATTCCACTGACATTGAGGTATTTCCACCGGCTGAACAATACCAGTTTCAGCCTTGTTCCAAATATAGCTGCTTCATTATTAACCCACTTTGCTGGTCAAACCTATAATTCAGGGAGTGGTAATTTTGATTTTCCCGCTGACGGAAGAACCGAACAGACCTTTTCATATGCATCAAGCAGGTTAACCCGGTATGGATTCAATGTTAAAACAGGTTGTGGGATAGAATACGATTTGCCCATGAATTTCCCCCTGATGGTAGTGCTTAACATAAATTACAACCTTGGTTATATTGATATCGACCGCATACACGTTAATACATCCCTTGATGAAATAATGCCATCGGTGAGCGATGCCAATTCGATTACATACGACGGTTCCGGAATGCTTCTGTCATTGGGTTTCAGGATACGTGCCGACAAACTCAGGAGAAGTTGCCGGGATATCCCCCTCCAGGTCAAAAATTAGCCCGCGATCATTACAACAGCTCCAAATTCATTGCTTGGCAAATAAAAATTGCAGAAAAATTCACAGATAAGATCCGGACATCATCATCCTGCCTTCGAGATACCAACAAGAAAATCACCATACATTCACCGCTCCAGCCTTTTTACTTGCCTCTTTAATTCCCTGATGGTAAAAGGTCTTGCAACGATCTCCAATCCTTTGTCGAGCAGGAACAAAGTAGGCGTGGCGTAAATGTTGTAGTCCTCCGCACTTTTGCCTTCCCAGCCCATTGGTTCATGTGCATTGATCCACGGCAGGTTGTTTTTTTCAAGATATGTTTCCCATTCAGATTTTACAGTGTCAATGGAAACCGCAAATACTTCCATATCGGAAGGCCTTTCATTGAGGTACCATTCCTTCAACTCTGGCATCATATCCCTGCAATGTTCACAATGTACTGCCCAGAACAATACAAGTATATAATCTGCATTGACATCGGAGAGCCTGACCATCTCATCGGAATGGGTCCTGATTAGAATATCCTCTACCCGCTGTCCCGCTTCCATCTTCCGGTATCCCTCAACACGTACCCTGGCAAGTTCAACGGCATCCGTTTCGCAGGTTTCATCAACATAAGTTTCCACAATATAGACCTGGATTTTTTCCATTCCAAAGCTTTGAAAACCATCCAGAAGATATTCAACAACAAAAGACCTGAGTTCCGTATCGCCTGACGTATTGGCCATAATGATGTCAACTGCATCAATAAAAGCATCTTCCTGCTCACTGAAAGTATACCCCCTTACCCTGTAGAGCATGAGGTATTCGATGATCCTTCGATTATAAACGGGAGCATACAGCAGGTCCGGATCTGAAATTGGGGCCATTTCAAAAAAATGCTCTTTCAGATATTCGGTTCTCTCTTCTCCGCTAATAGCTGGCTGAATTACAGGCGAACGGTATGCGTCAATAAGCTTTGCTGCAAACAATCCGCTGTTTTTCCGAAACAATTCATTTATAAAGGAATCCCTCTCCTGCTGTATATTTTTGTAATGCCTTCCTGAATGCTTATAAAATCGATCTTCTCCCGGATAACTGTCCAGCAACAAATTCAATGCATTCAATTTTTGCTGATAGCCCTCCTCATATGACCTGAATTGATTCAGGACCATATTTTCTGCTGAATTGCCAAAATTCACAGTTTTTTCCAGATCCATATAATCTGCACTTATGCTAAAAGACTCATTGTTGTAAATGAATTCGATGAAGTCCGGATTTGCATTTTGTTGGACAGGATCGGGTTTCTGAAGTTCAATCCTGTAAAGTCCGCCATGTCCCGTGGAATCAAGGTGAAAGTAAAATGACCCGTTGACAGAAAAAATGCTGTCTATTGTATTAAATTCCGTTTTATAAAATCTTGAAAGATAGACCCACCTGTCGGTCAGATTCTCAACAATTACATTTACCTGGTATCCCTGGGACCACAGTTGTGAACTCAGGAAGAAGATTGAAAAAAATGTAAAAAAGCGCTTCATAACAGAAGATGAAGTTACAAATAATCCCGTTCCCTTTATTGAATGGATCACATGTAAGATCAAATTAAAAGCAGTCTACTTTATCCTATCACAACCCTTAAAACCATCTTTGATGATTCTGTTGAGATCAGCTGTTAGATCCTTCGAAAATGAAGCGCGCCTGCCACACTCATAATAAGCAACAAAAGGGTCATTGTCGATAATACTTTCATACAGGTCATCCACTGACGGCGGTGCACTTAATTGGGAATACGCATCATAGGTATAACCTGTAAAAGCTGTGTTGGGATGCAGTCCCCTGACATCGAGAAGAAATCCTTTATCAAGTTTTATCGGCAATGCAGGTTCTCCATCGTGCAGCAGGTCATTGGGACCGGGAAATGATATTATTTTGTTCTTTTCATCATTTAAAGTGACAGGAACATGGTTGTAATAATCCTTTTTTGTTTTATAAATGATGATGGGTGCCTGTTCTTGAAGCATATCAGTGTTAATTTTTGGGGGACTGCAGGAAAAAAGAATGAGTGTCAGTACCAGTAAGGATATGTATCCTTTCAATGTATTGTATGTTTTATTAGGGATCATCCGATTATCAGCAATTAAAAATTATTGATTTCAGTACTGCAATTTAAGGATTTTTAAGTTTGACCTGCAATGACCAACAACCTGTCAGATCATTTTTGTGCAATGATCCCGGGATTATAACAACCTTAATACCGTAACAATATTATAAAAAAAGGAGGTAAGAAACATACCTCCCTTTCCTGAGATGACATAATTTAGTTTCAGAAAGAAAACTCAAATTATTTAGCTGCTTGGTGTCTATTTAGTGCCTGTCAATACAGTACAGTGGCTGGATCATAATGTTCGTTTGCAAGGCCTGCGAAGTTGGGAAATGCGGAGTCCCGATATATCATCGGGATGAGCAATTTACCAACGAGCGTAACGCAGCAAACGGACCTTATGGACAGACACTATTTGGCCAATGACTGAGCCATTCTAAGGTGCTGTGTAAAATTGATGTAAGCACCTGCTTTGTCCCTGTCTGTCAACTCTTCACACTCGTAGATTTTTCCCCTGGAATCATCGCTGGCGGTACTTTCTGAAACAGCCATCCCAATCATTCCCTTCAGGTCACCCTCCTCTGCTTTCTTGTTGAACTCTTCACCCTGCGAATCCTGGTAAGATTTTCCACTTACAAGTTTCTCTCCTTTTTTCTCAGCTTTTATATTTCCGTCGGTATCGCCTCTTTTCCAGGTAGCCCCGTTCATCGTGTAAAACACCAAAACAGTAACCTTTCCCTTTGCAAGTTCATCAAGCTTCACTGAGTTTCCATCACCATCTGTCAGTGTCAATGAGGGAACCGGCCATCCAAGTATTCCATCCCCCTTGTCTGTTTTTGAGCCTTTGGTAGCTTCAAGTTCCCCAACGGGACTTGACTTCACATATTCCCGCTTTTTCTCTTTAACAACTTTTTCCTCTTTCCCCCTGGACATCTTTCTGATGGTGCTTCTTAAATCATTGTAAACAGCTTGATATTTATCGGGGTAGTTCTCCTCATTAAATCTTTCCGGTGGCAACTGATAAGCAACCGTCCCATTCTTATCCAGCACATAAACTGCACCCTTATCGTAAGGAAACCCCTCTGATTTGGAAAGCTCTCCCCTATAGGTTGCGCTGAACCCCATTTTTTCCGGGACCTCACCGTACCATCCCTTCAGGTAATTTGGATTTCCTATCAGCTTTTGATCTTCAGTATAGCCTATTACTTCTCCTTCTGCATTGTAGAATTGAAAAGCCGGAAATTCACCCTGATTCAATACTTCAGCATTGGCAGGATCTCCAAAATGAATGGCGATGTACTGCACTTCAACATCATCTGCAGCAACCAAATTGAACGCAACAAGCATACCCAGAGCCAGTGAAAGAATAATTCTTATCTTCTTCATAATTTTTAAATTTTTGATTGTTAGATCCGATTATTTAATACGCAAAAATCGTGAATTTGTTTCATCATATGGAGATTCAGGAATGATCCCGCTTTGTTCTCCTATAAAATCGAAATATAGCAATAAATACATTCTATTTACCCAATTTAAGAATAAGAATATCAATGCCCTGTAACAGGAAATCAGCCCTGTACTGAGCGGACAAATGAGGCAGAGACATGACTTTGAATATAAAAAAACTCCGGGACATCTCAACAGCACTTTCCTCTATTAGTTTTTGAGGCTTTCCTACCAACAGCCCCGGAGTTCCTTAAAGCAACTACTTTTGTTTCACATATCGATCACGTTTAATCACCAAATGATGATGGTCCTGGCAATAAGAAGGTTCCCACGGTCATCAAAAGCCTTCAGGTAGCAGTTCCCGGCACCCCCGAATGATGAGGTATCTATGATCTTAAACAGTCCATCCATCCTGGTTTCATGCAGCAACCTGCCAATCTGGTCCACGATTTGAATACGGTTAATGTCCATGTTGCTTTGTGCATCAGCAACCAGGAATAAATAGTCTTTTGCCGGGATGGGATATACGCGGATATGGTCGGTTGATATAGTGGTTACTTCGGTACTCAGTTCCATATTCACTGTTCTCTTTTCATTATTAACACGTATCCTAAATGATATGCTGCCTGATCCTTCGATTGGAATTTTCATAAATGCAGTTCCTTCAGGCAGGGAATACGACGAACAGAGACCTATCCTGTAAAAAGAATCACCCGTGTTGACAGCTTTCATAAAATCTTCTTCAAGAATCCTTGGCTCTCCCAGCATCTCCTTGTGTTCATCAACTGCAACATTAAGACCGATCAATTCTCCTTTGCTGAAAAAGACCAGTTCATCTCCGATCATCTCTATTGATACATCAGCCGCGTAAGCCGACTTTTTAACTCCTGTTTCAAAGCTGGTAATGATGCCTGCTGAATATTGCAGGATAAGGGCCGCGTCATAGGCTGTTATTTCTGACAATCCATCCACGTTCGCGGTACTGTCCCTCCATGGCTCCCATGGAAGCGGATCGGCAACAGGCAATGGATCCAATCCAACAGAGTGCTGTAATGTAAGTGCTGCATCGTAAGCCAGTATCCGGCCATCATCATCAACGTCCCCCGGTCTGAAAGGCATGATATTAAAAGTTTTACCGTATACAGGTTCCATTTCAATTTCATTGCCATACAGGTCTCTCCCGCTGTGCAGACTGACTGTAACCATCCCTTCAGCGATGGGAATCCCGTAATCATACCGGTAAACTGTATCATTCACTCTCATCATTTCCAGTCCAGCTAGCGAAACAGCGCCGGAAAGATCCAGCAACACAGGGAATGCAGCATCCAGTGGTTCATTAAATGTAGCTGTGATCACGAGGGTGTCTGCATACCTGTTCGCAGTATCACTGTAAACAATATAAGATGAAGGAGGTATGTCTTCTTTAATAATTACCTGCCCTGGCAACAGATCTTCCACAGGGGTATTGTTCAGCCATGCATCAGAAAGTAAAATTTGGGTTGTATCAATTACGTTCAGGGTGTTGAATTGAATAACAAGGATGTCTCCGGAGCCCGTCAACGGCTGGGAATTCATATAGCTGAAAGTCAGCCTGTCTGCTTCAGAAGAATTCACTTCAGCGGTGCCTCCTTCAGCAAGGGTCCCCGTAATGCTGTAATTACTGTACGCAAGAGCAGTGCTGTCGAAATTTATATCAAACTGGTATGAAATAATGTTATCAGATACAGTAAGCGGGCCAACTTCAACTGTAACCTCCACAATTTGACCCACATCAGCAGTGTCGTTGGTAACACCGAGGGAATAGACTCCTGGTTCCGGAATATCTCCGCCGCCTGCTCCATGGTGAACACCCGGGTCGCAACCTGAGATATTTGCAGCAGCGATCTCCCACTCGGCCGCAAGCCATGTTGTGTTTGCCGTGGTGACCCCTTCGACCCTCACTGCCCTGGAATCGGTATATTCCCATAAAGTTCCCGTGCCATCCAGGTTGATCTCACCGTAAATATCATACAAGGTCCCGCCGGTATGATCCCCGCCATAAAACAGAAAATAAGCGTCATCGCCATTCCCGATCAGGATCCCGGTCTCCAGGTCGGGTAAAAACCCATAAAGACTCGCGAAAGCAGAACCACCGATCACATAGGTTTCACCGGCAGCGACCACCCCGGTGAGTTGCACATCCCCCCAGGAATCCCCGCCATTGCTTTGTCGCGAAAGGTAAAAAGTATTGACGCTGAAGTCAATTGGTTCTGTACCGCTGTTAAAAAGTTCAATAAATCTGCCGGAATAATCGTCGGCAGGATCAGCAATTTCAGAAATGAATAATCCATCCTGCGCGTAACAGCCGGCAGCAAGTGCCAGCAACATGCCGGCCAAAATGATTGTGTTGTTTTTTCTCATCGTTTTAACAATTTTATTTGGTTAGAAATTCAATTGTTAATGTGATGAGCGCTTCTGATATCGGTTTTGAATTCGTGATACCGGTATAAATTCCGGTCACACAAAATGTATTCTTATCGTTCCTGTCCGGGTGGTAGAGTTTGACCTCGGGTGTCTGTTGGCCCTTCAGCCAGGCTTTCGGATGTACTCCATGGGCAGGGTGATCCCTTAGCTGGTATCCCCCGGATACGTTGGTCAAACTCCGGATGTTTCTTTCGGTGATTTTTTCAGTGCAATCCTCCGGGGCTTTTTTACACCGCCTTATTTTCCACCTGGTTGAACGAGAAGTTTTGGATCTCTGTCTGCTGCTGCGCGTGTTCAATGGTCATAGAAACCACAGCTCCGTTTTTATCCAATTCCACCAACACGTTTTCATTTAAATCTTTGGTATCGGTAATTTCATTATCATTGAAATTAACAAGCAGCGTGTCGGTATCCTTAAAGTATGTAATCTTCATAATCTTATTTTTCAAAATCCCTGTCAAAGAAAGCATTGTGAATGGTCTGGTTATCCTCGAGTACCACGATGCGTAAATATTTATCTGCTTCTTTAATGTATCCCCACATTCTTTTTCTTCCGTCGTCCTGGATCACCTGATGCTCAGGGAACCGATACACCTTTTCGATCCACTCCATCTTAATATCCTTTCTGCCGGGCCGTTGCCTGGTATGCAGAAAATAATTTGTGAATTTCAATTTCTGCATGCACTAAGGGTTGAATTATTCTTATCGCCTTAGCGCTTATAAAGATACGGAAAATCTAATTAGTGTCTGTCCATAAAGTCCGATATCATCGTTATGCTCGTCCTCTATGGGTATCAGGGTTGACCAGGAAGCCATGCTACGTCAGTTAAAGATCCAGGGGAAAGAGGAGCGAAAGGATTTGTTCTTTCATAAAAGATTACTGGCAGGGGAATTCCCGGAAGCCATTGGTGGAGAGATCGGACAGTCACGCTTATGTATGTATTTCCTGCGAAAGGCTCATATTGGTGAGGTGCAGGCCAGTTTGTGGCCGGGCCAGATGATAGATCATTGTAAGAAAAGTGGCATTATACTAATGTAGAAGTACAGCACTCGTTCCCTGTACGAATTACATAAATTAAAATACAATCGGTGTATTCACTAAATCAAAGTCGAGCTTTGCACCATTGGCTATGTCAGAATGTTTTATAAATGGTGTTTGAAGTTCAACTCCATTCAACTTGCAGGATTTGATATAAATATTTTTCTCTGATGCATTAGGGGCACTAATTTCAATCTTCTTTCCATTTGCCAGAGTGATTGTCGCCTTTTTATGCAGAGGGCTGTTTAGGAAGTATTGGTCCTGTCCCGCATTGGGAAAGAATCCTAGCGCTGAGAAGATGTACCAGGAGGACATGGCACCACTGTCATCATTGCCAGGATATCCCTCCAGGTCATATCCGGCATTCATAGTTTTTCGAACCCATTCAGAGGTCAGATCGGCTCTTCCTGAATAATTGAATGACCGCACTGTTAGGAAAGATGGTTCGTTTGAAGTACTTATGAGTTTTTTGTTCAGGGCATAATCAAGTTTTTTGCTGAAGGTTTCCGGTCCGCCTGAGAGCTCAATAACTTTTAAAAAGTCATGAGGCATGAAAAATGAATAGGTCCAGGAGTTCGACTCATAGAAATGTAGCTTCCATGAGTACCAGTCAGTTTCGGCATCAATTTCCACCCAGTTCCCTTTGTCGTCTTTCGGACATATAAAGCCACTGAATCCTCCACTCTGCATATCTTCGTTCCACAAGTTGATCCATTTTTTCGAACGTGCCAGGTAATTCTTATGGTCTTCTTCTTTATTGAGAATCCTTGCCGCCCGGGCTATGCAAAAGTCGTTGTATGCGTATTCAAGTGTATAGGAACAGGCCATGATACCCGAAGGAATCCAACCTTGCTCTTTATACTTTGTGTTAACTAGTTTTTCAGGCGGATTAAATCCCTGCCAGCCATTTCTTTCATTGTCGGCATTGTACTTTAACAAGGCATATGCTCTTTCATAATCAAATCCTTCGAGTCCCTTCACCATTGCATCTACAATGATGTTATCCACGTTGTTTCCTCCTTGTTCAGCATACATGTCAATACCGGCAATAAATGCATCTCTCACCATGCCATTGTTTTCAAAGCGATCGATGAAAGAAGATATATTGTCAGCAACCATATCGGGGCGCAGAAGAACCATTAAAGGGTACATGGTTCGCCATGTATCCCAGACAGCATACTGGTCATCCCAGAATGGTGCCCCATCCTCCCAGAACCTGTTGTCACCAGTCCTGTCACGAGGCTCTAACATGCTGTGATAAAGAGAAGTGTAGAAAATAGTAAGCTGCTCCTCGGTGGCATCTTCAATTATGATTTTATTTAATTCGTCATTCCATTTTTCTTCCCCCGCAACTTTTACGGCTTCAAAATCCCAGGCTGGTATTTCTTTATTAAGGTAGGAGGCAGCCTGGTCGGCAGACTTAAATGAAATAGCTAGTTTCATCAGAACCTCTTCATTTTTCTCAGTATTGAAACTTAGAAAAAGACCAATATGATCTGAAGGTTGTTTTTGCTTAACCTGCATAGTATTATTCATGATCTTTTCGTTTAACCAAGCGCCGGATTGAGAGGGCTCTTTATTAAATTCAGCTGCAAAATACAAGGGATAGGCCCCACCACCAAAACCACCTTCAAATGTGCCTCCACCTTTCACCATGGTATTATTTTCACCATCGAATTCAGCAAAACAGTCACTTACTGATCCTCCAACCATGCTTGCAATGTCCACTACCAGTGAATGAGAAACATCAATAAGAACAGATGCTTCATTGCTTTCAGGGAAAGTGAAGCGGTAAATCACAGCATTGTGGGTAGGAGATAATTCAGCCCTGATTTGGTAGCGATCGAGTGTGACCGCATAATAATTCGCCTGGGCAATTTCATTGGATTTTTCTGAGTCATGGTCCTCTTTGCCCATGGCAAGGCCAAGTTGAGGCGAGACAAGAAACTGTCCGTATTTCCCCCAACCTGTTCCACTTACATGAAGCTGCCCAAAACCCCTGATTTTTTCATTGGGATCATAGCCGTCATGACTTCCGTTGCGTGTTTGAGGTGATGGATTAATGGATCCGAAAGGCAATTGTGGCCCTATGACGCAATTACTTCCCCGGTCATCAATAACACCAATTCGCAGGTCGACAAATTCAAGCAAATTCTTTGTTGTATTTTCTGTATTCTCTGGCTTAGTGCATGAAGAGAATATAAGGAAGAAGAGTAATAGGGATGTAATTGTTTTCATCTGTCGCTTATTATAAATTTGCATGCTAAGTTAAAAGTAATATGTTGATTTGTATAGAGAAAAACCCAACATCATATTTTTTATTGCCGACGATATGTATCCCCATCACTTCAATTGTCTGCCGGACTTTCTATTCAAATCATCAAAGAAATTTACCAGGCTCTTAAAACCAAATTTTCTGCTATATCCTCAATTTCTGTAAGGATAGTCATCGCTGTGCGGAGCCCTATCCCAACTATGCTTCTAAGAAGTTTTACATCTGAAGAGAATGTACTTGTCCTTGATAATTCTCTAACTTTAGCCAAGGCTAATCTCTTTTGTTCTTTTGCCTTTAAACACTCCTGTAGGTACCATTGTAATGCCCAGGTGCCTTCTTCGGTTGCTAATTTTACCTGCTCTAACCATGTATAAAATTGCATGGACCAATGATTATTGGGAGATTCAAATTCCTGGGGATAGACTATCCCATAAAAGTTCAGTATCGCTTTTACTTTATTTTTGTATCGGGTGTAATTCTTTGACATATCATGATATAATCGTACTACTTTTCTGTAATCTAATCCCTGATCTGTAGGTATATATACCTTCAAGTAAATTACTGCATAATCCCTTGGCTATTTTGCGGCAGTCACGAGGATCCGATTTAAACTCTTTCTCCTTATGTGTGGTAGGTACATCAGCCGGATTAACCACAATACAGTTTATTCCATATCCTGCTAGTTGTTTTTGTAGCCAGAAACCAGAAAAACCAGCTTCATAAGCACATTGAAAATCGGCAACAGGATAATGTTTCCGTAAATATCCAACTAGCTTATTTGTATCCGGATCCTGTGTAAAGGTCTTTAATGCAGTATCCTTATGATATAAGGACACCTTCCAGCTTTTTTTGTGAGTGTCAATTCCTACAAAAATACGCTCTCCTTGAAAGGTATTTTTTCTAACTTGCATTTGCTGTTGCATAAGTCTCAGATTTTAGGTGAATTACTAAGTTGTCAAAAATTAATTTACTTAATTTCTGACGACTTATGCTTTGCAAACATAGGGTCTCACCTCTTCGCTGTCTCACCGCCGTAGTTAAGCGAAGACGGTCAGGAACCGGTCTTAGGGTAATTAGCTGTCCTTCGAAGTTCGGCAAGCTCACCTCTTCGCTCAGGAACCGGTCATTTGGTAGTTAGGGGAGGGATCTCGGCGGGCTCGATCCGGGTGTGTTAAGAGGAATTTGACAGGGTGGAAGATGCTTTTAACAGGGAACACCAGGTAAAGAAGTGGAGCCGTAAAAAGAAGCAAGCCCTTATCCAGGGAGATATAGGCACTCAGGGAAGCAGCCAAAAGCCGACAGAATAAGTAAAATCGTAGCGGATTGTAAACCGAACCCGTCGAGGTTTCCTTATCCCCCCTTTGCCTGTCGGTTCCTGAGCGAAGTAACGAGTTTACCGAGTTACGAGCCGAAGGATCCCTTAACGGTCATTATTGTTACAGGATGTTGGATCACCTGATGCTCAGGGAACCGATACTCCTTCCCGATCTCATTTACAGCCTGGTCAAATGGAATGATCTCATCTTTTTCAGCTTTGGCAGCATCGTAAGCGCGGATATCGTCAATCTCTTCCAATTGCTCCAGGATTGCAGGAAAAGCACGAATGAATTTGCTTATACTTTTTGAAGAATTCAATAATTGGACTATATTTGCATCCGCTTTACGGGAGCTTAGCTCAGTTGGTTCAGAGCACCTGCCTTACAAGCAGGGGGTCGCTGGTTCGAATCCAGCAGTTCCCACAAGACATGAAAACCCGTATCGCAACCGCGATACGGGTTTTTTCATTACCGGGAGAAACGTCCAAAGCTTGCTTTGGTAAGTGCCGACCGGGAATGAAAAAACCGGCCCCGACGTCAGGAGGGGGCGGGTTTTCATGTCATGACTCTCTCCGTCCCTGGATCACCGACCGAAGGGAGGTAATCCAGCAGTTCCCACACAGGTTTCAGAGGGTTTTTGAAATCGAGGTTTACAGAAAGGTATACAGTTCGATAGTGGATTGTATACCTTTTTTGTTATTTGTACCTTTATGTTTTGCACTGAACAGATTATCTTTAATTACCCATAGTTCGACGGCATTATCCAACAATATTTATTCTTCAGCCGATAATCCAACTCTTTTTCTTAAATTAGTTCTTGAAACTTTCGATCTTGATTTAAAGAAACATTTTAGAAACCCTAATATGAAAGCAATATCATTGATTTTCGTTTTTAGCTTAGTCTTTATAATAGGCTGTGAGAAAGAGAATATACCCCCGACATGTGAAATCATTAGCCCAAGCAATGGTGCTGAATATGATGTTGGTGATCTAATTACAATCTCAGTTGAGGCAGAAGATGAAGATGGGACAATTGAAGAGGTGAGATTTTATATTGATGATGTTGGGGTTGCCTCTGCATCGATATTCCCTTTCAACTTTGAGTGGGATACAGAGGGAGAACATGATGGTAGTAAAAATATAAAGGTTACTGTAAAAGATGACCGGGGGGCTACAGTTGAAGATGAGATTTCAATATTGTTAAATCCGGGAGGGGAACCTCCGGTTGCTGCATTTACTGCCGATAAGACTTCGATCACTGAAGGAGAATCTGTTCAATTTACTGATCAATCAACTAATGAACCAACGAGTTGGGAGTGGGATTTTGGAGACGGAGAGACAAGTTCAGAACAAAACCCTTCTCACATTTATTCCGCTTCAGGTAATTATACCGTGAGCTTACAGGTTAATAACCAATACGGTTCAGATACAGAAACCAAGACGAATTATATCACGGTTGCAGAAAGTGGAGGTGGAGAAACCGGAACGCTTACCGACATCGATGGAAATGTTTACGAAACGGTTTCCATAGGCACGCAAGTTTGGATGGCCAAAAACCTTAAAGTCACACATTATCCCGACGGATCAGCTATTCCTTTAGTAACTGAAAATACAGCCTGGGGCAATCTGGGAGACAACAATACCGACGATGCTATGTGCTATTACAACAATAACAGCAGTAGTGAGTACGGAGCACTCTATACCTATGCAGCAGCATTGAATGCTTGTCCGGCAGGCTGGCATTTACCCAGTGATGCAGAGTGGATCGAGTTGGAGAATTTCCTTGCCGACAATGGGTACAATTACGATGGTACCACGGGTGGCGGCAGAGATAAAATCGCCAAGGCCATGGCCACAGCCAGTGGATGGACTTCATCTACTACCACCGGTGCGGTAGGTAACAGCGATTACCCGGACAAACGCAACGCAAGCGGGTTCTCAGGTTTGCCCGGGGGCTACCGCAGATACAACAATGGCGCGTTCTACCCTGCCGGCAACTTCGGCTACTGGTGGAGCAGTACGGAGTACAGCAGTATCAGCGCCTACTACCGGTTCCTCACCTACAGCCACGCCAGTGTGTACCGGTTCAACTACGATAAGTCGGGCGGGTTCAGTATTCGTTGCGTCAGGGATGATTGATTATTTGGTTATTTATCCTCCGTAGCTTTAGCGAAGGAGGATAGTATTTGATTTATTTAAAACAATACCGCCTTTGGCGGTCGAATTTTTTTGAGTTTTGATACGGTGCAATAATCCTCCCTTTATTTATTTCCAGGATCCAGGGGAGGTTGCGCCGGGTTTTAGGGGTAGTTTAGGATAGGGAATTATTTGGGGGAGGATATTTAATTGTCCGGATAGTGTAGTTTAACACCGACTCCTCGCTGAGTCTTGCAGACCGCTCAGAGTCCTATTTAATAGCTCTTGTTTTCATTTTTATTCTTGACGAATGATAAATTATTATGCCTAAACCATAGTACAGACTATCAAAAGGGTCTGCCGTAAATCTTGAGTCAATCTTTGGCACTAAATATTCATATAGTACAGAAATAAATATGAGCCCTATTAAACTGTGGTAAAAAGGAATTTCATAATTCTTGTTTCTATTTTCAAATAACCTAATGACGGAAAGGCTAATTGGGAAAAACAATAAATCGTCCAAATATGAGGTCATAAATTCAGTCGATAATCCAAGGTTTTGAAGAACTTGATTGATACTGAAAATAACCAAAGTTATTATTAGCAGTCTCATAGTCCTGTAATAATTCCAATCAATGCAATTATTGCAAGAATAATTAGAAAAGTGACCAAACCGCTGTTCTTTTTGGTTACAACAATTTCCTTAGGTTTTTCAGATTCTCTTTCGGTCTTTCTTTCGTTGCTCAAATTATCATCAAGAAATTCTCCACAGTATTTGCATTTCATGGCTTCTTTCAGAATCTCTTCTGAGCAGTAGGGACATTTTTTTGTTTCCATTTTTACTTGGTTTGTTTTAAATGAGAGCTAAAGGATGGCAATATGAAAAGTTTGGCATTTAAGAACTCCAAGCTCACAATTTTCTCCAATGCTAATCCGTTCATATTTAGTACTATCTGCCCAATTTTTTATATTGCGTGTTGAACTAAATCCCTCCGGGATAGCTTTTATTTTATAACCTTTTAAATTATTTAAATTAGTACACATTTGAAAAAATCATTATCAGTTTGTTAATACTCTTTCTTTTATTAACACTGTGATTTTTCATGCTGAATTCTTATATTTGATTTTTACTGTTCTGAATGAAGTTGTTTTATTTTTACTGTCGATAAATAAAAAGCCTTCCCATTCTTTTAGTGTTATCAAATCTTCGTAATGGTAATCTTCATGACTGAACTCTACTTCATCATTTTCATCGCAGCTGTCCATTGCGTTGATTATTTCATTTGCAAGCTCAGGATTGTTGTTTATGGTCAGTGTGTATACAATGCCGTTGCAGGATAATCAAGGTATGATTACTGAGATTATGTACGAAGAACCCAACCGTTCTCGTCTTGATGATTTTATAAGGTTAGATGCATCGGTAAAATATAATTTCAATATCAAAAAAGCGGAGGGAGTGGTCGGGATATCGGTTTGGAATGTACTCAACCGGCAAAATGTAATCAATAAGTACTATATACTGAATGATAACAAAATAGAACAGGTAATCCAACACGCTCTGGGAATAACACCAAACGTTAATTTAAGGTTGAGTTTTTAAAAGCTGTTTTTTCTTGAAATCTTGTTTTCAATACAGATCTGCAATCCTCACTTCCAATGAAGGAAAGCCGGGCAAAGGATCGCTTGGAACACTTTCATACCAGAATGTAGTAGCGCTCCAGTCATCCTGCCGCTCATACAAAGGCGGATCACCGGCCTGCGCGTATTCCCAGTTGTATCCTATCTGTTGAATGGTGATCCGGACCTCTTCCTGCCAGAATATGGGATCGGGCAGGTGCCACCGGTACATGGATACAAATCCGTCGCGGTTCCAGCTGCAGCCATGATACATGTACGGGGTTTCCTGCATGCCGTAAGAAAGACAGACATAATCCTCGCTTCCCGTCCCGCAAATGGTTGGAAATTCTGTATCTCCATCCATATAGATCTTGATCTCACCCTCTCCCCACCAAAATTCCTCAAACGTCCTGATTCCAAGAACAGTCCCGATGAACCTGCCCTGTCCTTTCCTTGACGGAAGTATTTCAAAATCCTTTTTCAATGTTGTCGGATTCTCGCGCCTGAAACAGACATGCAGCCTTCCCAGGTTCTCCGGGTGCCGGTCGCCAATGGTATAATCGACCTGGTAAAATATGGTAATTCCTTCTTCCCCCTCATTGGACAATGTTATTTTTCCACTGTCCTGAAATGGCATGGGTAGCCAGATGTTGAGTGCCGCATTTACACCTGTTGAATGAACGGCAGACTGGTAGGCACTGTACCTTGCATTGGCAGATCCCATAAAATCTCCCAGCGGACACTTGATGCTCGGATGTTCCTGTCCTTCCCAGTATGCCCTGATCACCATGCTTCGTAAAGCTGTAGGCTTGTCCTTAAAACCCCCTGTCATCCATATGTGCCTGATGGTCCCGGGTCCCTTGATGTTGCATAATGTGACTGTCTCCCCGGGAGCTATCCATTTTGCCGGAAAGCCTTTTCTTCCGACACCCAGGTTACTGGAGGTCTTCCCTCCCTCTCCCGGCGCTCCGGTAGGATTTTCAAAGGAGATGGACCTGGATACAAGTCCTGTACCAAGGTCATACAACAGATCCTCTCCTGCCTTCTGTGAGTTATTACATGATTTTGGCACTGAGAAGATCAATGCAAACAATAAAATGGATGTAAAATGAAGTGGTAATCCTGTAATTCGCATAACGGTTCAATTTTTTTGCATAAGTTAAATAATTTCATTGAAATTCGTCACATATTATATTAAAATAGTAATCAGGAACATATAATAATTGATCTCACATACAATCTTTTTTTTTGCCATGCTGCCAGCCTTTTTTTAATTACCTGTATTTCAAATGCACCATAACTTTTACCGGTCCGGATGTTGTTTTTCTTTTGTATCTTACAGCAATCATCAAACAGAATTGCTATGAGAAATCAATTGTCACTTTCAGGAAAAGTATGCTTTCTCCTGCTACCATTTATTCTCACCGGCTGCAATGGCAGTGAGCAGGAAACCAATGTCGAAATCAGGATAGACTCAGTCTATTTTGCCATGAATCCCATGGATATTGAATTTGATACTGCTGAAATGACAATGATCGGGAAATCGCTTGGAGAATACGTTGAATCATACAGGGAATACAGGAAGATCAACCTGCCCAACCATATTGCTCCCGCCCTACAGTTTAACCCGCTTCCAAAAGGATTCAGGATCCCGGAAGAAAATGGTCCGGTTAACTGGCCGATCCCTGAAAACATTTCAAAACCTGGAAACAAATATGACCTGGCATTCATGTCGATCCCGGAATTGGCAGCGCTGATCAGGTCCGGAGAGATCACATCCGTTGAATTGACAAATTTCTTTCTCGACCGGCTCAGGGAAAATGACCCGAAACTGCATTGTGTGATCAGTTTTCTGGATGACTATGCACTCGAAAGGGCAAAGCAGATGGATACAGAGCTGACCGAAGGGAAAGATCGCGGCATCCTTCATGGCATTCCATACGGCATAAAAGACCTTTTTGCCTTCCCGGGTTACAAAACCACCTGGGGAGCAGGAGCCTACAAGGATCAGTTCCTGGAACAAAAAGCCGGCGTCATTCAAAAGCTTGAAGATGCAGGGGCCGTTCTCATTGCCAAACTTACATTGGGTGCACTTGCCATGGGAGATGTATGGTATGCCGATACAACACGAAATCCGTGGAACATTCAGCAGGGATCAAGCGGCTCATCAGCAGGATCATCTGCTGCAACGGCTGCCGGACTCGTTCCCTTTGCCATAGGAACAGAAACCTATGGGTCCATTGTATCTCCGTCAACCAGGTGTGGAGTTACAGGACTAAGACCTACCTACGGCAGGGTCACCAGGGCAGGTGCCATGGCACTGAGCTGGAGTATGGACAAGGCGGGGCCCCTCTGCAGGAGTGCATATGATTGTGCCATTGTTTTCGATGCCATCAGGGGATTGGATCCCGACGATCCAACCTTATATGAGGCTGGCTTTAATTACAGGGATGTTGACCTTTCAGCACTGAAGATCGGGTATTTCAAAAATGCTTTTAATGAGGACTACCCGTTTAAGAAATTTGATAAAGAGGCACTTAAAGTGCTAAAAAAACTCGGGGCAAAACTTCATCCTGTGGATCTGGATGTTGATCTGCCTGTGGATGCCATGACCAATATCCTGCTTGCAGAAGCAGCTGCCGCATTTGATGAATTAACAAGAAGCAACCGGGATACGCTGCTGGTCAGACAGGGCCAACATGCATGGCCGGCCATTTTCAGGGCTGCCAGGTTCATGCCGGCAGTTGAGTATATCCAGGCAAACAGGCTCAGGACTTTGCTCATTGAGAAATACGATTCAATCCTTCGTGAATTTGATGTAATTGTCACACCTTCATTCGGAGGAACACAACTTCCTGCAACCAATATGACCGGGCACCCGGTAGTAGTGGTCCCCAATGGCGCCATTAAAGGAGGAAGCAGGTCAACCATAAGTTTCCTGGGCAATTTATTCGATGAAGCAACCATCCTGGCAGCAGCAAACGCGTACCAGGAAGCCACCTCATTTGATGAAGAAAGGCCTCCGCTATTTGCAGGAGAACAATAAAAAGCCCGGAAAATCCGGGCTTCTATTGATTCTCCTTTGATCTATTCTTCTGCAGGATCGCCGGGTACCGGTACATCTTTGGGTACACTTTTTACCGGTCCCATGTCATATACATCAGGCGTGTAATGAAGGTCTGCGTTCATCATCTCATCCCAGGTTGTTTCCTTCCCGGTATATGCAGAGATGCGTCCCATAATGGCAGTCAGGGTCGAAGTGGCAACATTTTCAGCCTCAACGATCTGTTCCCCTCGACGTATTGTATTTACCAGGTCAACATGCTCCTGTACATACGGTGAGTTGTATTTCTCCTGGATCACATCCTTGGCTGACTCCTCAGCAGGCCATGGATTTTCGGTCTCAAAATATACGGTACCGTCATTGTTATAGATCGTGCGTGAACAATCGGTATATCCCTTGGTGCCTCTCAGGAATTCAGAGACATTGTTCGCTGTCCCATTGATCTGGCGGCACATGGAATGCATGTGTGTATCATCATCATAAACAAAATCCACAGAAAAATTATCAAATTGGTCACCTGTGATCCTCCGCTGCCTTGACCCAAAGCCAACCGCTTTTACCGGATGTGCATTCTTGAACCAGTTGATCACGTCGATATTGTGCACATGCTGCTCCACGATATGGTCACCTGACAGCCACATCCAGTTTACCCAGTTTCTTATCATGGCTTCCATTTCAGACCATTCGGCCTTTGGATTTACATGCCAGAGCTTGTTCTGGTTCCAGTATGCATAGCCTGCAACGAAATCACCAATCGCACCGGCTTTTACATATTCATTAACTTCGAGGTAATGCCACTGGTGCCTTCTTTGTGTACCTGCAACAACGCTGAGCCCCATGCTTTCTGCCTGTTTCCCTGCTACCAATATTCTTCTTGCGCCAACGGGATCAACGGCGACGGGTTTTTCCATGAACACATTCTTGCGTGCCTTAACGGCAGCTTCAAAATGTTCTGGACGGAAATGAGGTGGTGTGGCTATCAGCAGGTAGTTGATATCCTCTTCAAGCACTTTCTGGTATGCATCAAACCCAAGGAAGCATTTTTCATCGGGTACTTCAACCCCCTTTTGATCCTTCAATTTATTTCTGCAGCTACTTATTTTATCTTCGAAAAGATCGGCCAATGCAACGATCTCTACTCCATCAGCTGCATCAAGCAGGTTCATAAGGGCTCCCGTTCCACGGCCACCGCAACCGATCAGGGCGGCCTTTATCGGGGTTCCGCTGTCCGCCTTCTTGGGAGGAGCGGTAAAAGAGACTTTTACTTTGTCGCTTGCGCAGGCCGAAGCCAGTCCGGCTGCACCAATAACCCCAACTGCACCGATTGCTGAGGTTCCTAAAAATTTTCTTCTTGAAACTTGATCTTTCATAATATTTATTTTGTGGTTAATTGATTATTGTATTCACAAACAACCCTGAAGCCTACGTGAGAACAATCTGAATACCACCATAGACTTTTAGGGATCTGCGGATCGGTCCTCATCCAAGCGTCATGAGCTGTTCTCTCCCTGTTGGAGATCCTCAGTTCAACGGCATTGCTCAAATACGATCCGCCGCGGATCACATGATCCTTATCTTCCCCGCTAACCAGGGGATTATTCAGCATCCCTTCACCTGATTCATAAGCATCTGCCCTGTAAACATCAAGACAAAATTCGGCAACATTGCCCAGCATGTTTTTCAGTCCGAACGGATTTGCTTTTACATCAGAAGGCAAATGTGTCTTACCGGAAGAATTTTCGGTATAGATCACATAGGTATTTATCACCGATGTATCAACTCCAAAGATCCTGCTCCGAAGTCCAATTGCAGAATAGCCTTTTGCATCTCCTTCAAAGAAATAGGTCGATCGCGTCCCTCCCCTGGCAGCATATTCCCATTCAGCTTCAGTTGGCAGCCTGTACTCTTTTCCTGTAACCAGCGACAACCATTCACAATATTTCTGCGCGGCATAGAACGTCATGGTTATTGCCGGTCGTTTTCCTTTTCCCCATCCCTGGTCAGGATTTCCGTAAGGCGGAGTAGCCCCTGAAATTCCATCCACGCCTTCCAAAAATCCGATATCCGTAGTTCGTCCTTCACCTGAGGTTTGAGAATACCAGGCCAGGAATTCGTCCCATGTAACTTCAACTTCTGCCATGAAGAATGAATCTATCTGCACCTCTCTTGCAGGAAATTCATCCGCTTCTGCAAAATCGTCGTCGGGCTGGCCCCCCATTATAAATGTACCACCTGGAATGGCCTTCATATTGAATGAAACTGCAGAAGCGGGGATGCGTTCCGTAAAATCATCAAATGCTTCAACCTTCGCGGCTTCAAGATACAAAGTGTCAGGCAGTTCATCCCTGGAGCCAAAATCAACATTTGCAGCATGCAGGATCCCCTCGTGATAATGCCCCGCGTCTATATGGCATTTTATACAGGATACCTCTCCTTCCTGCTGTTCATAGTAAAGGTGTGCGTCCATTCCGTCCTGCGTTATTTCCAGGGGATACAAATTCTGGTGACAATGCACACAGGAAATATCCTTTGTAAAATGAACAGCATTTTCAGGACGTGATTTCAATTCCCAGTTGAGTGATGCAGAATCCTTAAAAATTGCGCCATAAACATCGCGCAGCCCCGTAACAACTTTGGCGGGAAGGTACCCCTCTCCTTTTGGCGGCAGGTGGCATTCAACACAATGTACGATGGTACCCGAGGCAGTACTGTAGTGAACCGATTGCTTCCATGAATCGGTAGAGTGCGGATGCAGATGGCATTTGTCGCAGAATTCATCGGTGGAGGTATATTCGACCACTTCGTCAAAACCAATTAAAAGCAATCCTCCCAATATAATTCCGACAAGGAGGGTCCATACCTGTATTCTTGTAAAAAGTTTTGCGGACATTGGTTGATTAGCAGCTTGAAAAACAAGTCTTAAAGCTAATAAAATATTTCTTTGAAATAAGGTTTTAAGTTTATTATGGCCTTATTTATCCTAATTAGTGCCTGTCCAGCCACTCAGACTCTATTGACAGACTCTAATTAGTGCCTGAAAGAAAACTAAGTTATTTTCAGTCTTTGATAAGAAAGCGTCAAATACAAGGCTTTCGACTTCAAAACAGTCATCCTGATAATATATCGGGATGAGCAATTTCTCAACGAGCGTAACGCAGCAAACGGACATTATGGACAGACACTAATTATAAAAACCGTTACTTCCAGAAGACATTCAGCATTTGAACAACCCGCTTATCAGCCTCAAGCAGATCGTACTTTCTGAATTCCTTTTTCTTAACCCAGGAATAGTCCCTGTGCTGATTAAGGATCAGCTTCTTTGAATCAAGGCTGCAGATAAACGGTATGAGCTTTACCACCTTGTTCCCGTAATCATGCCAGACAGAGGGCAGCAGTTGCTCCACTGAAATTCTGAGGTTCAACTCCTCCATGATTTCCCTCTTGATACAGCTTTCAGGCGTTTCTCCCTGTCTCATCTTTCCTCCCGGGAATTCCCATTGCAGGGGATGCGACATTGATTCGCTGCGCTGGGTCAACAATACCCTGCTGCCATCAATAATTATCGCACATGTCACTTCGGTTACCATTGTCTGATCAACGTATACGCCAGGCTGTATATTTTTCTGACAAAATCTCTGAAACAAAGTTTGTCAGGCATACATTTAAACTCACTGTAAAAACTGTGCGGGTATTGCCTGGAAACAGCTTTATAAGGTCCGTTTTGGAGAATCAAAACAGGTATCAATAACCTTCCCATTGCTGATATTATTCCAGGAATCCAATTCAAATGTAATAACCAGTGTGCCGGCAGTTGGCAGCTTTTCCAATTTGTCTTTCATAAAGATGTTGGAAAAATATGTAAATCCCGGGTTGTGTCCATAAATTGCAACGGAAGAAAACCGGTCCGGTATTTCAAATATCATTTCCGTAATATCTTCAATATCGGGAAGGTACAGCTGATTGCGAATAAAAATATTTTGTTCGTCCAGTTCCCAGACCTGCGACATGATTATTGCAGTATGAAGCGCCCTTGCAGCCGGACTGCTGAATATCGATTCGGGAATCAGTCCTTTATTTTTCAGCCGATTGGCGATTTCATAACTGTTCTTTACGCCACGTTCAGTAAGCGGGCGGTCAATATCATTAACGATTGACTCCCAGCTTGATTTCCCATGACGGACGATAAAAAGCTTTCTTTGCATATAAAATCCGGAATGGTTATATGCAAATATATGAATCTAATGGATTTTCACAGCAGGTTACTGGCCAAATCAGCAAGATAACTTCTTTCTCCTTTTACAAGGTGTACATGGGCGAAGATGTCCTGTCCCTTCATTTTGTCGGCCAGGAATGACAGGCCGTTGGACCGTGTATCCAGGTATGGTGAATCAATTTGCTGTATGTCACCTGTGAAGACAAGTTTTGTTCCCTCCCCTGCCCGGGTAATGATGGTCTTCACCTCGTGTGGTGTAAGATTTTGAGCCTCGTCAACAATGAAGAACACCCTTGACAAACTCCGGCCTCTTATATAAGCCAGCGGTGTGATCACAAGCTTCTCACTTTGCTGCATCTCCTCGATCCTCGAAAACTCCTTACTCTGTTGTCTGAAATTCTGTTTGATCACAGAAAGGTTATCAAAAAGCGGCTGCATGTAAGGACCGATCTTCATTTCAACATCACCCGGAAGGTACCCTATATCCCTGTTTGACAATGGAACGATGGGTCTGGCAAGGAAGACCTGTGTATACATCTTTCGCTGATGAAGGGCTGCGGCAAGGGCCAGCAATGTTTTTCCTGTTCCCGCCTTCCCGGTTAATGCAACAAGTTGTACCTCGGGCCTTAATAAAGCATCCAGGGCAAACGCCTGCTCTGCATTCCTTGGTTCAATGCCATATGTTTTTACTTTTTCAACCCGGTTAACAAGCTTGTTAAAGGGATCATAATGAGCAAGGGCACTAACGGAATCGTTCCTGAATATAAAATACTGATGTGCCGACGGACTGGTCTTCATTCCGAATTTTGATGCAGGCAGTCCTTCGTATTTCTCGTAGAGGCCCGAAATTACATCAGATTTTACGTTCTCATTTATTTTTACACCTTCATAAATATCCTCAATATTCTTAACCATGTCATTGTGGTAATCCTGTGCAGGAATACCCAGTGATTTGGCTTTCATCCTGAGGTTTATATCTTTTGTAATAAGTATAACAGGACTTCCATTCCGGTTTACATGAAGTCCTTCTGTAATGGCCAGTATGCGGTGATCGGGTGTATTTTCCGGGAATGAATCACTGAGTTTGTCAGAAGGCTGTTTCCCTGTTGCTATGCTGAGTTTTCCCTTGCCCTTTCCCAGCAGCAATCCACCATTAAACAATTTATCCCCAGAAAGTTTGTCCAATTCACGTGTAAATTCCCTTGCATGCAGATTGATCGTGTCATTTCCTTTTTTAAATCTGTCAAGTTCTTCAAGTACTGTAATGGGAATGACTATATCATGTTCATCGAAATTATGAATGCACCGGTAATCGTGAAGAAGAACGTTGGTATCAAGAATATAAGTCTTTTTGACTTTTTTTTCTGTTTTTGCCATATTTACCCTGCCTTAATCTAACTTTGATGGTATCAAAATTAGCACTTATAAGAGAGGTTCTCACATGTAATTATTCACATTAATACAACTTTTAAACATACTTATCAACCATGAGAAACGAATCGCTGGTTACATGCATTAATTCAAGGAGAAGCATTAGAAAATACTCGGAAAAAGTGATCTCCGGACCTGAGATCAACGAAATACTGAAAGCAGCCATGCAAGCACCTTCAGCGGTCAACCGGCAACCCTGGCATTTTGTAGTGATAAAAAACCGGGAGTTGTTAAGGAAGATCGCGGATATACATCCGAATGCTTCTTTCGTGGTTTCTGCAAGCCATTCCATCCTGGTATGCGGTGACGAAAAACTGGAACATGATAAAGGATATTCAATCCTGGACTGCAGTGCTGCCACTCAAAACATGTTGCTTGCTGCACACGCGCTTGGAATAGGTGCTTGCTGGATAGGCATTCATCCGCGGGAGAAAAGGAAAAGGGCCTTTTCTGAATTGTTTGAATTACCGGACCATGTAAAGCCAATCGCCCTGGTATCATTGGGATATCCTGCAGAGGAAAAAAAGCCGGCAGAAAGATTCTCTCCCAACAGGATCCATTTCGATACCTGGGGCAACCAATGAACCGGAAATGAATTACAACGAAACCATAGACTTTTTATTTAAGAGTCTGCCCATGTACCAGCGCAGTGGAAAAGCTGCCTACAAAGCCAATCTCGACAATACCCTGGCGCTTGACAAAGCCCTGGGGCACCCGCACAGGAAGTTTGCCTCGATTCATATTGCAGGCACCAACGGGAAAGGATCCACAAGTCATATCCTTGCATCGGTACTGCAGGAATCCGGTTATAAGACCGGACTGTATACATCACCTCACTTGTTCGATTTTCGAGAACGAATCAGGGTAAACGGATTGATGATCGGAAAAGAGGAAGTCGTACGATTTGTTCAGGAAACAGAAAAAAAGATACGTGAGATACAACCCTCTTTCTTTGAGATGACCGTAGCGATGGCCTTTGATCATTTTGCGAAAGAGAAAACAGAAATTGGAATCATCGAAACAGGGATGGGAGGGCGACTGGATTCAACCAATATCATTGCCCCGCTGGCATCTGTTGTTACCAATATTTCGCTGGACCATACAGAATTCCTTGGAAACACTGAAGCTGAGATAGCCGTGGAAAAAGGAGGCATCATTAAGGAAGGGATTCCGGTAATAACCGGAAATATCAGCAATGACATACATGACATCCTCCTGGAAATTGCCCGCAACAGGCAAACAACCATCACCCGTTCCGATTCGGTGAGGAATTTTAAATACCAGACCGCGACAGCTGATCAGCGATCAGTGTTCCATTTTTACAACACCATCAGCAAAGAGAATGAGGCCATTATAACAGACCTCAACGGATCCTACCAACAGGAAAACATTGCACTTGCACTTGCTGTGATCGATTTCCTGAAAAGGAGAGGATATAACATTACACCGGCAAGCATCAGCAAAGGATTGGAAAATGTAATAAAAAACACCGGACTGAGAGGAAGGTGGGATATTCTGGGGACAAACCCGAGGGTCATCGCTGACACGGCGCACAATGAGGCCGGGATACTGGCTGTTATAAACCAGTTAAGTCAACTCGTTCACAGGCAACTTCATATTGTCTGGGGAATGGTCAGCGACAAGCCTGCAGGAAAGATATTAAGACACCTGCCAAAACATGCGAAATATTATTTCACCGAACCATCCATACCCAGGGCAATGCCTGTAAACAGACTGCTCCAGGAAGCTAATGCGCTTGGAATGAAGGGATTGACATACCCGGGAGTCGCTGAAGCACTTGAATCCGCGAAAATGGCTGCCGGACCCGAAGACACCATATTCATTGGCGGCAGTACTTTTGTGGTTGCTGATATCAAAACCTGAATGACTGCCATGCCCACTGAATTAAATGGCCCTATGGTATAGCAGGCTCTACCTGACCAATTCTTAAAGCTTTGTTTTTCAAATCCATCCCTGAAAACCGCCACATTCACCCCTGATCACGTCTCCTTATCCCTTCTTTTGAATCATAACTCCCTGTGGAAATAATATGTCATCAAATTTATATTTCTTTGCAATATATTATAGCTGAGAAAACATATATCCATAAAATGGAGTTAGAAAACATTTGTAAACAAACCATTGAGGCAGTCAAACTGGCAGGCAATTTCATCAATGAAGAACATAAAAATAATGCTGAAAAAGAAATAGAAGAAAAAGGCAAACATAATTTTGTAACTTTTGTCGATAAAAAGGCGGAAGTGATTCTCGTTAATAGTCTGAAAGAGATTCTGCCGGAAGCCGGATTCATCACGGAAGAGGGGACGATCCGGACCAAAGGTGAAAAATACGACTGGATAATTGATCCGCTTGACGGAACAACAAATTTCATTCACGGCGCATTTCCTTTTGCGGTAAGTGTTGCACTTGCTGAACATGGACAACCGATTGTTGGTGTGGTAATGGAACTTGGTCTGAACGAATGTTTCTACGGATGGAAGGACGGGGGAGCCTATCTAAATGATAAGCCCTTGAAGGTCAGCAGCAACAAAACATTGCATGATTCGCTTATAGCTACAGGATTTCCCTATTCAGCGTTTGAAAAAATGGATGAATTCCTCCTGACACTTAACTGGTTCATACAAAATACAAGGGGACTGAGGCGACTTGGGTCTGCGGCTACAGATATTGCATGGGTTGCAGCCGGCAGGTACGACGGATTCTATGAAAAAGGATTAAATGCCTGGGATGTAGCTGCAGGTATCGTTTTGCTGCGTGAAGCAGGAGGGCAGTGTTCTGATTTTTCAGGAGGGGATGATTATCTTTTCGGAAATGAAATTATCTGTTCGAACGGCGCCATACACGATGAGTTTATTAATGTTATTGATGAAATTATGAATACCTGATGACCGATATTTCAATTGTCATATTGAACTGGAACGGAAAGGAATATCTTGAAAGATTCCTGCCTTCACTTGAAGCGAATTCAGATGAACCGGGTGTTGAAATTATTGTGGCCGACAACAACTCAGCGGATGATTCACTGGATTTTCTAAAAGAGCATTACAAAAAAATAAAGATCATCAGGCTTGAAAAAAACTACGGATTTGCAGGAGGATATAACCGGGCCCTCGAACAGGTAAATTCAAAATATTTTCTGTTGCTCAATTCAGACATTGAGGTGAGCAGGAACTGGTTAAAACCACTTCATGAACTGCTGGAAAAGAACGATAATTTTGCAGCTTGTTCACCCGTCCTGCTCGACTACAACAACAGGAATTCCTATGAATATGCAGGAGCGGCCGGAGGTTATATCGATAAATTCGGATATACATTTTGCCGGGGACGAATATTCAACTCCACCGAACCAGTAAATGACACATATAAAGATCCGATGGAGGTTTTCTGGATCACCGGAGCCTGCATGCTCATCCGCGCCGATGTTTTCAAAAAATCAGGAGGCTTTGATGACCATTTCTTTGCCCATATGGAAGAAGTGGACCTTTGCTGGCGTTTGAAAAACAAAGGTTACCGGTTTGCTGTAGTACCAGAATCCAGGGTGTACCATGTTGGGGGAGGCACCCTGCCCAAACACAATCCGTATAAGACTTTCCTCAATTTCAGGAACAATTTGTTTCTCATCTATAAGAATGCTCCTGAAAAACTGGTCAAAAGGATCATAAAAATCCGACTGGTATTGGACTTCATCTCTTCATTGATGTACATTGCCACATTCAATTTTAAAGATGCTGGATCCATTTGGACAGCACATCGTGCTTTCAGGAGCGAAAAAACCAGGTACAGGAATTTCAGGGAAACGAACAGGTCCGCTATTGTAAATGCCGATCATCCGGAGATTTATACAAAATCTGTTGTATTTGATTATTTCATTGCGGGCAGGAAAAAATTTATAACATTGAGGGGTAGTTTTGGACAAAAAATGAACGAAAGAATAATAAAATCAAAGAAATGACAGCGATAAATACTGAAAACAGAACATATTTTGAAAATTTACCCGAACTGCTTGAAGAAAGCGCACTGAAATACCGTGACAGAACAGCAGTTTCGATAGCAAGAGGGATCTCCTATTCTTATGAAGAGATTCACATGTTATCCCTTCATATAGCAGTGAAGCTTTTCGGGGCAGGAATCAAAAAAGGTGACCGTGTTGCTTTGATCAGTGAAAACAACCCGCACTGGGTCGCTGCATATTTCGGGATCATGAGGTCAGGAGGAATTGTAACCCCGGTTCTTACTGATTTCAGCAGCAATGAAATGAACAGGATCCTGGAACATGCTGAGGCAACAATTGTATTTGTTTCTGCCAGGCAGTTGCAAAAAATAGCAGGGGCTATACCTTCAAGTGTAAAATACATCATTTCAATTGAAAACCTGGAAATACATTCATCAGATAATGCGGATGAACTCACCAGACTATCAAATGATAAGATCGAAAAGATTGAAATCCCGGACGCATCTGCCCAATCTGTTTCGCTTCCGCGGGCAGACAAAGATGATCTCGCGGCAATCATATACACTTCCGGAACAACCGGCAATTCCAAAGGCGTGATGTTAAGTCATGATAACCTGATATTCAATGCGATAAATACCGGTTCAATTCACAGGGTGGTAAAGGAGGATCTGTTTTTGTCTGTCCTTCCTCTGGCGCACACGTACGAGTGCACCATTGGGATGATCATTCCAATATTGAACGGGGCAAGCATCACCTACATTGATAAAGCCCCCACGGCTGCCTATCTCGGTCCGCTGCTAAAAGAAATTCGACCCACAACGATGCTGACCGTTCCGCTGATCATTGAAAAAATTTACAGGAATACGATCAGGAAAAAGCTGTCGGAATCGGCCATTGCCCGCCCTCTTCTTAAATTTGGTCCCACACGAAAGTTGCTCCATCGTTCAGCAGGTAAGAAACTGCAATTATTTTTTGGAGGCAGGATGCGGTTTTTTGGTGTCGGAGGTGCAGCGATTGCCCCAGAGGTTGAAAAGTTCCTCATTGAAGCAAGGTTTCCATATGCGGTGGGATACGGACTTACAGAAACTTCTCCCATGTTGTCTGGTTTTGGATCTTCAAACCCCGTATACAGGTCGGTTGGTGTCCCCATTGAAGGAATCGAAATGAAATTGTTGAACATGGATCCTGTAACCGGCGAGGGGGAAATTATTGCCAGGGGGAGAAATGTGATGAAAGGGTACTATAAAAACAAGGCCCAGACTTCAGAGGTCCTTACAGAAGATGGATTTTTCAGAACAGGTGACCTTGGTATCATTGACAAGAATGGAATATTCTATATCAAGGGAAGGTCAAAGAACATGATCCTGGGATCCAATGGTGAAAACATATATCCTGAAGAGATTGAATCGGTAATAAACGAGCAGGAATTTGTAGATGAATCCCTTGTTATGCAGGTCAAGGGCCGGCTGGTAGCGCTCATTCATATGAATTTTGAAAAGATTGAAGAGAAATTCAATGACCTTAAGAGTGCAGCGCATGACAAACAGGCTGCGATTAATGACAAAGCTGAAGAACTAATTTCGGAATTGACTGCAACGGTGAACAAGCAACTCAACAAAAACTCAAGGCTTCAAAAGGCCATACTTCAGAAAGAGCCTTTTGAAAAAACACCAACTAAAAAGATAAAAAGATTCAGGTACAAAGTTTAAACGGTTGATAAAAGCGTGTCGAGATTTTCGAATTTCAACCTGTAGTCTTCTATGGACCGGTTGATCAGGTCCAGGGCTTCTTCCCTGTGGTAGACAT
Organism: Bacteroidales bacterium; assembly: GCA_021738565.1. GTDB lineage: Bacteria > Bacteroidota > Bacteroidia > Bacteroidales > M55B112. Next base: position 93,295 of record JAIPBT010000013.1, read on the forward strand.
GTGTTATTTCTACATCAGCAGGATTGCCCGGCAGGTCTTTGTAAGTGAGAAAATAATGTTTCAGGCGTTCCACTACACTTTTGGGAACATCATCAAGATCCCTGAATCCATGGTAAAGGGCATCATTGTTTAATACCGCGATCACCTTATCGTCTGCCTGGTTGTTGTCAATCATCCTGAACCCCCCAATAGGCCTGGCTTTCACAAGAATGTCTCCATGGGTGATCTCCTTTTCCGTAAGGATGCAAATATCCACCGGATCCGAATCCCCGATGATGTTTTTATTCCCGGTTCTTTCACGGCTGAGGTCGGCCACTTTCTCCCCGCTGAATGTTTGAGGAATGAATCCATACAGGGCAGGCACTGTATTGGAATACTTTTGAGGCCTGTCAATTTTGAGGTACCCCGAGATCTTGTCAACCTCATATTTAACGGTGTCTCTGGGAACCATCTCGATGAAACAGGTCACGATCTCAGGAACTTCATCTCCAATATCAACACCGTGCCAGGGATGTGACTTATACCTCAACCCCATCAGCTTGCCTATGGGGTCCATTAGTTTATTTGACATATGTTTTGTTTTAAGACTTTAACAGTTCAGAATATAATTGGTTGTTTTTTCAAGAGAAATTTTTCTGCTTCCCTTGACCAGGATGTAATATCCGGAAGGGGGATGTTCCTGCAGATACCGGTTACATTCACCGGTATTCCTGAAAAAGAGATATGGAAATCTGTCGCCCTTGGAAAACTGATAAAAGATGCTGCCGGTCAGTAATACAAGCTCCGGCGGATCTTGTTTCAGCGAAAGCAATATTTCTTCATGTTCCTCGTGGGCATTTTCTCCAAGCTCAAGCATATCGCCCAGGATAACCATTTTCCGCAGCTTCGTATCGCTTGTCATAAATTCTTTCAATGCGGCAGCCATACTTGTGGGATTTGCGTTGTAAGCATCAAGAATGATCCGGTTGTTCTTTCCTTTTAATATTTGTGAACGGTTGTTTTCCGGCACATAACAAGCAATGGCCCCCGAAATCAAGGAGGGATCAACATTGAAATGAAGACCAATCGCAACCGCTGCAAGCATATTTATAAAGTTGTACCTGCCAAACAATGAAGAGCTAAGCGGGTATTGGTTCCCCTCAAAGAGAAAATGTCCGGCGATCATTCCACCGGAATCAGTGATTTCCCCACCAGTTCCTTTGGGAGCATTTATTCCAAAGGGTATTGTCCTCAAGTGCCTTTCATCAGCCATCTGAACAAGCATGGCATCATTTGTGTTAACAAATGCAGGTAAATTTTTGGCTGCCAGAAAATCATACAGCTCGCCTTTCCCTTTCCTTACACCTTCAATGCCCTCAAATCCTTCCAGGTGTGCCTTTCCAATGTTCGTAATCAGTCCCATATCCGGATCGGCGATTTTGCAGAGCCTTGCTATCTCCCCTTTGTGATTGGCTCCCATTTCTATGACGGCAATATCTTCGTTTTTTAGTCTTAGCAGTGTAAGAGGTACCCCTATGTGATTGTTCAGATTGCCATGCGTGAAAAGTACGCGGTATTTTTTAGACAACACTGATCCAACCAGCTCTTTTGTAGTGGTTTTCCCATTGCTTCCGGTAATAGCAAGAACCTTTCCACCCCACTGTAACCGGTGGTAATTTGCAAGTTGCTGCAGCGTTTCAAGTGCATCATCCACAACCATGATATTTCCCTGTCCCTCCAGCGAGGGATCATCGGCAACGGCAATTCGTGAACCATTGTACAAAGCATCTTTCACGAACATATTGCCGTCGTGATTTTCTCCCTTGAGGGCAAAATAGATCCTGTTTGTACAATCTGATCGTGAATCAACTGTTATGCCTGAAGAGTTGCCATATTCGCGGTATAGATCCTGAAATTTCATACACTTATACCCTGGGGCGTACACAAATATATTGAATCGAGTAGGAAGATAGGGATTTAAAATTAAATCCCCATCTGTCCTCTCACACCACCGTACGTACCGTTCGGTATACGGCGGTTCCCTAATAAATAACTCTAACCAACCGATAGTGATCCGTCAGGAAGATATAACC
>JAIPBT010000052.1 GCA_021738565.1 Bacteroidales bacterium
ATTGATTTCACTGAATCCTGGGCTGGGTGGTCAGTTCAATACATCAGCAAATGATAAATCCAAAAAAAATGGGGATACTCTTTACGTAATATATAAACCGCGGAGTGCCTCCGGCGGAGGCGGTACAGAGTATATACGCGGAGTACAGGGTCCCGATAGCAATCGGGATTAATTGTATGGCGTGCTAAAGAGTCATGCAGGAGTTTGGAATTGAAATTCCTGAGTTAAATCACAATCGGCAAACACTCAGGAGATATATCTCCTAACTCCGCCGAACTCATTGAATTTCTTACATGAATAAACTCTTTGGTATTCTGCGCAGAAGCGTTAGCGACTCAATTCGCCTACGGCGAAAAGTGACTCTGCGGTTATCCCTTGAAAAATGGGGTCCAGTATTAAATCTATATCAAAAAAAGGATGTTCAGGAAATGAAAATATATGTTTCAGGAATGGATTTTTTTGGTGGAGTACCCCGTTACAACCAGTAGAGGCTGTAATTATTTAACATGGATTCCACCAGTTCTCTTGAATCTTCATGTGCGATGCCCAGCATAAATCCACCCCCGGAGCCGTTCAGCTTCAGGTAGTAAACATTGCTGACCTGGCCGTTGATCCATGCTTCCTCCATATTTTCCGGTATCATGGGTCTGAAGTGTGAAAATTGAAAATCAGAAATGGCCCTGAAAATCAGGGCAGGGTCGGAACCCGATGTGCCGGTAACCGAATTGATGAATTTGCTGATAAGTGTGAAGTAGTCACTCCTGATCCTTGCTGCATAATCGTTCTTTTTCATCTGTTCCATGAAAGTTGTGACAAGCGGACCTGTGTCGAACGTTTCCTTCGAATCAAGCAGGAAAAAACGGTATCCCATTCCGTTATGCAACGGATCTTTTTCCAGCAGTTTTATTTTGCCACCCGGTAGAAAATGCAACGCGGAACCTTTAAAGCATGTCATGGCATCCACGCCGGAGCTCTTTCCATGGAAACATGATTCTATGGATGCCAGGTCTTTGCGTTGTTCCTCCAGGGTGAGGCCGCCAGTGTTGGAGAAGAACTGGTCATAGATAAGGGCGGAAACTGCACCGGAGGAGCCAATCCCGTATCCCTGCGGTATGGTGGAATGAATAAAGTATCCGTCCTTAAGTAATTTTTGCAGGTCCCGGATTTCGGGATTGGCGAAAAAACTGTTGCGCGGAAGCGATTCAATATAGGTGATGACTTTTCTTAAGCCCGAAACAGATTGGTGTATTTTTTCCTGATCACTTCCGGCGGCATCCTTAATGTCCGACAGTTTTGCGTGAAACCCGGTCAAAGGTACCGTAATGGCCTCACTTCCGATGATCACCCCGTATTCACCGGCAAGCATTAATTTCGCGTGATATTTTTTGTTGATATTCATCTATTAAACTTTTTCTACCCTGCATGGGCCATTTCCCATTTCGTCGTGGATGATGTGTTCATTTTCGCACAGCTCTTTCAGTTCGGTTTCGATGAAATCCCGGATCGCCGCGGCCTGATTTTCAGGATAAATTACATGGACATTGGCGCCGGCATCCAGTGTAAAGCCAATAGCCTTACCGGTAGTGTTCCTGAAATTCCTGATGCGTCCCAGAGCTTCCAGTGTATTGGGTTTCAGCAGGAGAAATCCCGGCATGCTGGTCATCATCATGGCATGAAGGGAAAGCGCCTCGTTTTCCATGATGTCAATGAACTCACCCACATTTCCCTCCCGGATGACGCTGCACATTTTTTGCATGTTTAACTCAGCGGCTTCAAAACGCAGCTTCGCGTAGGGATTTGATCTCATCAGGTCATGCCCCAGCGAACTGGAAACCTGTTTTTTTCCCGATTCAATGATTAAGATGCTGTCTTTCATCCTTTCAAAATCAGGATGTATCTCCTCCACGGGTATGGCGTACTCATCTGAGGAACCTTCACAGCTTGCAGTAATTCCCCAGACAGCCATTTTGCCGTATAATGACCTTGCCGCACTCCCCGATCCCAGTCTGGACATGAATGAAGCTTTTCTTAAAAAATCATCCCCTTCTGTTTTCCCGAATAATTGTTCCTCTATTTCGCATAGTCCGATTGAAAGTGCACTCATTGCAGAGGCGCTGGAGGCGATACCCGAAGAATGCGGGAATGTGTTTTCAGACCTTATTGAAAGGTCAAGTGACCCGATCCAGGGAATGAACACTTCAATGCTTTTCAAAAAATTTTCGATCCTTTCTGAAAAACCGGATTGTTGTTGTCCTTTAAATTCAAAATCAAGGGATGGACCGCCGGCGTTCTCCCGGTATTCATAACTGATCCGCGTCCTGGTGAGGGCCTTGCTCAGGGTAATGCTGAAAGATGCATTGGCAGGGATCTGACTGGGATACTTTCCCCAGTATTTTACGATTGCAATATTTGAAGGGCTTTCCCATGCCACTTCCCCTTTTTGCTTTCGGGGTTCCTTCAGTTGGATTGTGGCGGCTTTTTTAACCAGAAATTCTTCAAATTCATTCATTAATATATAATTTAGTTAAGCGTCTGTATCACAGCACCAGTGTGTCATAAGCGAACCACAGGTCTGTTCCTTTCTTCTCTAAATATATAGAAAATTCTTCTTTTTTCCAGGGTGTGACAACCAGGGCAAAATCCCCTCCCCAGGCGCCGAGAGATTTCACATCTCCCTCCAGGTCGCTGAATCTCGATTCTTTCAAAGCGGGCATCTTCAGGATTTCTGAAAGAGCGCGTTCATGTTCCCGGATGACCTGTCCCATCTCCTGCAATGAAGCTGATTTGACAAATTCACAGGTCAGCGCTGTAAAACGGCCGACATCCTGTTGGTCGGCTGTATAGTTTTCGAGGAATGCAGCTACACTTTTGCCTGAATCCTGTTTTTGACCGAGGTAGGCCAGGAACATATGGTCGGCAAAGGCCGGTTCAAAATCAACACTTTCTACAACGGGCATGTCATTGACCACCTGGTAGAGGATTGCAGAACCTGCTGTTGCACAGGCAACATCATAGCCTGATCCGCGGCTGATGTGAAAATGAAGCTGCATCGCGTCGATCTCTGCCCATTGTGCAAGCAGGGCTGTTAAAGTGGATGAGCTCCCGAAGCCAAACCCGGGATCGAATTCAAGATTTGTAACAACGTCGTGTTCCCTGATCTGCTCAACAAATTCAGGTTTGATCTCAATGATCTTTTTCAGAATGAACAGCAGGTATTCTGATTTTCCGCTGCTGCTTGTATTTTCAACTTTCATTTCATTGATATCAATTTCAGCTGAAAACCAGGTATCATTATTATAGCGGGCCTGCCAGTGGAGTACGCCGGGTGCCCGTTTGTCTGTCAACACAAGGGATTGACCTTTTTTCAGGGGCACTGCAAGGGCTTTTGCTCCATGCAATATCATGAATTCGGAGGTAAGCAATAATTTTCCCCTTGCATAAAAATTCCGGTTCATGGCATTATAAAGTTATCTTGTTTTTCAGCAAACCCTATTAATACATTCACTATTTAGTAACTCATATTATTTAGTGCTTGTCAATAAAGTCGGGTGGCTGGATCATAATGTTCGTTTGCAAGGCCTGCGAAGTCGGGAAATGCGGAGTTTACTCTTGTAAATGAGCAATTTCCCGACGAGCGTAACGCAGCAAACGGACATTATGGACAGACACTATTTAGCAAGAAATTTCTTTACATCTGCAAAACTTACAGTTTTGTTACTGAAATATTCGAGTGCTTCTTTTTTTTGATTCTCATCTGCGCCAAGCTGTCTGAGGATGTTGGTCAGGTGCATTTTCATGTGTCCCTGCTGGATCCCGCTTGTGATCAGTGACCTCACGGCGCTGAAATTATTGGCCAATCCAGCGGCTGCAATAACCATCATCAGTTCTTCAGCATCTGGTTCCTGCAGGATCTTCAGACTGGTCCTGGCCAGGGGATGCCCCGTTGTCAATCCTCCAACAGTTCCCACGGCCATTGCTGTTTCCAGTTCAAAATGAAAGATACTGCCGTTGATTTCAGCATGTGAGAGGCTGCTGTACTTGTTGTTCCTGGCCGCGTAGGCATGTCCACAGGCCTCCACGGCCCTGAAGTCATTCCCCGTGGCGATGACAACACCATCCATGCCGTTGAAAATGCCCTTGTTATGAGTAACCGCGCGGTAGGTATCACAACGGGCGATTTCAGTAGCGCGGACGAACTTTTCCGCGAACTGCATGCCCGTGAGTTCACCGGAAAATTTATCCATTGTCTCCACACCTGCTTCAACGGATACTTTCACAACACATTCGGGGGTGTAATTTGAAAGTATTGCCATACTGATCTCCATTGCACCGGGAATGTTGTCAGCGGCAGCTTTTTTATCAACGTGTTCTTTCAGGTTCTTCGCCAGTGCCTCGAGTACCGAATTGATAAAATTGGCACCCATGGCATTCGCGGTCCGGAATTTTACAAAAATCTGGTAGTAGTTATCGAGATCACCGGTTTTATCGAGCAATTGCATGTCAAGGATCCCGCCGCCGCGTTTTTCCATTGACCGGGTCAGGGGCAATAGTGAACCTGTCAGGTCATCCTTGATTCCAGGGAAAAGATCACTGAGCCATTCCCGGTTCCCGGTCCAGTAAAAATGGACCTGCCCGACTTTTACAGCATCAGCAACTTCAGCTTTAAACCCCCCGTGTGCCGACCAGAATTTTGCCGCCTGTGAAGCTGCAGCAACCACGGAACTTTCTTCAATGGCAAAGGGAACTACATACCATTTTCCGTTGATCAGGAAATTGGGTGCAAGACCATAAGGAATGAAGAAATTCGAAATTGTGTTTTCACTGAATTCCCCGTAAAGTTCCTGCAGGCGGGGATCATTGTGCAGGTGTGCATGGATGTCGCTGATGTATTCATCCGGCAGATCGAAAGTATCCCTGAGCCAGCGGATCTTTTCTTCCGCGGTTAATTTTGAAAATCCCGGTACTGCTTTTTGTTGTGGCATGCTGATCTATTTTACGGTTAAATAGGAGTATGCCATCTCCAGTCCTTTTACCTGGTCGGCCACAAATTTTCCAAGCTGCTCATAGTCCTCTTTGGCATAGGTCAGGAACGTGGAAGCCATCCCGTATATAGCGGGCAGCCTGGATTTTTGCACCAGGTAGTATCCGTCGAGAAAGTTCCGAATGCCTCCCGAGATGATCAGCTCTTTGCAGGCAGTATTTTCCTTTTCAGCAATGGCATTGGCATAATCCACCATGGCGAATGCATCTTCACCCACCAACGACAATGGTTCGAACGTGTTGGCGCCGGCTTTCTCATCGCGCAACAGTTCAACCTTTGCAAAATTGGTGCCTCCGAATGCCGCAAATTCAATTGCCTGAAGCGGCAGTTGAAGCAACTCCCTGAGGCTCTGCGGTCCCATTCCCTGTCCGACCTCCTTGACGATCAAAGGGAAGCTGAACTTGTCCATCATCCGTTTGATCGTATCAACGGGCACGTATTTCATAACATCCCCTTCCGGCTGGAACCATTCCTGCATGGGATTGACGTGGATGATCAGTCCGTCCGCTTCAAGCTTGCGAACCAGCTCTTCAGCAAGATGTACCTTTCCCGCATCGACCAGCTCCTCCACCTGGGCAATTCCGAGATTGGCCCAAAGGGGCAGGTCAGGACCGATGACGGGCCGCATGTTAAAATCTTTGAAGTAGGTATTGTCGTCCAGGATGATCCTGCATGAACCCAGTCCCATACCCATTCCAAATTCGTTGCATGCCCGGGCCAGGTTTGTATTGATCTTGCCGGCCAGTTTTGTTCCGCCTGTCATACTGCTCACCCACAGCGGGATCCTGTGTTCTTTTCCCAGGAACTTAAAAGGTTTTAAGCCTCCTTCAGGGTGTGCTGACAGTATCGGTTCGTAATGAAAACGCGCGTCAATTTCCGACATTCCTGTCTGCGATTTGAGCGCCAGTTCTATATGATCTTTCTTCCTGTTCCCGAGTGATTCCATAAACGTTTTTTTACCTGATTCCCAAATGTCTTGCAATAATCAGCCTGAGGATCTCCGAGGTACCTTCCCCGATCTCAAGGATGCGCTGATCCCTGTAGAACCTTTCGATGGGATTCTCTTTTATCAGCCCGTGGGCCCCGTGGATCTGCAGCGACTCATTGGCAACTTCCCTGGCGATCTCAGAGGTATAGAGTTTGGCCATTGCAGCTTCCTTCCCGAAAGGCTGGTTGTTGTCTTTCAGCCAGCAAGCCTTATAGAGGAGGTTCCTGGCGAGTTCGATTTTCATTGCCATATCGGCCAGCTTAAAGGAATTCACCTGGAAGCTCCTGATGGGTTTTCCGAACTGGATTCTGTTGGATGCATATTTCATGGCCATCTCGTAAGCCCCCTGTGCCAGTCCGAGTCCCATTGCAGCAATAGAAAGGCGTCCTCCGTCAAGGGTTGCAAGCATGATCTTTGCACCCCTCCCCCGTTCTCCCAGGATGTACTCTTCAGGGACTTTCACATTATCAAAATAGATCCTGCCGGTGTCGGCGGCACGCCACATCATTTTTGAATTGACCGGTTCGCAGCTGTAACCAGGTGTCTCTCTTGGCACCAAAATGACCGAAAGTTCTTTCATCCCGTTTGCGCGTTTACCTGTAACTGCCTGTACAGTCACGCCTCCTGACATTTCAGAGGCAGCATTGGTAATATAGATCTTTCTTCCGTTGATCACCCACTCCCCATTCTTCAGGTTTGCAGTGGTCTCTGTATTGCTGGAATCTGATCCGGCATTGGATTCCGTAAGTCCGAACGCCCACAGTTTCTTTCCTGTTGTAAGCATGGGAAGGAATTTCTTTTTTTGTTCCCCGGTGCCATATTTAAGGATCGGGGCCTGCCCCAGGGAATTGTGAGCTGCTACTGTCGCGGCCTGTGATCCGTCGATCCTTGCGATCTCTTCCACTGCAACGATATATGACAGGGTATCCATCCCCATTCCCCCGTATTTCTCAGGGGTGATGATGCGCAGGTACCCGTTGTCGAACATTTTACCGGTGATCTCAACGGAGAAAGTGGAATGCTCATCAAGTTTTGCAGCAAAGGGTTTTATCTCCTTCTCGGCAAAATATCTTACCTCTTCCCTGAGATTTTCATGTTTCTTGGTCAATATGGGATCCATCTATTGTTATTTTAGCTTGATTAATATGTTATTTGATTCTACCAGGTCGTCTATCTCAACGTGTACCGATTCAATTTCCGCGTCCCTGGGAGCGGTGATCTTATTTTCCATCTTCATTGATTCAATCACCAGGAGGATGTCTCCTTTCTTCACAGGAGCTCCCTCACTGACATTCAATTTTACAATTTTCCCGTTCAGGGGAGCAATAATTTCGTGATCATGGCTCCCGTCTTCATGAGAATCTGCATTACCCGCATACCTTTCATCCGGAATATCCAGTCTTCTTGTAAATACTGAAATATTTCCGTAATCCAGCCATATTTCAGAACAATTCACATCTCCCCAGCAATTGAACTGATGCCCGTTAAGGAGGATCTTGAAAAAGTTGCCTTTCTTCTGAAGAAGTTCAGCAATGTACTGTTTTCCTTCGATGGATAGAACAAATTCCTTTTTTCTTTCGATCAGCTCGTAATTGATGTTGTATACAGTGCCCCGGATGATGAATTTTATTTCCGGTAACAGCCTCCAGTGACCCATTTCATACCAGATGGATCGTTTTTCTCCCGGGTTGTATTCGTTGGTCAGGGTGACAACAGACAGCAGGCCCAGTATTGTTTCAATATCTATTCCTGCCTGGTCTTTTTCAACATCTGACAGGATATGTTTCAGATTTTCATCAATGAATTTGGTGTGGACCTTGTTCTTAACAAAAGGTTTTGATTTGATGATGGACTGCAAAAAATTCTTATTTGTCCGGATCCCTGAAATGTGATAGTTGTTCAGTGCGGAGCTCATCCGGCTGATTGCTTCTGACCTTTCCGGGGCATGTACAATGATCTTGGCAAGCATGGGATCGTAATAGGGAGTAACAATATTTCCTGAATCGTAACCTCCGTCGATGCGGGAAGTTACAGTGGAAGTGTCCACTTTTCTTATCTCACCGGTAACCGGAATGAAATCCATTTCCGGATTTTCCGCGTAAAGTCTTGCTTCGATGGCATGACCGCTGATGGCGATATCGTGCCGGGCAAACCCGAGTTTTTTGTTCTCAGCAATCCGTATTTGTTCATAAACAAGGTCTTTTCCAGTGATCATTTCAGTTGCCGGGTGTTCGACCTGTATCCTGGTATTCATTTCAATGAAAAAGAAATTCCCATCCTGGTCTGCAAGAAATTCAACAGTGCCCGCATTCGTGTACCCGATGTTTTTTGTCAGTAACAGGGCGCTTTGCGTGATCTTTTCCCTGGTTTCCGCGGATATGGAAGTTGCAGGAGCCTCTTCGATGATCTTCTGGTGCCTGCGCTGGAGTGTGCATTCTCTTTCGAAAAGATGGACGGCATTGCCGTGGTTATCTGCAATGACCTGCACCTCTATGTGTCTTGCCTTTTCGATGTATTGTTCGACATACAGTTCACCGGAACCAAAATAATTGTCTGCTTCCCTGGCTGCATCCTGCAGTGCGTCTTTGAACTGAGCTTTTTCGTGAACGATATACATCCCTTTTCCGCCGCCCCCGGCTGCAGGTTTAATAAGTAACGGGAACTGCAGTTGACCGGTCCCGGCAAGGATCTCTTCCACACTGCCGGTGATTCCTTCAATCACAGGTACGCCTGAATCCATGGCCGTGGCCCTGGCATTTGCTTTGTTGCCCATGCGTTCAATGACTTCCGGAGAGGGGCCAATGAAGGTAACCCTGTGTTTTGCACACAGTGCCGCAAAATCAGAATTTTCAGAGAGGAACCCGTACCCGGGATGGATGGCATCAGCTTTTGATTTTTTGGCGATCCCGATGATCTTTTCCTGGTTGAGGTAAGTTTGCCGGATGGGTCCTTCACCAAGCGACCAGGCCTCATCAGCCATTTTTACAAAAGGCATATCCCTGTCTGATTCGGCATAAACGGCAACTGCTGTTTTTCCGGCTTTATGAGTTGCCCTGATGATCCTCAGGGCAATCTCACCGCGGTTCGCGATAAGGATCTTATTGAAGTTCTTAATTTTCATTGCTCCAGCCAGGTTTTCGTTTTTCAAAAAATGCCGTGATGCCTTCCTGGCCTTCCGCGGAAGTCCTGTATTCTGCAATTTTTTGGGCGGTGATGTCAATCAGGCTGTCGGGATGACCGGTCAGCAAATTATCCCGGAACATCTTCTTAATGCCTTCAACAGCAGCAGGTCCTCCTGTCAGTACCTGTTTTTTGATCGATTCAATCTTTCCGTCCACACTGCTTTTGGATTCAATAAAATCCACCAGTCCGCGGTTCATTGCCTCTTTTGCAGGTACCTGGCGCCCGGTGATCATCCACTCTTTGGAAGCATTTCCAACCCTCCGGTAGACATATGGGGCGATGGTGGCCGGAACGAGTCCCAGCTTTACTTCTGTGAACGCGAAGGTCGTATTTTCCATTGCAACGGCGATGTCCGATGCTGCAATGATGCCGTTCGCACCCCCGAGAACCTTTCCCGCCGCGATTGCAAGGGTGACGGCTGAAGAATTATAGATCCTGTTGAAAAGCAGGGCCAGTTCCCTGCTTTCACCAAGCAATTCCTCACGGGTCTGTTCCAACCCTTTTTTCATCCACTGAAGATCGGCGCCCGCGGAGAAGTTCTTCCCTTTTGCATTGATAATGATCATCCTGATGCCGGGGTCAGCGCCGTATCGATCGATCAGTCCTGATACTTCCCTGATCATATCTATGTTGAGTGCATTGTGGACCTCCGGCCTGTTCAGTGTTATTGTGGCCGCTTTGTCCTTCACAGTTGATATGGTGTACAAGTGTTTTATCATTACATTCTAAAGACTCCGAAGTGCGGTTTTTCAAATTTCCTGTTCAGTGATGCCGATATGGCCAGTCCGAGGACCCTGCGCGTCTCAACCGGTTCGATGATACCATCATCCCAGAGACGCGATGAACTGTAAATGGCAGAACCTTCCCGTTCGTATTTTTCAATGATGGGCTGCCTGATCTTTTCCCTTTGTTCTTTGGTAAGCGCCTCTCCTTTTGTCTTCAGTTGTTCCTCCTTGATGGTGGCCAGGACATCCGCGGCCTGTTCTCCACCCATTACGGATATTTTCGCGTTGGGCCACATAAACAGCAGGTGCGGTTCATAGGCGCGGCCAGACATGGCATAATTTCCTGCACCAAAAGATCCTCCTGTTATAACAGTGAACCTTGGCACGCGTGTGTTTGCAACGGCATGTACCATCTTGGCGCCGTCCTTGGCAATCCCTCCCTGTTCGTATTTTTTCCCCACCATGAAACCGGAAATATTCTGCAAAAAAATGATCGGCAATCCCCTGTAGTCGCATAACTGGACAAAGTGGGTACCTTTCAGCGCTGATTCTGAGAAGAGGATGCCGTTGTTTGCGATGATCCCTACCGGGTACCCCATGATGCGGGCAAAGCCTGTCACCAGCGTGTTCCCGTAATTCTTTTTAAATTCTGAAAATTCACTTCCGTCAACGATCCTGGCTATGATCTCTCTCACATCGTAAGGTTCTTTTGGCGACCCTGGAATGATGCCCATGATCTCTTCGGGATTGTAGGCAGGCTCCTTTACCATGATGCGATCGAGCGATTGGCGTTCCGGAACCTGGATGGTCTCAAAAATATTCCTGGCTATCTGAAGGGCATCCCTGTCATTTTCAGCCAGGTGATCGGCAACGCCTGAGACAGAGGCATGCACATGTCCGCCACCGAGTTCTTCGGCAGAAACATCCTCACCGGTTGCAGCTTTAACAAGCGGTGGGCCGCCAAGAAAAATGGTACCCTGGTTTTTCACGATGATGGTCTCATCGCTCATGGCAGGTACGTACGCGCCCCCGGCGGTACACGATCCCATTACCACGGCAACCTGGGAAATGCCTGCCGCTGAAAGCCTTGCCTGGTTGTAAAAGATCCTTCCGAAATCATCTTTGTCGGGAAATACATCTGCCTGCCTGGGAAGGAAAACACCACCCGAATCAACCAGGTAAACACAGGGGATGTTGTTCCTGAAAGCTATTTCCTGGGCGCGCAGGTGTTTCTTTATGGTCTCCTCGATGTAGGTTCCTCCCTTTACTGTGGCATCATTGGCAATAACAACAACCTCTTTGCCGTGAATGATACCGATCCCGGTGACGATACCTGCCGAAGGAAATTCATTTTCATATTGGCCGCAGGCGGCAAGACTTGAAAGTTCCAAAAAGGGGGTATTGGGATCCACCAGCAGATTGATCCTGTCCCTTACCAGCAGCTTCCCCCTGCTGATGTGTTTTTCCCTGGCTTTTTCAGGACCACCTGAAGAGACGGTTTTTAACACGGATCTGTATTGCTGAAGAATAGCACGGTATGCACCTGAATTGTTTTTAAATTCAGTGCTTTTGGTGTTTATTTTGGATCTTATTGGTTGCAAAATTCTCTATCTTGTGCTTGCAAGAAAACGCCAATAGCTGCGTTATGCTCGACTTCAAAACAGTCATTTACGATCAGTAAACTCCTGTTTTTCAGTCATCGCATGCCTTGCTCTTGTCGCTTTCTTATCAAGCACAGTTTTATATATTAGTTTTCTTTCGGGTACTAAATAGTGTCTGTCCATAATGTCCGTTTGCCGCGTTATGCTCGTCGGGAAATTGCTCATCCCGATAATATATCGGGACTCCGCATTCCCCGACTTCGCAACCGAAAAACGATACGTTTTGAGCTCATGACCGCAGGGAATAACCCTTGATCTCGAACATTATGATCCAGCCACTGTACTTTATTGACTTTATTTAGTGTCTGTCCAAAATGTCCGTTTGCTGCGTTACGCTCGTCGGGAAATTGCTCATCCCGATAATATATCGGGACTCCGCATTCCCCAACTTCGCAACCGAAAAACGATACGTTTTAAGCTCATGACCGCAGGGAATAACCCTTGCAAACGAACATTATGATCCAGCCGCTGTACTTTATTGACAAGCACTAAATAAGGCTATAAACAGTTCAATACAAAATTTGTTTAAAAGATGATTTAAAAACACTAAACAAAGTCAAACTAAAACAGTAAAAAAAAATCGATCGAAAAGTTACATATTTTTGGTGCAAAATAATGAAGTCTTTAAGAATTTCCTTGATGCAGGATTGAAATTCAATGCGGAAATGCAAATAACGGACCGTGCAAAACAACAAATCAGGAATGTTTTTCCGTGGAATTTTCTTCTCGAAATTCTTTATTGGGATCCATGTGAAGGTATTTTGAAAGCTTCTTAACCCCGATATAGAAAGGCAGTGTATCAAGCAATGCGGAAACCATTTTAAAAACGTAGTTGGAGAGGATCAGGATGACGAGTCCGTGAGTAATCGTATCTCCGGGATGGATATGAATTGCATCGGAAAAGGAATAGGTGATCAGGATCACCGCGATGGAGTCGACCATCTGGCTGGTAAGCGTGGATCCATTGTTCCTGAGCCACAACGCCTTTCCCCTGGTGAGTTTTTTCAATAGATGAAATACCTGGACATCCACAAACTGTGCCGTAAGGTAAGCGATCATTGAAGCAACTGTTGCCATCCCTGTCAGTTTCCTGATGTAGAAAAAACTGTAATTTGGATGATGTATGTCGGGCAACCCTTCAGGTCCGAGTTCCGGCCGGGGAGGCAGCACACCTCCGAGCCAGAGGATAAAAAGCACCCAGATATTCAAAAGCAGTCCGACCCATACCACCGTATTGGCCCTCCTTCTGCCATACAACTCGCTGATGAAATCGGTGCAAAGGAAGGTGATCGGATAGGGAAGTACCCCCACGAAAACCACGAAGGGAACATGGAGCTTTCCCAAGGAAAATGAAAGGTCAATTTGCCGGGAAAGACCAAGGATGTTCAGAACAGCGAGGGTGCCAAGAAAAACACCGGAGAGAATAATGAAAACAACTTCCCTTCTTCTGGCAATTTTTACATCTGCATCCTCATCAAATCCGAACATGGGAAGTGGAAAATAGGTTATAAATCTTTAAATGTAAAAAAATATTTTACATCCGTATAAATGCCCCGGGCAAAACAATATAAATAGTGGCTGTAAGAAAACTCCATTTTCTGCGTTATACTCGTCTGAAAACTCGTCATTTACGATTAGTAAACTCCTCATTTTCAGACTTCGCAAGCCTTGAAAATGAAGCCTTCTTCCAAGCCACTCCAAAAAATCTGTAGTTTTCTTGCAAGCACTAAATACTGGATAAAGAAAATGAATAAAAACCGAGTTTAAAACTGTTAAATCATATGTTTGGTCAAAAATATTCTATGATTTATCCATATTTTTAAAATACTTCAATGAATTTTACCACATGCAAATGATATTTTTGTATTTTGCTTGATTAAATCACCCAGCTAAATCACATTATGTCAATAGGTATTGCTAGGGCCCTGAATATTGAAAAAGAGGAACAAAGCGTGGTGTTTCTTTTGCTTGCGCAATCGGTATTTCTCGGGATATTTGCAGGCGCCCTTGATGTAGGTGCAAATGCTTTATTCTTAGAGGCATACAGTGCAGATCGCATGCCAGGGGCCTTTATGGTTTCCGGGGGCGTGGGCATTCTTTTTACGACAGTTTATACATTTCTTCAGAATCGCATCCGGTTCAAGTTATTTACCATACTGAATCTCATGATTGCGGTAATACTGACCGGACTTTTACGCTTTGGTTACTACCTGTACGATGAAAAATGGCTTGCCTTTGTCCTCCTGGTAATGATGGGGCCCGTAATTATCATCAGTATGCTTGGATTCTGGGGAACGGCAGGCAGGTATTTCACATTAAGGGAAGGCAAACGGCTGTTCGGGATCATTGATACAGGTTCTGTTGTGGGGATGATCCTGGCTTTTTACGCGGTACCGGTGCTGGTCAATTTTAAATTCGAAGTATATGATACTTTAACCATAGGTTTCGCAAGTCTTTTAATTGCGATGTTATTGCAGGCTGTGGTGCTTGCACGGCACGACCTGTTACCGGCTGCTAAAATGGCTGTTAAAAAGAAGAAGCGGTCCGGTATTTTCAGCGTTTTCAGGAAAAGGTATACATCGATGATGGCCCTGTTCGTTGTGCTGAGTGTAATAGCAGCTTTCTTCATCCATTATTCATTCATGTGGTCCACCCAGGCAAATTATCCCGACAGCAGGGAACTTACTGGTTTTCTGGGTGCATTTTTCGGTACCATGATGATCTTCACAGTCGTGATCAAAAGTACCCTGTACGGGTGGCTGATGAAGAATTACGGGTTGCGCGTAACCCTGTTGATCTCACCGGTACTCCTGCTGGTGCTTACAGTTATTGCATCAGCAGTAGGCGGGTTCTTCGGGTATACAGCCGAAGCAGCAAGCTTTACCTTTTTCTTTCTGGTGATTGCCCTGTCAAAACTGTTCAATAAATCACTGAAGGATTCCATTGAAAGTCCGTCAATGAAGATCCTTTACCAGTCGCTTGATTCTTCAGAACGTTTTGACATTCAGGCCAAAATCGACGGTATCGTAAATGAGTTCACAGCATTTGCCGCGGGAGTGATCATGGCAGGTTTGCTTTTCCTGAGTTTTATTACGGTCATCCATTTCTCCTATATACTGATCGGCATCCTGGTGATCTGGGTGATCCTTGGTTATACATTGTACAGGTCCTACAGGAAAACACTCAACGATTCACTTGCTGAGGCCAAGATGCAGGTTGCAAGTGCACAGGAGCCGGTGGCGAAACATAAGGCTGAATTTTCCGATGCACCTATGATCGGAGAGGTTATAAGCCTGGATCCCTATTTCTACCACTATGCCCCTCACGATGAACTCGTTAAGCTGATGGGATCAAAAGACCACAGGAAACAGGAACATGCCTGGAAGTTCCTGTCCGGTACCATTCATACCTTCAGCAATGAAGAATTGAAAAAACTAAAAAAGCAATTGCGCGACCCTGAACTTACCCGCATCGCGGAGGAGATAACGGCACGTCAGAATCTGAACAGCGATAACCTGGATAAGGCTTTCAGGTCGGGCGATAAGAACCAGGTACTCGGAGCGCTTATACAAACCGTGAACCAGCAGGATACCAAACAGATCCCTCATATCATCACGCTGTTGCGCGATCGCGATCTGCAGGTAAGGGCAGCGGCCATAGAGACAGCGGGAAAACTGAAAGCCAGGGAACTGGGAAGTTACCTGGTGGATTACCTGGGGCATCACGATTTATATGCCGTTACCTGGTCGGCCCTGGTGAATATGGGCGAGATCATTCTTGAAAACCTGGAAAATGCATTCCACAAAGCCGGTGCGGAGTCGAAGGTGCAGTTGAGGATCGTCAGGGCCATGACTGCCATTGGAGGGGACAAAGCCAGCGACTACCTTTTCCAGAAAATATCCTACCATCAACGGGACATCAGGGAAGCTGCCATTGAAGCGCTGTTCAGCAGTGAGTACCGGCCCGATGAGATGAAAGTGCAGAAACTGCATTCCGCCATCTATGACGCTGCATACGCGGGAGCGGTAAACATTGCCACTGAGACCGTGGTTCGTGACAACAATCCGGAGAACGGACTGCTGGAGACCGTGATGGAGGAGAAAGTCAGAACCGACAATATTCTTTTCAGGTTGCTGGGCATCGCGTACGATAAAAGCGCCATTGAGCATGTGCAGGAAAGTCTCATGGACATTGAGCATGGTGATTCAGGCTTTGCACTTGAACTGTTGAACCTGATCGTGGACGACCAGGTATTTGCCTACCTTGAGCCCTATTTTGAAGACATAAACGTAGCAGAAAAAATCAGGCGCCTCCAGAATGAGATGCCGGTTGAAATGTTGCCCTATGACAAATTACTGACAGATATTATCAATCGCGACAGTCTCTATACAGGGAATTATATGCGAATCTGTGCCATTGATGCCATCAGCAAGCTGGAAGATATTGATGCCGGGACATTCCTTGCTGCACAACTTTTCCATCCGAATCCCGCGATCAGCGGCGCCGCTTCAGTGGTCCTCGGAGAGAAGGCCCCGTCGCTGTATAAAAATGTTACCGAGCGGCTGGATGTGGATTCCACTCACCTGGGATACGGCACTTTGATCAGGGGCACTGTATCCGGTAAGGAGACCATTGAATTGGTGGAAAGATTGAAAAAATGGGAATTGTTCCGAAAACTTGACAGGGAAGTCATTTTCAGGATGACAGGTCATTTCCTGCCGGGAAACCTAATTGACACGGGGAACAGTGCAAGG
Organism: Bacteroidales bacterium; assembly: GCA_021738565.1. GTDB lineage: Bacteria > Bacteroidota > Bacteroidia > Bacteroidales > M55B112. The sequence continues at coordinate 16,353 of JAIPBT010000052.1, forward strand.
GTTTCCGTTATAAGAACCGGACCAGATGGCTTGCTTGCAGACGGCCTGGTGATTCTTTTGACCGGTTACCCGGATTTGTCAGCCTGGGTGAAGGGTCTTTATGAATCGCCCGGGTTTGAACTCTATCAAATTGATATGAAGGCGTTCAGAGAATTTATATTTGACCAGAAGGAGCTTCACACGGTGTGCACAAAGTGCTTTGTGAAACCTGAGAATGAAGCCGTTCTCGATATAAAAGTGAAACGAACATGATAAATATCAAACATCATATCGCAAAAGAAAATATCGGGAAATGTCGTGTGAGTGCAACGCGGTTGCATGAGTGAGGTGGAATCTTTAACTAATGAGCAAGTTTTGAAAACAGACAACAAACGAACAACCATATTTAAGCAGCTGATCCTGAACATTGTCATTCCGGCAATCCTGGCCATGCTGACCCTTGGGATTATCAATGTTTCTCAGACATTGACGATACTTTCCGAATCCAGTGAAAACAAGAGCCGGATCATCAGCGACGAGATCAGGCAACTGCATGAGATGCAGGATATGGCGCTGGGCATCCTGGAACAAAATTATGATCCCCAGCTTGAACGCTACAGCAAGATCTTGGTAAATGAGATATTCAGGAACACGGATGGGATTGAGGATGCCGATCTGGATGCCATCCGCAGAAGCATTGGTATGGATACTGAAAAGCAGGACATTTATATCATCAATAAGCAGGGTGTTGTCGTGAACACCACTTTTGAACCGGATATGGGGTTCCCTTTCTTCAGTCTCGGTCCGGAACACAGGGAACTGCTTGAAAATGTATGGATGAGCGAGGAATTCCACAGTGAACCATTCACCATTGAACAAAACACAAAAAGATTAAAGAAATATACGTACATTCCGACCCTGGATGGCAAATACCTCATTGAGATTGGTGTATATTCCGCGGAGGCTGATAACATCATCGACTTTGTGAAGCAGCGCATGAATTCTATGTCGGATATCCAGAGCAATATTCTTTCAGCGGACCTTTTCATCGGAAAGGAAAACCCGCTCTGTCTCAATGGCGATGCCGCGATCAGCCCAGAATACATGGATGAGTACAAGGAAGCGATGGATATGAAGCAGCGGAAGACCGTTGAGGATAGAAAGAACAAGCCTCCCATACGGATTGAATTCATCTTCATGGATCGTCAGAACACGGACCTTTACAAGGAGTCGGTGATCCGGATCGTTTCAGACATCAGCCAGGAGGTCAACACACTCAGAAGGGAATTGCTGAAGTTCCTGGTAGTTTTTGCCATCGCGATACTGGTGGTTGTGATCCTGCTCTACAAGAAGACCAAGGTAATCACCGATCCGATCAAAAAACTGGTGGACAACGTGAACAGGATCACCGCGGGTCACCTGAACGAGCGGGCAGAGGTGATGGGGAACAACGAGATCACATCGCTGTCAGAGCAGTTCAACGATATGATCGCGCAGCTCGAAAGCTATTACAATGAACTGGAAGAGAAGGTGCGGATCAGAACCGCGGAGGTTGTTGCACAGAAGGAGGAGATTGAGGCACAGCGCGATACATTGCGCGATCAGAGGAACCTGCTTGCCAAGACCAATGAATCGCTCAACAAGGCCTATACTGAAATTGAGGACAGCATCCATTACGCCAGCAGGATACAAAACGCGATCCTGCCTCCCGACGATTACCTCAAGAAGTTGATTCCCAATGCATTCTTCTTTTACAAGCCACGGGATATCGTAAGTGGTGATTTTTACTGGGTGGCATCCAAAGGGAATAAGGTTATTATTTCTGCTGTTGACTGCACGGGGCACGGGGTCCCGGGCGCGTTTATGTCGATCGTGGGCAACAACCAGCTGAATTATGCCCTCAACATAGAAAACAAGACACAGCCGTCGGAGATCCTTGAGATCCTGGATCGCGGGGTGACAGACACCCTGCGGCAGACCAAGGATGAATCGGTACAGGACGGGATGGACCTGGCCATGGTGACCATCGACTGGGAAGAGAAGAAACTGCAGTTTTCAGGAGCATTCAACCCCCTGATTATGGTAAGGGAGGGTGAACTCATAAAGGTTAAAGGGGACCGCCTGCCTATTGGAGGCCATTTCATTCAGAGTGAAAAGAATTTCACCAACCATGAGATCGACTATCAGGATGGGGACATGATCTATATCTATTCAGATGGTTTTCCTGACCAGTTTGGCGGGGAGAAAGGCGGAAAATATATGTCCGGAAAGTTCAACAAATTCCTGCAGAGCATTGCAGATCAGCCGGTGGAAAAACAGTACGGTCTCCTTGAAAAGGAGCTGAAGGAATGGATGGGAGAGGAGGTCCAGATCGATGATATATTGGTAATCGGCGTTAAATTGTAAATTGGTAGTTAATAAAATATATTGTTATGAACAAGCAACCCAGGAAGACTGGTGAATTGTTTAATCCCTTTCCGGGATTGCGGCCATTTACACAGGAAGAGGCACACCTGTTTTTTGGGCGCGAAGGACAAAGCAGGTCCGTACTGCAATCTCTGAAGGCCAACAATTTTGTTGCTGTTATTGGAGCCTCAGGAACCGGTAAATCATCGCTGATCTACTGCGGCGTAATTCCGGAACTGCTCAAGCAGGCAGACAGGAAATGGACAGCTGTTCCCACCAGGCCGGGATCGCTGCCCGTCACCAACCTTATCAACGCCGTAAAATCAAAATTCAATAAAAAGGTTACAGCGGAGGAGAAGGAGAAACTGATCAGTGGCAAACATAAAATGCAGGACTGGCTCGCAGGCATTTTGCCCGCGGATCAATCCCTGCTGCTGGTAATCGACCAGTTCGAGGAGATATTCAGGTACAAGCAGGCAGAATTCAAGGAGACCAACCTGGCTGAGATCGAGAGTTTCGTTAAACTTATCTATGAAGGATGTACCGCCGGAAACAATCCCATCAGCGTGGTCCTTACCATGCGTTCAGACTTTATCGGAGAGTGTGCGGCATTCCAGGACCTTACGGACCTGATCAACCGGAGCAATTACCTCATCCCGCAAATGACACGTGAGGATTTCAGAAGCGCCATTGAGGGTCCTGTTAAGATCGGCGGGGCCACCATCGACGAAAACCTGGTCAACCAGCTGCTTGACGAGGTTGGGAACAATACAGACCAGTTGCCGGTGCTGCAGCATGCACTTATGCGGTCCTGGGATTACTGGGCCCTGCAGAATGATCCCGAGAAGCCCATTGATATCGGGGATTATGAGGCGATCGGGAGGATGGAAAAGGCGCTTTCCGATCATGCCAACGAAGCGTATGACGAACTCGACGAGGATCAGCGGGAGGTGTGTGAAAGCATGTTCAAGACCATCACCGAAAAAGGAGGGGACAACAGGGGCGTGCGCCGGCCATCCAAGATCAGCCGGGTGGCGGAGATCACGAAGCAATCACCCGGGGATATTATAAAAATTGCTGAAGTTTTCAGGGCCACGGGCAGGACTTTTTTAACTCCCTATCAGCCCGTGGAGCTGAATGAAAATACAGTTATAGATATATCTCACGAATCCCTGATGCGCATCTGGGACAGGCTGCGTTTGTGGGTGGATGAGGAGGCCGGTTCGGTACAGATGTACAGGAAGTTGTCGGAGGCGGCAAAGCTTTACCAGGAGGGGACAGGAGGCTTGTGGAGGCCGCCCGATCTTCAGATTGCCCTGAACTGGAGGGAGAGTCAGCAACCAACAGCCACATGGGCCGTGCAATACAATCCAGCCTTTGAAAGGGCCATGGTCTACCTGGACACCAGTGAGTCTGAATTTAAAAAGGAGGAGGAGAACAAGATCAGGTTGCAGAAAAGGCGCCTGCGAGTAACAAGAATGTTCTCCCTTGTCCTTGGCGCCATTGCCGTGGTCGCCATGGGATTGTTCCTGTGGACCAGGGACCTGCAGACCGAAGCAGAACAGAGGAGGCTTGAGGCCGAGAAGCAGACAGAGCTTGCCCAGGAAGCTGCCGAGGAGGCAAGGCTTGCACAGCTTGCAGCACAGGCTTCAGCTGATACTGCCGAGCTGGAACGGCAAAGGGCATTGGAGCAATCTCAGATAGCGGAATTGCGGCGAGTTGAGGCTGAAGAGGCATCGCAGCTTGCAACGGAGCAACAGCTTCTGGCGCAACAAAGAGCCGAGGAGGCAAGACTGGCCCAGATTGCGGCCCAGAATTCTGCCGACACCGCGGACCAGGAGAGGCAGCGCGCCGTGTTGGCCAGTGAGGAGGCACTGAAAAGGAGGATGCTCTCCATCGCGCAGTCAATGGCCGTGAAAAGCACACAGATGAGAACCGATACGATGCTCAAGGGGCTGCTTGCATACCAGGCGTATGATTTTAACAAGGCTTATGAGGGGGTGCCTTACGATCCGGATGTTTTCAGATCCGCCTACTCGGGGATGAAGTTTTTCAGGGGGGCAGGCTACAACGTGTTTAAGGGACACAACAGCATTGTAAGATCATTGCTGTCTGATGAGGGAAGGATCATCTCAGGCAGCAGTGAAGGGAAGGTGATCAGCTGGAATGTCGGGGATACAGAGGCTTCAGTGATGATGGCAGACCTGCCGATCATTCAGAAAGTACTGGTCGGCAATCCTTCATTGATATGCCTCACCAACAGAAGTATTGTAAAATTCAATTACAGCAGCAAAGAGAAGGATGATTACGAGTTCCCCGATTTTGAGATCAAGGACCTCTTTGTTACCAATGAGAAAAAATACATTGTTGTCTATAACGACCACCTGAACCTAGCCGATGATTACAAGACAGGCGGGGATCTGTTTTATGAAACCGACAACAGGATCAACATTGTAAAATATGATGAAACTTCAGGGAACCTGTTCATGGGGTTGTCGGATGGAAGCATCTATTACTGGTCAAATTTTCACACGGGGAGCCTGGAGCCGGAACTTCTGGCACAGATCCCCGACGGGAACTGGAGCGAGATCAACTTTCATCCCGAAAGGAACATGGTTGCGGCAGGAACAGGCAACAGCCAGGGGGCGATCTATCTTTGGGACCTGGAGACAGGTGAGGAGATCAACTCCCTGCGGGGCCACAATGCAAGGGTTACGGCGATCAGGTTTTCCAACAACGGGAAGCTGATGGCTTCATCAAGCAACGACGGAGTCGTGAATATATGGCAGCTGGATGACCTCAATACATTGCCCATTGTATTTGATGACCATGCAACCTGGGTTACCTCGCTGACGTTCACCCCGGACGACCGGTACGTGATCAGCGGCGACAAGGATGGCAACCTGAAGACATTGCCGACAGACATTGATATGCTGATCGACGACTATTGTAAATACCTGACCCGCGAACTTACGGAAGGTGAATGGCAGAACTACGTGGGAACAGATTTGGAGTATGAACCGGCAACATGTGATTAGCCGTGCCGGGAATTGGCGATTTTGATATTGAACATATTATAACGCGTATGAAACGTACATTATTTTCAGGACTGTTTATTATGACCATTTCGGTTGCCATTCAGGCACAGGTTACCTGTTCGGAGCAATTAAGGATCGCGCAGCGTAATTTTGATGACGGGTTGCTTGAAAATATTTCGGAGCAGCTCGGGGGCTGTATGGAGGATGGATTTACCAAGGAGGAGAAGATCAATGCCTACAAATTGCTGATACAAACCCATCTTTTCAGCGGGCTCCCCGTTTTGGCGGATGAGCTGATGCTTGAATTTCTTACGGAATTCCCGAGTTATACCATCACCTCAACCGATCCCGTGGAATTCGTCGACCTGTTCAATACCTACAGTACGGACCCCATATTCAGGATCGAAGTAAACGCGGGAACCAATTTCGTTCTGCCGCTGGTGGCCCAGTATTTCGGACCGGCGAACATTGAGACCAATCAACCGGTGTATGACATCAGACCCGGGTTCGGGGCTGAGGTTAATTTCATAAAATCACTGGGCGGCAATTTCAGTTTCAGCGCCGGTTTTTCATTCTCCGCGCTGAACCTTTCCTACAGCAACTGGCCCTACGATTACTCCACGGTAACGGGAAACATCAGCAGCATGTATGCCGGGGTTCCGCTTGCCGTGAGGTACAACTACAATCCCGGCTTGATCGGGTTCTTTATGAAAATGGGAGTGGAACCTGTTTACCTGATCAATTCGTCTGTTGACCTGGTGCGAACGGACGACATCATCGGAAGGGAGCCCATCTCGGGAACGGTAAACCTGACTGAGGGCCACAACATGTATGACATCAGGGTTTTTGGGGCGGTTGGATTGCAACTGAACCTGAGCAGGGACCAGCTGCTGCTCTCTGTTGGTTACAAGGCAAGCACGATTCCGGTATTGGACGAGACAGAATATTACATGGATCCTGATGTGCAGAGCAAATATTTCTTTACGGAGGACAACATGATGCTGAACCATGCTTTTGTTACATTTTCCTACATACGGTCAATTTACAATCCTAAGAAAAAAGAGGAATAACATGAAAAGGATTACCACCATACTTATTTCAGCCATGCTGGTATTCGCGTGTGATCCGTCGGAGATCATCGAATTCCAGTCTCAGAACTTTATCAAATATTTCGGCAGCGGGTATGAGAGCATGGGGAAGGATGTACTGGAACTCCCGGGCGGCGGTTACATACTGACCGGTTATGACAAGGCGGAGGGCACAGACAACCAGGTATTTGTGGCAAAGGTTGATGAGAACGGCAACCTGATCTGGAGCAATACTTACGGCGCTGATGATGCGGCGGAGGAGGGGCGCGTGATCAGGGAAGCGGCAGATGGATTTTTCATTGCCGGAGTGGCAGAATCCACCGGTGAACCGGTACATTCCTTCATACTGAAGATCGATGCAGCCGGGGACTCAGTCTGGTACAGGGAATTTGGCGATCCTTCACTGAACATTGAGATAAACGACATAGCCGTGAGCGGGAGCAGTATATTTGCAGGAGGAAAGATCATCCTTGAGGGGATGGAGTGGCCGGATTTCTACGCGGCAAAACTGACCCTCAACGGGGATGAGGTGTGGGGTTACCCCTATTTCGACAACAGCGGCAGCGAATTCGGCAAGCTTATCCCGTTGGAAAACACCCTGCTTGCCATCGGTCATCATGGCTTCGACGACCGGGATGTTGTCGTGCGCATAAACCTTGAGAACGGAAAGCCGGGCGGAGGATTTGAATACATCGGGTCGGAAGGTGAAAGCATTGCCGACGCGGTACAGGCGGAGGATTCCACGCTGTTTGTACTGGTAAATTCAGGAACGTACACAAAATTATACAAATACCACCTCAACTTAAGCGATGATTTGTGGCAGACGGACCCCATCGAAGGGATCGATGGAACATCGTTTGCCTGCAATGAAGACGGCACCCTCGTGATACTGGGAGAATCCATCACGGAGGGGAACACCCTTATAAACACCATCAGGGTTGATGCAGCGGGAACCGCTGTATATGGCGGGGACCATTTCAAGACCTTCCAGGGCAGTGTGGAGAAGGTTCGCTCCACCCGCGACCAGGGAATTGTAATGATCGGATCAACCACCAATGAGACCTATGGTGTAAATATTCAACTATTAAAGACGGACAAAGAACTGTTCCTAATGAGACCTTAAGTTTGAAGCTATGAAATTAAAAAGAGTTTTTGCATTAATCATACTGGCCTGCATTGGATTGGGAGTTTATGGGCAGACCACTGTAACCGTCTCCAGTACTGAGCCAGACCCAACAAATTCTACTTCATTTTCTGTGACCATTGTTTTTAGTTCTGCAGTTACAGATTTTGTTGTCGGTGATATTTCAGTAACAAATGGTAGTGCATCTAATCTGAATACCTCAGATAATATAACTTATACTGCTGATATTACACCTTCAGCTGATGGAACGGTTAGCGTTCAAGTACCTGCAGATGTAACTACTACTGGTACTGGGGGAAATAATAGTGCTTCCAATATATTAACAAGGGAATATGATAGTACAGACCCAAGCATAAGTTCTGTAACGATCCCTGATGCAGCGATGAATGTAGGAGATGTAGTGACTGCCACGATCACAGTAACGAGTGATACCTAGGATTACACGAGCACGGGGAGCATAAGTGGGACCATAGGAGGTTTTGCGGTATCATTTTCAGCGCGAAATACAGCTACGGAATATGAGGCTACGTTTACGGTAGCAGAGGGAGGTGCGGATGTAGCTGCAGGCGATCC
>JAIPBT010000053.1 GCA_021738565.1 Bacteroidales bacterium
GAAGTCTGAAAATGAGGAGTTTACTAATCGTAAATGACGAGTTTTCAGACGAGCATAACGCAGAACCTTTAGCTCACGAACACAATAAAAATAAACACTCTGTGAGTAAAATGGAGTTTTCTTACAGCCACTAATTAAAAAACCACCTCTGGAAACAGAGGCGGTTCTTTCACCCTCAACTAAACCCTAAACCTAAAAAACCCTAAAACCTAAACTAAACCTAAACTCATATTAATCTTTTTCATAAAATAGTTCATTTATCAAAATGATCGTATGGAACAAAATTATAGCTATCTGATCTAAAATTGTTACACAACTTTACGAAAAGTTTACATTATTTACCTATTTAGTGCTGGGTTCTCCTGCTTTCCCTTTATTATTTCAACAATAGCTACTTGTAAATGATGTAAACTTTTCGTAAAGTTATGTAACAGATTTACCGTTACCTGAATCTAATTTTGCCTAATATTGAATTAATCCATTAAAGAAGTTATTGTGTCATGAAAATTCTAACAACAGGATTCCTGGTTTTCGTCTGCTGGGCATCGTTTTCAACCTTTTTATATGTATGCAAGATAAAAGGTTTTTGCAATGAAAAGGAGACCACCCTTGTCAGTAACCTGACTGTAAGCGATTCTATGGCTGCCGATTCCCTGCCTGACACACTGGCTTTACAGCCGGATTTGATAACTGAGAACCTGCTCATCTACTTTGCATTTGATAAATCTTCATTTGCACCTGATTCATCTATCTCCGGTTATTATGATAAATCAATGGCATTTATGCAGCGCTATTCTGGTGCAAGACTTCATATAACCGGTCATACTGATGCAATAGGATCGGATGGTTACAACAAGGCATTGGGTTACCGTCGGGCACAGAGCGTTCAGGATTATTTTGAAAGCAAGGGTTTCCCCCCTGATAAGATTACAATAGAATCAAAAGGTGAAAAAGAGCCTGTTGAAAATAACATTACCGATGAAGGAAGAGCAAAAAACAGAAGGGCATACGTAACAATTAAAAATTAAAACTATGAATACAGCATTTATTTTACTCGCTCAAACAAAAGGGGGAGCAATATTGGAAATCCTTTTATTGCTAATAGTTGCGGCAATTATCGGTTATACTACAGCGTGGCTTTTTTACAAGTCTCTATATAAAAAGAGACTCAAAGAAATTGAATCAGACAAGCATCATCTGGATAACCGCATCATTAACCTTAATGGAGAGATCGCAGGCCTCCTGAAAAGTCTTGATGATAAGGACGATGAAATGGAACGCTACATCCTGGAAGACTTAGCTCTGCACAAGCATTTGATTGATTATAATAGAATTGGAGTAGCAACCAGTGAAGAAAAGGATGACCTCACAATGATAAGCGGAATCGGCCCTATTATTGAAAGGAGACTTAATTATCTCGGAATATATACTTTCCGGCAGATTAGCAGATTCACTCCGCAGGATATAGAGGTGATCAATGATTCCATAGTTTACTTTTCAGGGAGGATTGACCGGGACGAATGGGTTGCGCAGGCTATTGAGCTGGTTCACAGTGAGGAACATAAAAATTCCCTGTTTAAAAGAATTAGTGAAAGAAAGAACAGGATTCCCTTTGACAGGTTAGGAAAAGCCACCCGGGAAGAGGCTGATGACCTGACGCTGATTAGCGGCATTGGCGGATGGATCCGGACAAAACTAAATGTTCTGGAAATTTACACATTCAGGCAGATAAGTAATTTTACTCAGGATGACATAACTGTTGTTACAGAGGCAATTGAATACTTCCCGGGAAGAATTGAACGTGACGAATGGATTTATCAGGCAGCTGAATTTGTTCGTATCGCTAGCGATAAGGCATCCCTTCTCAAACGAATAAGGGAGAGAAAGGACAGAATAATTTATGACAGGCTTGGAGTTGCTCATAGATTCAGGGCAAATAACCTCACATTGATCAATGGTCTTGGATCATGGGTGGAGGAGAGATTAAATGTACTTGATATATATACTTTTGAGCAGATAAGCAAACTGACACACGCTGATATAGAAACGATTACTGAAGTTCTGGAGATTATTCCCGGGCGTATCGAGAAGGACAACTGGGTAGGCCAGGCCATTGAGCTTGCCAAAAAAGCAGCCTCAGAAAAAAATAATTTAACCGTTCCCGGGAATTAATAAGCTGGCCTTTTGACCTGCTGATTTTTCAGATAAGAGAATATCTGCCTATAATTGTTTTTTTTCTTTATTTTGTATTAAGAATAATGAATATAAATTATTTTCTTTGAAACAATCAAGAAGAAATATTATCCCTTAAGCATCAGACACAGCCCAGGTAAATTACCTGGGTATCATAAACAGTGAAAGGTAATTGATTAACAATATTTGAAGGTAAAATTCAATATGCCAAAAAAGACAGTTACTTCAAAAGAAAAATCTCCTGATAAAGTGAACACTCTCTTCCCAATAGTGGGTATCGGAGCATCGGCCGGCGGACTTGAAGCATTGGATGAATTTCTTAGTCATGTTCCTGATGAAAGCGGAATGGCATATGTTGTAATACAACACCTCGATCCAACTCAAAAAGGGATGCTCCCGGAATTGTTGCAACGGACTACTTCGATGAAAGTGTATCAGGTGAAAGACCGTATGCATGTTAAACCGAACTGTGTTTATGTAATTCCACCCAACACAAGTATGTCAATTCTAAAAGGTGTACTTTACCTGTTCGAACCGCTGGAAATACGGGGTTTGCGACTGCCGGTTGATTTCTTCATGCGTTCCCTCGCCGACGATCAGCATGAGAGAGCTATCGGTGTAATTCTTTCCGGAATGGGGTCTGACGGCAGTATAGGACTCCGGGCAATTAAAGAGAATCACGGAATTGTTGTAGTTCAGGAACCTGAAACGGCAAAGTATGACAACATGCCGTGCAGCGCTATCGAATCGGCTGTGGTCGATCTTGTTGCACCAGCGAATGCGCTGCCTAAAATGATTCTGGACTTCATGAATCGCATCCCGGATTTAAAGTCAAACCTTGAAATCGACAGTAAAGATAAAAGTTCCCTTGAAAAAATAATTATTCTCCTTCGAAGCAATACCGGCAACGACTTTTCAATGTATAAAAAAAGCACGGTATATCGAAGGATTGAAAGAAGAATGGCAGTTCATAAGATTAATAGAATCTCTTCATATGTTCACTTTTTGCAGGAGAATCCTGGGGAAACCAATATCCTTTTCAAGGAGCTGATGATTGGAGTTACCAATTTCTTTCGTGACGCCCCGGTATGGGATAAACTGAAAGCGTCTGTACTTCCGGAAATAATTAAGAGCCTGAAGGAAGTTTCAATATTGAGAGCATGGGTGCCGGCGTGTTCAACAGGTGAAGAAGCATATTCTCTTGCAATGATTTTCAGGGAAGCGGTTGAGAAAGTCAAACCCCAGGGAAGGATCAGCTTACAGATTTTTGCTTCAGACCTTGACAGCGAAGCTATCGAAACAGCAAGAAGGGCATTTTTCCCTGCAAATATTGCTGCAGATGTTTCTGCGGCACGTCTTAGCCGGTTTTTTAATAAAACTGAAGAAGGGTACCAGGTTAAAAAAGAGATAAGGGAATTGGTTGTGTTTGCTAATCACAATATTTTAATGCACCCGCCTTTTACAAAGATCGATATTCTCTCATGCAGGAATCTCTTAATTTACCTGGATTCGGAGCTGCAAGAGAAAATATTGAGACTCTTCTACTATAGTTTAAATCCTAATGGGTATATGGTGCTTGGAAGTTCCGAAACACTGGGAAATCAAAGCAATCTTTTCAGAGTGGTAGATTCAAAACTAAAAATATTCAGACAAAAAGATGCTTCAGGCGCACCGGAATTATATGATTTCCCTTCTTCATTTTCAAAATCCCAATCGGCCTCCGGTACTGAAAAACAAATTCCTTACAAATCAATGCAGAATGTCCAGACAATGGCGGATCAGCTTCTTTTACAGCATTTCTCACCCGCCGGTGTGCTGGTAAATGAAGAAGGAGACATTATCTATATCAGTGGTCGTACCGGGAAATATTTAGAGCCATCTGTTGGCAAGGCGAATATGAATATTTTTGTCATGCTCCGCGAGGGTCTGCGCAATGAGTTCCCGACGGCATTCCGCAAAGCCATCAAAAAAGGGGAAACCGTTGTATTGCATAATTTAAAAGTAGAATCCAACGGTTCAACCCTGAAATTAAATGTAACTATTCAATGGATAGATAAACCAAAGCAGTTGAACGGTTACCTTATGATAGTTTTTTCTGAGATTAATGATCCGCCTGAACCCGATCGTCATACTGGCAAAACAAAGAAAACACTTACAAGTCAGAGACAGATTGAACTGGAAAAAGAGTTGCAGCAGACACGGGAAGAGATGCAAAGCACACATGAAGAGATGCAAACATCGCAGGAAGAGCTGAAATCTACAAATGAGGAATTACAGTCAACCAATGAAGAGCTGCAGTCAACCAATGAAGAGCTGACAACTTCCAAGGAAGAGATGCAGAGTCTGAATGAAGAACTCCAGACTGTTAATGCGGAACTCCAATCAAAGGTGGAGGAGTACTCCAGGGTGGACAGTGATATGAAAAACCTGCTCAACAGTACCAATATTGCAACGCTATTCCTCGATAAGGATCTCAATATCCGCCGGTATACCAATCAGGCAACCAAGATTTTTAAGCTGATAAAGAGTGATATCGGACGTAGTTTCACTGACCTGGTTTCGATTCTTGAATACCCCGAACTTGCAGATGATGCAATGGAAGTATTAAGGACGCTTGTTTTTATTCAAAAACAGGTACCGACTAAAGACGGACGATGGTTTTCAATACGCATTATGCCTTACCGCACTGTTGACGACAGGATCGATGGTCTGGTAATAACTTTTTTCGATCTTTCCGATCTCAAAAAGATTGAATCAAAACTACACGAAACAGAACAGATGAACCGGTCCTTGTTGAATTCATCACGATCTCCAATACTTAAACTATCACTTGATGGGAAAATAGAGGAATTCAATCTTTCCGCTGAAAAATTCTTTGGAAAGAAGCGATCAGAGATGATTGATCAGGATTTTATAACGATATTTATTCCGGAAAAGTCCCGTAAAAAGAGTGAAAAGGAGCTACAGGATCTGCCTGTGAATATGTCCGAAAGCAATATTAAAATGCAGGTAATTGCCAACAGTGGAAAAATCGAGGCAGCTGAATGGTCAGTAAGTGTACTTTTAAACTACTTAAAGTTACCTGTAGGATTGTTACTAACAAAACATCATTAATCATGAGTATCGAAAATCAAGATTCATCAGATCCCGGGATGCTGCGTAAAAAAGCTGAAGAAAAATTGAAGTCAAAGCAAAAAAGCGAAGTTAAACCCGACCTGGAAACTGATGCAAAGAAGCTCCTGCACGAACTTCAGGTGCACCAGATTGAGTTGGAAATGCAGAACGAGGAGTTACGTCGTGCGAATGAAACTGCTGAAGCAGCGCTTAAGAAATATACAATGTTGTATGACCTGGCTCCAATGGGCTATTTTACCCTGGATGAGGACGGAAGCATCAGTGAACTGAATTTCACAGGCGCTGAATTGCTGGGTGACAAGCGTTATAGTTTGGTAGACAGCAATTTTAAACTCTTTATCTCCAAAGAATCGAAGAAAGTCTTCAATGACTTTTTCAGGAAAGTCTATACCAGCTCTGCCAAAGAGTCATGCAATGTTAAACTGAGTTATAATGATAAGACTTTATCGTTTGTATATATAGAAGGCATTGTTACGGGCGATGACCGGAAATGCCTTCTGTCGGTCGTTGACATCTCTGAAATTAAACAAAAGTCCGATTTGTGATTATCGCGGAAACAATTCACATGGTACCAGTATCATTGGGAAAAATAAAATGCAATTGGTTGGGAATAGTCACCTGGAATTTAAACATTCAACAAGTACTAAGATTTATTCGACCCTGAACCAGTCAAAATCTGCATAGCCTCCTGTTTCTACAGTTGCATAATTGAAGAGACAGAATTTGTTTCCTGTAAATATTTTCAGACTAAAACGCATATTTAAATCATTTCCGAGACGTGTATAGCTTTTTCCATTCAGGCTATATTCGAAATACGCAATTCCGGTACTGTTTGAAGCAATTGTTCTGAAGTAAATTGTTTTGGATTTTAGGGGAACAGATGCAATGAGCTCTCCATTATTAACCATGATCAGTTTCTTTGATCCTTTATCCTGTGTCACGGCGATATAGGCATAAGGATCCTGGAAGACAGCCAGTCCTGCGATGTCACCATCTTTTATATGTCTTGTATCAAGTTTCGTACTTCCTATTGTAGGAATTGACTGATCATACTTGGCAAAGGGCCGCTGGGTAAGTGTATTCCGTGCTTCGCGAAGATTATTTACCACCTTGGCTGTAGTCAGGCGCAGGTAACCTGGCCGCACAGTCAGGGACCAGTGATTGGGATCCGGGTTATGATTCCAGCCCCATTGCATGCCAAGTGTCGATTGATCAAATTCGTCGGAAGCTGGAAAATCCCATATTGGATATTCCTGTCCCACATCAGGTTTTTTATAAGTGGTCACAGCCTTACCATCCACACCCACCATGGGCCAGTCATCTACCCAGGTAACAGGTTGTAAAGAAGGAAAACGTCCGAAGGGACCACTATCTACAAACAAAATTGTCCACCATTCGCCCGTTTTGGTTTGTAAGAGTGCACCCTGGTGTATGCCAAAATTTATTCCCGGTGTTAAGTCCCTGATTACGACCTTCTGCTCGTATGGTCCGTAAATGTTCTTTGAGCGCAGCGCTACCTGGATACCATCCCGACCTCCATACGTTCCATATAGATAATAATAGTCATTGATCTTATACACATGCATTCCTTCAAGACCTCTTCGGATATCTCCGGAAAACACATGCACATCTTCCCCTTTAGGTGAAAAATCCGGATTCAGTTCAGTTATTGAAATATCACTGTATCCGTGGGCCACATAAATCCTTTCGTCATCATCAAAGAAGAGTCCGGGATCATAAAAACCTTTGGGCAACTTCCTGAGATCCCAGGGTCCTTCAGCCTTATCAGCTGAACAGATAAAGCCTCCTTCATCAAGTGTTATAAAAAGCAAATAATATTTCCCCTGGTTGTACTTAATGCTGGTTGCCCACTGTCCATGTGAATAGCGGTTACAACCATCGAGGTTGTAGCAGGGACTGCAATCAAAGCGCGGTAAGGCATTGCTGCAATATTCCCAGTTGACCAGATCGTGGGATTTTAAAATTGTTACGCCGGGAAAGATGAACATAGTTGTACTAACCATATAGTAGGTATCGTCCACCTGGATCACATCGGGATCAGGAAAATCGGCAGGAATTACAGGGTTGGTGTAAGTGCCGTCGCCGTTATCAGAATGTATTTTCTGAGCTGAAAGACTTGCACTTGCCAACAGGATAATAGCCAGGATTATAATTTTTTTACTCATAATATTCAATTCTTTCCCGAAATCAAATTCGATATTGGCCTGCCAATTATTCAGTTGCGCAAACAATATCTCAATTTTATAAGTTTTTCCGGCTTCAACGGTGAATGGAATTCTAGCCGGAAGGGTACGCCAGTGTTCATATTTAATGAGGGATTCTCCATTCACAAGTAGCTGGAATGAGCCTGTGGCCCCGCATTTAAACACGATTATATGAAAATCAATTGTGAAAACTGGTACAAACTTTCCTTCCAAACATTGAAATCATGGCCCCCTCCAGGAATAACATAGAAAGTATGTGGAACTTTTTTTTCAAGAAAATATTCGTGGATTTCCTGACTAATTCTAATGAGTCCGTCATTATCGCCACAGGAAAACCAGAGGGTTTTCAGCATCTCTTTTGCTTTTCCGGGATCCGGGAGTAACTCTTCAGGAGATTTTGTATTTGGGGCGGAAGAGAAGCCTCCGACCCAGGCAAACTGATCAAGATTGCCTAAGCCAAAATTTAATGACTGGCCACCTCCCATAGAAAGTCCGGCAATGGCCCTTTTTTCTCTGTCCTTTATTACCGGATAAGTTGATTCAATATATGGAATCAGGTCGTTGAGCAAGTCTTTTTCAAAGGTCGCAAAAGCCGCAACCCTGGTACTGTCGAAAATATTTCCCACAGCCCTGTCGTCTTTCATGGCCCTGCCATTTGGCATCACCACGATCATGGGTTTTACCTTGCCATCTGCATACAGGTTATCAAGAATGACCTGTGGATTTCCACCATTGAGCCATTCCTTTTCATCGCCTCCAATTCCGTGCAGCAGATACAGGACAGGGTATTTTGTATCTTTTGAAAACCCCGGTGGTGTATAGACAAGCGCTTTGCGTTTTGTGCCTACGGTTTTAGATGAATATTCGATTGAATCTAATTTGCCAGGTGATATACCGCTTCGTTCACGGTCGAAACCTTCAGGAGCCGGCTTAATATTTTGAACAGGGGCATCAGGATTTTTCACTGCATACATCCCGATCGTGGTTCCGGTAAAGCCATAGGAATTATCAGTTGAGAGGTAATGTGCATCTATGTCGGCACAAAGAAGTTCCCATTTATTTTCTTTTTGGGCATAATAGAAATCAAAGGTTTTGCCCTGTGAAACTACCTTCAATCCAAGCGCATCAGACCCAGCCTTAATCATTGCTGTAGCCAGTTTCTCTTCTTTTGAACGAGATACTTTTATTAGACTGATCTCCCTCTTATCGTTTACTTTGCTCACCGAAAGAAAGTACTGATGTCCTTCATCTTTAAGCAGCAGCAAACCTGCAGCATCATTCTCAGCCGGGTCAAAGGTGAGTTTTGTTTCACATTCAAATTTGTGATGCTGAAGTCTCCTCAGGATAAGGGCTGGTGTTTTTCTTTGTGTTGCTTTATTCTCAATACAAGTCAATGAAAGGTAACCGGCGGGATCTTGCAGGGAATACAGCTCTGCAGCCGGGGTCCTCAGTGTCATCCATTCGAGACCCAGCGCTGCATCACTAAAATCATCCTTCACACTAAAATTACCGAAGGTGACATTTTCGCGTGTTACACCTTTCTTTTCTACGATCATTGGTATTAAATCATCTCCCTGGGTCATGTATGGGAATCCGTCATCAGACCATTTTACAGGCATCAGAAAAGTCTCCCTGCCGAGGTTTTCAAATTCATTGTCAATTGGGCGGCAAGCCAGGAATACTGCCCACCAGTCACCTGCTTTGTCCTGAACAAGGTCGGCATGACCCGCCCAACCAATTGGATTTGGTCGTTTCGGATCCAGGTGGCGTTGGGTAAGGATTGGATTTTTATCCCATGCAACATATGGTCCCATTGGTTTTTCACTTTTAAAAATCACTTCCGAATGCTGTGGGCCTGATCCTCCCTCCGCATCCATCAGGTAGTACATTCCATGTATCTTATAGATGTGTGGTCCCTCAATCCAGATGGGTTTTTCCTCTATATTTACTCCTCCATTCACGATCATTTTCCTTGGGCCGAATGCTTTTTCAGTTTTCCAATCGAACTCCTGAACACGTATGGCCCGATGTCCCTGGTAAAGGGGCTTGCCATCTGGTGCATCATTATTCACGATGTAGGCTTTTCCATCATCATCGAAGAAGATTGAGGGATCAATGCCCTGTACTTCAGGTAACCATACCGGGTCTGACCATTCACCGAAAGGATCCTTCGTCTTAACAAAGAAATTGCCACGGCGGATATTGGTAGTGATCATGTAAAAGGTCTCATTATGAGGATTGTAACTGATGGCAGGAGCAAATATTCCTTCACCAATACGTTGTCCTTCCAGGGGAAGTTGGGACGGCCGGTCCAGTACATGGCCAATTTGTTTCCAGTTGACGAGGTCGGTGCTATGAAAAATTGGAACTCCGGGAAAATAGGAAAAGGTAGATGTCACCAAAAAGTAGTCATCTCCTCTTTTACATATACTGGGGTCGGAATACCAGCCTGGCAGAATGGGATTATAAAACTGGTCAGCTTCAGTCAGCGAATATTCGTTGTAGTAGTCGTCATTTCCCTGATAATTAAAATAATCAAAGTATGCTATTGATTTTTCAGGCTTAAACTTTGACTGGGTTTCACAGGAGGCGAAGTTTAGAGAAAAAGTGAGAAGAAGGAGCATGGACGGTAGATGAATGATCCGGGCATTGGAGGAAATCGATTTAGTCATAGTTATGTGTTTAGTCTGGTGAATACTAGTGGGTCATTTGTCTTTTCACAGCCAATGATAAGTACAAGACAAAGCATGATCCAACTCATTCTGAAATCTACTCCCATTCCGGGAATTGCGTGATGTTCAGATCCAGTGCGGCAATTGTTTTCATATCATTTTCATCCAGCTCAAAGTCGAATATGTTCAGGTTTTCCTGCATGTGTGCCTTTTGGGAGCTCCTTGGTATGGCAACGATACCCCGCTGGTAGTGCCACCGCAGGCTCACCTGGGCATTTGTCCTGTTGTATTTCTTTCCAATTTCAGCAAGGGTTTTGTTCGTGAAATGCCCGTTCCGGCCCTGGGCCAGGGGGGACCATGCTTCATGTTGTATTCCGTATTTTTCCAGGCTTTTTCTCGCTTTTTCCTGTACAAAGAAGGCGTGTGTTTCGATCTGGTTGACAGCCGGTTTAACTGTTGCATAGGAGAGCAGTTCATCAAGATGATGGTCCTCAAAATTACTAACACCAATGGCCTTGATCCTTCCTTCCTTATAGAGTTCCTCCATGGCTTTCCATGCTCCTTTTACATCTCCCCGGGGCCGGTGGATAAGGTAAAGGTCCAGATAGTCAAGACCCAGTTTGTCCAGGGATGTCTGAAAGGCTTTTTTCCCTGATTCATAGCCATAATCATCTACCCATATCTTGGAGGTTACAAACAGTTCTTCCCTGTTGATCCCGCTTTGCTTAATTCCTCCGCCAACGGATTCTTCATTGTTGTAAACTTTTGCAGTGTCGATAAGCCGGTACCCCAGGGAGATGGCATCTGCGACACATCTCACACCGAGTTCCTCCGTAAGATATAAGGTTCCGAATCCCAGGATCGGCATTTCTAAGCCATTGTTGAGCGTGACCGTTTCAATTGAAGTTCCTGATCGATGTGAATTGGTTGTACCGAATAGTTCAGAAGTTCCCAATCCCATGAGTATGGCGCCAGCAGTATACCTGGCACTGGTTTGTAAAAATTCCCTGCGCTTTATTGCTTCCGGTTGTTTTTTTCTTTTCATAGTATTTGTTTTTGTTTGATATCATTTAAAACAAGCTGCTGCCTTTTTTTAAGATCAATAATAATCAACTCCTGACTTGTAATGTTAAAAATAGGAAATTTAATCGTTTATAAATACATGCTGCCTTCCATTCATTAATAATCGTTGTCTTACCATCGGAAAAACCGGTAAGGATAATCCCATTCTTCCGGCTCATCCATGTAGAATCCATCCAGCCATCTTTTGTCATTTCCATTGGGATCAACAGTATTGCTGAATCGTGCTAGCAATGGTGTGGAACTTACTGCACCCATATTACACAGCAGGCGGTTAAGCAGGAAGGATGATCGCCGGTAGGTCTGCTTCACATTGTGTTTTTCGTTGCTGTAGTCATTCTTCCATGGTGTGAGCTGACAAAAGGCCGGGTTCCCATTCTCCGTTGTTGCAAGAACACCGTTTCCAACTGTTTCTGTTCCTCCGGCTACCAGTGGGTATTCTTTGGGCTCACGGTTATGAACATCCGATGGGCCGATCCCTGCGAATGGAGAGCCCGGCTTGGATGGCTCAAAATAGGATGCTATGTGTTCTTCTTTTTTCATTACGACCTCAAAAGGTAAAAGCGCATTTGCGTCTTCCTGGTCAAAACCAATAGCAAGCATTTGTCCTCCGGATTGTATCCATTTCTTAATTTTCTTTGAGTGTGAATTCAGAATTTTCCCGGAACCCGGACCGGCAACAAGGATTTGACCATCGGACAGTTTTTTTTCCGCAAACGGAGATACAGCTACTCCTGTTTTTTGAAGGTGACTAAGTCCGTTTTCTTCTCCTGCATATACGGCATGCCGGGTTGGATTTGGTTTCCAATCCGATACGTAAGAATAGATATTACGCACCAGTCTTTTTGCTGCAGGTTCCGTTTCTGTACGGCCTGTTACATCCATCTGACAGAACAACACCATTCCTTTTCCTTCCTTATACTCCATTAAAGGACTGTACTGCAGGCTGTATCCACCATCTATGATCGGAAGGAAATCACCACAGGCAGGTTTCTCTATCAGTACACTGGCCACATTCCCCCTGTTCCCACACCTCCAAATCTTAGTTACCGGAATATCACACCATCGGATGGTTGGTACCCCATTGAACAAATCAGGATCTGTCGTGTACTCCAACTTGTCCGGATACAACGTTGCATCTCCCCGCCAATCGCGGAGGTTTTCCTGGTCAAGTCCCGTTAATGCCGGATGATCCGGTATCCGCGTAAATACGTTTCGCAAACCATACTCAACTACGCGGAAGCCGAAACGTTTCTCAAGCACCTCCGTGCTTTGTTCAAAGACTATCACTTTCAATCCTTCACGAACACGGTCAATGTCCAATCCTGCACCACCGGTTGTCATTGCTTCTTTCCCGATAATGATGGTATCATAGCCCTCTAATGAAGTGCCTGCTTCTATCTCCTGATAATTTATACCAAGATCATCAAGCAATTGGCGTGTTTGACCCTTCGGATCGTACAAAGCCAATTTATCTGCCTGTTTTACAACCTCCGGGCTTAAAATCACATTTATCTCAAATGAATCATTTTGAGTTTCTCTGTTGCTGAAGCGGAACGATGCATCAATTTTATATTTCCCCGGAGGTAACGAACCGGGAAGTTCGAATTCGAGCGGGATCTGTTCCTGACTTCCCGTTTGCAGGCTGATTGTCTTTTCACCGTTAATTGGATCCGGCAGGTTAAGTGACCATTTGCACTCACAGGCAACTTCTGTTCGGGTGTTATTTATAATGATCAATTGTTTGTTGAACTTTGTGCCCGGGAGAAAATTGTGATCCTTGCTTGTGAAAGATGATGAGTTCCCGCCAATGTATGCAAGAAGGGGCATGTTGTTTTCCATAAGCGCCGTGGCAGCAGTTGGGATCCAGTCAGATTGATCAAATGCAACATCCAGGTCCATCCTGTTATTACGTTCGGTAAAATCAGCGCTGAACCCCGGCTTCTGCAGATTATCCCAGTCAACAATAAGATTTTTTCGTTTGCCCGTTGATTCTTCCTGCAATTGCCAGTAAGAGCTGTAATCCCACGGCGAGTTGGCAGAAATGCCCCAGGTACGAAAAGCCCGCCACTGGCCGGCAAGGTGCTTGATTAATACCGGAATCCTTTCATTGAACATCTTGTCTCCAAAGCTGTGCGGATAATCCCAGCGGTACCAGACTGCTCCTTCCTTAAAGCGTTCTGATTCCCAGCGAAGGTTTCTCTTTTCAAGCTCAGAGATTCTGAACGCCTCGTCACCGAGGAATTGGGAGTTCCATTCGGCCATGCAGAATTCCCAGGGGACAGCTGCACTGCCAAATTCTCTTTTGCCCTTGTACCACCCCCTGTACAAGCCCCAGTCCCAGGTAAAAGGGGCAGCGTATTCGCATGTGAAAAGAGGTTTTTCACCTTTGGTTGCCCAGTGCTCAAACCAGTCAGACATTTCCTGGACCGGAACCCAGTTTGGATAGAAATTACTGGTGTGCATTGATCCAAGGTTACCTGAAGAATGGTGATATATGATCCTGCCTGAATCAAGAGCAGCAACGATTGCTTCTGCCCGGACGGCTTTCCTGGCATTGTTATTCGACCACTCGGAAGCCGTGCGTGTAAGTCCATCGATCCTGTCTGGATTCATATCATCGGTATAGCCGCATGCATTGTGGCTCATGGAGTAGAATACAACGGATGGATGATTCCCGGCCACTTTGGTATAGAATTCGGCATGGTGTGCATAGCCATTTTTCCGGTCAGCATCCTCTGCCTGCCAGTCATATTGACCGAAATGAGGTTGCGAAAATGATATCAGCATACCTGTGTCATCAGCCGCCCTGAGAATTTCATCGTACCCAATATGGGTGCCCGGCTCACATCCATAATTGTGCGTATAAACGAAGTTAATACCAAAGCTCATCAACCTGTGCATACTTTCCTTTGCAGCTTCATAGTTTGCCAGGGCTGCGCCAACCAGTGCATTATCGATGGGGACTGCAGAAAGATAGATACGGCTGCCATTCAAGAAGAAGTCACGCCCTTCAATCCGGAACTCCCTGAACCCAAATCGTATAGTATAAGCGGTATCCAGGGAAGTATTATCATTTTTGAAGAGAGAAACGGTACAGTCATACATATTTTTCGGGGTATGAATATCCCAGAGTTTTTCGGGCAACCAGGATGCTGTGTATGTCAGAAAATTGTCCTTTAGGTCATCGGTATTGAAAACGCTGCTTGTAAATTCTCTTACTTTTTTCTCACCATCACTTATCGAATAGCGAAGTTTATATTGTTCTCCCCGTTTAAGGTTGTCCAATCTGACCTTGAATGTGATTTTCTTTTTGCGTACGGAAGTAATGATCTGAACATCCCTGACACTCGCGTTCAGGGGTCGGCTAATAAGGAAAACATCTCCGCACAAACCTCGCCTGGCTACCT
This sequence comes from Bacteroidales bacterium, assembly GCA_021738565.1. GTDB lineage: Bacteria > Bacteroidota > Bacteroidia > Bacteroidales > M55B112. The sequence goes on from JAIPBT010000053.1 coordinate 14,716, forward strand.
GTCCTCTTCCCTGGCGCGATGCATTGCTGTCGCTGAAAATGGCAACCACATCGCTGAGGGGCAAGGCAGTAACTTTCATGCTGAGCAAATGCGTGTTTCCGGCTATGCAAATTGGAGTCAGATCCAGTTCCCCCGCGGGAAACAGGATCTCACCTGTCCGTTTCCCATCAATAAAGATCTCAGCGCTGGAATTCAGGTATTCAGAGGAAAGAACGATCTGCCTGTTTCGCCAGTTTTCCGGGATACTGATTTCCCGTTGGTACCATGCAACATCGGTGTTCCTGAGGGATTCGATTTTCCATGCCGGATGAGCAAATAAGGTCTGACTTTCTTTCTGGAGGTAATGGGTTATTCCCGGCCAGCTTCCGGGAACCTTAAAATAACCCCAATTACTGGCAGGTACCGGTTCCGATTCCCCTCTCCCGGGTTGCCATTGCCACAAACCGTTGATGCAAATGCGTTCCCTCGATACGGTTTTTTCACGATAGGCCTTTGAGAGGTCCCATACCGCTCTGACACCATCGGGTAAAAGTTCATCCGCTTCCAGTGGAACCACGGATGGTCCATTTGCCTTGTCTTTTCTTTTGTACCCAACTGAATTTGTTCCTGAAGATGCTAACAATGGACGGAAAATACTAAGTCCTGCAAGAAAGGTTCCAGCTGATTTAAGAAAATATCGCCTGGAATTGTACGGTTTAATTTTGTGTTTCAAAAATTTCATCAAGACAGAATTTTTAGTTTGGTTTATTAAAAATTACAATTATAACTATTGTCAGAAAGAAAACTCATATTATTAACTATTTGCCCTGGTTACGTTTGGAGGCCATTAAATTTTAATTTTTTTTCGAGTATTTTGTAAAATACCGGAACCAGAACGAGCGTCAATACCGTGGAAACCAGCAGGCCACCGATAATGGTCCAGCCCATGGGGGCCCAGAGCGTGCCTCCTCTCAGCGTCAGGGGCAACAATCCGCCGATGGTGGTGAAAGCCGTCAGGACAATAGGGGTGAACCGGGTTTCGGCTGCCTCCCTGAGGGCTTCATCAAGGGTGCCGCCTTTTGCCCGCAGTTTATTGATGTAGTCAACAAGAATGATCGAATTGTTTACAACAATACCTGCAAGACTGGTCAGTCCCACAAATGCTGTAAATGAGAAAGTTATATTTGCCAGGTAAAGTGCCCAGATCATGCCCGTAACGGCAAATGGTATGGCAAGAAACACGATCAATGGCTGCCGGATTGATCTGAATTGAAGAACCAGTACAGAAAAAATGGAAATTATTGCAATGATCACAGCGTTATACATGCCACCAAAAGCCTCCCTTCTTCCTTCGAGTTCCCCGGAAATACGGTATGAGTAGCCGGATGGCATCTGGTAACCTTCAAGCTGTTCAATGACGGGATCGATTACTTCGTTAAGTGTGAAACCAGGTCGGATATCTGCACGTATTTCCGCAGTACGTTCCATATCCATCCTGGTAATGGAAGAGGGCACCTGCAGGAACCTTACATTCACCAATTGCTTTATGGGTATCTGCTTTCCCGACAGGGATGCAACATATACCTGATCCAGGTCCTCCAGCTTAAATTCCTTGTCTGATTTCATCTTTAGCACCATGTCGAATTCTTTTCCCTGCTGATTCCTGAATGATGCTGCTGTAAGACCTGTCACTGATGTGCGGATCGTGCGGTCAATCTCGACCAGTGGCACCCCCAGCAGGTTTGCCTTGTCCTTGTTGACATCGAAATATACTTCTGTATTCGTTTTAACAAATTGATTTTCAATGTTTATTGCACCTGGCTGCTCATGTATGAAACCTTCCACGTCTGCAGAAATATTCCGCAGTATATCAAGGTCCCTGCCATTAAGGTAGATCTGAACCGGAGCATCAATTGGAGGTCCCTGTTCAAAATCCTTCACCCGTATGCGGGCACCTGGGTACTTGTTAAAATTTCTTCTTAAACCTTCAAGGATATTAGAAAATGAAGCCGGGGTGAAGTAATACAATTCCACATAAATATCTGCAAAAGTTTCATCCATCCTCCTGGGTAAAACGTTGTAATAAATCTGGGGATTGCCATGGCCCACATTTGTTGCATAATATTTTACTCCGGGTGTGGTATCCAGTACACGTTCAATATACCTTGCCACCTCATCTGTTTTCGTTAGATCAGAACCTTCCGGTAAGGTTGCCTGCACAAGGAGGTTGGGCTGTTCTGCTTTTGGAAAAAAACTGACCCCGACATACCTGAACATATACAGGGATATCCCCAGGAAGATTAGTGCTAAAATTACCACCACAAAAGGTCTTTTTAATGCTGTTCTCAGTGTGCCACGGAATGGATGTTCGATGATCCATTTCAGCAGCCACCGGATTCCCCTGACCTTACCTGATCCGGGTCTGGTATTCCTGAAAATCCGGCTCGTAATTACCGGTGTTAAGGCAAGTGCAATCAATAGGGAAACCGATAAAGTGATGGTTATAGAAACCGGTAGCGATTTAATGAATTCTCCGGCCCGGTCGGGCATTAAAGCAATGGGAACAAATGCCAGCACAGTAGTGATAGTTGCAGCCAGGACAGGCCAACCTATTTCAGATGTGGCCTCCACGGATGCAGCTGCCGCGTCTTTTCCAAGCGACCTGTACCGGTCGATATTTTCAACCACAACAATAGAGTTATCCACCAGCAATCCAAGTGCAACTACCAGTCCGGCAATGGAGATCTGCTGCAATCCGAAACCTGCAAGGTCTATGAAACCCAACCCGATAATTATAGACAGGGGAATGGCCAGAACTACGATCAGGGAGGAGCGGAATCCCAGTGAAAGGAAAATAACAATTCCAACAAGAACGATGCCCTGTATAAGGTTCATCGTAAAGCCATTGATCCTGTCCCGCACTTTGTCGGATTGTTCAAACACCGTTTCAAGCTGCATGTCATCCGGTAATTTTTCTGCGAAGGATTCAATGACAGGGTCGATCTCCCGGGCTGTTGACAGCACATTTAATCCTTCCTTTTGACTGACGGTTATAAATATGCATCTGAGCCCATCATAACGGGTAATGTGGCTCAACGATTCATAACCGAAGCCGATATTTGCAATATTATCCAGGTAAATAAGTTTCCCATTATAGGAGTTCACGACCGTGTTCCTTATCTCATCCAGGTTGTTGTAACCGCCCGATGTCCTTACATTCATATTTTGGTAACCTATCCGAACATCTCCTCCGGGAATGGATGCGTTGTTCGATTGTATGGATTTGATCACTTGGTCAAGGGAGGTGTTGACCATGGCCATTTTTCCCAGGTCCAGTGAAATATGAACCTGCTGTTCCGGTAGGCCGAAGGTTGAAACTTTCCGTATGTTCCTGTTCTTTTCCAATTCCTGACTGAGGCGATCTGCCTCCTGTTCAATTTCTGCATAGGAAGCTGTGCTGCTGACAAGTGCAAGTTGGATCATTGACAGGTCTGCAATGGTCCATTGCCACATGTCCAGGCTCAGGATCTCATTCGGGAGGGTATTGCGTATGCCGTTCACCTGCTGTACTACCTCGTTGTATTTTTCATCAGCATCAGTGTTGAACTCAAATTCAACAGATATAACTGCCAGTCCTCCACGAACAGAGGTCTTGATATTTTTGATATCCTCCAGTTCATTTACAGTCTCTTCGATTGGCAGGGCGACCATCTGTTCCATATCGATTGTACTTGCACCAGGCATAACAACGATAATGGATGATCCCGGGACAGTCACTTCGGGGTTTTCTGTACGGGGCATGAAGAGCAGGGCACGTATACCAATGACTGCCAGGAATATAAACAGCATCCAGGTAAAGGAGGTATTATCAATTGCCAGTTTGGGTAATCTCATTGTGCCGGATAATTAATTGGTGATACGGATCCTTGTGTCGTTTTGTATGTAATGGGCACCTGATACTATTACTGAGTCCCCGGCTGAAATTCCTTCCAGGATGATAACATGCCCGTTTTTAACATTGCCTGTTTTGACATTTCTCTTGATTGCCTTTCCCTCTTTTACAACATATGCATATGCATTGTGATCAGAGATGTCCAGCAAGGCATTCATCGGAACACTTATGCCCGTTACCTTTTCATGCGGATATATCAGTACGCGGGAAATGTATCCTGTGCGGAAACGAGGGTCAGGATGCCTGATGTGCAATTCTGCTTCATAGGTTCCGGTAACGGGATCTGCAATAGACCCCAGCTCTGATATTGTTGCAGACAGGGTATCACCGGGAAATGCATCCATGGTCACTATGGCTGAATCGCCAATCCTAAGTTTGACCACATCCTTGTCGGTAACTGCAACCCTTACCACCCAGTCACTTTCTGTCGATGCGAATAAAATGGCCGGATAACCGGGTGCTATGATCTCATTTGCCTCAGCCAGTACTTTTTGCACTTTGCCATTGGACGGAGCTGTGATTTTTGAATGGAGCAGGTTAAAATCTGCGATCTGTTTCTGTGCTTTCACCATTTCATATGCTGACTGGCTATTCTGGTACTGTTCAAGTGTAGCAACACTATCAGCATACAGGTTTTTTGTCCTTTCCAGATCGCGCTTTGCTTTTTTGTAAGCAACGGAAGCCTGTTTTGCATGCGCTTCAATTTCTTCGAGGTTGAGACTTATAAGTTCATGGCCCTTTTTCACATTCTCACCGTCACGAACATTTACCCTGCCAATAATACCTCCTGTTTTGAAACTTAGCTTCATTTCCTGCTTTGTTCCCAGAATACCCATCAGTCTTACCGGAACCTTGTAAGTTACACGTACAGCCGGTTCCGCTTTAACATGCAATGTATCTTCAGGGGTTTCTTTTTCCCTGACATCCGGTTTGCATGCGGCTAGGGAAAGCATAAAACATACGATAAAGATTTGATGAATTCTCATTGTAATTGATTTAATCTTCCTTCGCGTTCCGCTACGGAGGACGCGTAGGAAGAGGTTTAATTTCTCAGAGTTCTACTCCGAAAATATGAGTTCATCCCGATATATCATCGGGATACTCTGAGGTTTAATACCATATTAATAATTGTCCAGGTCCACAATTCCCGTTGCATATTCCAGTTCAGCCGTGCAAATGAAATATTCATTTTCAGCGATGATCACAGCGGAAGCTGCACCAGTCATGCTTGTACGTGCATCAATCAGTTCCAAAAGGGATGCCTGCCCTTCTGCATATTTTTTCCTGATCAGGCGGTAGGCGCTTTTCGCTGATCGTTGTTGTTTTTTTCTTGCCTGCAATGCATCATATGCTGCCTGTAATGCATAATAGCTGTTGATCACTTCCAGTTTTATCTGTTGTTCTGATTGCTGAAATATTGCTTTGAGTTTTTCTCCTTCGATTTTGGTTTGCTGTATCTTTGCATGGTTTACCATTCCCTGGAAAAGATCCCATTTCAATACCAGGGATGCAAGGACGAAGTCATCATCGCTGGTAAACCTGTATTCCTCACCTTGAAAACCGTAATCTACCATTCCGAACAGGCCGGGTAAATTTTTTCCGCGCTGTAGTTTTAAAACCTGCTGGTTCATTGACTGGTACTCTCGTATCATATCGAGCTCTTCCCTGTTCTGTATTCCTGTCTGCTGCGCTTCAGGAAGCGAGGCCAATGCGTTTAAGATGTTGGGTTTGGAAAGAATAATTTCTTGTTCCAGGTTCCTGTTCAGTAAAAAATTGAAATAGGCCCGGGAGGATTCTAACCTGTTCCTTGCCTTTGCAAGCTCGGCCTCTGCAATGGCCTTTTCAGCTTCTGAGCGATAGACTTTATCAATTGTTACCAGGTCATTTTCATAAAGACTCCGGCTGACTCTTATATTTTCGTTTATAAGGATCATGGTGGTATCCGCCAAGCGAGTCAGGTAATATGCCTTCTGATAGTTATAATAGGCCCTTGTAATTTCAAGGATCAGTTCACGTTTGTACCGGCTAACATCAATCGATGATATTTCAGCAGCATCTCTCTTGATTTTTACATTATGTATCAGGTCCATGCTGAATATCGGCTGGACAACAGATACTTTGCTTTCATGTTCTTTGGGCCTGTAAAAACGAAAGGATTCATTCTCAATTGCAGGAAAGTCTTGAGAAGCTGTAAGCAGATTAAGGGTTGAATAGACTGGATTCAAGAGGTCACCAACCGGAAATTCTATAATCCTTCCTCCTTCTGCAACTGTGTAGCGGGCATTCAGACTTACATCCGGGAAAAACAATCCTTTGGCCTCCCTGAGAGCCATAAGATCGCTTGTATATTCCAGGCGGCGCTGCTTAAGTGCCTGATTCGAATTCAATCCTTTCCGGATATATTCATCAAGGACCGGTTGCTGCCCCTGGGAATTTACAACGGTGCTGAATAACAACAATACAGATGTGAGATATGTTTTCATGACCTTATGCCGTTAAGAACGAGTTCAACATGACTTTCAAACAGTTCTTTCCTGGTAATTTATAACCGGACAACGTTAAGGAATTGCAGCCATTCCTTGTATTGCTCCAGTTGCATTGGCGGCTGATAGGCTGCATAATGATTGCTGTATCGTTTTCCATCCACCTCATATTCAATCAGCCACAATTGGTTGTCTGACACCCGGGGCAGATCATCTAGTTTAGATATTCCGTTGGATTCAATTTCGAAGCTGTCGTTTAGCAGCACTTTCCCGGAGTCTTTGTCTTTTATCAGGACCCTGACTTTTTTGGCTTCCCTTGTATCATTGACAAGCATCACGGGATGTCCGCCATCCCGGGCATCTCCCACCATCACGCATACATCGGTCTGCACTTTTTTAATGTAATGGTAGGCCAGTTTTTTGCCCCCGTAATAATCTACGATGGCATCTGAAATAATCGGCCATCCATCCCTGAGGTTCCACCATAGGATCCCGTTCCGGTTGCCTTTGTTTATCCGCCAGAATTCAATGAAATATTTCTTGGCCTCTGCCTGCACAATCTGGGAAGCGGTGACGAAATCCTCCAGCTCCGCGGGGCATTCTCCAAATACTTCCCGGATCTGGTTGACCATTAATAAATTTCGTTCTTTGTTGGTGGATGAATTGGGATGTGAACGGGTGGCCTTGCATTGCCATTCGTCGTTCCATACAAGTGCTTCCGGCTTTTTGATTTTTCCGGCATCCGTCAATTCTTCTGTTCCCCTGGTCCAGGGATATACATATCCCGGGGTCATCATCTTTTCCAGGCTTTCTATGTTCGGACAGCCATGGTAGCCGATTTCGCTAACGAATTTTGCATTATTTTCCGTGTAGAAAGGGGCCTTGTAATAACCCCGCGGTCCCCAGAGATGCATTTCAGGAGATAATTCAGGACGTATCCTTTTGCTAACTGCAAAAACCTCTTCGCTGATAAACGGGGAACTCGGGAGGTAAGGTGTTTTGGGATCCCATTCGCGCACTGCCATGGGCAGCACTTCACGGCTGATCACATCTGTATTTGGGTTGATGTGCGATTGGTCGTTGGCCCATTGAAGAGACACATCGTTCTCATTGTTCCCGGCCCACAGCACGATTGAAGGATGGTTTCGCAGCCGACGAACCACTTTTTCTGCTTCATCTTTTACTTTTTCCCTGAATGCAGCATCCTGCGGATAGGTGGTGCACCCAAAGGTGAAGTCCTGCCACACCATGATCCCCTTTTCATCACAAAGATTGTAGAAACAGTTGCTCTCATAGACATTCCCTCCCCACATGCGGATCATGTTGCAGTTCAGGTCTGCCAGCATCTTCACAGCTTTATCAACGTGCTGAACATCCCTGCTGTGTAACGCATCCAGCGGCACCCAGTTTGTTCCTTTGACGAAGATGTATTCTCCGTTCACCTCGAAATGGAAATCACCCGGTTTTTCTTTGGTATTGATCGGAGTCAGGATCAACCGGGCATTGCGGATACCTATTCTCTGCCTGTTCTCACACAATACCTTTCCATCGGGATCTTTCAGTGTCAGGATAGCATTGTAGCGTGCCGGTTCGCCGAATCCCCGAGGCCACCAGAGGTCCACATCTTCAAGTCCCCGGATGCGTTCCCGTGATATGGTGGTGGTCACATGTATTTCCCTCTGAAGAATGTATTTTCCGTTGCGCTCCAGCTCAAAGGTAAGGGTAAGGTCATCCACATTGAGTCTGTCGGTCATGAACTGCCAATCGACATACATATTGGCCCTGTTCCCATCCGGGTACACCTCCCTGGTAACCCAGTAGACCGAACTGAAATAGGTGGGGGGTATGATCTCAAGTTTCACATCGCGCCATATGCCGGCACTGATAAGCCGCGGCATGATATCCCAGCCAAACATGTGCGGCGCCTTTCTGATGCTGACAGCTTCTCCAAGCTGGTCGTAACGAACGCCGAAATTATTGCGAAAATATTCTCTTGCTTCAAGCACGGTGGACTTGATGTGTACATGCAATACATTTTGGTCTTCCAGAAGTTCTGTAATATCATAATGGTGTTCCACAAACATATTCTCAACGGAAGCAATTAACCGGCCATTCAGCCAGATATCGGCAATGCAATCAATGCCATCAAAAGCAAGTTCCAGGCTTTCACCTGTTTTAAGGTCCGGAGCATCAAATTCACGCACATACCACCAATAATAGGATTCATACTTCCTGAGGTCATAGACATTGTCGCCGATCATCGGATCCTCAATGATCCCTTCTCTTTGCAGGTCGATTTCAACATTTCCCGGGACTGTGGCTGTGATGGATCGCAAAGGTGATTCCTTAAGTTCATCCGGGGTTTGTGGAGCAGATGCATCCTGGATTCCAAAGAACAGCTTCCACTCACCATCTTTTGTTGAGTTCAGACTGATCACCTTCTTACTGGTAGGTTTGTTGTGAACTTCCTTCAGTAATTGTCCTGAAAGCGAAGACAATGACAGTATTGTTATGAATATTAAAATTGCCTTTTTCATCAGAAAATATATTTATTAATCATTTAATATCTAGTCATTTATAATATCAGTTAAGGAATTAAAATTTTCATCAGCATGCTCGAGGCAATACTCTTTTGTGCTTAACTGATAAGGTCAGTTTCATTCTCGT
>JAIPBT010000014.1 GCA_021738565.1 Bacteroidales bacterium
ATCTGTAACTTTATTGTGTTGCATGTCGTTATTTGTTTGTAACTAATTCAAATATAGCCAATTAGGCTAAGACATGCAACTTTTTTTGTTTTTTATTTACTTCATTATCAACAATTTATCAACTAGGAAACTTTAGTTACTAATTTATGAAAAAGAGTTGGTAGTATTGTATGAAGGATAAAGTATTGTTGTACAATGCCTCCGGACTATGGGCATTTAATAGCAAGATTTTTTGACATGAGAACGTTTTTCACTTCAAATTCATAAAATAGTACAGACTGAAGCCCTGCTGCGGCAGGTTTTACATTGTATATGCGCATAACTTTCCCGTTACGGTCTGTTGACCGGTTGATTTCTCTTTAAAACATATTTAAGAACGTTGATTTAGAAAGCCGTTAACTGTCAGGAGCAGGAAAAACAGCGATCCTTTCCATTGTTCCGGTATTACAATGCGGACATTTTAAGGGATCTTTTCCGCTAATATACCTGTATATTTCTGTGGCAGGCATTCTTTCAAATACCGGTGCATCTGTCAGGGTTCCTATCAGTGAAAGACACTGTTCCTTTAAGTTTTTGGCATGTATAGAAGCCATAACGCCAAAATACCTTATCTTATAAAAGTTGTCCGGCAGAACATGCAACATAAACCTTCGGATAAACTCAACGGCATCAAGTGTCATGGTTTTGGTGATTCCGTTTCTGTTGTTGTCTTTGTAGCGAAAACTCACCTGATCCTGATTAATTCCGGTAATCCTTGAATTGGATATTGCCACACGATGGGTATATCTGCCCAGATAATTAATTACCGATCCCACTCCACCAAGTGGTTTTTGAGCATATGTGATCCATGGTCTGGCGCACAATTGCTTTTTGAGGGTTTCCCATGGCTGCTCTTCCGGCAGCCTGATCTGACCTTTCTCAATGCCCTGTACACTATATGACGGATTGTCACCAGTTAAAGGCGCTGGCGCTGCTGCCAAAATTCATTAAAAAAAGAAAAACAAATCCATTGCTAAGTGTCACCTTTTCTCGCAATTGCGAATGTTGAAATTTATATTCGTGGTTTTCTAGCTTGAAAAATTTATTAGCATTTTGGCCCAAATCATATGAAAAATTACCTGGCGGAAAAAAAACGATTATTTTAATAGCTTTCTTTGAATGAGTAATTTCCTGAACTACATCTAGTGCAGGTGTAATATCTCTATCTGCAGAAAAAAGAAAAATTGTATCACATTTTTCCAAAACAACATCCCTTATTATATATGATGCTAAGGCAACATCGGATTTCTTTTCTTCCCAAAACTTTATTTCCCGCCCAACTTTTCTTCCATTACATTCTACATTACGCCATTTTGTACGCTGCTTGAACTCTCCTAAAATCAGACTGAATTTGGGATTTAATTTATTTGCTTGAAAAAACTTGTCCTGTCTTTTGGCTTTTTCGGTATGCTTCTGAACTGCAGAAAAATATCTTACCTGCTCCAATTCTTGGTGAGGTCTAAGAAAAAATTCTACAAATTTCACTAAATCCTGCCAATAATACTTCTTCCACCCTTTCTTCCTTAAACCCTCATAATAATTAAAGCCATCAAAATATGCAATTACTTTTTGGCTCATGTTGAGGTATATTAAATGAAAAAACCCTCTTCAATTGAGGGTTTTGTCCTAAGGATGTCCCACCTTAGGGGCAAAGAATCTTACGATTCTGAAATCAAATCTATGTAGATTTCAATTAAGAACCAATTTAATTAACATTTTTTATTAAAAATGAATGCAGAAGGTAATCCTTTTTAAAAGATAATACAACAATCATACCATACTTGTTCAAAAAATATAAAAGACTATCCAACTATTTTAACCCATAGAATTTTCAGAGTGTACTTTTCAAGTGTCTTTTTGCACCAAAATGCTAATCTTCGTTATCTGTTAAATACTTGATTTCTAGGGGGTATGTTGTAGTAGTGAATTTTCCGGCAGTCAAAAGGTCGGGGGTCCCGAAAAATACAAATCTGGTAGATCTGTACTTCCCACCAGGAAATCCAGACTTGCTGCAGTCAGTATAAAAATACGCCCAAAAGTTACCCTACATGGTAACTTTTTGTTACATTTGCTATGTATGCGAATCATAAAAGAGAAAACCCTCACTGATTATTGCAGACAGAGCAAGTACAAGCTGGCCAATGATTCTTTAAAAGCCTGGGGTTATGAAGTGAAGCACTCGACCTGGAATAACGCAAATGAACTGAAACTGAAATACAGGAATGCCAGCATTATCAGTTCAAAAAGAGTGGTTTTTAATATCAAAGGGAATGATTACAGGTTGGTCGTTGACATTGAATATAAATTAAAGATCGTGTTTATTGTTTGGTTTGGAACACATGAGGAGTATGATAGAATAGATGCAAAAACGATACGTTATGAAAACTAAAATACTGAAAACAGAACAGGAATATAATGCAGCTTGTGAGCGGGTATATGAGCTGATACATAGTTCTGAACAGGCCATTGAGCCTAATAGCCCGAAAGGGGAAGAGTTGGAACTCTTGTCTTTGCTTGTTGAAAAATACGAGCAGGAACATCACCGGATGGATACCCCGGATCCCATTGAAGCGATTAAGTTCAGGATGGAGCAGATGAATTTAAAGCAACAGGATATAGCACCTTTGTTTGGAGGAAAGACCCGGGTTTCAGAAGTATTGAATGGTAAAAGGGCATTAACTTTAAAAATGATCACTTTATTAAACAGGTACCTTGGAATCCCACTGGAATCATTAATCAGTGGGAATAAGAAGATAAAGCTTGAAGCTGAGAATAAAGAGGAGCTAATGAAAATATCATCCATTCAGGAGTATTTGAAAGGATCCAGGGCGGCCATGATTTAAACACAATCTTTTTTATCTTTAAACAATTTAAAAATTACAATATTGAGGTTTTATGGTAGGGGCCACTGCCTAATAGGCTGTCATATTCCATTGCCTATGAACCGGAAATTGTTTAATTGGGATGGCGTTGCCTTTTTCTCCTTTATTCCACAATCGTATGCATGATATTCGGAAGCTGTTTTTTCAGGAGGTTGACAAACATCCGCTTCTGGTCTTTGGAGAGCTTAAAAGTGATGGCTATGATGGCTTTTTTTCATATAGCGGCGTCCAAAATCTACCTGCATCACCCAAATCTCATGTTTACATTTGCACGAGATAAGATCTTGCACAGCTGCCTGACGGGAGAATCTCTCATTTGACAATCAATAAATAATACTGTATATTTCAGAACAGTTCAGCATTAAAATCCAGCCATGCCAGGGAGGTTCGTATCCTATATGCTAATCATTGTTTTCCTGCTCTGCGGAAACAATCTTTTTTCGCAGGACAAGGAATATATTTTTGATCACTACAACATTTCCAATGGTCTGATCAGCGACAACGTATTTAAAATTTTCACCGACAGATCCGGATACATCTGGATTATTACTTATAATGGATTACAGAAGTACGATGGGTATGAATTTAAAACCTATACATCGAATCCCGGCATAGAGGGAACACTCAGCAGCAACTTTGTGGTGGATATCTTTGAAGACCGCGATGGTGATATCATCATCGTTCTTGACGACGGGATTGATATATACCATAAACAGACCGACCAGTTTAAAAACCTCTTATCAAATCTCCCCTTTGCAGAGGTTAAAAGAAATGAAATCACCAGGCAGGCGTCCGTTGTACAAGACAGGTCGGGTTCCATTTGGACCACCTGTCACAATCAGCTGGTAAGGATAGACAGTACCAAGGAAAACTTCTTCGTCTACCCGAATGAATTTACAGGGAATTTTGTATTGAACCACGACAGTACTGCACTATGGATAATTACTGAAAGTACATTTAAGAGATATGACCTCATTACCAGGACACTGACAATTACGAATGTACAAGACATTCCCAGCCCGATTGATGCCGGGAAGTTAAATACCATTTATGTTGACTCAAAAGGCATCTGCTGGGTGGGAACATCAGGCGGGTTGCTTAAATTCGATGAGCATAATTTCAGTTTCATTGAACCTGATCTGAACTTTTTGAAACATTCGGGTTATACCAGGGAGAGATTCAATGCTAATATTACAGCGATCTATGAGGATTACAACAATGACCTTTGGGTAGCCTCAGGAAATATTCTCTCAAGGATAGACAGGACCTCAGGTAATATACAGTTGCTTCAACACGAAACAGAGAACAAAAACAGCATCCTCAAGGAACCGATCACAGGGATTTTTGGAAACAGATCGGGTATTATCTGGTTAACTTACCTGAATGAGGGGTTTACCAGTATAAATATCAATACCCTGAATTTCAGGTCCTATCGTTTCAGGGCCGGAGGGAATCCGGGACTTGGAGGCAGGACGGTACGATCTGTATTTAAAGATCCGGCTGGTTTTATTTGGGTGGGTCTTTATAACGATGGTCTGGACAGAATTGATCCCTCATCTGGATTGATTTCACATTTCAGACACGATCCGGATGAGGGAAACAGTGTTTGTTCCAACTATATTTCATCCTTGTACAGGGATGCAAATCAAAGGCTCTGGGTCGGATCACATGACAATGGATTGTGTTATGTTGATGATATTTACGACAAGGAATTGTTGTTTGCGAGACCTGAATTCCTGAATAATAACGATGAGATTTATCATATCCAGGGGGATCGGTTTGGAAGAATATGGTTTGGTACACGGATGGGTTTAGCCATGTTTGATTACAGTGATGAATCATTTCATTGGATTCTGAAAGATCACAATGTCCAGTCATTCTTATTTGATGAAAATACCATCTGGATAGCAAGTTGGGATTTTGGGTTGTGCAAATTAGTTTTCAGTCCGGAACAATTTTCTTCAGAAATACCTGTATTTGACTCCACCACATCCAATAACTACAGATCAGCGGATCCAAACAAAAGCAATTCCAACAATAAAAACCAGGAGGGTATTCAAAATGGTATTTCGATTCATCAGGATCCACACTCAAATATCTGGGTCGGGACCTATGACAAAGGATTGGCCAGGGTTTTCAAAGATGGGAATGAATATAAATTTGAATTTTATGATGTCTCCAGGGGAGCGCCGGGAAACGCTGTTTATGGTGTGACGGGGGATAAACAGGGGAATATTTGGATCAGTACTGAGCATGGCATCGGAAAATTTGATCCGGAATCAGAAATATTTGAAAACTTTTACAGGGATGACGGGCTGCTGTCGGATTACTTTATGTGGAAGGCTTATTACCGTGCACCCGACGGGGAGCTGTTTTTTGGTAGTGTGGATGGATTAAATCTGTTCTATCCCAATGAAATAATTAAAGATACGACTAGTTTAAGGGTGCTTATATCAGAACTACGAATTCAGAACCAGGTAATCAATTATGGCGATACCGTTAATGGTGACTTGATTCTTCACAAACATATTACTTACCAGGACACACTGATTTTGAATCATCGAAACAGTACATTGTCGTTTGAGTGTTTTATAAGCGGTCAGTTAAATACAGACAACATCATTTATAAGCATACGCTGGCAGGTTATGACGAAAACTGGATAACGCATGAAAAGGGAAGCAGGGTGGCCAGCTACAACAACCTTCCCCAGGGAACCTATTATTTCAGGGTTAAAGCAGCGATGTACGAAGGAGCATGGAGTGAGAGCTATACAGAGAAGAAAATTATTGTGCTGCCACCATGGTGGAAAACGAAACTTGCCTTTATTGTATATGCTGTTTTGTTATCTGGGTTGATCTATCTTATAACCTATTTCCTGTTCAGGTACCTGAAACTGAAGCATGAATTAATCTATAATGAGAAACTGCACCAGTCAAAACTCATGTTTTTTACCTATATCTCACACGAATTTAAAACACCGCTTTCGCTGATCCTGGCTCCATTGAATGAACTGCTTAATTCAAATGGCCTGTCTCCGCATGCCAGGAAAAATCTTGGTCTGGCAAAACAGAATGCAGACAGCCTGCTTGGCCTGGTTAATGAATTAATGGAATTCAGGAGGACCGATATAGGCATCAGCAAGCTTAAACCGGAGCAAATCGAACTTACTTCATTTGTCACTGAAGTTACTCGGCAATTTGAATTTGTGGCAGAACAAAAGGAGATACAGTTTTTAATAAATTTCCAGGAGAACCGGCTTAAAATATGGGTTGATACACAGAAATTCAAGAAGATCATCAACAACCTGATAGAAAATGCCATGAAATATACACCCCGGGGAGGGCTGATCACCCTTTCGATGATCAGGAACCCGGAAAAATATAAATTCCGAGAGAATTACAGCACACTTCACCTGAGTCAGAACAAAAAAGATGCCGCATACATAGGAATACTTGTTTCGGATACAGGTGTTGGAATTTCAAAAGAATCACTTCCCAAAATATTTGACCGGTTTTACCAGATTGATGCAGAAAAAGCAAGTCAACACATTGGCAGCGGAATTGGACTGGCCCTGGTTAAAAACCTGGTAATGATGCATCAGGGAGAGATAAGGGTTGCCAGTGAAAGAGGTGAAGGGACGGATATCTTAATTATGTTGCCGCTCGGACAACAGTACCTGCTTGAGGTGGAGGATGGGCATGGGTTCCTGCATTCTGATTCTGACAAAGAAGAGAATATTGTTGCATCGGATGAAAAATTTATCACAACCGAAAATGATATTTCCCGGGGTATAACCAACAACCGCCCCAGGATCCTTATTGTTGAGGATCACAGGCAGTTAAGGGATTATCTGAAAGACAATTTTTCAGAGGAATACCACATACTTGAAGCTTCAAACGGGGAGGAGGGTTTGAAAATACTGGAGGAGACCAAACCCGATCTGATCATCACAGACTGGATCATGCCGGTCATGGATGGAAAGGAGTTTATAACGAAACTGAAGACCCATAAAAGCAGATCTTCCATTCCGGTAATATTTCTGACCGCACGGGATGAATTACATAACAAGCAGGAGGGCCTGGACCTGGGTGCCGATCAGTTTATTACCAAACCCTTTAACCTCCAGTTATTAAAGCTGCAGGTAAAGAGAATGATAGAAAATAATCGAGCCAGGAAACAAAAGTATGGCATAGATAACCAGGAACACCTTGTGGAGGTTAAAGATTACCGGGATGATCAATTCCTTGATATGGTGGAGCGGGTGATTTACGAACATATTAAGGATCCGGATCTGAATGCCGCTGTCATTGCCAGGGAACTTACCTCAAGCAGGACCGCACTGTACACGAAGATCAGACAGATCAGCGGATTGACACTGGGAGAGTATATTCAGAAAATCAGGCTTAAACATGCGGTTAAACTGATGTTGTATGAAAACCTGTCTGTGTCGGAAGTATATGTAAGGGTAGGAATCAGCAGCAGTTCATATCTGATCCGGCTTTTCAGGAAGTATTATCATACTACACCAAAAGAATACATTAAGAATTTCGAGAAAGATTATAACCAGATTTCAAAGTAGGAATTAATGCCAGGGTTGATTTGAAACAGCGGTTTTTGGATTATTTTAAAATGAATTCGTACTATTTTGAAATTGGTGCAATTGTGTATGCCATACATTTATCTTAATAATTTGTATGATAGATCCCGGTCATTTTTTAAGATTCGGTAACATGCACGACCTTGATTCTCACCAGGCAGAACTATCCAGGAAGCGAAGGGAAGCTAACAAAATCCGGGGCCGGCTGATTATCAGTACTATTTTATTATTAGCAGTAATTGTTTCGATTTTGATATTATTGACTCAATGTTCCGTTTAACCAGATAAACACACTGTTTTATAATGAATCTGAAAATCATCTACGGTATCGTCTTGCTGCTGACCGGTATGATCATATTTAGCGGTTGTGAGAAGAAATTTGATGAGTATTATAAAATACCCGATGATTTAATTGGAACCATATTGGATGTACTGGAAGAAGATGGAAATTATACACGGTTTATTGAAGCCATTGAACTTGCAGAATTTGATGATGTGTTGGGCAAAACCGGTAATTTCACTGTATTTGCACCGGATGATGCTGCATTCAATGCATTTCTGACCCAGGAAGGGTATGGTTCCCTTGAAGAGATTCCGGAAGAGGAACTGAAAGGAATTGTATTCTATCATATTGTCTTCTGGGCATACTCCAGGTTCATGCTGTTATATGGATTGAACATCCAGGATGCCAACATCGAATACAGCACTGTTGATTTCAAGCGACCCACCCGGTATACTCCGCCGATGACCATAGAATACGACACCATGGGAAGGGAATATACCGTTTATCATGAAACCAAATATATTCCGGTTTACTCTGACGAGTATTTTACAGAACTCAATCTGGATGCGACAGAAAATTATAACTATCTCTACCCGGAAACACCGTATGGCGGTTTTCATGTGGACAGGGCTGAAATTGTTGAACATGATGTTCCTGCACAGAATGGGTGGATTCACAAGATCAACAGGGTACTGGTTCCTCCGGGAAACCATGACGACATCTTAGCAGAAAATCCGGAATACAGTTTATTTAGAGATCTAATTGAGAAGGAAACCTTTTACCAATACAATAATACCTACACAACGGCCCAGTATAACCAGGGTGATGTAAATGAAGATGGAATTATTGATTCACTGTTTCTTAAAATGAACAGTGTTTTCCCTTCAGGGAGTTCTCCGGCTATTGAGAATGTACTTTCAAATGGTTCCCGGGATATACTCACCCTGTTTGCACCCACCAACAATGCGCTTCAGGATTTCTTCAACAACCATACCGCAGGTTATGCTTCCATTGACAAGATCGGAGATTACTGGATTAACTGGTACCTTTCACATTACATTGGCACCAACTACTGGCCCTCCAAATTTGCTACGGTCACAGAAGATTGGGAATGGGACCTGACATCCTCTCTGGTGGACTGCAATATATTCGAAACGGATGTCGATTATGTCACGATGGCAAGTAACGGACCATTTTGTGGAATCAATAAGTACTTTCTTCCCAAAATATTTGAATCTGTTGTCAATCCAGTTATGGGAAACAAGGATTACGAATGGTTCTCCAATATGCTGGTTTTTTACCTGGCAGACAAATTACTCAATGAGGAGAACATTGATTTTACCATTTTTGCACCCTCGAATGAGGCCATAAGTGCAGCGGGATACAGGTTTCGTACCGGACTGGGTGGATATGGATTGTACCAGGTGAATAGTCCGTTGGCTCCTGTTTCAAGAAATGTGGGTACAAGTATTGTTAATTCTCATATCGTATTTGGGTCAATGGAGGAAGCAGACTTTGAGGAGGGTACATTTTTCGAAACATCTCAAAATACTTATATAGGTGTAACCAGCGATGGAATATATGCAGGAGGAAATCTAATGTCCGCCTCACTGGGAACCCGTGAAGATGTGAGCGGTAAGGGGGTGCTTTACCGGATTGACCGGATGCTGGTCTCTCCCAAACGCTCTATTTTTGAAATCATTTCCGATCCGGGAACGTATCCCCAATACCAGAAATTTTACCAGTTATGCTATGAATCGGGCCTGATTATCCTTGATGAGGATAGCCGGCCAACAAGCCTGGACAACCTGTCTACCGGGACGTTCTACACCTGTTTTATTCCTACCAATGAGGCCATAGAAGCAGCCAGGCTCGAAGGAACCATACCCACTGAACAAGAGGCGTTACAGCAATATTTGAAATACCATTTTGTTGAGGGAGTGGTCTTTGATGATGGGAAAAATTCGGGTGAATTTAATACCACCAGGATCGATGAAACCAGCGGTTATCTGTTCAATACAATTGAGATCGTTAATCAGAAATATGACTTGAATGTGGTTGACAATCTTGGCAATTCCAGGAATGTTATCGTTGCCAATCACATGGCTGAAGATGGAGTAATTCATGTAATTGAGGCTCCGCTCAGGTTTCAGTAAAAACAGACCTATGAATAAAAGGTTCCATACTGTTTTTTGTCTGCTCATACTGGCATTTTTGACTGTTTTTGGACAGGCGGATATTGTATTAAAAGGAAAGGTGACAGACAGTAAAACAGGAGAACAGCTGATAGGTGTTACAGTGATCGAAGTTAACGAGCTTAACAGGACACTAAACGGTACTGTAACTGATATGAATGGCAATTTTGTACTCAGGCTCAATTCACCCAATACCAGGGTAAAAATCTCATATATCGGATACAAAACGGATGAATTTATCATTGAGGGTCAGGAATTTCTGGAGGTCAGGCTTCTTGAGGAAACCAAGGAGTTAGATGAGGTGGTTATTACTTATGAGGGGAAGAAGATAGGTGGTTTCATGCCGGTATCTGAACGGGATATCACCAGTGCAGTTACCAAGGTAGACATGGAAGATCTGGAGGAGACAAAGACCTCAAACCTGGGTGAGATGTTGCAGGGACGTGCAAGTAATGTGGATATATCAATGGCATCTGGCGATCCCGGGGCCGGGATGTCGGTCAGGATCCGGGGCACTGCTTCAATCAGTGGATCGAACCAGCCACTGATCGTTGTGGATGGGGTTCCCTTCGAAATAGAACTGGACAACGATTTTGATTTTTCTGCAGTTACCCAGGAACAATTCAGTGGGTTGCTGAACATTGCCCCTGAAGATATTCTATCCATACAGGTTTTAAAAGATGCAGCGTCAACAGCCGTTTGGGGATCCCGTGGAGCAAATGGTGTGCTTCTAATTGAAACCAAACGAGGGGTGAAGGGTAAAACCAGCTTTGATTATCTCTATAAACTGAGTGTTCAGCAGCAGCCCGGGTTCATTCCCTTGCTTGATGGGGATTCCTATGCCATGCTGATGCTGGAAGGAATTCTGAATGCAGGTTCCACGGAAATTCCTGATGAACTGTCCTACAATAAAGACTGGGAGGAATATTACAACTATTCACAAAATACAGACTGGCTTTCAGCCATTACCCAAACAGGGATATCCCATGAACACAACTTCTCGTTGTCTGGTGGAGGTGAAAGTGCACTCTACCGGTTTTCTCTGGGATACCTTGACCAGGACGGGACTACTTCCGGAACAGGATTCCAGCGAATTACCTCAAGGTTTAACCTGGATTACCATGTGTCGGAGAAACTTCTGTTTTCCGGCGATCTATCCTATACTTACTCAGATAATGATTTGAGCTACAAGGAAAATGCCAATGCGAACAGCGTTCGGGCTCTCTCCTACATCAAAGCGCCGAATATGAGTATGTATGAATATGACAAGGAGGGCAACCTGACGGACAATTACTTTTCTCCCGGCGATAATTTCCAGGGACAGGCTTTTCAATGGTTCAATCCCCTGGCAATGGCAAATGAGGCCACCTGGAACAGGCAACAACACAGACTAAGAACCAAACTTCAACTTAAATATGACATCCTGGACAATTTAGTTTTCCAGAGTTTTGTGGCTTATGATCTTGATGATCAGCTGGAAAATAAATTCCTGCCTCAGGTGGTTACCGGTTCTCCATGGACCTCCCCCTATGCCAATCTGGCTTCAGGTATGGATTACCAGAGTTCAGTACTTGAAACTCAATCGCAGTTTGTCTACACGTATCTCAAGGGAAGCAAGCACAAGGTCACTTCTATGTTGGCTTTTACACTATCTGATAAAAAGAATGGATGGTATTATGGAAGCACCTCCAACCTACCCTCAGCTTACCTGGTAAATTATGCCCAGCATGCCCCTGTTTACTGGATTGGAGATGGATACAGTCAGAACAGGATGCTTGCTCTTCTTGGTTTTGTCCACTATTCACTTCTTGACAGGTACCTTGTACAGGTCAACGTTCGAAGAGAAGGATCTTCCAGGTTTGGCTACGAATCCAGATGGGGGACATTCCCTTCAGTTTCGGTTGCATACAGGGTTTCATCGGAACCATTTATGAGTAAACTCCCATTTATCAATGATCTCAAATTAAGATACAGCTACGGAGTGAACGGTAATCAACCGGGGAGCAGTTACGGATATTTCAACCTGTACAGTACAAACATGGAGTATATAGATATGCCCGTGGTTATACCTGTCAATCTGCAACTGGATCATTTCAGGTGGGAACGAAATTCCCAGATCAATTACGGTGTCGATTTGTCGGCGCTCAATAATTACCTGGAAATACATTTTGATGTTTATAACCAGAAGAGTAAAGATCTTATCTGGGAAAATCTTGATTTGCCCTCCACATCAGGATTCCCGAATATTACCAGGAATTGGGGATCCATGGATAACAAGGGTTGGGAAGTGACATTTGTCACCGATGTTCTCAGGAGAGAGGAGCTTAATCTGGACCTGAATTTTAACATCGCCCATAACGAAAACCGGATTACAGAGATTCCGGAGAATTTCGACTTTGAATACGAGACAGAGGCAAATAACGGCCAGTATGCCCGAAGGGCCATAGAGGGTCATCCGATTGGAGCCTTCTATGGATTCCGGTACCTGGGGGTATATCCCACAGATGCCGATGCTGTGGCAACCGATGCCGAAGGGGACATCATTTATGATATTTCCAACAAACCGCTTTATATGAGATATGGTAACGCAGACGGATACCGTTTCAGGGGCGGGGACGCCATTTATGAAGACATTAATTCCGATGGATTGATCAATGAACTGGATATCGTGAAACTGGGGGATTCAAATCCCGATTTTATCGGTGGTTTTGGATCAAAGGCGGCCTGGAAAAACCTGGTAGTGACACTCTTCTTTCATTACAGGTTGGGACAGGACATTGTGAATCGTACCAAAATGTATAATGAAAATATGTACGGTCGTAATAATCAAAGTGTTGCTGTTTTGAACCGATGGAGAAGGCAGGGAGATATTACAGATATTCCAAGGGCGCTTTATAACCAGGGCTATAACTGGCTGGGCTCAGACCGCTTTGTTGAAGATGGCTCGTTTTTGCGATTTAAAAGCGCAAGCATCAGTTATAATTTCAGGGGCCTTGCCAGTAAATTGAATATCAGGGAGATCAAGGTCTATTTTATGGTTTATAACCTCTATACCTGGACAAACTATACAGGGGTCGATCCAGAGGTTCCCATGTTAAGTAATGATCCTTTCTTTATTGGAGAGGATAAAGCAGATACACCAGCACCTAAGAGTTACATGCTCAGCGTGAATTTTAAATTCTGACCGATGGAAAAACGGACCAGACAGATAATAATACTTATGCTATTCCTGCTTCCCTGGGGATGTTCGGATTGGTTACAGCTGGAGCCGGAGAGTGAACTTATCAGGGAGGAATTCTGGCAAACAGGAGATGACGTTCAGGCAGTTGTGGCCGGAGCTTACAAAGAGATGGCAGGCACTGTGGAGCGGTTATTCAAATGGGGAGAGCTAAGGGCGGATTTGATGGTACCTGGTACCAACATCAGTGCAGAGGACAGACGAATTATGGATGGGTTTATATACCCTGAAAACGGGTTAAACAAATGGGACCAGCTATACCGCACCATTAATTATGCCAATACAGTATTAAAATTTTCATCCACCGTTGTTGAGCGTGACCAGACTTTCAATGAAAATGAGAGTAAGGCTTTCGAAGCCGAAGCATTGTTCCTCAGGAGCCTTAGTTATTTTTACCTGGTACGGATATTCAGGAATGTGCCCCTGGTTCTGGAGGCTTCTGAAAATGATGACCAGGATTATTATCCGGAAGTAGCCTCAGAGCAGGATATTTATCAACAGATCATCGCAGATCTTGAAACTGCGGTTCTTGGGCTGCCCACCTCTTATGGCAAACTGGAGTATGAAAAAGGCAGGGCGACCAAAGCAGCAGCCTATGCACTTCTTGCTGATGTAAACCTGTATTTTGAACAATACCAGGCTTGTATCGATGCATGCGACATGGTAATCAACAGTGGAATGTTCGGGCTGATCGACGGTGAGGACTGGTTTATGAATTTTTTTCCCGGAAATTCCAACGAAAGTATTTTTGAAATTCAATTCGACAAGGACCTTGAGCAAAGAAACCAGCTGTATAAAATGTTTGCTCCATATCCAAGGGATGGTACCTATCCTGACGGCAATGATGAATTCAGGGTATCACCCTATTTTGTAAAGGAGTTTGAGAGAAATCCAACCGACAGGAGGGCAGGTAACCGAACCTACCTGGCATATTCCGGGGGTGGATGGTACAGCTTTGCAACTACCTATGTATTGTGGAAATATGTGGGTGTAGAAGGAACACCCAGCACGGTAACTGGGGCCGCAGCTTCCGGCTACCGGGTTGGAAACAATGAAAGCGATGCCAACTGGATTATTTACAGGTATCCCGATATCCTGCTAATGAAAGCTGAAGCACTCGTACAGCAGGAAGCATTTTCCGAAGCAATACTCCTGATCAACCAGGTAAGAACCAGAGCATTGATTGATCCTGTTTCTGATATCAACGACAGGTACTCGCTGGATGACATTATCATGGAGGAAAGGGCCCGGGAATTTTGTGGAGAGGGCAAACGCTGGTTTGATCTCGTAAGACTCGGAAGAAGAAATAATTACGAAAGAATAGACAGGTTTACTGAAATACTGACAGAAAACAAGCCCTATGAAGATGCTCAGATCATTAAAAGCAAATTCTCTAATACCAATAGCTGGTACCTGCCCATTCACCAGAATGAAATTGACCAGAATAACAACCTTGTACAGAACCCTTATTATATAAACCAGTAAATATGATAAGAAAATTTCAGTATATATTGATACTTGGCCTGTTGGCATGGATGATGACCGGCTGTTTGGAGGATGAGACAGACGAGGTTTTCTTCACTGAAGAGGAACTGCTAATATCCGATTATCTGGAAGAGCACAGGGATGAATATGCAACATTGATAAGGGTGCTGGAAATAACCAACCTGAAATCCACACTAAATGCCTATGGTCACTATACTTTTTTTGCACCTGGCGACGAGGCTTTTGCTGCATTCTGTGAATATCACGGTAAAGATTCTGTGGCAGATTTTGAAACAGACTTCCTAGTTACACTGGTCAAATATCACCTGTTGAATGTGGAAATTGAAAGCGCCTATTTCAGGGATGGAGTGATCCAGGATACTACCAGTTCGGGAGATTACCTGGTGGTGACATTCTCCGAAGATAGTTTGAACAACATCATGGTCAATGATGCAACAATCTCCAAACGCGATATACACGTTGAAAATGGAGTTATCCACAAACTTGATAAAGTTCTTGATCCCATTGTCGGTTCTGTAATCGACCGGCTGGAAGAGTCAGGCTCCTATTCCATATTCCATGAGGCGCTTGTTTTGACAGGAATTTCCGACAGTCTCGATATTATCTCAATCAATCTCTATAAAAATGTTTACATCAGGAGCCGGTTCACGCTTTTCGTGGAATCGGACGAAACCTATTTACAAAACGGAATATCGACAGTGAATGACCTGGTTACAAAATATTCCGATACGGGGGACCCAACCAATAAAGCTGATGGTTTGTACCGTTATGTGGCCTACCATGTGGTGCCTGGATTTCATTACCTGAATGAGATCGATACATTTAATTACCCTACCCTGGCAGAGAACTTCCTGATCAATATTCAACTGGAGGACAAGATATACATTAACCGGCAGGCAAACGACCTTAACGGACAACCCATCAGTCAAACCATCTCAGTGGTAGAGGAGGAATCAAACCAGCAGGCGAAAAACGGAGCTTTTCATGTGATCGACAATATCCTGGAGCCCGCTGAACCGCTTCCGGTATACCTGTTCATTGACCTTACCGATTACCAGGGAATTCACATTGGAAAATCATATACTGAACTTGAAGTGGAATCGATCCGGGGAATTGCTACTGAGAGAACCGGGATCTATTTTAGAAATTCAATCCTGGCCGACGGGGAAACCAATCTCCAGACTACCTCTGAAAAGGTCGGTTGGGTGGTTGAGTTTGAGCTGCCTGCTATAATGCGGGGCCGGTATGATGTCTACTTTCACTGGGCAAGCCATCCCATTAATACCGGATGGGCACAGGCATTCTGGGATGGTGCAAGATTTGGCGATACGTTTAGTTTCGTGCACCAGAAAAGATGGCCCGGAGTTGAGTGGAAAAGAGATTACAATACAAGCCAGTACCTGGGCAGACTGATCCTTTCGGAGACTACCCCACACAAAGTCAAGTTTGTTTCTCTGGAAGATGGATTTGGAAATTTTGATTACCTGGCCCTCTGGCCGGTTGAAGATTAATGATTATGCGTGATAAGCTTACATACAAATCAAACTGGTTGGTGATTTTCGCCATGGGGATGCTATTGTTCGGACTGAACCATTCATGTATGTTTAATGAAACGTGGAATGAACATTTTGAATCAGAACCGGAACAGGTAGGCCTGAATGTGCTGGAGATGATAGCACTGGATGAGAATTACAGTCTGTTTTATGAGAAGCTCCTTGATTACGGATTTGATAAGTTATTATCCAGGAGCCAATACTTTACTGTTTTTATCCCGGCTAATGCTGCCTTTGATGGATTACCGCAGTTTACAGATGACCAATGGAAACAGATAATCGATTTCCATATTCTCTACTCAAAACTTTTCTCCCAGGATTTCAGCGATATCAATCTGCTGACCAGGGCCGGAAAATACCTGAAATTAGAAAAAGTGGATACCAATCAGTTTGCCATTTTCAATGCCTGGATCAACATGGATAAAGTGGATATGTATTGTAAGAACGGAGTGCTCCATGAAATCGGCCAATTGTTGATACCCAAGCCAAATGTTTATGAATATATCATGAACCTGGATGACTCATACAGCATCTTGCAGGATTTTCTCGCTTCCATGGATTCCAGGTTCATTGATTATGATAATAGTGAACGTATCGGAGTTGATGACCAGGGCAATACCATCTATGATACTGTATGGAGGGAAGAAAATTACTTTCTTGATAATATTGCCGGATTGAACAGGGAAGAAGAAGCATTTACGGCCTTTATTCCTTCAAACGAGGATGTACTGGATGCCCTTGATGAAGTTTCAACCTACTTTGGAAATATAAATGAGTTGGATGAGGAGACTTATAATCAGCTTTTGTTTATAACATTTAGTGGAAGTTTTTCAAAGAAAGCATATTCCGTAGATGATTTACCTGATACAATTTATTCAGTTACAGATAAATCCATCGATATTGGCATGCTCACGTTTGCTGAGACCGATGTGGAGGTAAGCAACGGGATGGTACACTTGCTTGGTGATATGACCATTCCCAGGGAATATTTTCTCCTACCAATTACTATTGAGTGTGACAGGAAAGAGAACAGAACCGTTTCAAACACAGTCTACCCCGTTGAGGTACTAAGCGATACAAGGGCGTCCAGGGGATCCTACGTTTCCTATGGGTGCAAATTTGTTGGCGATTACATGGAGTTTAAAGTAGATATGGTTCTGAAAACTACTTACTGGTTTGTCTGGACCGGACCAAAGCAGGGGCCATCCCATTACCAGCTTTCTGTAAGAGAGGATGTTTCAGGAGAGTTTGTAAATGTGGGGCCTCCCGTGGATAACTGGGCTAAGGGGAGCTTTCAATTGGTTGTGTCAGGCACCTACACATTTAATGATTTTGGCACCAAAACAGTTAGAATGACCGTCGCAAATGAGTTGCCCCTGGTAGGATACAACTCTTTATTTTTAGATTATATAAAACTTGTACCGGATGAGATCTATACAAAATAGGAGAAAGCTGGTCTGTCTGATTGCACTTTTCCTGGCATTCCACTGGATCACGGAATTATCCGGTCAGGATACGGTATTCAGTGTGCAGGGATGGATATATTCTGCACAAACAGGTCAGCCCCTCCAAAATATTAGCATAAGTGCAGTAAACGCATCTATGGAGCCGGTAAACACTAACAGTGAAGGTTTCTTTGAAATTGCACTTCCGGATAAAAACGAACAGATTCTTGTTTCTTATCCCGGGTATATGGACAAGAAGGTATTTGTTCACGGCCGGAATTCGTTAAACATTTGGCTATTGGGAGAGGATGATCATTCAATGGAACAACCAACCGACATGATTTTCAGGGAAATACCCTGGAAGGATATTCCTGCAGCAGTGGAGAGTATAAGAAGAGGGGGTCAGTATCCGACATCCACTCCTTCCTTCGAACAGGAACTCCAGGGGAGAATGAGTGGATTGATGGTTACCAACCGATCAGGAATGCCGGGTGAGGGTGCGTATTTGAGTTCGCGGGGTTACGCTTCCCTGTATTCAACTTCTCTTCCCCTGGTAGTAATTGATGGTATGATCCAGAAAAGAGGGGGATTTGACAACCCTGTGGTCAACGGTTTTTATCATAACCCATTGGTTGATCTTGATGAAAAGGACATTTCAAGCATCGTATTACTAAAGGATGCAGCTGCAACAGGAACCTATGGAATCAAAGGTTCAAACGGCGTATTACTGATTACTACAACACTGCCGGAAGGAGGGAAAACCACGATGGATGTATCTGTTTCCGGAGGATTATCCATAGCGCCTCCACAAATTCCGGTGATGGATGGAGACCACTTCAGTTCTTATGTAATGGGTCAGATGTACAGTGCCGGACTCAGCAGTGCTGAAATATTTTCAGAATACCCCTTCATGGAGTTTAATCCCTCTTATCTCTATTTTTCGAGATACAATAACAACACCAATTGGCAAAATAAAGTCTTTCGAACCGGGAATCTTTCCAATGCCCACCTTACAGTGAGGGGCGGTGATGCAAGGGCTACCTACGCGTTGTCAGGGGGATATCTTTCCCATGAGGGAATTGTTAATAATAGTTCATACAACAGGTTTAATTTCAGGTTCAACTCCATTGTACAGGTTTCCTCCAGGCTGGATATAGGTTTCAACCTTGGATATTCGGCAGGCAAGTCTAACCTGATGGAGTCCGGGACCAATAAGCAGACCAATCCAATTTATGCAAGTCTGATCAAATCCCCAATACTCGCGGTATATCAGAAAGACCAGGAAGGAACCAGTTTACCTGTTTTTGATGATGTGGCTGATTTTGATATTAGCAATCCAGCTGTTGTTGTGAATAAAGTGGATGCATCCAACAGTTCTTCAAAATTCCTGGGTGTATCTTATGTAAAACTCAAGCTTTCCGATAAACTCTCCATGCGGGCACAATTTGGACTTGACAGGCTTAAAGCCAATGAGAAAATATTCATTCCATCCTGGGGAATGGCACAATTGGGAGATGGATCCGCAGACCGTTCCATGAATGTTAAAGTGGATCAATATTATTCTATCCTGGGAGAAACCCGGATCAGCTATCTGAACCGATTCAATTACCTGCATGATTTTTCGGTGGATGCCGGGGCAAGGTATATGTTAAACAGGCTTAGCCAGGATGCCGGTTACGCTCAGAATTCTGCCACGGATGAATTCAAGGACCTTAATTCGGGGAAGGTGGATGAGAAGTCTGTGAGCGGTTATGAGGACAGATGGAGCTGGTTAAATTACTTTGTATCAGCTGGATATATATTTGATGACCGTTATATTCTCCGGGCAAACCTGTCCCTGGATGCATCGTCAAAGTTTGGAAAGGAGGTGGAGGAGGGAATCAAGATGGCAGGCTATCCCTTTGCCGTTCTGCCCTCGCTTGGACTTGCATGGAGGATTTCCTCCGAATCCTTTATTCCCGATCTTGAAATGCTGGATGAACTGAAATGGAGGGTCTCTTACGGACTGACAGGCAGTGATGAATTCCCGGGTTATTACACACAGTTATACTATGCCACCATTCCATATTACTCCATCACCGGATTTACCCTCAACGGGCTCTATAATCCAAATCTGAAGTGGGAAGCGGTAAAAACTTTTAATACAGGATTGGACCTGGCCATGTACCATGAACGTTTGATTCTGAATGCCAACTGGTACCTGTCCCGCACAGAGGATATGATTACGCACCAGGAGCTTCCGGGGTATTATGGGTACCCTACATACCTTGCCAACAGTGGCGCCAGTGAAAACCGTGGAATGGAGATCAATTTGTATGGCAGGATTTTAAACGGCTCCCTGCGCTGGGAAGCAGATATGAATTTCATGCAATATAGGAACAAGGTTATTGCATTGGCGAATGAGCAGATCGTAACCAGCTTTAACGGAGGTGAGAAAATTTCTAAAGTGGGTTCTCCCATGGGGTTATTTTATGGTTACCAATCACTTGGTGTAATCAGCTCACAACAAGAGGCGGATGAGATCAATCTTGTTGATAAGGCTGGCAGACGTTTCAATGCTGGAGATATTCTGTTTGATGACCTTGATGAAAACGGTATCATTGATGAACGCGATAAAACCGTTATAGGTAACCCGCATCCGGACTTTGTGGCAGGACTTTACAACCGGATCTCCTACAAAGGAATCTCCCTTGGAATCCTGTTACAGTATACGGGAGGAGTGGATGTATTCAATTACCTCCGGTCTGATTTGGAATCCATGGATAATTATGACAATCAGACCACGGCTGTATATAACAGATGGGTAGCCGATGGGCAGGAGACAACCATCCCAAAGGAGGAATTTGGAGATCCAATGGGCAATAGCCGGTTTTCGAGCAGGTGGATCGAAGATGGCTCATATTTTCGACTGAAGAGCCTCACACTCTCTTATAAGGTTCCGGCAAAACTGATATTTGTAAACAAACTGAATATTTATTTAACCGGCACCAACCTCATTACCATAACAAAATACACTGGGTACGATCCCGAATTCAGTTATTCTGACGGGATCCTCGGACAGGGCATTGATTATGGAAAATTTCCCCAGCCCCGAACAATGATCGTAGGAATCAAAGTGGGCCTGTAAAGTAATTTAAAGAAAATGCAATGAACCGAACCATGACAATAATATTGACACACATGTATATGATTATTTCACTTCTGACGTTGGATATCTTCGATAAACTGTCATGGCGGGCTACCCCGAAATACTTCAGGGCAGGTTATCTGACCTATAAAAATTAATAAAGAAACAGATGAAAAAGAATTTCATATACCATCTAACAGCTTTTACACTTGTTGCAGCAATCATCTTTTCTTCCTGCGAGAAAATGCTGGATATGCCCAATGGCAGTCTTCTTCCGGAAGATAAAGCATTTGTGGATGAGTTCTCTGCAAGGTCCTCTGTCATGGGTGTATATGCACTGTTACAGGAAGTGTCACAACAACTCCTCATCCTGGGGGAACTGCAGGGTGATCTTCTGACGGTCACAGGAAATGCCGACAATGACCTGAGACAACTAAATGAGCATAACGCTGATGCACTTAATGCCTACGCGGATCCCTCAGGGTTTTTCAAGGTAATCGTGAATTGCAATGAGATATTAAATAAACTGCATATTGCCAGGGAAAACGACGAGAATCTGACTGACCTGGAATACAGGGGTTATATAGCTGAATTAAAGCTTATCAGGGCATGGATCTATTTTAAATTGGTTCAGGTCTATGGGGAGGCTCCTTACTTTGAGGAACCATTGAGCGATTACAACCAGGCAAAGGAACTGGAACCCGGACTTGATGTGATGAAGAGTGAAGATTATATTTTGGATACCATTCTTGCCCAGATAACAGAACTGGATACGTTTGATTTAAATATGCTGACAGAAAGCCCGTTTTTTGCTATCCGATTCAATAAATTCACCAACTGGGCGCTCCAGGGGGATATTCATCTCTGGAGAAACAATTATACAGCGGCTAAAAAATCTTTCGATAAAGTAATCAGTATACTTGCTCTGGAAGGATTTTCAGGCACTACCAGGCTTCCCTATATCAATGCCTGGGATTTCCAGGATGTGAACTGGAAGACTCTGTACCAGTTTAATTATAGTTCTAGTTCGTTTGAAACCCTGACAATATTCGTAATCCCCTTTTCAAAATTATACAATCAGCAACATGGTCTTCAAAGACTCTTTTATTATGGTGAAGGGGGAGATTACCTGGTCAGGCCAACGGACTATATGGTCAATACATACCAAACTCAACAAGTGATCAGGTATGAAATCCAGGTGGACCATGAGCGTGGTGCACCCGGTGATCTTAACCGGGGAAAAGGGGTCACATACGACAGTATCAATGGCCGGCCGGTTGTCACCAAGTACTCATTGTTCAGGGAACCTTACGACAATGATGCAGGAATAATCATTTACCGTACAGCTGACTTTCATCTGAAGACCTGTGAAACTTATGCACGGTTGCGACTGACAGCTGATGCCCTGGCACACCTGAACGATGGTAACCTATATAAATCGGCCTGGGGAACTGGAACACGGACCAGGGTCAATCTGACCGGGGTAAGTGTAGTTGACCCAAGGTTAGTGGATCCGGTGGAAGATCTGATCATGGAAGAACGTGCCCTTGAACTTGCTTATGAAGGTCATCGGTGGTTCGACCTGATGCGTATAGCCAGACATCGTGAGGATCCTGCATACCTGGCCGAAAAAGTAGCTGCCAAATTCAGTGATGAATCCAAAAGAGAAGAGGTAAAGAACAGGTTGATGGAGACGGAAAACTGGTACCTGCCACTAAAACTAAAATGATCAGAGAAAATAAATTATCCATGATTTTGAATTACTAAACCAAATGTAAAAGCTTATGAAAACAAGACATTTACTACCATTGATTTTTGCTGTCCTTTTTATTTATGGATGGCGGGCTCCGGTTGAGGCTCAGGATATTCCGACAAATTATATCCAGAATCCCAATATGGAGCATGACCTGAATGCTATTTTCTGGTACGGAAGCTGGGATCCCGTCTATGGATCTAACGGCATCGTATCCCACCCTTCTGCATTTTTAACAAACGATGATTCCCATTCTGGAAACTGGAGTATGAACATAATTCCCGGAGCATACATCTGGGTCTCCTATCCTGTTCGGGGGCACGAGGAGAAAAAATTCAAAGCAAGTTTTTGGTACAAAGGGTATTTTGAAAGTTACTGGAACTTCATTTACCGTGACGTGGGGATGACATTTGAAGATCTTCACCCTTCACTGGCAGAATACGTTGGCGCTGACACAGCACTATGGGGAGGAGAAGGACAGGATGCCCTCCAGTTCAATTTCGGGGGCGATGATAATTATACAGAAGATTGGACTTACTTCGAATTTGTTTGGAATTTTCCGGGCACTATTCCAGGTTGGGGAAATACCACCATGTGGTTTGCTACCTACGAACCTGCCTATGTTGATGACTTTTATTACGGAGAATGGTATGATGGGCAATATTCGGGGGAAGAAGAACTGGCCATTGTAAATGGTGATTTTGAGTTCATGGAGCTGAATACCGAATGGCTGTTGAATCTCGCCTCGTGGGATGCATTTTTACCGTCCGACTTCTTGTCTACCACCGAAAATCATACAGAAGGCGGTTTGCAGAGTCTGCGCCTGATGGATTATATGACTGGTCCTGAAGGAGATGCCACCGCTGAGGATAGAAATGTTACGTACTATCTTCCGACGTTGGGCGCTGAGGGTCAGGATATGGAGCTGAGCTTCTGGTACAAAGGCAACGATGCAAAAATTGCCCTTGAATTTTATGATGACTATGGTATTACCCAGGAAACTTTTCCTCTTCCCACGGGAGCCTCCCTGTATGAGGACCTCGATAATCCAATCTACGAACTGGATACAGTAGAGACATTTGTAGATACAGTGGAAACTTTCGTTGATACCTTTACAGTGGCGGACCAGGGAAGTATTGAGGAAATATTTGAACTGTATATAGATACAATGACGCTTAATGATGCAACCATAATTGCATCCCAGAACTTTGACGATGAAGAAAGCCTGAAACTTACGGAAGGTGCCTGGGTGTGGTCAGGCTCTGACAATTATGCCTACGATGACTGGGCAGCGGCAACAGTAGCCGATGAGGCCTGGTCGAGCCCGGAAGCGCTCTGGCTACCCGGAGATCCAAACTGGGGTGGTGCGGAAGGATATATGGATGTGGAAGATAATAACAGCTACATCCTGGAGTTTATGTACAAGGGCCAGCTTCAGTTTATCCTGGATCTGTCATCCACAGGATATGATCCGGTTGCTGACCCTGATGGTATTGTACCATATAACGCAACTGCAGAAAACAATTCGATTACATGGATGCTCGATTCAGACTATTGGAGAAAGTTCCGTTTTGAATTTACTACCGGTACCTGGATCGCTGATGCAGCCCTGACTTCTCCTGCCTCCTTAAGTTTTAATATTATTGGAACTTATAATGCTGATGATCTGGGCTTTGTAGATAATTTCATGGCTGCAACCGGAACAGTTGCCGATCCCGTGGTAATCGATACCATGTTTGTAGTGATTGATTACAACTACACCATTGAAACCACTTATGACATAGACACCCTGAGTACTACATACAATGATCTGGGAGCAATCTGGGACCTGCCGGCGGTGACTGAATGGACTGAATGGAAACTTAAATGGACCAATCCTGCTGGTGATATCGGTGGAACCCTCACCATGTTCCTCGATAACGACCTGGGTGATAATCCGGATCATATCACTGAGGCAAAACCAGACTTTGATGATTCCCATGCAGACTGGACATACTTTGATGACTTCTTCTACGGGTTGGCACAACCTGATGGTATCAGAAGAGATATGGTAAAGTTTGATCTGAAAACATATCCAAATCCGGCAAGCGACCTACTCTACCTGAGCATTATGGATCCCCTGAGAAGGATTGAGGTATACAATGCAATGGGTCAGCAGGTGCTGGTTGAAGATAACCCGGACAGAATACTGAATGTTTCCGGTCTGGTGGATGGAATTTATCTTCTGAACGTTGTGGATGAACAGGGAGTGGTACATAAAGCCAAATTCCTGAAGAGACAATAACCTGATCTACTGATCAAAGAAACAGGCGTGCAATACGGCATGCCTGTTTCTTTCAATTCTTTAATTACAAGATATATCCTTTCTGAAAAATGGGTATTGCCATAAAATTGTTTGTTAACAGAATGAATAAAATCCAATGATGAGAAATATGTACATATCTACCGCCTTGTTCCTATTGGTTACCTGCCTTATAAATGTTGGGTCAGGGTGCACAAAGATGAATCAATATGAAACTTATTATATAAGCCTGAATGGAGATGATGGCAATACGGGGAAATCCGAAAAGCAGGCATGGAGAACGGTCGAAAGGGTTAATGCCCAGGATTTTTCTCCAGGCAGCAAAATCCTGTTTAAAGGAGGTGAGGATTTTGAGGGTACCATCATTCTTAATTCGAAAGACAGGGGCACCGAATCGCAGAAAATTGTGGTTTCATCGTATGGTGATCAGCGGGCCATCATCAAAGGGAAGAGTAGTGAGGGCCTGAAGGCAGACAGTTGTGATTTCCTGGTGGTTGAAAACCTGGAGTTCAGCGGGTCCGGCAGAATTTCGGGGAACACCACAAACGGTCTCCTGGTGAGGAATTCAAATCATGTGACCCTTAACGAGATTAGCGTAAATGGATTTCAGCACAGCGGAATTCAGATGTCACATTGTGATAATGCGGTTATTACCAGGGTACATGCTTTTGAAAATGGATTTGCCGGTATACACGTTACCGGCAGTTCAAGGGACGCTGTAAACTACGACAACCACAACCTCTATATTGGGTATTGCGTGGCTGAAAATAATCCAGGTGATCCATCGGTGCTGACAAATCATAGTGGAAATGGAATCCTTGCCTCTTCCGTGAAGGGCGGCGTCATTGAATATTGCGAAGCATTTAATAATGGCTGGGATATGGAATGGACCGGGAATGGACCCGTGGGGATATGGATATGGAACAGTACCGGGGTGATCATTCAGTATTGTATAGCTCATCATAACCGGACCAATCCGGAAGCCGCAGATGGTGGAGGATTTGATTTTGACGGTGGAGTTTCAAACTCAATCATTCAGTATTGTATTTCCCATAATAATGAGGGAGCCGGTTATGGTCTTTACGAGTTCGGTTCAGAAAAAACATGGGAGAATAATACAGTCCGGTACAACATTAGTCAGGATGACGGAATTATCAATGGCGGGTCAGTCGGTATCTGGAAAAACGATGACAGGGGCTCCATGAGGAACTGTGAAATCTACAATAACACTTTTTATAACAGCAATCCTGGAGGAAGCAATCTGTGGTTGTACAGCAATTATCCCGGAATTAACTTTCGAAACAATGTATTTATATACAACGGATCCTTACTCTCTGAAGGGAACAAGTTGAAAGATGAGATTTTCCAGGGCAATCTTTACTGGAACCTGTCAGGGGATAAAACTTTTGAGGGATTTGAGAGCCTGGAAGCTTGGGCCAAAGCAACCGGAAAGGAGATGCTGGAGAATGAATTTACCGGACTATACCAGGATCCCCGCTTGCAGGATCCCGGCAAGCTTGACCTTACGGATCCGGGGCAGATTATCGACAATATTACTGCTTATGTCCCGCTAAAGGGTTCACCACTGATAAACAAAGGGCTGAACCTGAAGCAAATGTTCGAGATTGATCCGGGACCAAATGATATTAACGGAACGTTGATTCCTGTCGATGAAGCCTATGATATTGGGGCCATTGAATACAAGAAATAATAAGAGAACCTGGAATGAATATCCTCCCTTCATAAAAGAATAAAAATTAAACCGATGAAAAAACAGATGAAAAATTTGATCACTGCAGTAGTGCTCATGCTGATAATGAACGCATGCGGTAGCAAGAAGGACGGAACTTCATCCCTGTTTTCTGATCTGGAGGGCCCGCGGTCAGCGATCCTTTTTGATTTTGACTGGAAGTTTTACAGGGGGGAGATTGAAGGAGCCCAGGCATCAAAATTTAATGATGATTCCTGGAGAAATATTGATCTGCCGCATGACTGGAGTATTGAAGATATTCCGGGAACCAACAGTCCGCTGGATTCAGGTGCAGTTGGGGGTATTGATATGGGTTATTTCACGGGAGGAACAGGGTGGTACCGCAAGGTATTTACACTGCCCTCAGAAATGAAAGATAAGCGATTTTCCATGATGTTCGAGGGAATCTACATGGATTCGGAAATATGGATAAATGGTGAACCCGTGGGAAAACATCCTTACGGTTATACAAGTTTTCAGTTTGATATAACCGATAAGCTGATTTTTGGAAACGACAATGTGGTCGCGGTAAAGGTACAGAATGAAGGACGGAACAGCCGATGGTATTCGGGATCTGGAATTTATCGCCATGTATGGTTGACAGTAACCGAACCCATTCACATAACTCCATGGGGAACAGGTATTACCACACCCGCTTTGAAGGATGACTATGCCGCGGTACATGTGACCAATGAAATTGAGAATAAAACCGGGGAATACGCATCGGTAAAAGTAAATACAAAGATTCTTGATGATGAGGGAAATGAAATGGCCAGTGATCTAAGAACAGCGGAGGCCATACCGGGCAGCAAGATCAGCGTCTTACAGGAGATGGAAATCCGGAACCCTGATTTGTGGTCGCCTGAAACGCCGATTCTGTATCGTGCTGTCACCGAAATTATGAATAAAAATTCTGTCGTTATAGATAAGGTTGAAACTACTTTCGGAGTCAGGCAGATAGAATTCACCAGTGAGGGCTTTTTTCTCAACGGTGAAAATTTACTGCTGAAAGGAGGTTGCATGCATCATGACAACGGGCCCCTGGGCGCTGCTGCATATGACCGTGCGGAAGAGCGCAGGGTAGCATTGATGAAAGCAAGCGGTTTTAACAGTATACGTACTGCCCATAATCCTCCTTCACCAGCCTTTCTGGATGCTTGCGACAGGCTTGGCATGCTGGTGATTGATGAGGCATTTGATATGTGGATGAGACCAAAAAACCCGCAGGATTATTACCGGTTCTTCAATGACTGGTGGAGTATGGATATAGAAAGTATGGTGATGAGAGACAGGAATCATCCATCGATTATAATGTGGAGTACGGGCAATGAAATACCCGAGAGAGGTGATCCGGAAGGTGTGGAGACATCAAAAATGCTGACCGGATTTATTCACAGCCTGGATCCAACCAGGCCGGTTACTTCGGCCGTTAACGGACTAAATTCCGACAAGGACCCTTATTTTGCAACCGTTGATATTGCAGGCTACAACTACTCCTTTGGCGGTGATCATGGCAGGGAAAGTATTTTCAAAACAGATCACCAAAGAGTGCCCGACCGAATAATGTATTGCTCTGAATCGTATCCGTTAACTGCATTCGGCGCCTGGATGGATGTGCTGGATCATCCCTATGTCATTGGCGATTTTGTGTGGACCGGATTTGATTATCTGGGTGAAGCAAGTATAGGCTGGCTGGGTTATCCCCACGAAGGGAGCTTTTATCCCTGGAACCATGCCTACTGTGGAGATATTGATATATGTGGATGGAAAAGACCGCAATCGTATTACCGGGATGTACTCTGGAACACGGGAGAGAAACTCTCCATTTTTGTTCAGCCTCCTGAACCCTCATTTGAGGAGAATCCGGACAGGAAAGACTGGAGTAAATGGTACTGGCAGGATGTTACGGACCGCTGGAACTGGGAGGGATATGAAAATGAGCCATTGAACGTGGAGGTGTATTGTGCCCACGAAAGAGTGGAATTATTTATAAACGGGGAATCACTGGGTATCAGGGAAACAAACAGGGGCACTGAATGGATTGCCCGCTGGGAGGTGCCTTATGTAGCCGGTACCCTAAAGGCCGTTGCATACAATGGTTCTGTTGAAGCAGATTCTTATGAACTGTATACAGCAGGGGATCCGGTATCTGTAAAATTAAAGCCTGACCGTACAACCATCCAGGCAAACAATCAGGACCTGAGTTATATTGTGGTCGAACTTATTGACAATAAAGGCAAAAGAAATAAAGTTGCAGATGAATTGGTGGAATTTCAAATCGAAGGACCCGGATCGATTATCGCTGTTTCAAGTTCGAACCCGATGAGCAGTGAAAGCTACCAGCAACCCCGGCGTAAAGCTTATATGGGAAGATGCCTGGTCATTATTAAATCTACTAAAAATCCTGGTGTTATTAGACTGAAAGCTTCGGCAGGTCAGTTAAAATCGGCCGAAGTGCTTATCACCACAATTTAAAAATGACGAATATGAAAAGGCTGTTTATCCTATCATTTATCATAATGGCAGTTTCCTGTGGTGAAAAAACCACAGAAATTCCCGAATGTTATCAGGAGGTGGATCAGGTACTTTGGGTTGTTACAGACCTGGACAAAACCATACAGGCATACAGCCAACTTGGTTTCACAGATGTGATGGACCTGGGAACTTCAGTTATTGATTCAAAAGAATTTAAGAACCAGGTGAAAGTAAAGCTGGCAATGGCGAATCTTGGCGGAGCCATCGTAACCTGGATAGAACTCCTTGATGGGAATTCTGTTTTCCACGAATTCATGGACCACTATGGTGAAGGAGCCTTCAGCCTGGTACATCGGTTCCCGAATAAGCAAAAGATGAAACAAGAGATGAATAGGCTGAGGGATCTTGGAATTCAGGTACGCGATGATATAATAATCAATACAGACCAGGAATCAATACACATTGTATTAATGGATACCGAGAAGGAAGGAAAATATACGCTTGGATTTACATACAAAGATCAGGGGAAAGATTCAGCTGGGCAATTGAGTGCAGGTAACCGTCATTCTATGAAAATCAATCAATATGCATTTGCCATCCGGGATCCGGAGCCAGTCTCAGTCTTCTGGCAATCTGTGGGCCTGCCCGAACTCCAGATCAATCACCCGGTGCTGGGGGAGACAAAGTATTATGGAGAACTGGTAGATCATCAACTGATACAAGGCTGGCAACGCCATGGTAAGGTATCCTACGAATGGTGTATTCCGGTAAAACCGCCAATCGTATATGAGGACCATATAAAGTTACATGGCGAGGGGATCCATCATCTTGCATTTTCAGTGGAAGATATGGATAAGGTCCTGGAGGATTTTACATCACGTGGTTTTGTTGTTTCCATGGGTGGAACCTGGGGTGAAAAGGGAAAACCCGGGTCGGGCCGTTACGAGTATATCGATCTTGAAGATTTTGGTGGTGTGACCATGGAATTGCTGTGGAACTTTTAACTGCAGAAGATCTTTAATTACCCGAACCAGCGCTAAAATATAAAATGAACTTTAAATTTAAATGACCATATCATGAAGTATGCAAACCTTATGTTGATATTCGTTTCCATTGTTTCCCTGAACCTGAAGGCACAATCCCGGGAGAATAATTCCAACGATGTAAATATTTGGGTAGAAGCAGTAACCATTCCTACCTACGAAGTGGATGAACCGGACCGTATCCCAAGATTTTATGAGGGAAGGGCTTACCAGGGTGCACAGGGAAGGGTTTATCCCTATCCGATCTATGAGAGCCTTTCAGACAACAGGGTAGTCAGAGAATATGATATGGTATTTCTCGAAAATGAATATATCAAGGTTGAATTGTTACCAGAGATAGGTGGCAGATTATTCGGAGCGCTGGATAAGACAAATAACCATGATTTTCTTTACAAACAGCACGTGATCAAACCAGGGCTGATAGGAATGTTAGGCGCATGGATCTCAGGAGGCGTAGAATGGAATTTTCCGCATCACCACAGGGCCACGGCATTTATGCCTGTGGATTATGTACTTGAGGAAAATGAAGATGGCAGCAGTACAGTATGGATCGGGGAACTGGAAATCAGACACCGCATGAAATTTCTGCTCGGTGTAACGGTATATCCTGGAAAATCATACTATGAAGTGACCTTCAGGCCATATAACAGGACACCCCTTATCAACTCATTTCTCTACTTCGCAAATGTTGGGGTGCATACCTCGGAAGAGTACCAGGTAATTTTTCCCCCTGCAACGCAATTCGGAACATACCACGGAAAGAATCAATTTGTTAACTGGCCCATTGCCAAAGAGGTTTATAACAGGGTGGATTATACAGATGGTGTGGATATTTCATGGTGGAAAAATCATCCTGAATGGACCAGTATCTTTGCCTGGAACCATGAGGATGATTTTGTGGGAGGATACGATCATGGAAAAAAGGCAGGAACCATGTTATTCTCAAACCATCACATCGCACCCGGGAAAAAATTCTGGACGTGGAGTACAGGTCCAAGGGGTCAGATGTGGGACAAGGCACTCACCGAAACCGATGGCCCGGAACTGGAGCTGATGATTGGCGGCTATTCGGATAACCAGCCGGATTACAGCTGGTTGCAACCTTATGAAACAAAATATCTCAGGCAGTATTTCTATCCCATCAGGGAGATTGGAAGTGTGAAAAATGCAAACAAAGAGGCAGCCGTTAACCTGGAACTAAGAGAGAAAAACAAAATATGGTTTGGATTGAATACAACCAGCCTGCGTGAAAATGCAACCGTGATACTTACTTCCAAAGGCGAAGAGCTGTTTTCGGAAAAAATTAATATTGACCCGGCAAATCCCTATTCCAGGGAAGTTAAAGTTGCCAAAGGAACCAAAGAGACTGACCTGAAAATAGTACTGAATACTTCCGAAGGAAAGGAACTAATCTCCTATACGCCCGTAGTACTGGAAAAAATGGAGATGCCCGAACCGGCAGTTCCTCCGGGACCTCCTGAAGAGATCGGAACAGT
This sequence comes from Bacteroidales bacterium, assembly GCA_021738565.1. Lineage (GTDB taxonomy): Bacteria > Bacteroidota > Bacteroidia > Bacteroidales > M55B112. Next base: position 31,686 of record JAIPBT010000014.1, read on the forward strand.
CGAGGAGCTCTATTTCACGGGGCTTCGCCTGGAACAATTTTACAATCCATCCTACGATCCCGAACCCTATTACATGGAAGCCCTCAACAGGGACCTGTCTAATTACAGGGTTAACACAGCTCTGGGGTTAAGGAGACTCCGGAACGGAAATTTTGAAGAGGCGGAAGCTTATTTTAAAACGGCAGTGGACAGGATCACCCATAATTATACGAAGCCAAGGGATGGTGAAGCATATTACTATCTTGGTGTGTGTCAGAAGTACCAGGGAAATAATACAGATGCTTACAAGAACCTGTACCAGGCAACGTGGAGCCAGGCATTCCATTCTGCCGCCTATTACCAACTGGCGGAACTGGACTGCATGGACAGGCAATATGCAATGGCACTGGAGCACCTTGACCGGTCACTTACAACAAATATGAATCACACAAGGGCAATGAATCTGCGTGCTGCCATATTACGTAAGCAGGGAAAGGCAGATGAATCGCTGGCACTGACTAAAGATGTGGGTGAATTGGATCCACTTGATTTCTGGGCAAAGACAGAAGCCATTTTTGCCATGGAAGAGCGGGGAAGACTGGAAGAAGCCGGAGAAGCCAGTCTGAAGATCAGGAAAGCAATGCATGGGTATGTGGAATCATACCTGGAGATCTCCATGGATTATGCCGGTGCAGGTTTATGGGATGATGCAATCAATGTTCTGTCGGACATCTACCTGGAGGGCAATGTTAACAAGGAAGCCTACCCAATGGTATACTATTTTCTGGGGTATTTCCACCTGCAGAATGGAGACGAAGTCAAGGCGCGGGAATATTTTGAAACAGCTTCGAAGCAATCGCCCGACTACTGTTTTCCGTTCAGACTTGAGTCGATTGGAATTCTGAAAACCGCTATCAAAGTAAATCGTACAGATCCGAAAGCACCATTGTACCTGGGAAACCTGTTGTTTGACCTGCAGCCTAAAAATGCCATGCTGGCATGGGAAAGATCAGCAGCTATTGATGACAACTATTGGCTCACCCACAGAAACCTTGGTATGGCCTACTATAAGGTAGATAAAAATATTCCCCTGGCAGCAAAACATTATCTTCAGTCAATCAATCAAAAGCCGGATGATCAGCGGCTGCTTTATGAACTCGACCTGATATATGCAGCCGGAAGAGAAAACCCGGAGACCAGGCTGAAATTACTGCAGCAGCACCACGATGTAATTTCAAATAACCATGTGTCAGATGCCCTCTCCAGGGAGATCATGCTGCTCGTGCAACTTAATCGCTACGAAGAGGCCCTCTCAATTATGGAAGCAAATAACTTCAAACAATGGGAAGGAGTCAGCAAAGCATACAATTCGTACGTTGACGCACACCTCTTCCTTGGAAGGGAGCAGATGCTGGCAGGGAACTTTAAAGAAGCACTGAATCATATGTCAGCAGCCGGTGAGTTCCCGGACTATATGATGGTCGCTAAACCCTATAGGGGAGGGCGATCGGGTCAGGTGCATTATTATACGGGAATGGTTTACGATGCTATGGGAAAGAAAAAGCAAGCCACTGAACAGTACCAGTTATGTGTCGGGGAAAGACTGAATCCTGGATTAAATGAAAACCATTATTTCCGGGCAGAGGGGTTAAGGAATCTCGGTTTTGAGCAAGAGGCAACGGAGATTTTTGAAGGGCTTATCGCCCTTGGTAAAAGTCGGCTGGAATCAACCCAGGCTGATTTTTTTGCAAAATTCGGCGAAAGGGAGACAGCCGCCGACAAAAAAGCGGATGCGCGCTTCTTAATGGCACTGGGGTACCTTGGCAAAGCAGATCAAAAGGCAGCCCTTCAGGAATTGTCCCGGGCGGTTGAACTGAATTCTAACCACATCTGGGCTGCAGCCATGCTGAATGAACTGAACTCAAACCCTGTCACAACCAGTAAAAAATAAAGTATGCATAAGATCAAGCGAAGAGAGGCCCTGAAGTTGATTGGTTTAGGATCCGCCTACCTGGCCGGAGGAGCTCAGTTTTCCTGCAAGGGAAAAAAACAACACATCATAACACTCAGCTTTGATGACGGTTTTGAGAAGTCCAGTATCGAAACAGCACGGATCTATGAAAAATACGGGTTGTCCGCCTCGATCAATGTGATTGCCACAGCACACCTGGAAGGATTTGAACTGCCCAATGAATACCATGCCTGGCCGGCCGGGGATTTTGAACTATGGAACGAACTGCAGGACAAAGGACACGAGATCATGCCTCATACTTACAAGCATGTCAATCTTACACAGGTGCCTTTTGAGCAGGCCACCAGCCTGATAATGAAATGCTTCGATGTATTTGCCGAAGAACTGAAAGGATTCAGGCAGGAGAATGCCGTGTATGTTTTTGCACACAATGCTTCCACACCAGAGCTGGAAGAATGGCTGGCCCCCCGGGTAAGGGCATTCCGCACGGCAGGCGGAGTTTTTAATCCACTGCCATACATAGGCCAGAAAAAGCTTACCTGCGGCAGCCACGGTCCGGAGAATATAGACAGGGCTTTGGAAAAAGCTGTGAATGAATTTCTTGATGGTCCATCCGGCTGGTTCATCTTTAACACACATGGCCTGGATGAAGAGGGCTGGGGACCCATGAGTTCAGGTTTTCTGGATGAGTTGCTTGACCGGCTCGTTAATCATGAATCTGCCAGTGTACTGTCCGCAACCCAGGCTTTGGATCTTGCAATAGGAGGGACACACAAACTTACTGATTGAGACCATATGCAGGAGATTAAATTTTCTGGGATACTTGGTTTAATGAAGGTCCGTAACTGCTTCATCAACTGCAAGCTGTTCAGGCAAGAAAAAATGAAACCATGCAGCAACTGGATTTAGAATTAAAGAATTGGCTGGTGAAAATGGAAGATCCGTTCAAGCTAAATTGATAAAAAAACCAAACAGACTGACACTATGATCAGAAATACTATCCTTACAGTGATCCTGCTGTCGGTCCTGATCCCTGATCTATCAGCCCGGGACCCGGACTATGATGTTGCCGTGTACGGTGCTACCGCCGGCGGTACGATTGCAGCCATTGCAGCAGCAGGTGAAGGGGCCGATGTTCTCCTCATCGAACCCGGTAAGAACGTCGGGGGCATGGTTACAGGAGGACTTTCGCATAATGATTACGGGGACCGAACCGTGATCGGAGGTATGGCCCTGGAATTCTACAAAAAGGTGGCAGACTATTATGGAAAACCTCTCTATTACTGGAGAGGACCCGAACCCCATGTGGGGGAAAAAATTTTCAGGGACTGGCTGCAGGAGGCCGGGGTAGACATATTGTTTGAAAACAGGGTCGTTGAGGTGGTTAAGCAGAACGGAAAAATTACCAGTATAAAGCTCACGGATGGAAGTGAAGTAACCGCAAAAGTTTTTATCGATGCCAGTTATGAAGGGGATCTTATGGCAAGAGCCGGAGTTTCATATACCATTGGAAGAGAAAGCATTAAAGAATATGATGAATCCTGGGCCGGGAGACGGGCTATACTCCCGGACGGACACCAGATGCTTCCCCGGGTATCTCCTTTCAGAGATGAAGGGACCAGTGAAATACTGCCTTTGATCAACCAGGCCCCACTTGTGGGAGAAGGAGATGCAGACAAGGCAGTTCAGGGATACGGCTTCAGGGTCATCGTTACAACCGATCCGGGGAACAGTGTTCCATTCCCAAAACCTGTAAATTATGACCCCGATAATTATACGCTGATCAGCAGATACTACGAAAAGCATCCCGATGCAGGAAATATGGTGCATTTGTGGCCCACGCTGCCCAATGGAAAATCTGATATGAACTCCTCCGGTCCCATTTCTACCAATGTTGTAGATGGACTGAACTGGGAATACCCTGATGCATCCTACGAAAGAAGAGATGAGATCTGGCAGTTAATGAAAGAATATACCCAGGGTTTAATCTATTTCTTATCGAACGATCAGTCGGTTCCTGAAAGGATACGTAAAGAGACAAGCAAAATGGCGCTGTGCAGGGATGAGTTTGCTGATAATGAACATTGGCCCCATCAGCTTTACATCAGAGTTGGACGCAGAATGATCGGTGAGTATGTGATGACACAGGCTGACCTTGAAAAAGATACGGTAAAATATGATGCCATCGGTATGGGCTCCTATAACATTGATGTACGGCACGTACAGAGAACCTGGATCCCGGTGAGCAGGTTTCCTGAATTGCACTACGAAGTTTATAATGAGGGATACATTTCAATACCCGTCGCACCCTATGAAATACCCTACAGGGCACTGCTTCCAAAGTTTGATGAATCCACAAACCTCATCGTACCCGTGTGCATTTCATCCAGCCATATTGCCTATGCCTCGGTAAGGATGGAACCCCAGTACATGATCATGGGCCAGGCTTCAGGAGTGGCAGCAGCCCTGGCTGCAAGGGATGAAATACCCGTACAGAAAGTAGATATCATTGAAATGCAGGGAATACTGACCCGCCAGAATCAGGTAATGACACTTAAAAACAATGTTTATGGCGCCTTTGAAAACGATAATGGTATTATTATCGACAACAACATGAAGCGTTTTACGGAAAAGAGGGGTAGTTGGCAGGTTTCAGAAACGTTGCATAATGGCAGATTCCAAATGAATTATGCGGAAAACAAGGTACAACAGGGGACCTTCAGTTTTTGCCCCTGGATCCCTGAAAGTGGCAATTATGAAATAAGTATCTGGTATCCGGTCATGAAAAGCTATGGGAAATCTGTTCCTGTGGAAATCGAAGCAAGTGGCAGGGCAGTAAGAAAAACCGTTAATCAGCAAAAAAACGGTGAGCAGTGGGTGTCATTGGGTATATATGAGCTGGAGAAAGGATACAGGAAAGCAGTTACCATTATCGCGGATCAGGCAGATGGAACAGTGGTTGCAGATGCGGTAAAATTCAAACGAATAGATTAATCAATGGACCCGGTACACGTGGATTCATTAAAAACCATAAGCTATGAATAGGCATCTCCCGATTCTGTTTTTTATGTTGTCGATCCTGCAGATACAGGCCCAGGTCAACCGGTATGAAGAGATCATCCGGTATATTGGAAATCCATCCCTGGTGGAAGAAAACCAGTTGGATCCACATGTCAGAACTATCCCGTTTGATGAATTGAGTGATGCTTTGGCGGCTGACTATAATCGATCCGGATTTTTCCAGTCACTGGATGGAAGTTGGAACTTTAAACTGACTGATAGTCCGCTTGAATCTCCTGAAGGGTTCCATCAACCCGGTTATGAAACATCACACTGGGATGAGATTGAAGTGCCCGGAACATGGCAGATGCAGGGATTTGGTCATAACATATACAGGAACGTTCCCATGGAGTTCTCTCCCTATGATCCGCCGAATGTGCCCGTTGTGTTCAATCCCACCGGTTTTTATACCAGGGAGTTTGAGATACCGGCCTCCTGGAAGGACAGAAAGGTGATTCTCCATTTCGATGGCGTTAAAGCAGGATACTGGATATGGATCAATGGGAAATACACAGGTTTTGACAAAGGGAGTATGACACCGGCGGAATTTGATATTTCGCGATACCTGGTTGAAGGCACCAATAAAATTGCAGTTCAGGTTGTCAGGTGGACCGATGGAAGCTACCTTGAGGACCAGGATATGTGGCGTTTTGCCGGGATCTACAGGAGTGTTTACCTCTACTCCGTTCCTGGAATTCATATCAACGATTACTTTGTGAAAACGGACCTTGATGAATTATACAGGGACGCCACGCTTGAAATCGATCTTTCCATAAAAAATGAAACGGGAGATACGCCAAAAAAGCTGCGGGTATCAGCGGCCCTGTATGACAAGGATGGAACAGAAACGACGCGTTTTGATACGGAGATAAAGCAACTAAAAGCCAAAGAAACATCAATGCTCACCATTCAAGAGGAGATTAAAAGCCCTGAACTGTGGTCCGCGGAAAAGCCAAATCTCTATACACTGGTACTTACACTTGAAAAACCTTCCGGAGAAATACTCGGGATGGTTGAAACAAAAGTGGGATTCAGGAAACTGGAAATAAAGGATACACAAATGTTTGTAAACGGTGTTCCGGTTACCATTAAAGGAGTAAACAGACATGAACACGATCCGTTACTTGGCCGAACAATGCGTCGCGAAATGATAGAGAAAGATTTCCGGGTGATGAAGGAGTTGAATATAAACAGTATACGTACCAGCCATTATCCCAATGATCCGATGTTTTATGACCTTGCTGATAAATGGGGTTTCTATATCTGTAACGAAGTGAACGCTGAATGTCATTATGGAGAGAGATACTTTGCCGCTCAGCCGGGCTGGGAAAATGCATTTATGGACCGTACAGCACGCTACCTTCACCGGGATAAAAATCATCCGTCTGTGTTTATGTGGAGCATGGGTAATGAATGCGGATTGGCTCCGATCCATTACCAGATGGCTGATTTTGTGAGAGCGACAGATCCAACCCGCTTTGTCTATCATCAAACCAATTATCCCAACGGTGATGCGCCATTTGCAGACATCTGCGGAACCCGGTATCCAAATCCTGCGATGCTGGATGCCATTGGCGATACCACCCGCCGTCCGGTAATTTTGGGTGAATACGCCCATTCTGTGGGTAACTCCATGGGCCATTTTGATGCGTACTGGGACAGAATGTACAAATATAAATCACTTCAGGGCGGATATATCTGGGACTGGGTGAACCAAAGTATCCTCGTTGATCTGATCACAACAAAGGATAATTCAACCTTTGACCACGAAGCTATTATCATGGGTAATCCAAAAATGGTTCCCGGGAAAAATGGAACGGCAATTCAGTTAAGCGGACTTGATGATTTTGTTGAGGTAAGTCCGCATAAATCCCTTAACATTACCGGAAATAAACTAACACTTCAAACCTGGATCTATCCCCGTGGATTTCAGGGTTCAAATACCATGATCTCTAAAGGGAACCGTGCCTTTTCACTGGAACAGCATCATGAAGATTCGCTCTCTTTTACCGTGTTCACCAACCGGAAACACACTGTTTCAGCCTATTTACCAAAGAACTGGAACCATAACTGGAACCATGTGGCAGCTGTCTACAATGGCGAGGAAATCCTGTTGTTTATTAACGGGTTCATTGTTGGAACTGCCCCGGCTTCGGGCGACATACAAAGAACCCGCTACGAAGTGATGATCGGGAAAAATCATGAACGTGACCACGAAAATACCCCAGGGTACATATCAAATGCAATATTTGATGAGGTGATGATCCATACTACAGCCCTGCAGGAAAACAGGCTTTCCTTTTACAACAGTGAACCGGTGACAGACCAGCTTGTGCTGTGGCTACCCTTCGAAAAACAATTTAATAAAGGATCCTTTTTATGCTATGGTGCAACTCCTTATACATCAGCAACCATGGACGGAATTATATTTGCAGACAGGAGTTATCAGCCCGAGTCCTGGCAGGTTAAACACAGCCACAGCCCCGTGAAAACAATTCCACTGGATCCGGAAAACGGAATATTCAGAATTCATAACAGGTACCATTTCACAAACCTCGATGAGATCTCAATAGGATGGATCCTGTTAAGGCAAGGGAAACCTGTCATGGAAGGAGAACTGGACCTTGTGCTTGAACCGTTGCACAAAATGAATATCACCATTCCGGATATCCGGAAGATACAAAATGAAGGGACAGAACATATACTAAGGATTGAATATAAAACAAAACATGCACAGCAATGGGCAGAGAGCGGGTATGAAATTGCCTTTGATGAGTTTGTAATCGGGAAAGACATCGGGAAAAAGGACAATGATACGGATCAGGCTGAATCAAAGTTATCAATTTCAGAAAACGGTGAATTACTATTTATTAAAGGTGACAACTTCAACTATACATTTAATAAAGAATCCGGGGTATTGGAACAGATCAGATATGATGCAACAGACTTTCTTATGGAGGGACCGCGGTTGAACGTGTCGCGGCCGCCCATTGTAAATGAGATTTCAGTCTGGACACGGGCAGAATATGCACCCTGGTATGAATGGGGGCTTGATTCGCTTGTTCATGAGTTGGAATCAATCTATTTTGAGCAGGTAAATGACCGGGAAGTACTGGTCAGTGTCCGGAAAAATTCATATTCCTTCAAGGAGCGTACGTTACAATTCAACAATACGTTTAACTATAAAATAGACAATACCGGCAGCCTGGTCATTGACCATAAGGTGGTATGTCATCTGGAAATTCCGGACAGGAGACCCAGCAATGATATTCCCTGGTTCCAGAAGATCGGGTTGGAAATGAAATTGAAAACGGGAACGGATCATTTCAACTGGTATGGCAAAGGGCCCTTTGAAACCTATCCGGATCGTAAAACAGGTGCCAAAACAGGTCTTTATTCCATGGCAGTAAAGGATATCCGGATGCCTTATGTGATAACACAGGGGTTCGGGAATCATACGGATGTCAGGTGGCTGGAGGTAATCCATGAAGATGGTACGGGTATGAGGTTTGAAAGTGAGAAACCTATGAATTTTAGTGTAGATCCTTATACGAACATGGAAGAAACGTGGTACCCATATCAATTGAAAAAGGGTGATCAGGTAACATTGAATCTTGACAACAAAGTTAGTGGAGTGGGAGGAACACCTGTAACTGTCAGGCACCAGTTCAGGACCTATCCTGATGAATATCATTACCGGATTCGTGTGCAGCCTGTTCAAAAATAAAGTGACAGTTATACATTAAATAGTGTCAGAAAGAAAACTCATTTTAAATAATTTCAGTATGAAAAAGTTTACCACGGTCATTTGTCTTTTTTCGGTGTTTATCGTTTTACTGGCAAATAGTTGCCGGGGACCGGAACAGGGGACGGTTATTGAAATATATCCTGACTCCGTCATCTCCGATGTTTCAGGGCATCCGGTTGGAATCAACCTTGATTATTTTACTGATGATGACAATTACCTGCAACCCGAAAGGAGTACGACCGATGCAATCAAAGCAATGGGTGTAAAATACCTGAGGTATCCGGGAGGAAACAAATCAGATTTTTATTTCTTTTCCGTATCCCCTTACGAGAAATCGGTGCCCACACTGGCCCGCACCGGGAAGGGAGCGGTAGGCGGAAGACAAAAAATGTTGTTAGATTTTTCAGGATTCGCGGTTGATGTGCTTGACTTTGATGAATTTATGGAGATGTGTCGGGAGGTGGGCGCTGAACCGGTCATTTGTGTTGCAGCAGATGAGTACCTGGTGGATTACCCTGCAGGGAGCAACTGGGCAAGCCGGGAAGAGCTTATTCACCACGCGGTGGAATGGGTCAGGTATGCAAACATTAAAAAGAAATACAATATCAGATATTGGATGATTGGCAATGAATCATGGCACAAGCAGAACGAAAACTCAACGGCAGAGATCTACGCACAGGATGTAATCGACTTTTCAATAGCCATGAAGCAGGTGGATCCCGATATTCTGATCATTCCGAACGGGAACAACACAGCCTTCAGTCAGACAGTTCTTGAGATTGCTGGCCAACACATCGACAGGCTGTGTATCAGTAATTATCCGATCTATGGATACCAGGCAGGTTATGCCACCTACCGGGACACATTGCAGGACCTGATTACATCTGTACGCGATGCGCTCACTGCTATTGAAAATGCCGGTTTAAAGGACAAAGTACCTGTTATAGTTGCAGAATATGGACCATTTGACTGGGTATATGACTGGCCAATGATCAATGATATGGGTCACAATCTATGCAACTTTGAGATGACCGGGGAATTACTGCAGGTTCCGGAAGTGGAATTTTCAATTTTTTGGAATACCCGGTGGATCGATAATGACCTGGATGAAAGCAGTGTGTTTGATGCACTGGACAGGAACGGAAATTTCAATGCAAACGGTATGGGATTAATGATATGGGGAAATTACCTCGGTGACCAGATGGTACGTACATCTTCAACTTTGCATCTGCGCACATTTGCAAGTTATGTTCCGGAAGAGCGGAAATTATTTGTTTATATCCTGAATAAATCAGATACGGCAGAGCAAATCACGCTCAATATTGATAAGATCAGGAAACCGAAATTGATGATGGCCAGGGAACTTATCAGCACAGGACCCGACGACCTGGAACCGGTATGGCAGGAATGTGAAAACATCGAAGATCTGCTTAGTTTCACAGTTGGCGGAACTAGTATAACTGTACGTGAATACCGGCTGTAATTCACTATCATTTCCGATACAGTAATGCAATGCAAAAACTACCAAAGATGATACTTCAAGGAAAGAGCAGTGTCCGACTAACAATCCTAATGCTTGCCATGGGAGTGATTTTAGGCGCTTGCCGGTTCGGTCCGGTTGAGCCGGAGCAACCCAATGTATTGCTCATTTTTTGTGATGACCTGAATGATTCAGCCGAGGGAATGGGGGGGCACCCCCAGGCAAAGACGCCCCATCTCACACAGGTTGCCAATGAAGGGATCCGGTTTTTAAATGCACACAGTTCAAATCCTATATGCGGACCCTCCAGGGCAAGTTTTCTGACGGGTATTTATCCCCATCATTCTGGTCTTTACGGATACAATCAAAATGCAAACAGATGGTACAACAATCCGGTGTTGAAGCATTGCAAGCCGGTTTTCGAGCATTTCGCAGATAATGGATACCTCATTTTTGGCGCCGGAAAGCTTTTTCACAACAATCATAATACCGAACCTCTGTTCAACAGGGCGGATAGCCTGGGAGAATTTGGTCCCGGAATGGAATACGGTCCTTTTGCATGGACCGGCAGACATGCGGACAATTTGTACAATGAACTGATTGCCCATCCCGACATCCCGGCAGCATTTGGTAAATCCGGGTTCACCTCTTTTGGATCGCTATATGATGTACCCGAAGTACGGTCTGATCCCCGACAGGGTATTCCCGGTTACACGGGTTGGTACCTTTATGATTTTTCGGAGGGAAAACCTTACCGGTATAAGGATCCCGACAACAGGGATCCGTTGCCCGACGAACTCACAGCAGAGTACATCATAGAAAAACTTAATCAGGATCATGACCGGCCATTTTTTATGACAGCAGGGATCATACGGCCCCATTCTCCATGGGTAGCGCCTAAGGAGTATTTTGACCTGTTTCCGCTTGATGATGTTGAGCCACCCCCTTACCTTGAGAATGATCTGGAGGATTGTGCCGAAGAATTATGGTACCACTATTACTGGGGAAAAAAACACAGGTTTGAGGCGCTGCTTGACGGTTATGAAGGCGATGAAGGCTGGCGGAAGTTTGTCCAGGCATACCTGGCATGTGTTGCATTTGCAGATGCTCAGATCGGCAGAATCCTCGAGGCTTTGGATCAAAGCAATTATGCCAGCAATACGATTGTTATAATTACCAGCGACCATGGATATCACATGGGAGAAAAGAACCAGCTTTTCAAACATACTGTATGGGAGGAATCGACCAGGATACCAATGATCTTCAGGTTTCCTGACAGGAGAAACGCGGGAGAAGAATGTACCGCTCCTGTAAGTTTGATTGATATTTATCCTACCCTGGTTGATCTCTGCGGTTTACGTGGAAGCACCATGCGGAATAACCAGGGACACCCCCTGGATGGTTTTAGCCTGAGACCATTACTGAACGATCCGTTAATGGAAAGCTGGGATGGCCCCGAAGTGGCATTAAGCTGTATTGATGCAGGTATACCCGTAAAGAAAGATGAACCCGGAGCGGTCGGTGATCAGCATTTTACCGTGAGGTCGAAGGACTGGAGATATGTACTCACAAGGAGCGGTGAAGAAGAACTATATGATCACCGGAACGATCCCCACGAATGGTACAACCTGGCCCATGATACCACTTATGTAGTTCAGAAAAAAGCCTTGAAACAAGAATTATTACGCCTCACAGGGCGCCTCAACTGAAAAAAATATCATGATGAGAAATTTGATTATTGGATTGTTTTGCCTGACACTGTTTTCATGTATGAAACCGGAGAATAGGCAGCTGTTATTGTTCGATCCAGGAAATGAGGGTAAGGAAAAGCTGGTATCCCTTACTGATGATGCACTCTATTTTGATGACCAAAGCGTCAGGGTGGATTTTTCGTCGGCCAATAAAACATCCGTTATTGCATGTTATCCGGATAATGGACCCTGGGATGCATCTGAATACCGGTTTGTACGGTGTGTTGTTGAGAATCTGGGAAGTGAGCCGCAGATCGTGGAACTTGGATTTGCCGACTACGATCTTACATTGGGGGCCACTATTGTACAGCCTGGCAAGACAAATACTTTGAAAGCTGTAATCTACAGAACAGACCACCCTGCGTATATCGACAGCCTGTTTCCTGTCATGCATGGCAAACCCGACGGTACATTGAGAGGTTGGATGGATTCTACGTCCGATTCTATCGCGTTTATTAAGCTGTTGTTTCCGGAACTCACGCCGGGGGCATCTGTAAAGATTGGAAAAATATGGCTGGAGGAGCCTTACGTCCTCTATTCTGAATCGCAGTTAAGGGAGAAATATTATCCGTTTGTGGATAGGTTTGGACAATTTATGTACGATGAATGGCCCGGGAAAATTGAGTCTGTTGATGACCTGGTCCGGTATGATGAGCAAGAAACAAAGGAGCTAGAAAACATGAGGCCAGTGAAGGCGTGGAACAGGTTTGGCGGCTGGGAAAACGGTCCAGCCCTGGAAGCCACCGGAAGATTCAGGGTGGAGAAAATTGATGGCAGGTGGTGGTTCGTGGATCCGGATGGTAAATTGTTCTGGTCTCATGGTCAGGATTGTGTAGAGTTTGGTACCCAGACAAGGACACAGGTAACCGACCGGGAGCATTATTTCCAGGAATTACCAGAAGAGGGAAGTGAGGAAACCGGACTTTACACAACGAGCGAAAGCGAAGGCAACACCACCAGGTTTTTAAGCTTTCATGCATTGAATATTTTTAGAAAGTATGGCGTAGATTGGAAAGAAAAGAGCAGGGAGCGGCTCCATGCAAGATTCAAAAACTGGGGTTTCAATACCATTGGTAACTGGTCCGATCCGGGAATTTATCTGAAGCGGAAAACACCTTATGTCTTAACGGCCTACTCCCTTAAAACCGGTATACTGTCCGATCCTTTTGCTCCCGGCTTCAGAGAGGACCTGGAAGCTACCCTCAGGGCACACAACAACGAGATTGGTGATGAGTGGTGTCTTGGGGTGTTCGTGGATAATGAATTGAAATGGGGAGTAAAATGGGCGCCTAAAATTGCCGAACAGATTATAACAGCACCAGCCGATCAGCCTGCAAAACTGATTTTAGCAGAAAGGATGCAGGAGAAATATGGAACAATTGAGGGATTGAATGAAGCATGGGGCACCTTTTTCGGGGGTTGGGAAGGTTTATTGTACAATTGTGAATTGATACCGGGTGCAGCAGTTGATATGCGGGAGTTTATGACAGAATTCACCACACGCTATTATGCAAGCTGCAGAAGTGCCGTAAAAGCGGTAGATGAAAAGATGCTCTACATGGGATGCAGAATGGACTTCCACCTCTATCCTGAAGACACCTCACTGAACTACATAATTCGTATTGCTTCAAAGTATTGTGACGTGGTAAGTTTTAACCGTTATCGTTATACCTGTTCAGGGTTGGTGCCTCCTGACGGAGGTGATTATCCCATCATTATCGGGGAGTTTCACTTTGGTTCCCTTGAAACGGGACTCCTACAACCTGGCTTGCGGTATGCGGCCGACAATCAGGAGCGAGCGGCTTTCTATGAGCACTACGTACGCAGTGCCCTTATGAATCCCTATATCGTGGGAACCCACTGGTTCCAGCTTGTGGACCAGTCGGTGACCGGACGGCCGGACGGTGAAAATTACCAGGCCGGTTTTCTTACCGTTGGGGATGTGCCACAGCAGGAGATCATCAAGGTATCAAGGGCCCTGGGTTATAATATGTACAATATCAGGTCCGGTGTTGATCATTTTCAAAAGTGACCACCCCTGATTTTCCACTGGTCCCGGGTTTTAGAAAATTTTTAATTTTCGAAATATACACCGTCCCTTTCCAGTTGGTCATGCAGTGCATCGAACGGCAATTCCCTGGATCCGAAGTCCTGTTTTGCACACAATGCAGCTGCCGTACCTGCCACCTGTCCCTGTCCCATGCTGCATACGGTATTTCTCGTTGACATATGTGCCCTGTGATCGGAGGTGATCAACATACCTGTTGCATAAAGATTTTCAAATCCTTTTACTGTAATCGCCCTGTAGGGAATTCCGTAAGTACCCCCACCCCTAACCTGCAAACGGGGAGCAAAATCATGAAAACCGTAAACCATTACCTCATCTTCAAAATGCCTTCCATCAATCACATCCTCGTGACTGATATCATAATCACATGCGATGAGTCGTCCCCTCCTTATATTCAAGGACGGACTCGTTCTGGCGATAAATGCATTTTTGCAACCCGGGACAAATTCCCTGAACAATGCAACGGCTTCATATTGACGCTTTCTTAATTCAAGTTCGGCTTTGGCAACCGTATCACGATCAGTCGGACTTTTATCCAGTTTCATGTTCAGTTTGATGAACATCAGGTAATTGTCATGTACCGTTGTGGTAGTGGTTGACATTCCTATGTTGCCCGCACGCTCGGAAAATTCATCCGGCAATTTTACATGGTGACCACTCAGGCGTATGATCTGGTTATTTATTCCGCTCCTGAAACCTTCTGCTTGCTGGCTAATGGCGTCGTTATCCTTCAGGAACCGATAATAATCATCGATACTGACATTTGCCAGCCCAATGCTATTACATACCGGGTAATCATTCGGTTCCGTAAAATCAGCGCCGGCATGCGCGCACAGATCACCATAAGCGGTACAATCGATGAAACTCTTTGCTAAAAAGGCTTCCCTGCCCGATCGGCTCTCTGTAATTACCCCCTTAACCACCGATTTGCTTGCAATCGCTCCTGTCAACAGTGTGTTCAGTGCCATGAAAACACCGGCTTCAGATAACATCTGCATGGTGACCAACTTGTATAGCTCTGTATCAATGGCCGTGCAAACCGAATCGTAATCATAACCTTCCGACATTTCTGCATGCCCCGAGGTTCCACCTGCCTCCGTAAGCCTGTCAATGATTTCCTGCGCAATGCCTTTTACAACCTGTCGTTTTTCCACTCCCGGAAATGCTTTCCACAGGTTGTAGTAACTGTGAAGTGCGGTTCCTCCTTCTACGACAGTACCTCCGGTGTACCCTTTGGCCTCGATCAGGGCCGTCCGGGCACCCGTTCTGGCAGCTGCAAGCGCTGCAACCACACCAGAAGTTCCCCCGCCTGCCACAACGACATCGAAATCTCTTACCGGGAGCTTCTTTGAAGGTTCATCATATCCTTCTCCAGATAAGGTTGATATGTTCCTGTCATCAGGATTATTGCAGCCTGCAATGGCACCTGCGCCTGCAAGCAGTCCCAGTTTGGAAAAATGTCTTCTGTCCATGTTGATTTGTATTGGTTAGGTATTCAATTGCTGGTTAATGTTGATGCTTCAATTGATATAAAGCTACCAATGTTTTGGTGTACTTCCTATCATATGGCGAAAAAAATCAGTGATCGTATTATCTACTTTCAAACAGGGAAACAAGCATATATCCCAAAAGTCCATCCGTGGGTATCTGTCAAGAAATGCAAAGATTAATTTTGTTTTCAAGCAAAAGCAGATATGCATGTGACCTGATCCTGCATATTTAAAAGTGCATGGCAGGCACTGATCCTGAGAGTGTGTTGAAAACCGTTCCCTATTGCATAGATCATGGCATTTACAGTGTAACTGACTTTGAATCGGTCCTGGATAACTATGTATGGCTTGCTGAAATATTAAGGGTATATTCGCATGAATAGCATTTATTGATTACTGAAAAATAATCTGATGGTTTTGAACAACGTGGCACGCTTTATACTGATCCTTTCGATGTCCTGCATTACTATTAGCGGTGTAATGTCATATCCATACCACGACAAACCTCTCAGCAATCCTTCACCTTCACCGGAAGCGGTGGCTCTCTACCGGTTTTTGCAGGATATGTACGGCAACAAAATACTTTCAGGCCAGATGTGGTCGCCGTGGGGCATCAACGAGATCAGTTATGTATACCAGAATACGGGCAAAAGACCGGCCATTGCGGGATTCGACTTTATACACGAACACGAGAACAGCGACGAGGTATGGAAGGCCATCCAGTACTGGAAAGCCGGAGGTATCCCTACGATCATGTGGCACTGGGGCGCACCCGGTGTTGGAGAAGGATATGAAAACAGCAAGGTGGGCATCGACATCAATAAGTGTTTCGAGGAAGGAACTGTTGAATACAATGATATGTGGTCGGAACTCGAAAAAAAGGCCGATCACCTTGAAAGGCTCAGGGATGCCAATGTTCCGATTCTTTGGCGGCCATTCCATGAACTTAACGGCGGCTGGTTCTGGTGGGGCATGCAGGGACCGGAACTTTTCAAACAACTGTGGACCACCATGTACGAATATTTTGTTCAGGAAAGAGGCCTCAACAACCTTATCTGGGTGCTTTGTTACCCGGGCAATCCCCATGAAGACTGGTATCCGGGAGACTCACTTGTGGACATCGCCGGATGTGATACCTATGAAGGGGGTACCAGCGCACAAACAAGGATGTACAACCAGCTTGAACAGATCGTGGATGATGATGGCATGCCCCTGGCTTACCACGAATGTGGCGTGCCTCCCAACCCGCAGCTTTGCGTAGAAGGAGATGCCATGTGGTCATGGTGGATGCAATGGCATACGGGCCACCTCACCGATACAGACAAATCCTACCTGAAGTTCATCTATGACCACCCCCTGGTGATTACGCGCGACGAACTGCCCGATATTATGGACATCTACAGTTGGGATTCAACCTGCCTTGTCGACACGGTTACGGTCTTCACCTACGCCGGTGAAGACTCCCTGGTACAATTGAAAGAAGCGCTGGTTTATATTGACTCCTCCCTGACTCTCAGGGCGGAATCCGGGGGCGAAGGCACCTGGCAATGGGAAGGATGCAGAAACGACACTGCCGGACAAGAATTTACAATTCCACTGGATGATAATTGTTCCGCCATAGTAACCTTCACCAACAGCTGCGGAGCCCCTTCCACGGAAAGATTCAGTGTAGTGGGTTCCTGTGATCCTCCAACGATCTACCCATACATCCTGATTGGATATAACTATCTCAGGCAGGATACAATCACGATTGATCCCGGGACCAGTCTGACCCTGGTTCCCAAAGCCAATGGCGATACCTGGCAATGGACCGGTCCGGACATCGATACCTCCGCGAACCGGATCACCGTTGCCCCGGAAGATTCATCCGTTTATACGGTTACCATAATAAATGATTGCGGAGCTTCTGCAGATCAATCATTCGAAGTGTATATCAGGAAAAACATCATTGATACTACTACAACAGATACTACCGGAACCGGTATGCAAATGCAGACAACCCCTGACCAGGTGGTCATCTATCCAACTTTCTGCAGGGGACAAGTAACCATTGAATGCAAATCGGACTTTGTAAAGAATAACAGGATCGATATTCTTTCTCTGGACGGAAAGCTGCTGGAGCAATATCATTTGTACGGCAAACGGGTCGAACTTGACATTTCCACCTACAATCCCGGCCTCTACCTCATCAGGGTAACCACTGATCATTTCATAAAAACAGCCCCAATATTTATTGAATGACATTTGCTTTCGGATTCCCCCGGCAGGCTATTTCATTCTAATCAGACAATCGCTTCGCTGACTTGCAGTCCCCCGATTTCGCTCGGGAACCGGGGAATTTAGGATTATTATTGTTGCCCCGACTCCGCCTGGCAACCCTGCTCCCAGTCACCTGGTCATCACTACTGGCCTTTGGCCCCTGGCTATTGGCTCCTGGCCCCTGGCTCACTTAATAATGCGATATATTATAAATATATATTTTCCTTTTCCCCATCAAAGTATGTCCCAAACACTTCAAGTTACAATATGAACGATTTTTATACTGATTATAAATAAATCATCTTTTTATTTCATAAATTTCTTAAAGATTTATTTTTCGTAACTTGTTTTTCTGATCTGCACCCGTTTAAAGGTGCATTGCAATAGCATTGCACCATGATTTAAGTAAAAACTTTAAACTTTTTACCCATGGCTAAATCAGATCAACCCGTTCATTTCGGTTTCGATATCGGATCCATCTCCGTCAACACTGTGGTGATGGATAACGAGAAAAACATTATTGAGAACCGCTACGACCTTTGCCATGGAAAACCATTTGCACTGCTGTTGTCGATACTTCAAAGCCTTGAAGAAAAATATTCCAAAGAGCGGGTTGGACTGATCGGGATCACCGGAACGGGTGGCAAACTGGCACAGCAACTGATCGGCGGCAAATACATCAATGAGATCGTGGCACAATCCACTTCGGTTGCCGACATGTATCCCGACACCAAAACCATCATTGAAATGGGCGGGGAGGATTCCAAGCTGATCATCATGGAGAGCGGGGAAAACGGGGTTACGCGTCTGTCGGACTTCGAAATGAATACCCTTTGCGCTGCCGGAACCGGCTCCTTTCTCGACCAGCAGGCCAAAAGGATCGGGGTGTCCATCGAAAATGAATTCGGAGAACTGTCACTCAAATCTGAGAACCCGCCCCGCATTGCAGGAAGGTGCAGTGTATTTGCAAAGAGCGATATGATCCACCTGCAACAGATCGCAACTCCGGTACACGATATCGTGGCCGGACTGTGCTTTGCCGTTGCCAGGAATTTTATCAGCACACTGGGAAGGGGAAAGACCATTGAATTTCCGGCAATATTCCAGGGAGGGGTAGCCTCAAATGTTGGAATGGTACGCGCATTCCGTGATATTCTTAATGCCGGCGAGAAAGACCTGGTCATCCCGGAATACAACACATCCATGGGTGCCATTGGGGCCCTGTACGATCTGTTTGACAAAAGAAAGAACGGACATGAATCTTACCAGGGTTACCAGAAACTTACCGAATACATCAACGGGGAAAAGTCACGCGGAAAAACCTACCAGCCGCTACACGATCCAAAATCAAAACACAACAAAGAGGTTCACAAAATCCCGGAATCTGAAGACAAATATCCGGTATACCTTGGTCTGGATGTAGGATCGCTGAGTACCAACGTGGTATTGATCGATGACGAGAACCGCGTAATCGCCAGGAGGTACCTTCCCACGGCCAGCAAACCCCTGGAAGCCATCCGAAGGGGCATGCAGGAGATCTATGAAGAGATAGGTGACAGGGTGGAGGTAAAGGCTTCAGGAACCACAGGATCCGGACGTTACCTCACCGGTGATTTCATCGGTGCCGACCTGATCCGCAACGAGATCACAGCCCAGGCCACCGCTGCCATTGCATATGATCCGAAGGTGGATACCATTTTTGAGATTGGCGGACAGGATTCAAAGTACATCAGCATAGATAACGGCGTTGTTGTAGATTTTGAAATGAACAAGGTTTGTGCTGCAGGTACAGGTTCATTTTTAGAGGAACAGGCAGAAAAACTGGAGATCAATATCGAAGAGGAATTCGGAAGCCTTGCCCTGAAAGCGAAGCAGCCTGCCGGACTGGGTGACCGTTGTACCGTATTCATGGAGTCGGATCTGAATTCCTTTCAGCAAAAAGGGGTTGAAACTGAAAACCTGGTGGGCGGACTTGCCTATTCAATCGTCCACAACTACATTCAAAAAGTTGTTAGAAAAAAGCGCATTGGCGATCATATATTTTTCCAGGGTGGTGTGACCAACAACAGAGCGGTTGTAGCCGCATTTGAAAAGGTTACCGGAAAGAAGATCCACATTCCTCCCCATTTTGATGTGACCGGGGCCATTGGTGCAGCCATGCTGGCACGTGACCATGTAAAGGAAAACAACCTGAAACCCAGGTTCAAGGGATTTGATATCAGCAAAATACCCTACTCAGTCGATAAATTTACCTGCAAAAGCTGCTCCAACCAGTGTGAGATCCGCATGGTGAAGATCAAAGGAGAGAAGAAACCGCTCTTTTTCGGAGGCCGATGTGAAAAATATGAACGGGATGAAAGAAAAGGAAAAGGTAAAGATATTCCCAACTATTTTGAAGAACGGACTGAAATGCTGATGGACGGTTTCGAAAACCAACCCGGGAAAAACGGGTCCAGGGTCATCGGAATCCCGCGGGGCCTTATGGTTTTCTACCAGCAATTTCCCTTCTGGCGAACCTTCTTTGAAGAACTCGGATTCCAGGTATATGTTTCCGAGAATACCAATACACAAACCGTAAAAAAAGCGCTCAGCCTGATCGTCGCCGAAACCTGCTTCCCGGTTGAAGTGATGCACGGACACATTTACGAACTGCTTGAAAATCCGGATGTGGATCTTGTGTTCACGCCTTTTATTATCAATAACAAAGCAGAAAAGGACAATCCCACAACGAACTGCAATTGCCCCTGGGTGCAAACCTATCCCTTTATGGTAAAAGCTTCCCTGCCCAGGGACAAACGGGACAAACTGCTCATACCAACACTTAATTTCAGGTACTTCGGGAAAGTCACGGCAAACGAATTGTACGAAGGTATCGGGAAAAAATTCAAGATCTCAAAGAGAAAGATTACGGAGGCCATGAAAAAGGCCGACGAAAAACAGGAGCTTTTTGAAAACAGCGTTGTTACCAGGGGACGTGAAGTAATGGACAACCTGCCGGAAGATAAAGAATGCCTGGCCATCATGGGAAGGACCTACAACACGGGGGATCCCGCACTGAATCTGAGCATGGTCGAAAAACTGATCAACCTGGATGTGGTTCCTATCCCCATGGATTACCTGCCGCTAAAAGAGGAACGGATCACCGACCAGTACAACATGATGTACTGGCCCAACGGGCAAAAGATCCTTGCTGCAGCACAGATAATCGCAAGAGACCCCAGGCTGCACGCTGTCTATATGGGCAATTTCAGGTGCGGTCCCGATTCCTTCCTTTCCCATTTTGTGGGTGAAGAGATGTCGGGCAAACCCTACATGGAGATCGAGATCGATGAGCACAGTGCAGACGCTGGAATGATCACCAGGTACGAAGCTTTCCTCGACAGCCTGAAGGGATCAAGGAAAAGTGGCGGGCGTGAAGTAAACATCCACAGGCCCGGAAAATCTGCCGCATCACCCATGGAAGGAAGAACACTCTATTTCCCCTACATGAACGACGCATCCTACGTGGTGGCAGCAACATGCCGAAGTTTCGGCATCAACTCCGAGTCATTGCCCATGCAAACCCATAAAGACCTTGAAATTGCAAGAAAATACACCTCCGGCAGGGAATGTTTCCCCATGATCTGTACCACGGGAAGCTTTCTGAAAAAACTGATGGAACCGGGTGTCGATCCTTCGAAAACCAGCTTTTTTATGCCCGACCATCACGGTCCCTGCCGTTTCGGTCAGTACAACAAATTCCAGCGTGTGCTTTTTGACCGGCTTGACTACAAGAAAGCCGAGATCATCTCCCCGAGCAACGACAATTCCTACGAGGACATTTCGGGAGGCCATGGTACCCGGTTCAGGTACAACTGCTGGAAAGGTTTCGTGGCTGTGGATATCCTCAGAAAATTCAAACAGGAGCACAAACCCTATGAATTGATTCCGGGAAATACCGACAAGGTCTATCAGCAGGGGCTTCAGAAAATAGTGGATTGCATGGAGAACGGGGCCAAAGGTTTGCCGGATATAGTTGAAAGTATCGGCAGATCGTTTGCAGAGATCCCATTGAGCAATGGAAAAAGGAAACCAATTGTGGCGGTGATGGGAGAAATATTTATGCGGGACAATCCTTTCTGCAGTGCCTTCCTGGTTGACAGGCTGGAAAAATTCGGTGCTGAAACATGGATTGCAGGGTTCTCTGAATGGGTGATGTATTCAACGATCCGGTACACCAGGGACAGCAGGTGGAAAGGTGATTTCATGGGCATCTTAAAGTCAAAATTGCAGGAATACACACAAAATATCTCAGCCAGGAAGATCACCAAACCCGTACATGAGATGTACGATCACGACCTTGAAGTTTCCGTCAGGGAAATGCTCGATGCCTGCGGGCCCTACATCCACAGGCATTACGATGGAGACCCAGCACCAAACCTTGGCACCAGTGCAGTGCTGGCGAAAAAACACATCTCAGGGATCGCGAACATTGAGCCATTCACATGCATGCCGGGAACTGTGGTTACATCGCTGGGAGGCAGTTTCAGGAGCGATCACGATAACATCCCAATGGTCGCGATCTCCTACGACGGCCAGGAAGAGGCTTCAATCGAACTGAGACTGCAGGCTTTCATGCACCAGGCATATGCCTACGCCGAAGCAAAAGGATTGCTTAAAAAGGTTCTCCATAAAGGGGAGCCTTCTGAAAAAGCAAGTGATCCCATCATAAAATAAATCGATGAAAATCACTTCAATTACTCAAAAGATTTTATTAATTTTCACAATTAACCAGCTAAACTAACACCAACATTACTATGAAAATAGCAATAAAACCATTGTTTATTGCATTCCTGTTTGTCATTATATCTTCTTTCTTTTCAATTTTAATAGCACAAGAAACAGTCAGCGGAACGGTTACAGATGCCGAAACCGGTGATGCCATTATAGGGGCAACTGTGCTGTTGAAGGGGAGCACAACAGGCAGCATTACCGATATAGAAGGATATTACAGCATCAGTGTAACATCGCGGGATGATGTTCTCCGATTCTCCTATGTTGGATACGTCACCCAAGAGATACAGGTAAATGGCAATTCCGTCATTGACGTTCAGCTTGAAGTTGACAGAACCCAGTTGGATGAAGTGGTGGTGATCGGTTATGGCACACAGAAGAAAACAGACCTGACCGGTTCAGTAACTGTTGTAGACGCAGAGGAAATGCAAAGATCTACTTACAACACACTGGATAAGGCTCTGCAGGGCAGGGCTGCCGGGGTTCATATTACAGCAGTGTCGGGAAAACCCGGTGATGTTTCTTCCATTAAGATCAGGGGGATCGGTTCCATCAGCAGGAGTTCGGAACCACTGATCATTGTCGACGGAATGCCTGTGGGCACCGATTACATGAACGCGCTCAACCCCGCTGATGTTGAATCTCTACAGGTGTTAAAAGATGCCTCTGCAACAGCCATCTACGGTGCCAGGGGAGCAAATGGTGTAATCCTTATTACAACCCAACGGGGAACCGAGGGCACAGCAAAAGTCAGTTTTACAGCCAATACAGGGATATCGCAGTTAACCAGTCCCTTCGACCTGATGAATGCATCACAGTATGCAGAATTCTACGAGGCAGTTTACAGAGATTACGCGAAAGACGATCCCAAGAACATGTATTACCAGGTTTACTCCGATTCTGCAAGGACAGCAAATGATAACCTGGATACCGATACCGACTGGCAGAATGAAGTGACAAGAATTGGCGTTGACCATGATTACAACCTGAGTGTTTCAGGGGGCAGTGAGAACAGCAGCTACTATGTTGCCGGAAATTACAGTGCCAACCAGGGCATTGTTGTTGACACTGACATGAAAAGGTACGGGCTGACTGCCAACTCCAACTTTAAGGTATCCGACCGGATCACAATGGGCGAATCCTTTTCTTTTTCAAAAGTTGCCATCAATGATGTTTCAAATTACGGGAACGGCAATCCATTCTATGTATCCACGGTAACATCACCATTGATGCCTGTTTACGATCCCGGTGCACTGGGGGGATACGGTGGCCCGACAGACACACTGACGGGAATCAACGAAAGGACCAATCCGGTTGCAGAACAGATGCTGAATGTTGTGCAGCGCGACCGTTACAAGGTACTGACATCCATATACATGGATGCAAAATTACTGCCCGGACTCGTATATACGGTGAGAATAGGAGGCTCCTACAGCATTAATTATGACAAGGAATATAACCCGGAGTACACACTTGGAAACATGCGGCTCAGGGACCGGGACTTTTCCAAATTGAGCGAGAGCAACTCCTATACCGAGAACCTGCAGATGAACCACCAGCTGTCCTATGCGAAGAATTTCGGCGATCACAACCTGAACCTGATCGCTGTTTGGGAACGCTTCTCCGGCAACTGGAAATACAATTCTGCAAGTGGAACAGACATCGCACATCCCGATCTCGTGGTGCTGGACCAGACAACCGCAAATTTCATTGTCAACGGCAGACCGGCAGAACACAGGCTGGAGTCTTATCTAGCCAGGGTGCAATACGATTATGCAGGCAAATACCTATTGACAGCAAGTTACAGGGTGGATGGATCATCAAGATTTGGCCCCGAGGGAGGACGCTTCGGGCACTTCCCTTCCTTCTCTGCCGGATGGAAGATCAATGAGGACCTGCTGCAGAACGTGGATGAGATCAACATGTTGAAACTTCGTTTTGGCTGGGGCATTACAGGAAACGAAAACCTTGATGATTACCAGTATTTTAACCTCATAGACCCAAAAGTAAACAGCCGTTATATCTTCGGCGAAAACCAGGATCTCTACCTGGCAGGGGCCCCTACATCTTTCCAGGCCAATCCTCTGATCAAATGGGAAGAAGCCAGGATGGCAAACTTCGGTATCGATATGAATGCTTTTCGCAACCGCCTGCAGGTAACGGCAGAATATTATATTAAGAATCAGAATGACCTGCTGGTTCAGAAACCCATATCCAGGGCTTTCGGAAAGTATTCTGCTTACGGTGCAGGAGGAACTGTCGGTGCATGGGCCAACCTTTCAAAGGTACAGAACAGGGGACTTGAATTCACAGGTTCCTGGAAAAAAAGGGAAGGTGATTTTCACTATGCTGTAACCGCCAATTTCTCTACCATAAGAAACGAGGTAATCGACCTGATCAGGGACGAGATCGTAACAAATTATACCATCACCACGGAAGGATTTCCCATTGGCAGTTTTTACGGTTTTGTTGCTGAAAGGATCCTTCAGGTGGATGATTTTGATGAAGCAGGCAACTACCTGCATGCAAAGCAGGAAAAAGGAACCTCACCGGGTGACATTAAATTCAAGGATCTGAACAACGATGGTGTGATCAACAATGACGACCGTACCATCATCGGCAAACCAATACCCGATATGATCTACGGGATCAACATTACTGCGGATTACAGGGGTCTGGACCTTACACTGTTCCTGCAGGGTATGCAGAATATGCAGGTATACAATACGATGATGGCACACATTGGCATGGCCTCAGGAGACAATACCGGGAAAGACGAGAACAAACTTGTGGATGTGATGAATTACTGGACCCCGGAGAATGGATCGACGACCATGACACGACCGACTGTACTGGATGAAAACCTGAACTCCAGGATCTCAAACTGGTTTCTTTATGAAGCATCGTTTTTACGGATCAAGACCCTGCAGATCGGTTATTCCTTTCCCGAACGTGCCCTGTCCGGCCTGAACATTAATCAGTTCAGGATCTATGCCAGTGCAAACAACCTGTTTACAATCACCAGGTATCCGGGGTATGACCCTGAGATCGGAAGTACGGATCCCCTGAATATGGGCATTGACAATGGTTATTACCCGGTACCCAGAACTGCAAGTATCGGAATCAACCTCACGTTCTAAATTTAAAAAATACTGATGATGAGATCTATAATAAAAAATTTGACGGTATTCATTGCAATTTTCCTGATCGGCTCCTGTGAAAGCTACCTGGATATTACACCCAAAGACCGGCTCAGTGAAGCACAATATTACCAGACCGAACAGGATGCCATCGAAGTGGTCACTTCATGCTACGACCCATTAAAACATCCGGGAGGATTCAATATCAACTTCTTTTTTATGTTCACAACCTTCAGCGACAGGGCGGTCCATGAAGCTGCAGCCGTGAACCAGTTTACGTTTGATGCTTCATACAGCCGGGTGCTCGAAATATATACTTACATGAGCAAGGGTATTTTCAGGTGCAACCTTGCTTTTGAAAAAATACCCCCCATTGAAATGGACGAGGGCCTGAAAGAAGAACTGCTTGCACAGGTTCATTTCCTCAGAGGGCTGTATAACTTTTACATGACCACCATTTACAACGAGCCTCCCCTGATAGACTACCTGGTAAAAGATGTTGATCAGCAATTTGAGAACAGTTCAAGAGAGGAGTTTAAGAGGTCAATTATTAGCGATATGAAGATCGCTGCTGAAGGATTGCCTGCTGCCTGGGATGATGCCAACCTGGGCCGCGCTACCCGGGGAGCTGCACTGGCAATGATCGGGAAAACATATCTCTATTTTCAACAATGGGACAGCGCTAAAATATACTTGCAACAAGTTAAGGATATGGCTGATAACGACAATGTTTACGGATTGCTGATGCCGAAGGGCACCGATTCGCTGGATTACTGCTATGCCTACCAGGCCAACTTCTCAGCCATTGATCTTACAACCCCCTCCGGGAATACCTATGACTCGGAAAACAACCTTGAATCAATATTCGAAATACAATTCCATTACGGGGGATGGCAGGTCTGGGAAGGCGGATGGCAGGCAGACGGATCCCTAACCGATCTGTATTTTGGACCTGAGGGTTACAAAAACCTTGCCCCAACAGCCGAATACCGCGATCAGTTCGAGGAAACACCTGACCATCCTGCTGGTCTGAAAGATGATCCAAGAAGGTATGTCATGTTCTTCGAACCCGGGGATACCATTTATTATATTGATCAAACGGTTGACCCCATTCCATGGGAGGAAAATCTTAATATGAACGGGGCCATCTCAGAAGGATTTGGCTGGGCCAAATACTTCAACCCGGCACACCAGAGCAACAACGGTCCCACCAACCTCAGACTCATAAGATATGCCGATGTTCTATTAATGCTTGCTGAAGCAGATTTTATGTCAAACGGTGAATCAAGTTCCCAGCTCGGGTTGGACTGCATCAATGCAGTAAGGCAAAGAGCCGGCCTTGAAGGGATCGAAACCGTTACGCGCGAAGCCATCATGCATGAACGGGACATTGAACTGGGCTTTGAATGGTTCAGGTTCTTTGACCTTGTGCGCTGGAGCATGCTTGAAGACCCCTGGGTGGATATCGAAGAGATGATCCCCTACTTCCAGAAGGGGAAAAATGAATACCTCCCCATTCCATTGTACGAAATCAACCTGGCCAGGGAAACATTGAAACAAAATCCCGGTTGGTGATAAGACAGTCATGAGGGTAACGAATGTGGATCTGAGCAAGCAAAACAGCATCAGTACTTCAGGTTACACGATAATGAACATGGGAAAGGTAATGGGGGAAACAGATGAACAGCCGGAACAGCATTAAGCATGGAACTTCGCGATTTTCTCACCAACAATGACCTCAGGTTACAAAAAGAAGAAATTGTATCCATCATCGGACCGGATCCGGATGCATTCAATGCTTTAATGGAATATTCCTTGTCAAGGCAAATGCCTGTTTGCTGGAGGGCCGCATGGATCATGGACCATATGGCTGAAAAACATCCCTGGCTTGCTGAACCACATATTGACAAAATGTGGAATGAAATACCGAAGGAACATCCTGACGGGGTAACCAGGAGCATACTCCGGCTTCTGACCAGGTATGAAATACCGGAGGATATGCAGGGACTTGCAACCGATCTTTGTCTGAACTGGCTTGAAAAAGAAGCAGTGCCGGTGGCCATTAAAGTTTTCAGCATGGAGGTCCTGCTGAACATAACCCGCATTCATCCCGAATTGAGAAATGAATTCATCACCCTGATCGAAGATCAGCTCCCCTTTAATTCTGCAGGCTACAAAGCAAGAGCCGACCGGATTATAAAGCAAATGAAAAAAGCCGCGGATCACTCCAGGTAACCCGCCAAGTGTTCATCAAAGATCTGGCTGTGTATGATGCGGTAATGGGGGTGGTACGAACGGATATATCGCTTACTGTGATGCACTACATATTCCCCGTTTTGCAACAGTGAATCAATAAATTCCCTGTCACTTCCATAGCCATCCAAAGTTTGGGCAACATGTTCAATCTCACCCAGGATCATGCCCCATTTCTCAATCCATTCAGCGTGGGAGATTCCTTCTACCGAATTTACACTTTCAATAAAATACCTGAAAAAAGTGTCCCGGGGAATGATGTTGTCTTTGATCAATGAAAGATTAACGCGATAGAAATTGCCTTCATAACCGGTTGGTTCAATGAGGACCGAATCAATGTAATCATCCTGTGACAATTCATAATCCAGGTATCGACCGGCAGATGCAGTATCCGATATCAGGTGCCCCGGACCAAAATAATCCTGGAAATAAGATTTGTAGAGGTCCTTGAGCGTAGAGGCGGGATACATCTCAAGTTTTGTTCCCAACGATTTCCTTATGATTTCACTTTCGGTTTCCATACAACCCGTGATCATCAGCAATACAAGCAACAGGACCATTGTTCTAGTCATACCTACAAACAGATTTAAAGATATGATTTTGAATTCATATCTATTATACAAAAGTACACATTAAAATGTTGGCTATCTTTATGATGGCTATAAAGAATTGCACATGCAAAAAAGAGATATTTGTTTCATTTTATACAGGCCCGCGGTGCCGGGAAACATTGGTGCCAGTGCGCGGGCGATAAAAACAATGGGGTTCGATGATCTCAGGCTCATTGAACCTGCTGATCACCTTTCGGATGAGGCCCGGATGATGGCACACGGGTCTGTTGATATCCTTGAAAAAGCAAAAATATTTACAAGTTTTGAAGAAGCCGCGGCAGACCTCGACCTGGTGATCGCCACCACAGCCAAAACAAAAGCTGCAAAAGTGGATTATATCCGTTCAGATCATTTGCTAAAATTCCTTGAGGATAAAGGTTCAATGGTTAAAAAAGCAGGGATCGTATTCGGAACAGAAGAGAGCGGATTGCCCGGTCGCATCATCCTGAATTCAAATGCCGGACTGTCCATTCCCATGGAAACCAAATACCCTTCACTGAACCTTTCACAGGCCGTTATGATCATTGCCTATGAGCTGTGTAAAAGTCAGGATAAGGCAGTTGATTCTGTAACAGAAAACCAACCGGATCCTTCCTGGAATGAATTGCAGGAACGGACCTCCATTATCCTGGAAAAAAGCGGCATCCTCCCCTCCACCCCGCTCTACCACAGGATCATTGAAAGGATGTCCTTTCTGAAGGCCTCAGACGCGCGGCTGGTGCATTCAGTAACAAGCAGATTGATGAAAGTGCTCACTTTTTGAGGGTTAGGAGTTCGGCGGCGAGTTTAGAGTAAATCCTTCGCAATGGCAGGGTTACACAGACCACGGAGAAAGCACAGATCACGAAGAATATGTTGGTGTCTCGCAGAATCCGCCGCGGCAGATACGCAGAAGTCAGTTTGTCGGTTCGACAGTGCGACAGAAACTTATCTGCGATTGGAGATCTGCGAGAAATAAAAGTCGGTCTCTCGCAGACCAGGCAAACCTAAATGCAGTTTTTTTGTATGGCTTCGCGGATTTACAGTCCCTCGGCTTCCTCGGGAACCCTGCTCCCAGTCACCTGGTCACCTGATCACCTTTTGCTCCTGGCTTTTGGCCTTTGGCCATTGGCTCTTCACCCCCTCACCTTGTCTCCTGGTCTTCCAGTCCCGGCTCCTGGCCCCTGGCCTTTGGCTTTTGGCTTTTGGCCCTCTATTTCATCAAATAATAATCCTCCCCGTACTTTTCAATCACATGGTCATAATGGCTCCTGTCTGCATCTGACCTGATGAAAAGGGGTGGTGGAAATGATCCCTTTGACTGCTTGTATTGTTCCATCGATTCAAGCATTTCTTTCACCTTTTCAGGGTATTCCTCTGCAAGGTTATTAAGTTCTCCGGGGTCTTCTTTCAGGTTGATGAGCAGCAAAGGGTGCGGGGGAACGGCATGTTTCCATGTTGCTCCCTCAAAACCATCGTATGCAAGTTTGATCTTCCAGTCACCTTTTCTGTAGCATTCCAGTTTGGTTCCGTCGTAATACAGAAATTCATTTTGCTCACGTTTTCCCTGTCCATCAAAAACCTCCACCAGGCTTTCCCCGTCATAATCCCTGTCATCGGGCAATGCAACACCGGCAATTTCACAAATGGTTGGCAACCAGTCCATCATCAACCCCATGTCATCATAAACGGTTGCAGGCCTTATCCCGTCCGGCCACATGGCAAGCGTGGGAACTCGCTGACCTCCTTCAAAGGTGTATTGCTTTCCTTCCCTTAACCCGCCTGCTGATCCGCCATGGTCACGCATAACCAGCCAGGGTCCGTTGTCGCTCGAGAAAACAACAAGTGTATTTTCCAGGATCCCCTCATCTTCCAGTTTATCCAAAACCTGTCCGACACTCCAGTCCAGTTCCTGGATCACGTCTCCATACAAACCACGGTCCGAAGTTCCGAGGAAATCTTCTGACGCATAGATCGGGACATGCGGCATGGAATGAGCCAGGTAAAGGAAAAATGGATTTCCGGCATGCCGGTCGATAAAATCCAGCGCTTTTTCAGTATATGTTTTGGTGGTAAGGCTCTGATCAGGATGAAAGTCCACCACTTCATTTCCTTCCAGGTAGACCACGCTCTCCATATCATTGCTGTAAGGAATGCCGAAGTATTCATCAAATCCTCGCTGAAGGGGAAGATAGCGATGCATATGTCCCAGGTGCCATTTGCCAACAATACCTGTTGCATAGCCCCTTGTTTTTAATAAATCTGCAATGGTATTCTCTTCAACAGGCATCCCGGTGTAAGATTCCGGGAAAAACACACCGTGAACCCCCATTCTCTGGGGGATTCTTCCGGTCATTAAAGCTGCCCGTGAAGGAGAGCAGACCGGTGAGGCTGAGTAAAATTCAGTAAATTTCATCCCCTCTTTTGCCATCCGGTCGATGTTTGGAGTTTTTATGTCGGTAGCCCCGAAACAGCCAAGGTCTCCATACCCCAGGTCATCGCAGTAAATGATAACAAAGTTGGTTCCCTCTTGCATTTTTTCTGTCGCCTGGTTACAGGATACCGGAAGCAGCAATGAAACAAATGGAATAATAATTTTTATCCACTTCATTTTTCAGGAGTTATTGGTTTTGAAAAAATATCTCCATCAGTTCCCCGTCTACCTCACCTTCGTCATCGAATATACCGAAACTTCCCTTGTAACACCAGTTGGCCCATCCGATACCCTCCTCCTCAAGAGCAGTGATCATATCATCGTACCATCTTAAACCATCCTCCCTGGGCGCAGGTTTATACACACCAAATTCGCCACAATAGAGTGGCAAATCATATTTTTTTGCAACTTTCAAGGGCTTCTGGAACATCTTCAGGATGGTATCTTTTGTAAAGTATTTTCCCGCTCCGCGCATGGCATTGGCCAGTTCATCAGGAAGTCCTTCAATATCCTCCTCCCTTACAACCTGACCGGGATAATGAACAGGACCATCATAATCATAAATGTAGGTCCAGCTGGCCTGGTGATGCGTCAGTGCAAAAGGTGAATAAAAATGGAAACTCAGCAGGATATTCCGATCATCTTCAGGAATTTCAAGCTGATCGAATGTTCCAGCAGATTGCCACATGTTTGATCCAATAACGATGGTTCGCTCAGGTTCTGATTCCCTGATCACACCAACAGCTTCATTCAAAAGTGAATTCCACTGATCGGGATCATCGGCAACGGCTTCATTCATCAATTCATAGGCGACCTGACCTGTCGGGTACTTCTTCAATTCACCGGAAAGATCCCTCCAAAGGTCAAAGAACCGTTCCTGTTCCTTACGTTCGGTCCAAAGTGGTTTTTCACCACGGTTAAAATGATGTGAACGCAGGATATGCAGATCAACGATCACCCTGAGCCCCTCATCGCCGGACCAGCCTATCGCATTGTGAAGAAGTTGAAAGGCATCTTCATGCTTGTTCATCTGTTCATCCCACATCTGTTCTTCATCGATGGGAAGCCTGATGTGATCGAATCCCAGTGATGCAATCCTCTCAACATCTTCCTGTGTAAAGAACGCGGCCCTTGCTTCTCCCCTGCGGTCACTCTGGCTCAGCCAGTGAGCAATGTTGGTGCCTCTTTTAACGGCAAATTCATCAAAGACGGATGTCTCTTTTTTTTCATTGTTGCATGACGCCAGGAAAAAAACTGCCAGCATCAGCATAGCTTTCATTTTGTAATTCATAGCAATTGGTATTATAGTTTATAATTTGCACATCAAAGGACAATAATAATTTCAGTCCATCAACCATAAAAGTAACTAAAAAACAGATTGATCATCAACATATCTCATCCATTTTGCCTGACAGGACCATTCAATGAAAAAAGGCTGCCCATCGGACAGCCTCTCTGAAAAATATAAAAAGATTGAATGCTTACATCAGCGACCATCCTTCACGATACTCATGCCTGATCATTTCCTCTGCAAATTTCTTTGCATTGATCGTCTCATGCTGGGTGTTAAACGACGGGTGACCGTTATGAATGGTAAATTCATCTGACTTAACGATACTCACCTCATCATTTTCGCCCAGGTTGGTGATCTTCATTGCTTCACCGTCCCACTGGAGTTCACGCTTCAGATCCTGCAGGCGAACAGCCAGGTTGCCCATTACGACCATTTCGTTCAGCGGTCCGGAATAGTTAAAGTTGGAACTTGCCTCAACCCTGTTTTCTGGTGATTCTTTACATGCCCTCACCCAGTCCATTTCATGGCTTGATTCAACCCTGCGCATCACTTTGGGAGCATCATATTCTTTGGTAACTTCCTTACCGTCTATCCACAACCTTGGATTTGCACCGTAGCATCCGCACATGATCTTACCCTTCTTGCCTTCGAAAATCACTCCGCCGCTCCAGTCGCCCATCATCTCCCCATCTTTAAGCTCCGGAATTCTTTGGGGCATCATACCTCCGTCATACCATGTAACATGCACAGCAGGCATTTTCAATTTGTTTTGCTTGTCCCTTGCCGGGAACCTGTAATGTACCACCTCTGATTGGGGTGCACTTTCAGTATTAAATTGGGTGGAGCTTGCCTGCACAGCTTCCGGATGACCCAGTTTCAAACCCATAAATACCGGGTCGAGAATATGGCAGGCCATATCTCCAAGGGCTCCGGTGCCATAATCCCACCATCCACGCCAGTTCCATGGTGTGTATGCTTCGTGGTATGGACGCATTTTAGCCGGTCCGATAAACAGATCCCAATCCAGGGTTTCAGGAACCATCATTCCATGTTCCGGTCTTTCCAGTCCCTGCGGCCAAATGGGCCTGTTGGTCCATGCATGTACCCTTTCCACCTCGCCAATAGCATCATCCCACAACCATTCCGACATGGTCCTGACTCCTTCGTTTGAATTTCCCTGGTTGCCCATTTGCGTGGCAACTCCATATGCCTTAGCTTTCAGGCGAAGCATCCTGGATTCATAAACTGTATGAGTCAGGGGCTTTTGCACATACACGTGCTTCCCCATCATAATAGCTTGCATGGCTGTTATGGCATGGGTATGGTCGGGTGTAGCAACAACCACTGCGTCAATGGAATCTCCCAATTCATCGTACATCTTCCGGTAATCTTTATAATGCCTGGCTTTGGAATATTCTTCAAATGTACCTTTGGCATAGCTCCAGTCAACATCGCATAAACCTATAATATTCTGAGAGTTCATGTTGTTAATGTTGGTATGCCCCATACCTCCGACACCGATTCCGACAATATTCAGTTTATCGCTGGGAGCAGTTCTCCCTTTTGCACTAATTATGCCACTGGGCAGGATAGTCATTCCAGCAGCTGCAGCAGCAGACGTTGCAACAAATTTCCTTCTTGACACAACATTTTTCTCCTGTGATCTTTTAGATTTTTTCATCAGAAAATAATTTAGTTATACTATTAATATTCAGTCTATTATATCTTCAAAAAACAGATGTCTTAATCCTAATGCCATGGAACCCTCATGTTATTTTCATTCCCTGTTGTGAACGTTGGTGCATGAGGGTTTCATCAGAAAATAATTTAGTTAAGCATATGTATTTCAAATAATCATTATCTCAAATATATGACAATTTAGAGATTGATGCCATCGAACCTTCATGTTATTTATATTGCCTTTTGCAAACGATGGTGCATGAGGATTTCATAATAAAATAAGTTTAATAGTTGATAGTAAGCATTTTATTAACTATAACCGTTAATACAGGGGAGGAAAGATAATAATTCAGCTTAAAAAATCCTAAATTTATTGTACGAACAAGAGGTGTTCCAGCTTGTATAAAAGCAAGGAGTATAACAAACGATGAAAAAAGATGTTGTAACCAATGACAATCGATCGTTCAATAAATTTCACTGCATAAAAATTCCGGATGGAAATTATTTTATAATAAGATGACCGATGGCTGTACCTGATGACGAAAAATATGTCAAATCTTTGATCGCCGAGGGTGAACACGGGCGGCTCGATTTTAAGTTTGAGATCAGCAGTGCAAAAAAAATTGCCAAAACCCTTGTTTCTTTTGCGAATACTGAAGGAGGAAGGCTGCTGATCGGCGTAAAAGACAATGGAAGGGTCAGTGGTGTAAGGACCGACGAGGAATACTACATGATAGATGCTGCTGCATCACTTTATTGCAAGCCATCCCTTTCGTTTGAAAGCTTTCACAGGGAGGTTGACGGAAAAACAGTGCTTGAGATCGAAATCCGGCACTCTGAAAAAAAACCGCATTTTGCAAAGGATGAGAATGGCCGGTGGCTGGCCTATCACAGGGTGCTGGACAAAAACTACCTGGCAAATAAAATCCAGCTCGGGGTATGGAAACGTGAAAAACGAAGGCAGGGAACATTTATTGAATACACGGAAAATGAAAAAGAGATACTTCAGTACCTGAATAATTTTGAGTCCTCCACATTCCATGTGCTGAAAAACGAATTCAACTGGGGTACCAGGAAACTGCAGAACATCCTTATCAACCTGGTATCCCTGCAGGTTGTTTCAATGAATTACAATGAAAACGAGATGGTATTCAGTATTTCCGACAGGATACACTGAATAACTCAAGTCAGCATCATTCCGGCTACGGCACCTGCTTTCAAAGTGTTCTCCTTCCCCCGGTTCTGACTTTTCCACCCCCAACCCCGGCCCTTCCCCCGGTGGGTGAAGGGAGGGGTTCTGAAGAGAAATTGTGCTTCGTACGATTTTTCCTTTGCCGGGCACATTTACAAAAAATTGTATGCGATGGCGCAACGCGGACTTATGTATGAATTCACCATGGTACTACGGGGCAGACAAATCTATTAAAGAGAGAGCGTCTGAGTTGCGAAAGAAGATGACATCGCCAGAGAAAATCAAAATCTTTTCGGCAAAGCCTGACCAATAGCCAGAAGCCAGGGGCCAGGGGCCAGAAGCCAGGGTTGGGGGTTTTCCCCCTTCACCCACCGGGGGAAGGGCCGGGGTTGGGGGTGAACGATAGCCAGGGGCCAGGAGCCAATGGCCAAAAGCCCGTCTAACCAGCAACCAGCAACCAGCAACTTACATCAAATAGAATTATCAATGGATGCCGGGGTGTAGAGAAACGGTTCGGGGAATTACAAATGCATCATCCCTTAACTTATCTTGCTGTTGACTCCTTTGATCACGGCATCCAGGATCCTGTAGCCATCTCCCTTGCCATCCAGTGCAACCAATGCCCGTTCAGGCTGCGGGATTATGCCAAAAACATTCTTGTCCC
Organism: Bacteroidales bacterium; assembly: GCA_021738565.1. Classification (GTDB taxonomy): domain Bacteria; phylum Bacteroidota; class Bacteroidia; order Bacteroidales; genus M55B112. The sequence goes on from JAIPBT010000014.1 coordinate 67,513, forward strand.
TGTTGCAAATGGCTGCAATGTTATCGGTTGAACCCAGGTAATTCACCGATTCTGTTATCCTCCCTTCATGGTCACAGTACCTGAACAATATTTGTCCCTCCTGCCGCATTTCAACAAGGTCATTTTCACCGGCCCGGTACTTTCCACGGTAGGTGGCGACAGGTATATAATAAGCCTCTTCCTGGTCAAGTTGCTCCGTCATTATGGTATGCTGATTCTCCGGTTTGACGAATACATACTTGCATACAAACTTTTTCGAAGTATTGTCCTCCAGCATGCCAGGTAACAGATCCAGTTCACACAGCAAATGAAAGCCGGAGTTAATTCCTATGATGTATTTTCCTGAAGCTGCGAATTCATTTATATACCTTAAGGCAGATGAATGCTCAAGGCATGTTTGAATAGATTTGCTCTCGCGACATGGAAATCCACCCCCAATAAGCAAAACGTCCACATCAAAGGGGCCTGTTTCTGCATACCAGATCTCACATACTTCCTGGTGAAGGTGAGCCGAAATGCAATGCATCAATTCAGTATCCCCATGGCCTCCGGGATATTTCAGAATACCCGCTTTCATATAAAATTAGGTTGAACTGATCAAAGATATATATAAAAGTGGACCGGGCAAATTACCGATGAAGGTATACATGTTTTGAATAATAAGATTAAAATATATTGATACTTCTTTTCGCTATCTGTACATTTGCAATGTGCAATGGAGGGTAACATGATTGTCGTTCAATTTGTTCTGAATGGAAATAAGCGATGCAGATATCAGGGAATTTCAGACTGCCGTAAAACAACATTCTGTATATGACTTCAGCCAGTATTCATTCAACTCATTGAAGAGAAGGCTGATAAAGATCATTGAGGAATACGGCAATGACCTTAGCACGCTCACTGACAGCATCAGTAAAGATGGCAAACTGGTTGAGGAAATTATTAAAAAAATAACGGTTGGAACAACAGAGCTCTTCCGTGATCCCCAGGTTTGGAAAAAGCTGATGCTGCATGTACTGCCCAGGTACCGGAAGCACTCCAATATCAATATTTGGCATCCGGGTTGCTCAACGGGCCAGGAAGTCTACTCGATGATGATCCTTCTTGACCAGCTTGACATGCTTGACAGGTCCCGCATCTATGCAAGTGATATCAACCAGGACCTTCTGGAAAAAGCAAAAGGCGGAAGCTACGGCCTGCGTTTTAACCAGTCATATTTTGATAATTTCAACAAGGTGTTCTCTGTCAATACACGGGATCAGGTCGCTTTTAATTCATTCGACAAATATTTCCAATCCGATATCACATCAGACCGGATCATAATGAATGACTACCTCACCAGCAAACCGGTGTTTCAAAAAATTGACCTGATCAACGAAGGAAACCTGTTCCCGTTGAAATTTGACCTGATCATATGCAGGAATGTTATCATTTACTTTAATTTCGAGCTGCAGAACAGGATATTGAAACTATTCCACAACAACTTAAGATCAAATGGCTTCCTTGTCCTCGGACTGCACGAATCGATTGTCGGTCCGGCTACCGTATTGTTCAACAAATTCGACGATTTCTACATAAAAAGAAACGAAAATGATATTTATTCATCATAATATCACAAAAGGCAATGAATAAATGGTATTAATCGCCTCTGCTTCATCTGTTGTTTTCTGAAATTTTCTAATTAAAAAATTCATCCTGACAGGTTTTATCTGTATATTTATCTGCCCGGTCCATACAGAATGCTCAAAAATAAACAATCGCACTGTGGCAGGGGGCATATCTTTAGTGCTTGTCAATAAAGTCGGGTGGCTGGATCATAATGTTCGTTTGCAAGGCATGCGAAGTCGGGAAATGCGGAGTCCCGATATATCATCGGGATGAGTAATTTCCCGACGAGCGTAACGCAGCAAACGGACATTATGGACAGACACTCTTAAGTCTTATGAACAATAAAAGGGGATATTTTGATGCAATCAGTGAGTTCTATGATGACTTGCCTGACAGTGAGATCATCCTGGCTTTTGATGGTGATGTCACACACCAGGTAATGAAAGCTTTCGTATCATCCGTGGAAGACAGGCTGGAAAGGGAAAACGAAAATGAAGCTTCACGGAACAGGCTGTATCATGTCCTGGTGGAGTGCCTGCAAAACATCAACAGGCATGCAGATGACCAGGAGCCGGTTGATGTGGAATTCTTTCCCGGCAGGGGGGGGATCCTGCTTAGCAGAACCAATAAAAAATACTGTTTGGTTACAGCCAACATCATCAGGAATGAAGAAATTCCCGAATTGAAGGAAATGCTTGAGAAGATCAACCCCATGAAAGATGAAGAATTGAATTTGCTTTATAAAAAACAGCTCACAGAAGGACAATTATCCTCTAAAGGAGGAGCAGGACTGGGATTTATAGACATCAGGAGAAAAACAGGCAACAAAATGGAATTCAAATTTGTCAGCAAAGAAAAGGAGACTTCCTTTTTTCTTCTGAACATAACTGTAAACAGATAACTTACTATGGCAGCTTTGAAAATCGAACCCGGAGATGATACTCCAATGGTTATACTGGACAAGGAGCATAACAAATTTGAAATATCAGGAAAATCAATGCCGGCAGATGTGCGGAGCTTCTATCAACCTGTGCTTGATTGGGTGTCTGCCTATACGGATGATCCGCTTGATAAAACAATATTTGACTTTAAACTGATCTATTTCAACACCTCCTCTTCCAAGATATTCCTGGATATTTTTATGATGCTGGAGGAATTATCCGAAGCGGGCAAAGAGGTACTTGTAAGATGGCATTCCGCTGAACCTGATGAGGACATGCAGGATGCAGGAGAAGAGTATGCAGAAATGACCGAATTGCAATTCGAATTCCATACATACGAATTTTAGGCATTAAGAACGAATGAGTGAAGAGATTCTACGTGCATTGATGGAATTATTCGCCATCATCATCAAGCAGGATGGCGGATTATCGGAAAAAGAAAAAGAGTACGTCCGCAAGTTTCTGGTGCAGCAAATCGGGATCGAATCCGCCGATGCCTATTTTTCATTGTTTCTTCAAAACGCCACTGATGAAAAAGTCACAGAAGATGACGGTCAGAAAAAGAAAAAGCTGACCTCTGTCCTGGATTCTGTAAAGACCTTGCGCATCGGGAAAAAAATCAGCAAAACGCTTAATCAGCGGCAAAAGATAGTAGTGCTGGTAAGGGCACTTGAACTGATCTATACCGAATACAATCTTACCGACCAGCGTTTGGGGATCGTGGAAACCATCGCTGATGTGTTCAAAGTGAACAAAGATGAATACAACAGCATCATGCGTTTCATCAAGGCTGCAGAGGACAAGGATCTAAATGATCCAAACCTGCTGGTGATTCACCCCGGAGTCCCGCCGGAAGGTAGCACACATGCCATCCAGGCTGAAGGTCTTGATGAGCTTATCATCCTGCTGAGGGTCCCGTCTGTGGAACTCTATTTTATGAATTATTGCGGCACACTGGAAGTATTGCTCAACGGACACCATCTTCAGTCACGGAGTATTTACCTGCTTGCCAACGGAAGCAGCATCAGGCTTCCCGTGGGTGTGCCAATCTATTACAGTGATATTACATCGGTATTTCTCTCCCCGGGAAACAAGGACAAGATAATACTTGAGGCTGACGACCTCTGTTACAAGTTTCCCGGAAATGTAACAGGACTAGAAAAAATCAGTTTCATCGCCGACCAGGGCAACCTGGTCGGGATCATGGGAGCCAGCGGCTCCGGTAAAACCACCTTGCTGAATGTATTAAGCGGGATGTATAACCCCTCATCGGGATCCGTGCGCATAAATGGCATCGATCTTTTCAGAGATAAAGAACAACTGAGGGGAGTGATTGGTTATGTTCCCCAGGATGACCTGCTGGTAGAAGAACTCACCGTATTTGAAAACCTTTTCTACAGCGCAAAATTTTGTTTCAGGGACCTGGACAACGACGAAATCAAAAAGAAAGTAATTGAAATGCTGGACACCCTGGGGCTGCTCAGGAAAAAGGACCTGAAAGTCGGCTCTGTGATGAATAAAACCATCTCGGGAGGTCAGAGAAAAAGGCTTAATATCGCACTTGAACTGATCAGGGAACCCGCTGTCCTGTTTCTCGACGAACCGACTTCAGGACTCTCTTCCAGGGACTCTGAAAATGTGATGGACCTGTTGCGGGAGCTTGCGATCAAAGGCAAACTGATTTTCAATGTGATCCACCAGCCTTCCTCGGAACTGTATAAAATGTTCGATATGGTAATCGTTCTTGATGAAGGCGGACGAATGATCTACTTTGGAAATCCCGTTGAGGCGGTAATTCATTTCAAAAAGATCGATAACCAGGTTAACTACGGTGCGGGAGAGTGCCCGGTATGCGGAAATATCAATCCTGAGCAAATCTTCAGTATCGTCGAAGCACGCCAGGTAGACGAATTTGGGAATTATACGAGCCGCAGAAAGATAAGTGCTCAAAAATGGCGGCAATTTTTCGAATCGGAAAGGACTGTAAAGGAAAGAAAGCAGGAAGCAGAGAAGCCGCCTTCAAAACTAAATGTCCCCGGCTGGTTCGGCCAATTTGTCAATTACCTAAAAAGAGACTTTAAAGCAAAGATCAGCAACCGGCAATACCTTGGCCTTGTGCTTGGCGTTTCACCAATACTTGCAATCATACTTTCATACATCATCAGGTATATAGCTGATCCCACCAGTCATACTTATGTTTTCAGGGAAAATGAAAACATACCGATCTATATTTTCATGGCAATCATTGTGGCCCTGTTTCTTGGCCTCATCATGAGCGCGGAGGAGATCTATCGCGACCGCAAGATACTGAAAAGGGAGAAATTCCTGCACCTCAGCCATTCATCCTACCTCATTGCAAAGATCAGCAACATAACATTGATGGCGGCCATGCAAACCATCATATTTGTTCTGATAGCCAACACTGTGCTTGGAATATACGGGATGACCTTCCATTACTGGTTTGCCCTTTTCTCTGTAGCCGTTTGTGCTAACTTTATCGGGCTGATCATCTCCTCCGCATTCAACTCGGCTGTAACAATTTACATCATTATCCCCCTGGTGATGATCCCCATGATGGTACTCAGCGGAGCAATGTTCAGCTTTGAAAAGCTCAACAGATCAATTACCAGTGTGAACAAAGTACCGCTCATTGCAGAGGCCATGCCTACCAAATGGGCATTTGAGGCGCTGATGGTCAGACAGTTCAAGAACAACCGGTTTGAAGAAAATTTCTTTGAGATTGAAAGAGAGATCAGCAGGACAAATTTCCAGTCGGCCTATTACATCCCGGCCCTGGAGGAAAGATTGTCTCTGGTCATGGATGAGTTTGAAGAAAAAGGCAGGATCAGGGAGACACAACAGGAACTCCTGGTGCTGAAAAATGAAATACTGCGACAGCAGGACAGCATCGGAGTTTCAACATTCAACAGGGAAACCTTCAATCCGGGAAATTTCACAGATCAAACCTACTCGGAAATAACTGCATTTTTTTCTGAATTGAATGATTATTACCTGGAACAGTTCTCAAAAGCAAACAGGATCAAGCAAGACATGCTTAACCAGATCATGGAGGAGCACCGCGAACTTTATTATAGTCTTCTTGACAAATACCACAATGAAAGCGTTTCAGATCACGTAAAAAAGATCTATGAAAAAAACAAGATCATTGAATCTGATGGCAGGTTATACCAGCAGACCGACCCTGTATTCCTCTACCCTGAATCGTTCCGCTCTCATTTTTATGCGCCTGTAAAGAAGGCCTTTGGAACCTACATTGATACATACTGGTTCAACATTGTATTCATATGGCTAATTTCTCTCCTCCTGTATGTTATACTCTATTTTGATCTGCTCCATAAGCTGATCAGTTCATCCCTTTTTAAATAAAATTCCCTACCTTTGGAGATAGAAATACCTTCCATATGAAGCCAAACATTATTTATGTCTTCCTGATGGTCCTGTTTCTTGCATCATGTGGCAACAGGAATAATGAAGACCTTTCGGTGGCCTACCGGGAAGCAGAGATGGAAGAACTTCTGGTTTCTGAAGAAGCCATGAATGAAGTTATTGAAAACATCGCATCTCCCATTGAAGTTGCATCAATGCTGAATGATCTTGAAGTTCCCTTCTCCGTCACCTACCTCTCCAACCCGGAAAACATGTCAAGCTACTCCACCAGCTATGAAATGGCATTCAATCTGGGAGCGTTGAGTTCAGACCTGGGTTACCTGAACATGTACAACAAAACCGGAACAGCAATCAATTACCTGAGCACCATCAACAGGCTTACCGAAGCACTTGAGGTTGGCCAGTTTTTTGATTTCGTTAAAATGAAGCGCCTGGCAACGAGTGAAAACAACCTTGATTCATTGCTCTTCACTTCCATCAACAGCTTTAACCGGATGGACAAATACCTGCAAAACACAGATCGAAGTAACCTCAGTGCGCTGATGGTATCCGGTGTTTGGATCGAAGGTTTTTACCTGGCAACACAGGTCTATGAAAAATCAGAAATTGAGCAGGTCAGGGATGTAATAGGTGAACAGAAACTGATTCTAAATGATCTTTTGATCATACTGAACAATTATAAGTCAATTGAATATTTTCAGGATATTATAGCTGACTACGAAAAACTAAAAAAACACTTTGACAATGTAAAGATCACCTATGAGATAGATGAACCAGAAACTGTTGAGATTGACGGGATGCTGATGGTCGTGCAGGCAGAGTACAGCACGATAGAAATGAGCGATGAAACGCTCGACAGCATCATCCGTGTAACGGAAGAAATTCGTGACAAACACCTCAACATCTGATGCCATGAGAACAATATACCACATAGCAATATTGATACTGTTCCTTGGCGCAACAGCTTTCATTCCCCAGGATACATCTACCGATGTAATGGAATGTGCTGAAAAAGCCGGTCCCTCGGCAATATATTTAAAAGACTTCAGGGTTGAACTTCCTGCAGCCAAATCCGGGGAGCCGCCGCCGATGTTTAGACAGGCAATTGTACTGCGCGGCAACAACATTTACCGTTTCAACCTGTGTAATTCGAAAGGTGAAGCGGTGATCAGGATCTATGATTCTTCAAAACTTATTCTCTCTTCCTACGATCCTGCAACCAAAAAAGAGTCAAATCCGATATCTTTCCTCTGCAGGAAAACAGGGCCATACAACATTGTGATCACCTTTAAGGATGGAAAGGAAGGAGAAGCAATCGGGATCATGAGCCACGTTAAAATTAATGAAAGCCGGAGGTCAAGGTAATACGTGCATTTACACATTGAGCAAGTTCATCATGCTTTAACTGTGTTTTTCCCGCGTTGCATGCTTCAGTTGTTGTATTCAATATCCTAAATTTCCCGGCAACAAGCAGGCCCCCGGCCAATTCATATTTAGGGCCTCAGACTTTTTCAGCAAGCCCTATTTACGTTATATACTGAGAAATATTTCTTAATTTTGATACCGGAATATGAAAAAAGCTGCGATCATATTGCTGCTGGTCCTCCCCTCGTTCCTGATCTGCCATTCCAAAGTGGGATCAGAACCGGTTATCCGTGGTATTTCTTCTGATGCAGCTTCAGAGATTGTTATCGATTCGGTCATTACAAGCAATCCTTCGTGCTCGGGCGACAACAATGGAAGTATAACCATCATTGCCAGTGGAGAAAACAAACCATTTCAGTACTCAATAAATGGAACCGATTATCAATCCGATTCCACATTTAACAATATACCGGCCGGAGCTTACCATATTTATGTAAAAGATGCAGGTGATATTGAAATCAGCGGTCCTGAAATAACAATTGAGAATCCTCCGGTACTTTCCTTATCTTCCTTTGATATCAACAATCTTTTTTGCAACGGGGACAATTCCGGGGCAATGATCATCAGGGCAAGGGGAGGAACACCGCCCTACCGGTATTCCCTTGGTAACTCATTCTCAGAGGACTCCGTATTTACCGGACTTGCTGCAGGAAACTACAATGTGACTATTGTTGACGACAATGGCTGTGAACTCATACAGACAGGCATTGAGATCACCGAACCCCCTGTCTTAAGTGTCACTGAAACTGAGAAAAATGACCTGGAATGTTACGGAGATAATTCAGGATCAGTTTTTATCAGGGCAGATGGCGGGCTGAAACCTTACGAGTATGCTGTTGAAGGTTTTTACCAGTCAGACTCATTGTTTACAGGGCTGGAAGCAGGACCATATACAGTCACGATCCTCGATGAAAACGGCTGTGCTGCCATTGGACCTACTGTAACACTTACACAGCCCGAGCCGATCCTTACTACCGTTGCTGAAAAATCCGATGTATTGTGTGTCGGTGACAGCAATGGCTCATTCAAAGTCAGGGCCAGCAATGGCACAGCTCCTTACATCTATTCCATAGACGGCGGCAATAGTTACCAGGACGATTCTGTATTCAGCCAATTGGTTCCGGGAACCTATAAAATTCTTACAAAAGATGCCGAAGGATGTAAGATGGCCGGCCCGGGCATTCAAATTGAAGAACCGGATTCCATTGCACTTGATTTTGATATTGAAGATGCCCTCTGCTACGGCGATTCAAGCGGAAATATAACTGTTGTTGCATCCGAAGGGACACCGCCTTACAGCTATTCCCTGGACAGTGAAACCTACCAGGTCGATTCCGTGTTCAATACCCTTACAGCAGGAACCTACGATATCTACGTTAGGGATTCCAATGATTGTCCTGCCGAAACAACCGGAGTGCCGGTATCCCAGCCGACTGAACTGGTTGTTTCGGGCATCGAAACCAACGGGGCCCTTTGTTACGGTGACTCTTCCGGCAGCCTTAACATAGAAGCCGGCGGAGGAACACGGCCATACAGGTACTCTGTCGATGGTATTAATTTCCAAAGCGACTCATCCTTCATGAACATATCAGGCGGAAGGTACCAGGTGCATCTGCTCGACTCGAATCAATGTGAGAACGAACCTGCTTTTGCGGAGATCAGCGAACCGGATTCACTCACCGTTAATGTAACTTGCACTGAACATATATTCAGCGATTCTCCCGGGGAGATCGTCGCGGAAGCATCGGGAGGAACCGCTCCCTACCTGTATACATTGATGCCCGGAGGTACGGAACAGGACAACGGGGTGTTCATTTTTGAAACCCCGGAAGAGGCAGGCACCTATACTGTTGAAGTGAATGATTATTATGGTTGCGGACCGGTATCCACGGAAAACATTGATATTATTGACAGCACCTTTAACGCAGTCTTAAACCTTTATGCAGGGAAAGTGAAGATCTACCCAAATCCCTCATCAGGAGTGGTAACCATTGAATTCGGGACCGACAAGCCGGAAATGAAGCTGGAGCTGATAAGCATCGACGGAAGAAAGGTCTACACTCAAAAATTGATAAACACCAATGGGTCCGTACATGAGATCCTTGACCTTGCAGGTATCAGGAAAGGCTTCTACTTTATTCGGATCGACGGACTTACGATGAAAGGCGGACTGATCCTGAGGTGACAAAAAATGCAGCTACCCGCTTGATCGCATTGTCCGGACCTCCGTTCAGTCACCTGAGGAAATTCATCCGGTTCCTCTTTTTTTCTATCTTCGTACTTTCAATCAAAAAATAGCACCAAAGATGAACATCCTTATCCTTGGATCCGGTGGGCGCGAACATGCCCTTGCATGGAAGATCGCACAAAGCAAGAAGCTTTCCGAATTATACATCGCACCGGGGAATGCAGGAACTGCCAGCATCGGAACCAACCTTGATCTTTCACCTGTCGATTTTACAGCTGTAAAAAACGCGGTGCTGGAAAATAACATTCACATGGTTCTTGTTGGACCGGAGGCTCCCCTGGTAGCGGGGATCCACGATTTTTTCCTGGATGATGAACAGCTTAGGTCCATCCCGGTAATCGGACCTGCCAAAGCAGGGGCAGAACTGGAAGGAAGTAAGGATTTTGCTAAAATGTTCATGCACAAATACCACATACCCACTGCAAAATTCCGCACTTTCTACAGTGATTCCCTTGAACAGGGAAAACAATACCTGTCTGATATCGATCCTCCGTACGTTCTGAAAGCCGACGGACTCGCGGCAGGAAAAGGGGTGCTGATAATCGACGAACTTGAAACCGCCCGGAATGAACTTGAAAACATGATCCGGGGAAAATTCGGGGAGGCATCAAAAAAAGTCATCATTGAAGCGTTCCTCAGCGGAGTGGAACTATCGGTGTTTGTCCTTACCGATGGTGACGGATATGTATTGCTTCCGGAAGCAAAAGACTACAAACGCATTGGAGAAGGAGATACAGGTCTGAATACAGGAGGAATGGGGGCCGTATCACCGGTTCCATTTGCCGGTGTTGATTTTATGGACAAGGTTGAAAACAAGATCATTCGTCCAACCATACATGGTATGAAAAAGGAGGGCATACCATACACCGGATTCATATTTTTCGGACTGATCAATGTTAAAGGGGAGCCTTTTGTTATTGAATACAACGTAAGAATGGGTGATCCGGAGGCAGAAGTGGTTCTCCCAAGGATCAAAACAGACCTTGTGGAACTGTTGCAGGCCACCGCGGAAAAAAAACTCAGCAAGGTATCCCTGGAAACAGACAACAGGGTGGTATCAACTGTGATGCTGGTTTCGGGGGGATATCCCGGCAGCTACGAAAAAGGGAAAGTGATCTCAGGACTTGATCAGGTTGATACAAGCATCCCCTTCCATGCCGGAACAAAATTGTCGGAAGACCAGGTTGTAACAAACGGGGGAAGGGTGATCGCGGTAAGTTCTTTCGGAAAAGATATGGAGTCTGCACTCAGACTTTCCTATGCCAATGCTGAAAAAATTTCTTTCGATAAAAAAACCTATCGTAAAGACATAGGTTTCGATCTTTAAATTTTGTGCAATGCTGCTTAAGATATTAAAGAACAACCGGTTTGGAGGGATTGTTTTTATCTTTCTCCTGATGATGCTTATCTGGACAAAGCCCTTGCTGGTTCCGCCGGAGCTTGATCTGGGTGTTACAATGCCATTGTACGACCTGTTGTTTGGAGCCATACAAAAAAGCAATGTTGCATCGGTCATCATCAGTATGGCTGTATACGCGGTGCTTGCCTCCCTGATGATAAGACTGAATACGATCCATTTCCTCCTGGAGGAACGTTCTTACATGCCGGCAATATTCTTCCTGCTGATCTCAGCCACATTTCCAGCAGCATTGATCATCAACCCATTGCTGATCAGCAGCCTCTTTTTATTGCTGGCTTTTCTGATCATGATCCGGGGAGAGGAACACAGGGCAGAACCACTGTCCCTTTTCAATGCCACTTTGCTCATTGGAGCAGGCAGTTTCTTCTATCTGAAAATTATTTGGTTCATTCCCCTGTTATGGATTACAGCGGCAATGATCAGACCGCTGAAATGGAGGGGGATTGTCAATCCCTTTATAGTCCTGTTGCTGATCGCCCTGTTTCAATTCACCTATTACTGGGTATTTAAAGACGACATTGGTCTGTTCATTGACCTTGTGAGGGAAAACCTGAACATTTCGGGAAATTTTGAAGGTTTTGATAAACCGGTATGGATGTTGCTTGGCTTTCTGACATTCCTCGTTTTCATCTCAAGTGCGCAGCTTATCAGCCGTTTTCAGGTGCGAAAGATCATTGTCAGAAAACTGTACCAGGTATTCTTTTTTATGTTCCTGTACCTGTTGGTCTTTTACGCGGCGATCAGCAGGTTCAATGTAATGATCATGCCTTTGCTGGCAGTTCCGATGTCATTTTTGTTCTCAGTGGCATTTCATAAAAAACAGACCTTCTGGTGGCATGAATTGCTGATCTGGATATGGATCGGTCTGATCGTTTATATGAACATTTACGAATTCATTTGATCGAAGACATTTCGTATCCTTTTTCCTTCAGAAACTTCAGAACTTCCGGAAGCGCATGGTACAAATTTTCAGAGGCCTTTATCGAATCATGGAATACGATAATGGATCCGGGACGAACATTGCAGACAACATTTTTCACCACCTGTCTGCCGGATATCTTGCGGTTGTAATCAACACTTAAGACGGTCCACATGATGATCCTGTACCTCTTTTTCAATACGCGGATCTGGCCGGGCCTGATCCTTCCGTAAGGAGGTCTGAACAGATCAGTTCCGATAATTTCAGCCGCATGATCAACATTCGCAAGATAGTTCCCGGCAGAATACCTGAAACCCTTTATATGAGAATAGGAGTGATTGCCAACCGCATGTCCCCCGGCAAGTATTTTACTGAATATGGCCGGATGTTTCTCCACATTGTTACCCAGGCAAAAAAAGGTTGCCTTTGCCCCGAACTGTTCAAGCTGCTCAAGAACCCATTCTGTCACCTCCGGGGTGGGACCGTCATCAAATGTAAGAAACACTTTCTTCCCCTCTGCAGGCAGTTCCCATGTAAGGTTTTTAAAGGAACAAGCGAGCAATCCTGGTATACGGGCAATCAACATCTAGCGGGAGAAATATTGTTCAAAGATTTCAACATAGGAATCAACCTCTTCCTGGATCTTCCTTGAAAGGTCAGTCTCTCCAAATCCAACTGCAATGCTGCTCATGCTGTTCAAATCACGCATAACCTGCAGAAAATCGGTTCGCATCTTTTCCGATTTCGCAGGATTGGCAAGTATTACACTGGTATAGTAATCAAGTTCCCCGGTGCTGACCGATTCCATTTTTTCAGTCAGTGCAACCGCCTTTTCAACAGCATTTGCGACATAATAACTCTGAATGATGGGAACCACCGAAAAATTGAACGGCACCCTATCATGCGGCATGTGCTCCATGCAGTAATCGAGGACTTTTATTGCTTTTTCATTTTCCCCCTCCTCAGCAAGTGCCCTGGCCAGTGAAGCAAAAGCATACCGGTATTTTATGGTCATTCGTATGTTGTTTTCATCCAGGTAGATATCCGGGTCATCAATTCCTCCCCACTCAAATTCATCTATCAGCCGTTTGTACATGCGATCCGTATCTATCATTCCAAAGATCGCCGAACTTTGAACATCTATAGGAGCTATCCGGTATGCAAGCCCCTCCTGGATGAACGTATTGTCAAGATTCAGGAAATATTCATTGGAGACGGTATTGGAAAAATAGATCGGTCTTTCCCAGTTATTGGTGGCCAGCATATCAAGTTGCGCGATCGTATTTTTATAGATCACCTCATCGGTCAGCCTGAAGCGCACCTCATTAACCAGGTTTTTGGCAACGGTTCCGGTCTTTATTGCAGCCGGTAACCCTGCTGTATCAACAGGAACAACAAACTTTCTTGCAGGTATGAAATACCTGTTATTCTCAAACCGCGGATCTTCGGATGCAAGGAAATTGATGGCATCTTTCAATGGTGCCGCATCTGTATCTATTGTTTTGACCAGCGCCTCAAGGTCACTTACAACTGCACGCAATGCCTGCTGGTCCATACCAATTTTTTCAGCCACATCCTCATTCTGAAATGTCCTCAGGTAAGAATATAGCCTCATTGGATCCATGCGGTCCCTAAGATCAATAAAGGCTTTGTAATCATTGGGATAACCTGATGGCAGCCTGGATCTCTGAACAAGCAACAGTGCATCGTTGAACAATTGCATTACATCATCTTCATATTTGTCCTCATTCACCAAGTATTTCTGCCCGATAAGGGCCGTAGCTGTCTCAACCAGGTACGCATAGTCCCTTGTCCCCTGCCTGTATTGCTTTATGGTCATGCTTAAGGGCAGGGGTTCAGATTCATAGAATTTAAAGGTCATCTGCTCAATGTACCAATCTGCCGTGAGGTAGCTGAGATTGACCACCCTGACATCTGTGCGGTAACCCTCCACTTCCTGGATGTACCACAGCGGAAATGTATCGTTATCGCCATTGGTAAAAATGATGGCATTTTCATCGCATGAATTCAGGTAATTCCTGGCAAATGCCGTTGTGGTATACCTTCCGGACCTGTCATGATCATCCCAGTTCTCTTTGGCCATAATTCCGGGAACAAAAACCAGGGCTGCCAGGACTGAAACCACCGGTACTGCAAAAGACCTGACCTTTTTCTGAATAAATTCTATGATCCCTACAACACCAAGTCCTATCCAGATGGAAAAGGCATAAAAAGATCCCGCATAGGCATAGTCCCTTTCCCTGGGTTGCAATGGATACTGGTTCAGGTAGACTACAACAGCCAGTCCCGTTAAAATAAAAAGCAGCGCCACAATCCATGCATCTACTGTCTTTCGGCGGAAGTGAAAGATCATTCCAACGAGTCCGAAGATCAGCGGAAGCATATAATACCTGTTGTAGGCCCTGTTGCTCCTGATGGAATCAGGCAGGTCATCCTGGGGTCCGAGCCGTGCCTCATCAATAAATTTAATGCCGCTTAACCAGTTCCCTTTGTGTAACTCGCCATGACCCTGCATATCGTTCTGCCGACCGGCAAAATTCCACATGAAGTAGCGCATGTACATATAACCAACCTGGTACCTGAAAAAGAACTTGAGATTCTCAGAGAAGTCGGGTTTCCTTTTGGGAGAATTTCTGTCGTACCTGATATTGCCCATTCTGTTTAAAACGGGCTGACCGTTGGCATCTGTTCTTACATTGTATAGATCCGATTCCCTGAGCTTTCCCCAGTAAATGTATTCGTTTGTATGCTTCCCCTGACTGCTCCACATCCTTGGGAAAAATCCTTCGAACCTACTGTTGTACACATAATTGCGGTCACGACTGACCTCATCATAACCCCCTTCACCACGATAGTAAGCCGGGCTGCCAGGTTCAACCGACTCCGGAACTGCATTGAAATAGGCCCCGTGAAAAAGCGGGCGATCCCCGTATTGTTCCCGATTCAGATAGCTTTGCAATGAAAAAATGGTCTCCGGGTTGCTCTCATCAAGCGGCGTATTTGCAACCGACCTGATTACAATAACTGCATAGGATGAATATCCAATCATAAGCACAAAAACGGCAAGCAAAAGTGTATTCCACAAGACCTTTGCCTTTTTCCTTGTATAATAAATGCCGTAAATGACCAAACCGAACAGAAGGATAAGATATATGGCCACACCCGAGAAATAGGGCAATTTCAATCCATTGACAAACATCAATTCAAACTTTGATGCAAAAAATGGAATTCCTGCAATGATCACTTCGAGAACGAATCCGAGAAGCAACAGGGATACACCCAGTGCAGCAAGTAATCCCCTGGTGCTGAATTTGAATTTCCTGAAATAAAAAACAAACACAAGGGCAGGTATTGCCAGGAGGTTCAGCAAATGCGTACCGATAGAGATGCCCATAACAAAAGCAATGAGAATAAGCCACCTGTTCGCATTGGGTTCGTCGGCAATATTTTCCCATTTCAGCATGGCCCAGAAAACAAATGCGGTAAAAAGAGATGACATCGCATACACTTCGGCCTCAACAGCAGAGAACCAGAAGGTATCTGAAAAGGTATAGGCAAGGGCACCCAATGCCCCTGCACCAAGTATGGTGACCAGCTCCGATGCACTATATGGTCTGTTGTTATCGTAAAATTTGCGGACCAGGTGTGTGATGGTCCAGAATAGAAAAAGAATGGTGAAGGCACTTGCCAGTGCAGACAGGGCATTCATCGATGCTGCCACGGCAAGTTCGTTACCCCCTGCAAACAATGTAAAAAACCTTCCCAGGATCATGAAAAAAGGGGCCCCGGGCGGATGACCCACCTCAAGCTTGTATGCAGTGGCGATGAATTCACCGCAATCCCAGAACGAACTTGTTGGCTCCATTGTCAGCAAATAGGTAATTGCGGCAACCAGGAATATGAGCCAGCCTGCTATTAGATTGTAAAACCTGAAATTTTTCATGGTGTTTGATTAGCAACCTGACAAAGATAAAAGGATATTATTAAAAGCCAATGGCCAGGGGACAGGGGGACGGGGAGAGGTTCTCCTTTGCCGAAGGTTACGGAGGACAAAGGGGGCCAGGAGCCAGTAATAAAAATATATATATTTATATAGTGAGATAAATATATATATTTCTGGTTAACTGGTTAGGGCCCTGGCACATATATATTCCCAGGAGCAGTAATTACATCTCCTGCAAGACAAATCGCCAGGGTTTGTTCTTCCAGTAGGACCCGGCATAATCTATACCAACACGAGGATATGATGTGTAGTGCGGAACAATGCCTGATTCAAAGATCTGAACCCTGCCGGAGTTTACAATATCCTCCCTGTTGAATGATCCGTCAAGTCCGAGTTTTCGTGTTACCCTTCCAGGACCCGGTGCATCTTCGATTCCCCTGATGAGTACGGCCTGGGGTTCGTCTTTCAGAGAAGTTACTATGTTCATCATCCAGTGAATGCCATAGATCAGGTACATGTAAAGTATACCGCCCTCCGCGAACATTACGCTTGTGCGTGGAGTCCTGCCTCTGCAGGCGTGACATGCCTTATCCTCCATTCCCCTGTATGCCTCTGTCTCGGTAATGATATGTTCGGAAATATTTCCTGAAGGCAAGAACCTGACAATTTTCTTTCCAATCAACTCCGGCGCCACTTCAAGAACATCCCGGGTAAAAAATTCCCTGTTCAATTTCGTTAAATCCATTTTATTTACCCTTAATACATCCACGACCACAGCCTACTATTCTATTTGATACAACCGGAACACAACTAAGTCCGTCGTTATATTTTCCAGCTTCTGGCCCAATTCGTAATTGGCCCCTAATACATCCCCCTCTCTTCCATTGACTTCCACTTATCCAGCACCGCTTTCGCCTCTGACAGTTCAATGCGATTCATTTTGAGCTTCCTTTTTCCGGGAGACTTCGATAGTTCATCATAGATGAATTCATCATCAAACCCGGCTTCGGATGCATCTTTCCTGTCAGATGCAAAATAAACTTCATCGATCCTGGCCCAATAAATCGCTCCAAGGCACATGGGACAGGGTTCACAGGTGGCATACAAAGTGCATCCTGAAAGATCAAAACTCTTCAGTTTCCCGGCAGCCAGCCTGATGGCCTCTATTTCGGCATGTGCTGTGGGATCATTCTCAGTCCTCACTTTATTGGCGCCCTCTGATATTATTTCACCATCCCTGACTATGACAGCACCGAAAGGGCCGCCTCCGTTTTCTATGTTATTCCCGGCAATTCTTGCTGCGAGTTTCAAATATTTTGAATGCATGATGTTTGAAATGATTACGGGTACAAAGATAGGATATTGATTCGTATACCCGGTGGAACGGCAATGTTTCAATCTACCGGATTATGGAACCAGGTTCATGTTAAAATATGAGAATTGTATTTTGAAAATAGTATGGCATTTTGTGCCTCGAAATTATACCGGAACTGCTACAACGGATCATTGGACATCCTCCTCTTCATTGCTATTGTTTTCATCGACAGCTGACCCTGATGCCCTGGTTTTCCATTTCCAGTCAGGACCAAAAACAAACAAGGCATAAAATAGTCCGAATATAACAACCCCCGGAGTGTTTTCAAGCGTATCCTCGTCCAGCATCGATAATCCCATGGTAAGAATGAATACCAGCAGCATGTATGATCTCCACCTCTTTTTGACAAATACCGGCAATACAAGCGAAAGCATGCAAAGAACAAACCCCGGGATTCCCAATGCAATCGCCAGGGAAAGGTACTGGTTGTGTGCCCTGCGCCTTCTCTCTAATCTCAATTGAGAATCCACTTCATCATAATATTTCTCAAACGATTTTCTTACATCCCCGGTACCAACCCCGATCAACATATTTTCGAGGGCAATATGGGCGCCTGCTTTCAGGTAAAAGTAACGCTGCACAAGCGATTTATCATTGGCACTGTAACCGAGTTTAAACCTGTCGAACTCCCAAATTACTTCATATATCCGGGGATAAAGCGCAAACTTTCTTAGAAAGATGTGATTGGCGATCCCCTTTTCTATGGCAGCAATATCAGTACTATCCAGTTGCTGTATTCCTGCAGAATCCTTTCTGAGCCCCCTGGAAGTAAGATACCTGATCAATGTAAATCTCAGGATATCCCCGTTTTCAGCTTTCCCCATGTAGTCGATATCGCTCAGTTTGTTCCACTCCTTTTCAAGTTCTTCAGGACAAACATGGATCCATACATAATGTCCGTTCTCGGTTTCCCTGTTATCCAGGTGATTCACATAAGGATTTCCATTGACCGTATAAGAGTCAATTTCTTCCGGGTTCAATTCTTCAAAGTTGTAAAACCTGTTTATGGAATTTCCGACATATATAATGGCAAACAGAGGAATAAACAATATCACGACCGAGACCATGAACCGTCCTGTCCGGTCGGGTATATTTCCAACAAAGTTCAATGAAAGAAAGAGTGTGACAATGACAATGATCACGATTCCCGACAGGGACCTCAGCAAGATAAGGAACACGGGCAGCCATACTATTGCAAAAAGGTAAAACAATCTCATATGCCTGTTTTCTTCTTCCGTTTTGCTGAAAAGAAAGTATACAGAAAAAAGTATGGAGAGCACGATCATAAGGGCAAACCTGATGTGCCCTATAAAAATGGAGGCATCCCTGAAATCGTTAATTTCAACCGGCAACAATCCGGTTATTGCCAATACACTTACAAAAGAACCGGCGATACAGGCAGCAATGAATACGGTAAGAATTGCCCTGAGCTCACTCTTTGAAAAATGACCGGATGTTACAACAATAAACGGGATGATGATCATCGGCAATTTAATCTTCAGGTCCTGCAGACCATAGGCCAGGTCAGAAGACCACAGCATCCCGATGATGTGGAGTGCATAGAATGAACCATATATCCAGAATGCCTTTTCCTGCCGGAGGCGCTGCCACTTTTTCCTGAAATCACCCTCAAGTAACCAGTTGAATCCCAGGACAAACTGCAAGAAAGAGGATGCATATATTGATAAAGGAAGGGAAGCTGCAAGCAGCACAACCAGGTAAAAATAGATGCTTCTGTGTAATTCGCTGTTCCGCCTCAAAATGCTACACTGATTAAAATTTGTTGAGAATTATGAATGCCCTCACCTTTCACAAAATGAAAGTTCCATCCCAATTTGGAATCAATTTTACTACTTTTAAACGGATCTGCAAAGAGGTCGATCCTTCCATAATTTCCCGACCTGTAAAACGGATCTCCATAGGCAAAATCAATCGGATCACCGAAATAATAAGCTCCCTTTATTCCAAAAATACCGTACGTCAGGTCCAGACCTGATATCACTCCTTTGCCCCATACAAAATCACCTGGTCTGATTCGGTTGTAAGACGACAAAATCCCGAGAGAAGCCTCAATATCAAAAGGGAAGCTTCCATCATCAACAGAATAACCGGCCATGGCAGACATGATCCCGTTGTCCTGGAGTTTGAATGATCCCAGGTTGCTTATCCCACGGGCATTGTGGTACATCAGGAACATGCCCCGGAGAAACAATCCCCCCGCATGAATCTTTGAATCAATTCCGATCAAAAACCTCTCCCTCCGGTTTTCTGCAAGCCGCCCGGTCCAGTCAACAAAACCCTTGATGTATCCCAGGTTACCGGAATAGCTGATCAGCGAACCTTCAATATTGGGACGGTAATAATTCAGTGTATCATTCAGAAAACTCAAAGGCATATCGAGCAGGTACTTTCGGGATACCACACCAAAATACATCTGTAACGCATTTTTGTCGTAATGGTAATAGAGATTCAACCGGGGGGGGATCTCCAACAACGAGCTCCCATGTTCATACAGGTAATTGATGCCGGTTACGATCTCGTGTGTCGAATCAATTTCAAACACCAGGTTGGCATCAAGTGCGGCTCCGAATATGGTTTGAGGCAGACCATAATCGGAAAAATATTCCCTGTTATCAAATATTTGATCGAACCTGAGTTTATAATCAGGTTTTTGAGCTGCCAACGATATACCGCTGTATATGATGATAGTAAATAGCAGTACCTTCTTCATTCGCCAAATTTAAAAATCCCGGTGATCCGGTACAAATAATCCCGCAGCTGACTGCGAAAACCTTAACCCGGATGTTGCAGTTAAAGGGCCAAAAGGTCAGGGCATTCATACCGGAAACTCATACTGTTAAAGCATTAAAGGTAAATAAATCCTGATGATGCTGAAAACATCCAAAGAATCGCATGGACCGGGCAACAAAACAGGCTTCTAAATTTCAGAGAATCTGACAATTAAGAATTAAAGAAATAAATTGTTGATATGTTATTGTATTAAAAAAAAGATTTGTATTTTTGCAGACCACAAAAATCAGGTGTTAATAACATACAGAGAAAAACTATAAAAACGTGGACAAATTAAGTTATAAAACCGTTTCAGCAAATAGGGACACTGTTCAAAAAGAATGGGTGATTGTTGACGCAAACGGCGAGGTTTTGGGCCGCCTTGCCTCAAGGGTGGCAATGATGCTCAGGGGAAAGCACAAACCGGATTTCACTCCCCATGTGGATTGCGGTGACAACGTTATTGTCATTAATGCTGAAAAAGTTAAGCTTACAGGGAACAAATTAACCCAGAGAGAATATGTCCGCCATTCGGGTTATCCCGGGGGACAAAAAACTGAAACCGTCGAAAACCTGATGAAAAGACGTCCTGCCGACGTTGTTGAAAGGTCTGTAAAGGGGATGCTTCCCAAGAGCAGGCTCGGCAGTGAAATGTTTCGTCATTTGTTTGTATATGTTGGTGATTCACATCCGCATGAAGCACAGCAGCCAAAGAAAATTGATTTAAATACCATTAAATAAGCATACATGGAGTCCATAAACACTATCGGAAGAAGAAAAAAGGCCATCGCGCGGGTCATTCTTACTGAAGGTAAAGGGCAGATCACTGTCAATCACAAAGACTACAAAGAATACTTCCCTTTCAAGCAACTGCATTATGTGGTTGATCAGCCACTGAACCTGCTTGAGGTTAAAAGCAAATATGATGTGAAGGTGAACCTGACCGGCGGAGGCATCAAGGGTCAGGCAGAGGCCCTGCGGCTCGGTATAGCCAGGGCGCTGGTCAAAGTTGATGAAGAGTACAAACCGAAGCTTCGTTCAGAAGGCTTCCTTACCAGGGATCCCCGTGCAGTTGAAAGAAAAAAGCCAGGTCAGCCCAAAGCAAGGAAGAAGTTCCAGTTCAGCAAACGTTAATCATAAATACATAACAATCAAACGCGAAATTTCCGGGACTTCCTTTGTGAACTACCCGGGGGTTGCTTAAGCAAAATCTAAAAAAATGCCAGAAACAAGTTTTAAAGAATTATTGGATGCAGGTGTGCATTTTGGTCACCTGAAAAGAAAGTGGAACCCGGCAATGGCTCCTTATATTTTCATGGAGAAGAACGGGATCCACATCATTGATCTCAACAAAACAGAGGCCAAGCTGGAAGAGGCAGCGAATGCAATGAAACAAATTGCAAAATCAGGACGAAAGATCCTTTTCGTTGCCACCAAGAAGCAGGCCAAGGATATCGTTTCTGAAAAGGTGAAGGCCATAAACATGCCTTATGTAACCGAGCGCTGGCCCGGGGGAATGCTGACGAATTTTCCGACAATCAGAAAAGCGGTCAAGAAAATGACCTCCATTGATAAAATGGCCACCGATGGCACATTTGACACATTATCCAAAAGAGAGAAACTTCAGATCACCCGTCAAAGGGCCAAACTTGAAAAGATGCTGGGGAGTATTTCCGACCTCACCCGTCTTCCAGCCGCAATGTTTATCGTTGACGTTACCAAGGAATACATTGCAGTCCGTGAAGCTAACAGACTGAATATTCCGGTTTTTGCAATGGTCGACACCAATTCCAATCCGAAAAACATTGATTTCCCAATTCCTGCAAATGACGACGCGTCAAAATCCATCTCACTGATCCTGGATTATGTTTGCAATTCGATCGGTGAAGGACTGAATGAAAGGAAGATGGAAAAGGAAAAAGAAGCAAGTACCGCGAAAGAGAAGCGGGAAAAAGAAAAGAAGCCTGCTGAAAAATCAGAATCAGGCAGGTCTCCTCAAAAGGCTGAGAAAGCAAAAGTTGACAAAAAAGCTTCTGCTGAAGAAAACAAGGACAAACCTGCAGCCAATAAGAGCGAAAAGAAACCGGAGGAAAAAGCCAAAAAGGATACCGGCGTAAAGGCAGAAGAAAAAGATGAAAAGAAAACGGAAAAAGAGTCGGAAGAGAAGGCTGAAAAGAGTGTAGAAGCAAAGATCGATGATGAAAAGGAGTCTGCTGAAGAGAAATAAGAAATAACAATTTGAACGATATAAAACAGATATAAAAAATGGCTGAAATAAAAGCTGCAGATGTAAGCAAATTAAGGAAAACAACCGGTGCTGGTATGATGGACTGCAAAAAAGCGCTTCAGGAAGCTGAGGGCAACTTTGAAAAGGCCATCGAAATAATACGTAAAAAAGGTCAGGCAATTGCAAATAAAAGAGCCGACCGCGAGGCAAGTGAAGGAACAGTTCAGGCTAAAGTATCAGGCGGTTTCGGCGCCATGATCTCTCTGAATTGCGAAACCGACTTTGTGGCCAAGAACGAAGATTTCGTTGCATTTGCAAAATCCCTGCTGGATGCTGCCATAGAAGAAAAAGCAGCCGATCTTGATTCCCTTAAGAAACTGTCCATTGATGGCAAAACCGTAGAGGAGCTGATCACTGAACAAACCGGGATCATCGGCGAAAAACTTGAACTCGCTTACTACGAAAGAATTGAGGCTGAATCTGTTGTTGCCTATAACCACTTCGGCAACAATCTTGCTACGATCGTTGGTTTCAACAAGGCTGTTGATGAGCAAGTTGGAAAGGATGTGGCAATGCAGATCGCGGCCATGTCGCCTGTTGCAGTGGACAGGGATGATGTCCCCGTGGAAACCATTGAGAACGAAAAAAGGATCGGACGTGAAAAGGCCCTTGCAGAAGGCAAGCCTGAAAATATAGTTGACAGGATCGCTGAAGGGATGGTCAATAAATTTTTCAAGGAAAACACCCTTATGAACCAGGAGTTTACAAAAGATTCAAAGCTGACCGTTGGCCAGTATCTGAAACAAGCCGACAGTGAGTTGAAAGTGACCGCTTTCAAAAGATTTTCCATTAAATAGTGCTTGTCAATAAAGTTGGAGTGGCTGGATCATAATGTTCGTTTGCAAGGCCTGCGAAGTTGGGAAATGCGGAGTCCCGATATATTATCGGGATGAGCAATTTACCGACGAGCGTAACGCAGCAAACGGACATTAT
>JAIPBT010000054.1 GCA_021738565.1 Bacteroidales bacterium
GGCATGCTTCATCATAATAAGTGTTCCTCATAATAGAATCATTTATTGGTTAAAATCATTCATATTACGGAAAATCTTATTTTTGATGAAGCATTGCCGTTTTGGTGAAGCTGCCGACCGAAGGGAGGTTTAGTTCAACCAGTGGTGACTTTGAAGTAACCGGAATCAAGGCCATCAACACAAGTAAAAAGATGCTATATTATGTATCAACTGAAGTATCTCCCCTTGAAAGAAACCTGTATTCCGTCAAATTCAGTGGAAAGTCAAAAAAGAAAATTACAACTGCACCCGGCAGTCACAATGTTGATGTTTCACCAGACGGAACATACTTTTTTGATCGCTATTCATCCGTGGATTCTCCCTCTATGGTTGAATTCTGCAGTACAGACGGCAAATTGAAAAAAGACTTCACCAATAACGAAAATGTAAAAAACTTCCTGGAAGAGCATGTTTATGCACCAAAAGAGCTGTTCTCCTTCACAACAGAAGATGGACAGGAATTGGACGGGTACCTTATTAAGCCAATGAATTTCAATCCTGACAGCACCTATCCGCTTCTAATGGATATTTACGGTGGGCCGGGGTCACAAGGTGTATACAATACCTTTGGCACCAACGGATGGCACCAGTGGCTTGCACAGCAAGGATTCGTAATCGCCAACATAAACAACAGGGGCAATGGAGGTTATGGAAGTTCATTTGAAAAGATTGTTCATAAACAACTTGGCAGGCAAGAGGCAGTGGATTTTGTTCAGACAGCAAAGCACCTGGCCGGGAAACCATGGATTGATGGAGACAGAATGGCCATAAGGGGTCACAGTTATGGCGGATTTATGTCTGCATTTACCATGGTCAATCATCCCGGAGTCTTCAAAGCCTCAATCGTCACAGCGCCAAATTCCGACCACCGTCTTTACGATTGTATATTAACTGAAAGGTTAATGGGTCTTATTGAAGAAAATGAAAAGGGTTACTTCGAAAGTGCTGTTACCACACATGCACACCAGCTTGAAGGAAAAATGCTGCTCGTCCATTCGCTAATGGATGAAAATGTGCATCCACAGCATACTTTTCAACTTGTAAATGCCTTTATCCAGGCAGGCAAGGATGTTGATCTCAGGATATATCCGCCGGGCAACCACGGTGTAGCCTATGACATGGTGAGCTATATTTTGTTGATGAACCAGTATACAGATTTCCTTGTGAAGCATCTTAAATAGTGCTTGTCAATAAAGTCGGGTGGCTGGATCATAATGTGCGTTTGCAAGGCCTGCGAAGTCGGGAAATGCGGAGTCCCGATATATTATCGGGATGAGCAATGCAGCTATCGGACATTATGGACAGACACTAAATAGTCAGAAATTAACTTTTTTAACAAAAGTATTTCTGGAAACAGTAGTATATTGCAATGGCAGAGTTCAACAAAAATGGCTCAAAATCGTTAAAAAGATACATGAATTTGCAAAAATCAGGCAGAATAATAGGGACAGGACAAATATGAGTTTAGACTAAGAAATTGTTCACATTCAAATTACACAAAGATGAAAAGAAGACATTTCATAAAAAGATCAGCCGCTATCGGCGCAGGAGCAATGGCACTATCCTCTTTCCCATACCACCTTTATGCCAGGGATAAAGCGCTGCATCCATACGACAGGGTTAAGCTTGGGAATACAGGCATTGAAATGTCGCGCATGGCCATGGGTACAGGCTCCAGCGGATGGCGAGGCAGTTCCAATCAAACAAGGAAATTAGGAATAAGGGGGCTTGCCGACCTGCTTCGTGCTGCTTATGACGAAGGTATTAATTTCTGGGATTCTGCTGACCAGTATGGGACACATCCACACCTGAAAGAGGCACAAAAAAAGATCAAACGTGAAAATGTTGTCATACTCACAAAATCAAACTCCATCACAGCCAAAGGCATGGAAAAAGATCTTGACCGGTTCAGAAAGGAGATAGGGACAGATTACCTGGATATTGTATTGTTGCATGCGGTTACAAATGGAAACTGGCAGCAGGATCTTCGAGGTGCAATGGAGGTACTTTCCCAGGCCAAGGAAGATGGCATCATCAGGGCGCATGGAATTTCGTGCCACTCACTGGAAGCACTTGAGGCTGCCGCTGAAGAGCCCTGGGTAGATGTGGACCTTGCAAGATTCAATCCTGCAGGTGTCAGAATGGACTCCGATGTAGAAACCGTAAAGAACGTCCTACAGAGGATGAAAGACAACGGGAAAGGCATCATTGGAATGAAAGTATACGGTGCGGGAAAACTGTTAAATAACAAAGATGAATGCCTGCAGTTCCACACCGGTCATGATTTCATTGACAGTTTTACATTGGGACTTGAAAGTGCCGAGGAGCTTAACGATGTTCTGAAACGTTTACCTGAAGCAACAGTAAGGGCATAGTTCTATACAGCAGTATTTATATTATAGCTGTTTCCTGAAATTATAAAGGGGAGGTCTGAACACTCCCTTTTTTTTGGAAGCTCTCCAATCCCATCTGGCCTTGTAAATAGTGTCAGAAAGAAAACTCATATTATTTAGCCTTTCAGTATGATAATTTAATAATCTGATCTTTTTGGAGTTGCCATTTCTTATATTTATTTTCATGTAAAATTACCGGCATATGAATTATTTACCTCTTGAAAACAGATATGAAAAGATTCCTTATAACAGGTGCGGCAGAAGCGGATTGAAGCTTCCAGCGATTTCAGTGGGACTGTGGCATAATTTCGGTGGAGTGGATGTTTATCAAAACAGCCGCAACTTGATATTGCATGCTTTTAACAATGGAATAACCCATTTCGATCTTGCAAATAACTATGGTCCTCCTCCCGGATCTGCTGAAGAGAACTTTGGAAAAGTATTAAGAAAAGATTTGACAGGATACAGGGATGAACTTATTATCAGTACCAAAGCAGGTTACTATATGTGGCCGGGACCTTACGGAGAATGGGGATCAAAAAAACACCTTATTGCAAGTCTCGATCAGAGCCTCAAAAGAATGGGATTGGATTACGTGGATATATTCTATTCTCATCGGCCCGATCCCGAAACCCCGTTTGAAGAAACTTTGGGTGCGCTCGATCATATTTTAAGGTCGGGGAAAGCACTCTATGTCGGGATCTCAAATTACACAGCGGAACAAACTGCCAAAGCATTAAAAATTATTGACTCAATGGGCAGTAAATGCATCATTCATCAACCCCGTTACAATATGTTCGACAGGTGGGTGGAAGACGGATTGCTGGATGTACTTGAAGAGCATGGTGTTGGTTGCATTCCATTCAGCCCGCTCGCTCAGGGCCTGTTGACAAACAAATATCTGAAGGGTATTCCGGATGACTCAAGAATGGCGGGAAACAGTATCTTCTTAAAAAAGGACCAACTGACAGATGAAATTGTTAACAAGATCAGTAAACTGAATGCCGTTGCAGGCGAACGTAACCAGTCACTGGCCCAAATGGCTCTTGCCTGGCTGCTCAGAGATCAGAGGATAACCAGTGTTCTGATCGGAGCCAGTAAGATTGAACAGATCGATGATGGCCTCGCTGCTGCAAAAAACACTTCCTTTTCTGGGGAAGAATTAAATAGCATCAACGAAATACTTAAGTAGTGTCTGTCCATAATATCATAAAATGAGAATCAATATCTAAATTGTGATATATTTGAATTAATAATTGTTTATAACACAAATGCTTAACTAAATTATTTTCTAATGAAACCCTCATGCACTATCGTTCGAAAAAGGTAATAAAAATAATATGAGGGTTCCATGGCATTAGGATTAAGACATCTGTTTTTTTGAAGATATAATAGATTGAATATTAATAGTATAACTTAATTATTTTCTAATGAAACCCTCATGCACTATCGTTCGAAAAAGGTAATAAAAATAACATGAGGGTTCCATGGTATTAGGATTAAGACATCTGTTTTTTGAAGATATAATAGATTGAATATTAATAGTATAACTTAATTATTTTCTAATGAAAAAAATACGATGGGGCATCCTGGGATGCGGAGGGATCGCCAACAAATTCGCGGAGGCACTGCAAATAAACGAGGATGCTGTTTTGCAGGCTGCTGCAGCAAGAGATAAAGCAAGAGCCGCCGAATTCGCAAACAAATGGAATTTTAAGTCTTCATACGGCAGCTATAAAGAACTTGTTTCAGATCCCGATGTTGATATCATATACGTGGCCACCCCGCACAGCTATCATTTTGCTCATACAAAACTATGCCTTGAGGCCGGAAAACATGTGCTTTGCGAGAAACCATTCACCATCAATGCAAAACAATTAAAGATCCTCATTGATATTGCATCGAACAGGAATCTCTTCCTGATGGAAGCCCTTTGGACACGTTTCATGCCCGGTATAATAAAAACAAAGAAATTAATTGATGAGGGGATCATTGGCAAAGTAATAACAGCAGAAGCCGACTTTGGAATGAATTTTCCATTTGATCCCGAACACAGGGTATATAATCCTTTCCTTGCCGGGGGGGCATTGCTGGATATTGGGATATATCCCCTTTTTCTGAGCCTGTATTTGTTTGGTAAACCAAAAAAACTTAAAGCACATTCCATATTGGATGATAATAAGATAGACCTTACAACGTCAATAATAACTGAAAGCAATTCGGGTACGGTCAGTCACCTGAATTCCACCACCCAGGCAAACACGCACGTAAAAGCGAGGATCTTTGGAACAAACGGAAATATTGAATTTGACAAATGGTGGTTTACACCTGTGAATATCACCCTCCGTACCGGAGACAAAGAAGAGGTGATGGAATTCTCACCAATAGTCAATGGATATGAATATGAAGCAATGGAATCAGTAAAATGCCTGCAGGAAAACAAGAATGAAAGTGATATCATGCCACTCTATTTCAGTATGATGCTGATGGAGCAAATGGATGAGATCAGAAAAATAACCGGAATTACTTATCCCGAAGAAATTGAAAGCACAGCAAAACCATACGGATGGAACGAACTATAAATCAAATATTTCAGAAGATACATCCGGAGTTATTGCCTCATAGCCAGGACATTATTCTCATACTCCTGTATTACCGGAAAGATCTCGGTACCTGTTGGAACATCATTTTGTAAGCAAAAATAGTTCCATACATCTCCAAAAGGCATCAATTTCATTTCTTCAAATAATGAGAGTTTTTCAAATCCCTTTCCTGATTCTTCGTATTCTCTTATTTTTTGAACAGGTTCAAGCATTGCTTTAAGAAAGCTTACCTGGGCAGCGCGGGTGCCGGTCACATAAGCTCCGACCCTGTTTATGCTGGCATCAAAAAAATCCAGGCCGATGTGGGATCGATGAAGTGCACCAGCCCTGACGATCTCATGGGTGACCATTTCCAGATCGTCGTTAAGTATGACCACATGGTCACTGTCCCACCTGATTCCCCTGCTCAGATGAAACATGAGTTCATCTACAAAGGAGAACAGGGAAGAAACCTTATCGCCTACCTGTTCGGTGGGGTGAAAATGTCCCATATCAATGCATATCATTTTATTCCTGGTCAGGCCATAAGCCATATAAAATTCATGGGATCCCACAACGTATGCTTCACTGCCAATTCCAAAAAGCTTGGATTCGATGGAGTCCTTCATCAGTTCATCCGGGTATTCCTTCCTGAATATATCATCCAGGGATTCTCTTAATATCTCCCTGTGTTTTAGCCGGTTAACTGTCAGGTCTTTGATGCCGTCAGGCACCCAGATATTGTGAATGCAGGGGGAACCTGTTTTTTCTCCAAGGTAGGCAGCTATTTCCCTTGCCCTTCTGACATGCTCTTTCCAGAATTCGCGAATCTCATAATCGATACTGCTTAATGTGAAACCATCATCAGACTTCGGGTGCGAATAACAGGTGCTGTTAAAATCAAGCTTAAGTTTTTGCTCATTTGCCCAATCTGCCCATGATTCAAAATGGCCTGTGTCTATTTCATTCCTGTCAACAAATTTTCCTCCAAAGTCTCCATAACTGGCATGAAGGTTCAACCTGTGATTGCCAGGGATCAGCTTGTAAACAGTTTCCAGGTCCGACCTTAGTTCATTAATATTACGTGCTTTACCGGGGTAATTTCCGGTTGCCTGAATCCCTCCACCTGATAATTCGGCATCAGCTGTTTCAAATCCCCCTACATCATCAGCCTGCCAGCAATGCAAAGAGATGCTAATGCGCTTCAGTTCATCCATGGCTTTTTCAGTATCCACGCCAAAAAAAGCATATCTCTCCTGTGCCCGTAAATAGGCATCTTTAATTTTGAATGTTAAATTCATAATAATCTATAGCAATTGGTTATTGGTTAACGCTGTTTAATTCTGCTTGGCTATCTTCTGAAATTTATTATATGCATCTTCCCAAAGATCTTGGTCATCAGGATAATACTCTTCCAGATCAAAAGAATTTTTAACAACCTGTCTTGCATCATCAAGGTCCCTGAGGTACCTGAGTCCAATGGCCTGCATCAGTATATTGCCTGTTCCGGTTGCTTCAACCGGACCCGCAATCACTTTTTTACCTGTAGCATTGGCAGTAAACTGGCACAACAATTGGTTCTGTGTCCCTCCCCCTATTATATGGATCACGTTTATTTTCCTGCCTGTAACAAGAACAAGTTGATCAAGAACCATCCTGTACTTCAATGCCAGTCCCTCAAGGATTGTCCTTGCCATGGTTCCCTTGCTTCCTGGTGAACTCTGCCCTGTTTGCCTGCAAAAAGTATCGATGGCAGCAGGCATGTCCAGGGGATTGTAAAACCCGGCATAATCGGGATCAATCATAGCGGTGAAGGGATCAGCGGTAGAAGCAAGATCAACTATTTCCCCGTATTCGATGGGACCTTCAGATTTTTCCCAGGAATTGCGACATTGCTGAAGCAACCACAATCCCATGATGTTCTTTAGGAACCTGAATGTTCCTCCGGCTCCCCCCTCATTAGTGAAATTGAACATCATGGATCGCTGGTCTATGATGGTCTGTTTGTTTTCAACTCCCATCAACGACCAGGTTCCCGAACTTATGTATGCCCAGTCATCGCCTTCAGCAGGCACAGAAGCTATGGCAGAAGCCGTGTCGTGAGAAGTCACAGTCATTACTTTTATACCTTCCACGTTGATCGACCTGCTAATGATCGGGTTAACTACACCTATTGACTCACCCGGTTTTACAACTTTCTGCATCAAATCCCTGGGTATGCCAAGCTTCCTGAAAATACCTTTATCCCAATCCATTGTAGATGGGTTGAACAACTGGGAGGTGGTAGCGAAAGTGAATTCTGAACGGGTCTCACCTGTTAACAAATAATTGATCAGATCGGGCATGAACAGTAACTTATCAGCTACTTTCAGTATGGGGTCGTTCGCCATGATCATTGCATAGAGCTGAAACAATGTATTGAATTTGTGCAGGGCAATGCCTGTTGCATTGTATATTTCAGAACGGCTCATTCTTTCCAAAAAAGCAGGCATTGATGTTTCCGTCATGGGATCCCTGTAACTGTATGGCAATCGGAGGATCGATCCATCTTTACCTACCAGGCCAAAGTCAACACCCCAGGTATCCACCCCCAAACTCTGGGGAATTTTTTGTTCGTTCAGTACACAAACCTGCAATGCCTGTATAACCTCCTCATACAGGCGGAATATGTTCCAGTAATAATGCTTCTGGATCGCAAGCTGACCTGTAGGGAACCTGTGAATCTCCTTTAATTCAAGCCGTTTGTTCTCCTTAAGCATGCCAAGGATAGCCCTGCCGCTTTCCGCACCAAAATCAAAAGCAAGTAAATACTGTACTGCCATATCTCACCTAATATTCGGAATGAAACTTTTTCTTAAGTTCTATTATCTGTTCATCTGAGAGTCCTTCGGGCGTATAACCAGCCTGTCGGACCATAAAAAATATCTGAGCTGATTTCGACAATATATCGATCTTGTCAAAAGCATCCAGCACATCAACTCCAACTGCAAACGTACCATGCTTTTCCCACATAATCACATCAGAGTCACTCAGTCTTTTTAATGTTTCCCGGGCAATGTTCTCGGTTCCGGGAAGCGTATAGGGAACGAGAGCAAGTCCCCTTGGTACAAATACCACCGATTCGGGATGCATTCCCCAGAGTACGTGGTTGATCCGGGCCTCATCCGTAAACTCCTTTATCTGCGTAAGTGCAA
The DNA here is from genome assembly GCA_021738565.1 of Bacteroidales bacterium. Classification (GTDB taxonomy): domain Bacteria; phylum Bacteroidota; class Bacteroidia; order Bacteroidales; genus M55B112. The sequence goes on from JAIPBT010000054.1 coordinate 8,209, forward strand.
CCAGTTCATTGGGATGTGTATGCACCACTGCCCTGTTTTCAGATTTATTCAATACAAGCTGCTCATGTATGGAAAGATGTGTCGGCAACTCTGAAGTGGGCCTGAAATCATAAAGGTTCTTCTTGTTCCTGGATATGATGTGATATTTGTTGCCCTCCCCGGTCAATTTGAGAATACACGCATTTTTCATTGGACTTCTTGCCAGGTCACGCATTCTTTTACCAGTTCCGGTAACAAAGAAGTACCCGTTTTTCAATGCGTCGTAACTGCGGTCAAGATTGAAAATAGGATAATCTTCCATCTGACTGAACTCCTCCCCGATCATTCCGCTCAGGTTATAGGATATATTCCCTGCATTCCTTTCCGCCCAGCCCCGTTGCCACAGATAATTAGCCAGTTCGGCCACATCCTTGATGACACGGGTAACTTTCTTGTTTGATTTTAACCATTCCTTCATCTATATAAATCCTTAATTACTCATACTCCATTTGGTCCTTTCGGAATAGGTGCCGTCCGGCTCGGGCCTGCCTCCGTTAAATGCAACCATCGGGTATTCCATACCGACCCTGTCGGTGTGTACAGACCAGGCAACCGGGTATGGAAAATCAAAGGTATGCCTGGAATATACATGCAGCGTATGAGCAACAACCCTGGTAGAATATTTTTCCCATAAAGGATTGCCTTCAGGGGGGTACATCGACATGGCCATAACCTTTCTGTCACCAAATTGCACTGCCATGGCATCCCAAATAAAGCGCCTTGAACTGGCAAAAGCAAAATCCCGTACATGTTCAGCAGCAAAATTCTTTTCATTACAGGTATTTTATTGAAAAATAAAATTAGTAATTATATACCGAAATTTACCATGGGGCATTTCCTTAATTGGCAGGTTTTGTCACTTTTTGTATTTTCATACAGTTCAAAGCATTTTGAAAATGAAACGAACATAAATGAAAAGATCAGAAATAAATAATGCTATTGACGAGGCGATCCTCTTTTTTAATCAAATGCAGTTCAGACTGCCAGTATGGTCCTTTTGGTCGCTGAGTGACTGGAAACAGAATGAAGATCGTTGTAGGGATATTTTCAACAATCAACTGGGCTGGGACCTCACTGATTTTGGAAGAGGAGATTTCAAATCAGAGGGACTCCTCCTTTTCACTATCAGGAACGGCAATCCGGATCACAACGATAAAACTTATGCTGAAAAGATCATGATCGTTGAAGAAAACCAGGTTACACCCATGCATTTTCATTGGTCAAAAATGGAGGATATTATCAACCGTGGTGGCGGAAATCTCATTATGCAACTTTTTTCTTCAGATGAAAACGAGGATGTTGGAAAAGAAGATATTGAAGTATCCATTGACGGGATCAAAAGGATCATAAAGCCCGGAGACACAATAAGCCTTCATCCGGGCGAGAGTATTACACTTTACCAGGGATTGTACCACAAATTCTACGGTGAACCCGGAAAGGGAAAAGTACTTGTTGGGGAAGTAAGCGCTGTCAATGACGATCATCACGACAACAGGTTCAGGGAGCCGGTTGGCCGGTTTCCCGGGATTGATGAGGATGTGATGCCGAAATACCTGCTTGTAGGTGATTATGAAAAATTTATCTAAAATATTTGATCCACTATGCTGAAAGTTGCCGGCACCGGATGTACCCTGCTGGATTTTGTTTATACCAGCATTGATTTCCATGGGAATGAATTCATTAAATATGAAAGCAAACGTCCAGGTGATGGAGGACTTGTACCGGGACAGCTCGTTTTCCTTGAGGACCTTGAAAAATATAGCGATGAAAAATTTGAAGATATTGTTTCCGCGATAACGGGAGGCAAGATGCCTGATGCCGTAAACCTCGGCGGTCCTGCCGTGGTTGCAATGATCCATGCAGCACAGCTGGCAGCAGGCGACAGGGCCACGTTCAATTTTGTGGCGTCTGCAGGGAATGATCGCTATGCCGAAGAAATAAGATCATTCATTGATCAGACTCCCCTGAAAGGTGCAAATATCATTGAAAAGCGGGGAAGAACTCCATTTACATATGTTTTGTCTGACCCTGCTTTTGACAGTGGTCAAGGTGAAAGGACATTTATCAACAACATCGGGGCAGCAGGATCGTTTAACATTGAAGATCTAACCGAAGATTTCTTTCAGGCTGACATTACTGTTCTGGGCGGCACGGCACTGGTACCCCAACTGCATGATTCTCTGGATGAACTGCTGGAAGAAATACATAAGGATTCTTTCGTTATTGTAAACACCGTCTATGACTTCAGGAATGAACAATTGTATCCCGGAAATCCATGGCCATTGTGTAAGAATCCCGGTAATATGAATAAGATTGACCTTTTGATCATGGACAGCGATGAGTCGATGAAAATAAGTGGCACCAACAGCCTGAAAAATGCAACCATGTATTTCAGGGAAAGTCCAGTAAATTCATTTATCATTACCAATGGAACCAGACCGGTAACAATATGTGTAAAAAGAGGTGTTGATAACGATCAAAACTGCTTTCAACTGCCTGTATCAGAAAAAATCCTGTTTGATAATAAAAAATCAATGAAAGCTGATACAACGGGGGCTGGTGACAACTTTACAGGCGGAGTCATTTACTCAATCATCGATCAACTGATCAATAGATCCGGGGAGACAGACTTGAGAGAGGCAGCAAAATGGGGAATTGTTTCCGGTGGGTTTGCATGTTCATATATAGGGGGCACATACATAGAGAAACAACAGGGAGAAAAGTTTCATATCCTCCGCGATTACCTTCTTGAATACGAAAAGCAGCTTAAAAGATAACCCGTTGATGAGAAATTTGCTTCAAATAGGAGCCGGAAAGATAGGCAGATCGTTCATTGCGCAGGTGTTCAACAGGTCAGGGTATGCGATTACTTTTGCAGACATTGATCCCAACCTGGTAAAAATGATTAATGAATCAAAAAACTACAATGTGATCATCAAGGGGCCTGAAACAGATCATGTTTACAATATAAAAGATATTGATGCCTTTCATATTGAAAATACTTCAAGACTGGAAGATGCAATCAACAAGGCAGACATCATAGCTGTTTCAGTTGGAAAAAACAACCTTATTTCCGTATCAGGAATGCTGGCCAGGGGAATAAAAAAAAGATATAAAGCCCACGGAAACGATCCTGTAGATATTATTCTTGCAGAAAATGTCAGAAATGCAGCTGCCTTGATGTCCGGGGAATTTTTGAAGTATATGTCAGCTGAAATAATAAGATCATATGTCGGTTTCGTCCAGACAAGTATTGGGAAAATGGTACCCTTAACCACGGGAGATCAGATCATCAATGATCCTCTCGCTGTGTATGCTGAACCATATAATGATCTGATAGTAGATGCAATAGGATTTAAAAACACCATTCCTGATGTTCCTGAACTCAATCCCAAAAAAAATATCATGGCCTGGATCGACAGAAAAGTCTTTATACACAATCTCGGACATTCTGTCGTTGCATACCAGTCCTTCTATTCCTATCCGGAAATAATATACATATGGGAAGCGCTTGAGAAAAATGACATCCACAGCAAAACGATTGATGTGATGAGACAAGCAGCAAGAATACTGAAAACCCTCTATCCATCGGAATTCTCAGAAGCAGATCTCAATTTGCATATTGAAGATCTCATACAAAGATTTTCAAATAAAAATCTGGGAGACACTATTTTCAGGGTGGGCAGCGACCTGACAAGAAAACTTTTTAAAGATGACCGGTTAATGATACCAATCATTCAGGCAATTCATTTGAATCTACCCTTTGATCTCATTCTTGAAACCTGGATGAAGGGATGTATGTTCAAAGCAACTGATACAGGTGGAAATTTACATCCGAATGATATAGAATTCCATAAAAAATACAGACATGATCAAAACAAAATTCTGAAAGACCTTTGTAAATTAGATGATAAAACTGAAAGCTTGCTGGTTCAAATAATGAAAGATATAAATCGCAATCCTAAAATGTAATGAATGTTTAGAGGTGTAATGGAAAAATAAGATGCAAGACCGGGTTTATTTGCGATGTGGCCGGTGTTATCTACCAAAGTAAAACCTCTTCAGGTACATCGGAAAGGTCGTTGACGAGCCAATCCGCTTTGACAAGTTGATCCCTTGAAAAAGTAGTAGTAACAGCAAGTACTTTTGCTCCTGCTGCTTTCCCTGCTTTAATGCCACTTACAGCATCTTCAACAACAAGGCAATTTTCAGGTAAGACCCCTATTCTTTCCGCTGCTTTTAGAAAAATATCGGGTGACGGTTTCAGGTTTTCAATATCCAAACCGTTGACCGTAGCATCAAAAACTGATTCCGGTAATTCGATCTCACTGAGATTGATTTGCATTTTGACATAATCCGCACTTGTGGCCACTGCAATTTTTAATTCTTTTTCCCTGCACTTCTCAATAAAATGTACAACTCCGGGAAGAGGATGTAATTTTCCTCTTACCATTGAGCGGTATATTTCATAGGCGCGGCGTTTGTCTTCAATGACATCGAAAGGAATACCGTATTTTTCAGCAACCCCTCCGAGGTAACGGTTTTCTCCCATACCGGTAAAAGGAATGAAATCACCCGGCTCCACTTCATACCCCTTTTCCCTGAAAAGCATAACTCCTGCCCTGTTTATGTATTCTTCTGACTCCAGGAGAACACCATCCATATCAAATAAAACTCCTTTTAACATACTGTTCTTCTAATATTTTTCCACACCCCTGATTTATTACGATCTGAAAATTAAGGACATAAATATCAAACCCGATATTTATTCATTCAGCCGGCCGGCCTCCCTGGCTCCTGCCCCTTTTTGCTTTCCATGGCCCAATTCAATCATCATCTTTTCGCCCAGGGCCCTGAGTTCTTCAAGTTTTTCAGGATATTGAGCCGAAAGATCTGTGGTTTCACCTATATCCTGCCTGAGGTTGAATAAGAATATTTCTGCACAGCTAGGACAACATCAGCTGCCCTCCTGTTACCGGTATGGCCTGTCCGGTTTCGTATTGCTGATCAATAACGTAATAAATTGCGTTCATCACATCTTCAACCCTGCATCCGCGTTTCATTGGCACCTTTTCCTCATAATGTCTTTTCACATCTTCAAGGATCTTTGCCCCTGGTACTTTGCCGGCATTCAGGTATTGCACGAATAATCCTTTCCGGGGATCTGCCCATAAAGGTCCCTCAAAAAAATTACCCGGACAGACAGCATTCACCTTGATACCGTGGGGGGCAAGTTCCAATGCGAATGACTGTGTCAGTCCAATTCCTCCAAATTTGGCCCCGGAATATGCAAAATTACGATTTGACCCTGCCAATCCTGACTTTGAATTGATCTGTATCATATCCATTGTGTAACCTGGTTTTGCCGCTGACTGAATCTTCATCACAGGGGCCGCTGCCCGTACGCAATAATACCATGCATGGTAGTTTACACTTGTCATTTTATCAAATTCCGCGGGGGAAAGCTCATCAATGCCCCCGGCATACAAAATTCCGGCATTGCTGATAAAAACATCTATCCCTCCGAATTTTATTACAGTTTCATGCACCAATTCCTCCAATGAACCGGGATCGGAAACATCGGTCTTTTTAAAGAATACACGGTTTTTTGCACAGTTTTGTGATAGCCTCTCCGTTGTTGCCTTTCCCATCTTATCGTTGATATCCGCTATAACAACATTTGCTCCCCGGGAAACAAGATCTGTGGCAATTCCCTCTCCAAAGCCCTGAGCACCGCCGGTTACTACCACAATACGTTGATCAATACTGTTACCGGAAGCGGTACCCCTTGAGATCTTTCTCCTGTAATTCTCTACCTCCCAGTTGTCTATAAACTCAATCTCCGTATCCGACATGAACCTGGGACCTCCAAAAGCCTCTGAATAGAAACTGATCTTCATAAGATCCTCATAAACGTCAAGTGCAATTTCTGCGGATTCCTTATTGTCTTCAACAGAAAGAAGTCCAAAATCTTTTAAAACTATGATCCTGGGAAAGCATCCGTGCTTTCTTTTAAAATCATCCAGTTTCTTGTCAATTGATGCAATAAGTTTTTCCCGGTTGGATGTCTCCTCAATATAGAGATAAGAAGATTTACAATACACGATAATATCCGGCGTAAAAGGTTTTGATACCTTGCCGAATTGTTCCCCATCGTCATAAAAGTGCCTGTGCAAGGTCGAGTGCCGGAATGAGAGTACCTTTGAACTATCTTCAGATAATTTCATTCGGATATAGGGAAGAATACCATCAAGTTCCTTTTCTTCAGGAAGCGGCGCAAACGCTTCAAGGAAAGATATTTCAGATTTGATCCGGTCCGTTAAAAATGTGTACATCTCCCTTATTTCTGCAGTTGTATCTGCACTTACAAATACACCATGGTTCTCCAGGAATATTATCTTCGGATCGTGCTTGAATTTTTTCCTGTAACCCGACACAGCCCCCTTGACCTTTAGAAACAGACTGTAACCGGGTGCATAACCGATATACAGTACCTCATCACCAAACAACCGACGGGTCACTTGCTCAGAGTCCCTTGCACACATGAGCGCATTTGTAAAGGTCGGGTGCATATGAACCACAAAGGCATAATTGATCAGCTCATGAAATGATGTCTCAACGGAAGGTCGTTTGCCCTTTTCAGGATGAACATTGGCAGCTATCAGATCCTTTTTCACCTGTCTTTCACGTACATGTTCATCTTCACTGTATTGTTTTTCTCCTGTAATTTTGACCTTTTCCCTGTATAATTTCGCAAAACCATCCTCAGTTATTGTAGCCAGAGAAGCACCACTGGCCTTTACCCATATGTATTTTTCATCTTTATATGAAGTGTTTCCCCCACCCGCAAGCGTGAAATCCTTGTCACTCCCATAAAAACGCGAAATATCTATAAGATCCTTTAGTTGTTTCATAATATTAGGGTTAAAGAACTTTACCTGAAGTAAAATAACTGATTACTGCATTACCGGTTCTGACAAACCTGTCCATTTCATTTACAGGAATGCCGTTTTGATCCACATACCCAATCCTCCCTTTCGAACGAAGGTATTGATGAGCAGCAATGACGCATGCTCCTTTGTAGGAAACCCTGCACAGGTAATCATCCAGCGGAGCATCTGCAGATCGAACTGTAAGGGGTTCAAGCGCAGGTGTGTTATGCTCCGTACCAAAAGTAATTACAAATCCTTTCTTATCGAAAAACTCAACAAATGGTTTCAGGAACTTACTATGGTTTCTTCCCGGAATAAGTTCCAGAGAAAAAACTTTCAAAGAGATCAGCCTCTCATACAGCCGTTCCATATTTTCTTCAAATTTCGTAAAGTTACCGTCCTTATCATCCAGTAAAACCGGATAACAGGGTATTCCGCCAGCATCCAGGATTATCTTTATCACTTCAGAAATATCAAGGAATGCATGGGGATCTTCTTTAACGAATGCAGGTCCTCCTGACTTCAGTAAAACAGACCGGATTTCTCCTTCCAGCGATGCCGCATCATTTAGATCCACACTTGATTTACGGTTTCCGTATATCTTATTCAATTTAGCTTTCCGAAGATCCGCATCTTTGTATTTCTGCTCAAGCAATATCCTTATGGCTTTGGCAATATGCCGCTCCCTTACCATACCTTTGGTGTGTTTATTCAGGATACTTTCATAATCAAGCTTAAGTTGCGGATCTGCCTGATGCAGATGGTCTGCCGCTTTTTCAACCATTACCTTTGTCTGTTTCTCACTTTCAGCCCTGACATTTGTAAGTTTCTCAAGGGAGGTCCCTCCCAGGTTCGGGGGATAATCCAATCCTTTGCCACAAAAATAGGTCCTTCCCGGGTTGTTAGGATCATTTACCCTGGTTCCATTTTCCTGCTCTTTTCTGAGCAATCCCATAAATTCAATGTTGAAGAGCGGGAATTTTTTATGCCTGGCACATAATTTCGCAAATTCTTCGTAGCCCGCCATTGTGTAGAAATCGTTGATTCCAAGTACAGATATTCCTTCCTCTTCTGCCATTTGAAGCACCTGGGACATTTCTGTAAACGCACTGAAGGAATAGGGCGTATGAAAGTGGTTGTTGACCTTTCTGACTACAAAATCGCTGTTTTCAGATATCTGCAACAATCCACCTTCAGGAGGAAACTGGCTGTATAAATCCATATATTAATACTTAAATAGTGTCTGTCCACCACCCGACTTTATTGACAAGCACTGCTAAATAATATGAGTTTTCTTTCTGACACTAAATATTGAGCTTTAACTGGTTCAATTCTTCGGTGATCTGTTCTGTTTCAATGTCAGTCAATGAAACACCCATGCCTTTGATGTTTTCCTCCACCTGCTGGCGGTTACGGGCCCCCACCAGTGCAACTGTTATCCCGGGCTGCGCAAGAGTCCATGCAATAACTATCTGGCCAACAGTTGCATTTTTTGCCATGGCAACCGGTTTCAGCTTATCGAGAAAATCATTTACCAGCGCTATATTCTCAGATTTGAAATGTGGCATATTGGGCCTGGTATCTCCATCTCCAAATTGATGATCCGGTTTGATCTTACCTGTGAGCAACCCTCGCTGCAACGGACTGTAGGCAAGTATTGCGACCTCATTTTCAATACACCAGGGTACCAGGTCCTGTTCAATATCTCTCCTGACCATGCTGTAAGGAACCTGATTGGAGGCAAGCAAGAGTTCACCTGCAGCCTTTTCTGCAAGGGATACATCATAATTACATACGCCTGATGCCCTGACTTTTCCCTGTTCTATCAATCTTTCAACAGCTTCCATGGTCTCTTCGACGGGCGTAGTAGTATCTGGCCAGTGAATTTGATAAAGGTCGATATAATCAGTACCAAGCCGCTTCAGGCTGGCCTCACATTCAGCAATTACACTTTCCTTTGAAGCATAACGATGCATTTTAACCGGCCTGCCGTCATTATCGATCGTATCAAAATAGAATCCCCCCCCGTCAGTATCCCATCTCAATCCATATTTTGTCAATATTTCAACCTTGTCCCTTCTTCCTTTGATCACCTCACCCACCAACTCTTCACTCAGGCCAAATCCATAAGCAGGGGCGGTATCAATTGAGGTCATGCCCTGATCAATTGAAAAATTCAACGCATCAATTGCATCATCGCGATCGGCTCCACCCCACATCCAGCCACCTATGGCCCAGGCTCCAAAGGTGACAGGCGTTACATGAACATCTGATTTTCCAAGTTTTACTTTTATCATGAAATTTTGATTTTTTTGAAAGTTACCGATTAAACAAACATTGAATACGAATACCGGTTACCTGTCAAGATTATAATTTAAATAACAAGCGGGCCCCATTTTCTGTTACATGCCGTTCAAATTTATACCTTTTATGATCAGGCACGAACAGAAAAAATCATGAAATACCAGCCTAGATTTTTTAAAGATAGCCATTAGGTTTCAAAGTGAAACATAAGCAAAATAAAAAAATCATGATTACCTTTTGCCAAGATAATTATCATAACTCAGGCACACTTCACGGCTGAAAGAAGCTGCTGTTTTCAATATTTCAGTCCATTGGCCCTTACTAACCGACTGAATATTTGAACTTATAATATTATTCCTGTAGAGTCCGTACAAAACGCCGGCATTGAAAGTATCACCTGCACCAATCGTGCTTACAGGTTCTATTCTTTCCACATCAATGTGAAGTTGGAATTCCGGTGTAAAAAGATCAACTCCGTGGGCATTCGCAGTATATATAAAATATTTGCACATATTCGAAACAATATCCCACGCCTCATTTGCAGAGGACACTTTATAAATATTTTCCATATCCTCATCGGAGGCCCGAACAAGGGTTGAATAGCTTAAATTTTCCTCGATTATAGATTTCAGTTGCTCCAGGTCATCGAGGTGACTGGATCTGAAATTCGGGTCATAATAGACCAATGCAGAATTCTGCGTTGCACAGTTAAGCAATTTTTTGATCTGTGGCCTCAGAACCGGATTCAATCCATAAAAAGAACCAAACAAAAAATAATCCACTGAACTGAATTCAGGCATCTCTTCATTCAACCGCTGGTTTGGATAATCCTTATAGAATTCATATTCAGCATCAGAACGTTCGTTCAAAAAAGCAAGGGAAATGGCAGATTTTCCATTGTCAAACATTACAACATATTCATTTTCAACACCATTTTCCTTTAAAAATTCTTTGATATATTTTCCAATACGGTCATTACCAACTTCACTGATAAAGGATGCCGGAATATCCAGGCGTCCTAGTGTTATCATTGCATTGAATGCAGAACCACCTGGTTTGGCTGCCCGCGGTTGATAATCCTTGAATATGATATCGAAAACAGTTTCTCCTGCTGCATATATGATAGGTTTACTCATTATTGAAATAATATTGATCCGTTTCTAAAGAACAGCAAATAAAGTGAAAAATATTGTTCCAGGAAAGGATAAACTCAATGATGTTAACATACTGGTTGAACAAATGCGAAATATACAACTCCTGTTACTTTACCAATCTTGATATACTTTTAAAAACTTCAGTGCCGGAAATCCTGGCAAGTTCAAAAAGTACTGATTCGTAAGTTGTTATCAATGCCCCTTCCTGTATCATCCGTTTCAGGGCGACGACCTTGTCATTGGATTTTCGCGAAGAAATACAGTCCTCTACCACTACAGGCTGGTATCCTGAAGCAACCAGGTCAACAGTGGTCTGCAATACACATACATGCGCTTCAATTCCGGCAATGATCACATATTTTTTTCCTGAATTTTCCAGTTCCTGCATAAAATATTTATCCTCACAGCAGGAGAATACCATTTTTTCCAATGGATTGAAATTGTCTATATTCCGGCGGATTGATACATGTGTTTCTCCCAGCCCTTTTCGATATTGTTCTGTTACAATCAATGGAACAGACAGGATTTCAAATCCGTCCAACAATATGCTGATGTTCCTGAGCAACTGATCATTGTCATGAATATGCGGAAATAACCGCTCCTGGAGATCTATCAAAAGACCAATTGATTGTTCTTTGAGAATTCTCATATTCCTGAATTTCTGATTTTTTCTCCCAGGTAACCACCGTGGTGACGCTTTGCATAATCCTCCCTGTTAAAACCTATTTTGTTCATCAACAAAACGGTAATGGCATCTCCCATTGCCATCATAACCGTGGTGGAAGTCGTTGGGGTCAGTCCAAGCGGGCATACTTCAGCCGGTTTGCCTGTAAATAGAGTTATCCGGGATCTTTGAACAAGATCGCCCTCCTTATTTCCTGTGATCAATACCACCGGTAGCTCTTCATGCAACTGGCGGGCAAGATTTACAAGTTCCAATATTTCACGTGTTTTACCAGAATTTGACAATACGATCAAAACATCATTTTTACGAATGATGCCAAGATCACCATGCTGAGCTTCGCTTGGATGTAAAAATACTGCAGGTGTTCCTGTGGAACTCAAAGTGGTTGCAATGTTATTGGCTACCTGTCCTGCTTTACCCATCCCGCTCACAATACCTTTACCTCCTTTCTCGTGGATCTGCTCATAAAGCAAATTAACAACTCCCTGAAAATCCTGGTCCAGAGGGATTGAATTTATTGCTGATGCTTCTGATTGGAAAATGTTCCTGACAGTTTCTCTTGCTGACTGTCTCATTTAGATAGAATTATATAATGAAATACAAAATAATGTGCCCAGAACTAAAACAAACAAATATAATAATTGCTGATTGAGTTACGCACAATACAGGGAACTTTCACCAGATCAAATTACAATTGCTTATCGGAATTCACGAATTCCTTTATCTTTGCGTCTAACCAACCAAAACGACACAAATGAAGTCAATGATGTTAACAGGCATCAGGGAAATGAAACTGATCCAGGTGCCCGATCCAATGATTGTGAATGCTCATGAAGTCCTTATACAAATGAAGGTCATTGGCGTTTGTGGTTCAGATGTTCATTACTATAAATCAGGAAAGATCGGGTCTCAGGTTGTCAGTTATCCCTTTCCTGTTGGTCATGAAGGTGCCGGGGAGATAATAAAAACTGGTCCATCGGTAAGTAGGGTTAAGCCGGGTGACAGGATCGCGATTGAACCTGCAATGCCATGCTGGGAATGTGACCAGTGCAAGGCCGGACGACCCAATACATGCAGGAAGCTAAGGTTTCTTGGTTGTCCGGGACAGGCCGACGGATGTATGTCGGAATACATCATAATGCCTGAGACAAGTTGTTTCCCGATACCAGACCACATGTCCTTTGATCAGGCCGCGCTTTCAGAGCCTCTTGCAATTGGTGTTTATGCAGTGAATTCTTCCATCCCAATGCATGAAAGAAAAGTGGGGATCCTGGGATTCGGACCAATAGGCATGTCGGTATTGCTTCCGGCTCTTACAAAAGGTGCTTCAAAAGTTTATGTTACCGATAAAATTGATGAACGTTTAAAAATCGCCAGCGCGAACGGCGCTTTTTATACTGGAAATCCTGACAAATCGGATGTGGTAGAAGAAATAACAGCACATGAACCGGAAATGCTGGATGTTGTATTTGAATGTTGCGGACAGCAGGAAGCTGTTGATCAAGCAATTGACATCCTAAAGCCAGGGGGAAAGCTAATGATTATTGGAATTCCGGAATTTAACAGGTGGTCATTCCCTGTTGATAAATTACGGCGCAAGGAAATAACCATCCGGAATGTAAGGAGGCAAAATGAAACCCTTGACGAAACGCTCGAACTAATAGCTGAAAGCCGCGTAAATGTAAATCCCATGGTTACCCACAGGTTCTCGTTTGAAGAAAGCAAAAAAGCATTTGACCTGGTTTCAGAATACAGGGATGGAGTTATGAAGGCAATGATAGATTTTTGATCTTTGAAAAGATCTGTTCCACCTGCCGTATTTCCCTGAGTACTTATCAGGATTTCCTCTCGGCAGATTTTTTCCCAAGCCATGGAATAGCAGCTGCAAACCACACCAGGGTACCAATAAACATCAGGTTTTTCATCTGATCCAATTCCATCTTTCCTGCAAAATGCATGAGGGATGGGATCAGCAAAAGAAGCAAACCCGCAAGTCCTGCCAATGGATATACATATTTCATTGTTGCACCGTTTTTAGTTTACGCTGATAGATTGATGAGAATAAAAGGTATACAAGTATTGAAAGTAACCATACAGGTACTGGTAAAAAGTAAAGCTCAATATTAAAATACAGGTTCATTACCAATGCCGCTGCCAGCATGATAAGCCAGGTTGCACCGGCTGCCCAGTTAAATGTTATACCTGTTTGCTCCGCATAGTAATCCCTTAAATTCAGCTTCTTGATCAAATAATAGTCTGCAAAAATCACTGCACCCATCGGCACCAGCACCAGTCCATACAATGCAACGAAATCAAGCAATTTCATTACCAGTGCCGGGAACATGGCAGCAACTGTGGTTACCAATCCGGCCACAAGTGTAACTTTCCAGCGGGTCCATCCGGAGGCTACCTGCAGGGCCAATCCTGCACGGTACAAAGTTGGATTTGCTGTTGTCCATCCTGCAATTACGACGCAAATCGCGCCTGCAAGCCCGATGGCTTCATAGGCAACAACTCCTGGTGCATCTGAATTTGCAGCAGCATAAAGAATACCCGAAGCGATCCAAGCCACATAATGGCCCAGGAACATCCCCACTGCTGAAGCAAACCCATATTGCCACTTTTTAGCATATCTTAGAATGGTAAGGTCCGACATTCCCAGGTGCATGGCTGCATTGGCCAGCCAGGTAAAGAAAATTACATGCCAGATAGTGAATTGGGACTGTCCTTCCTTTGCTACCCCGGTCCATATACGTTCACTTGCTATCTCCCAAAAATTTCCGGATCCAGGCTCCACCCCAAGTTTTGGAAGAACAGCAATAGCTGCCACAACAAATATAAGGAACATCCAGGGTGACGCAACCTTTGCAAACCTGGCCAGTGCATCAAATCCAAGAATGGCCATAACTGTAATTACAGCGCCCACAGCAAATACCGTTACAATCCAACCGACTGAATTGGGAAACATATCTGACAGGGTAGGCATCTGAATATTAAAGGGGATGCCCACTGCTGTTGCAGCTACTGCAACCATTGCCCCGGCCAGGAAACAAAACATGAGTGCATTAACAATATTGTATAGAAAAACCAGGACAGGGCCACAAATCTTTTTAAGCTGCCAGTATAATGACAAGCGTACTTTTGTGGCAATCGGAGCTGTAAGTAAGGCCCAGCTCAAAACGGCCAGGATGTTACCGATAAGTCCGCCAAGAAACATATCCTTTACAGAAACACCATGCGCCACAAACAACATTCCGATAACAAATTCAGTTCCCGCAACATGTTCGCCGGCATACATACCAAGGAAATTCCCTATACCCTGCAATTTGTTTTTCGTAACCGGCTCCCTGTCAAACTCATAAAGAGCATCCAACCGTTTTGTAATTGCAGTAGTGGAAGTTGCCATATTCAAAATTGGTTAATTGGTTGTTGGTTGATGTCGAAGATAGTTATTTCAATGTAATGTACAAACCACAAATGGAATCACGCACATTCGGTCCAATAAACGGATTTTCACACATGAATGAGGTTATGATATTACAGAACTTTGTCGGTCAATGCTTATATCAAGCTATATAATCAGAATCGAGTAGGAAGATAGGGATTTAAAATTAAATCCCCATCTGTCCTCTCACACCACCGTACGTACCGTTCGGTATACGGCGGTTCCCTAATAAATAACTCTAACCAACCGATAGTGATCCGTCAGGAAGATATAACC
>JAIPBT010000055.1 GCA_021738565.1 Bacteroidales bacterium
CGAGGGATGATGGGATAACGGAAGAAAAACAGGTTGGAGATTGGCACGGTGACGCTTGAGGAGGTTTCGTATTGGGTAAGGTAAAGACGCAAAATATTGCGTCTTTACTTTATCCCTCCTTTCTGCCTCTCAGAGAGGTCAGAACAAATGACCTGCTTCAGCTATCGCATCCATTTCAATACGTCAAAGAGCATTTTGGCAAGATACACTGAAAATTGATTCCACATTATATAAGGTAACCCCGGTTTTGTTCAACACAAAGCACATATTTGGCTATCGCCAAAAACGATGCTTAATTGTTGGCAATTGTACATTTACTTAAGGACTTTTCCTAGGATATCAATTTCGTTAGTTAATTTGTCATTAATCTCATAAGATTTTATTTCATTCTCAAAAAATCCATAAATATCTAATTGGCATGTTGCACAATACTGCTTTTTCAGATCATTTTCTTTCCCACATTCACAAATCCAAATATCTTTTTCCTTTGAAGAAAGTGCTTTTTTCTTTGTTGATTTTTGTCCTTTTTCCACAAATGTTGCTGAAATTTCACTAATTAAAGATTCCATTTGAGGGAGATCATCTTTTTCATATGTCAATTTATCTGTCAATAATATTTGCAATGCGCACTTTTTTAAGTTGAAGTCAGAATGTTTGATTAATTCTGAGATGCTATTAAAATCTATGAGATTCGCTTCTGAGATGCATTCAAGTAGTTTGTTTCTCTCTTTTGTTTTTAATCCTGATTTTAGTTTGCTATATAAACTATCAATAGCTATGTCAGAATCAATTATGGTAAAATATTCTACTAAATGATTTGTTAATTTTTTTTCATCTTCAATCTGATAATCCTGCATAGATGAGACGAAATCAACATATTTTTCAACTATGTATTTAGAAAGTTCACTAACTCTATTTGATTTAATGAATTCCCAAAAATCATCATCCATTTCTAAATTATCATTGATGCTATCATTAAGATATTGTTTCTTTTGTTTTAGATAATTAAAATGATCGCTAGTGATTCTATCCTTTTTGAATTCCTCATTTTTAATCTCGATTG
This sequence comes from Bacteroidales bacterium, assembly GCA_021738565.1. Lineage (GTDB taxonomy): Bacteria > Bacteroidota > Bacteroidia > Bacteroidales > M55B112. The sequence continues at coordinate 1,064 of JAIPBT010000055.1, forward strand.
ACTTTGATGAAAAATTTGCTTTTACAGCAGTTCCCATTGCTGTCACCATCATCATTGATTTGTTTTGTGCAGAGATTTCATCATTGTCAATTTTTAGTCCAAGTACGCCGTTTGCTCCAATTGAAAATGCTTTTATTCGTAATTCATTAATAACCTCTTCATTTATAGACGAAAGAATTTTCTGATACGATTTTGATTTTCCACCAAAGAAGTCGGAAAATCCGGAAAGAAAATCCTTAAAAAAATTCATCCCAACTACTACATGAGATGTTATAGGTTCAAGATATTCTGTAATCTCAATTCCATCCAGATTTGATGTTGTCGTAACTTTTACATTAGCCGCTTTCATTTTTCATTATTTTTTTATCCCGAAGGTTAATTTGTATTATTGCCAACATTTGTCCATATCCTATTGTGTTATTCCATTAAATTGCCTGCGTATGTATTGTGTTTATATTCCCTTTGGAATCAACCACCAGTTCTTACTCTGCCATAAAAAAGGCATCCAGCATGAGAATTCAGGATTTTTGGTTGTTCTATTCTCCACGGGCTAAAACAAAATTACGGCAATTTTAGGGTAAAAGTCAAGGGAAAAGCAGAATTAGACATCGTTTTTTTGATAGGAACCGCAGAGTCAAAATTTCATACGAGCATGAAAGAAGTCGCTCAGCTTACGCAGAGTGAATTTTCAGGCAAGCCTGAATGGAGTCGCTGACGCTTGTGCACAGTGTACCGGGGAGTTGTTATAACCATAACGTCCAATTGGAGTTATGCGGGCGTTCGGAATCCGGAAAAACCCTAAATAAAAATAAAGATCCCAGGGATCACAGACGATAACCCGGCGGTCGCAGACCCCGGGATTCAGAGCCGCCCTTACGATCCAGACAGATCGCGGAGGGATCACAGTCCCAACTGACGAACCGACGAACTGACGAACCGACGAACCGTCGAACTGTCGAACCGACGAACCGACGAACCTCAAGCCGAAGGACCCTGGTATAACCCCAGCCTATTGATGGCCTCTTCAACGCTGCGGATAAAAATGACCTGCCCCCGCCTGTTGCTTTCTGAGATAAAATTTCTCAGGCTGGTGCTTTCCACATTTTCAAAATTACCGGTAATTGCCAATTTGACCCGGTAAGTTGAAAATTTCTGAAGTATTTCACCTGCAAGCCCGGATTGCAATACGAAGAAATCGGGATGCAACTGGTCTGCATTGATGATGATGATATCGGAGCCCAGGTAACCGGCATTGGCTATCAGGTTTAGGGCATCTTCTAGATTTTCAATGCAAATATCCCGGGATATAAGTTCAGTAATGACGGTTCCGTTTTTTGTATGTATCTCGAATTTCATCTTTCAAATATAGCAATAGGGTGGTTGTATAATTTCTGAATATACAAAAGTATTTATCTGTAATATTTTTCCATGAAAAATTCAGGTGTTACCTTTGGCATTCAAATAATGAGGCACATGAAAATAGAAAAACACCCCTACGGCAAGCTTCCAGATGGTAAGAAAGTTTTCCTATTCACGCTTTCAAATGAACCTGGCATGGAAGTGGACATCACCAATTACGGGGGAATAGTCACAGCGATCCGTATTCCGGATAAATCCAAAAATCCGGGTGATGTTGTCCTTGGTTTTGACCGGCTCGAAGGATACCTGGGTGAACATCCCTATTTCGGGGCCATTGTGGGAAGGTTTGCCAACAGGATCAGCAGGGCCGCTTTTGTTCTTGATGGCAAAAAATACAAACTTGCTGCAAACCAGGGAAACAATCATCTGCATGGCGGGATAAAGGGATTTGACAAGGTGGTCTGGACCCCCTCCGTCGAAAAGAAACCTGACGCTGTCACCCTAAAGCTTGGATACAATAGTCCTGATATGGAGGAAGGCTATCCCGGCAATTTGATGGTTGAGGTCGACTACACCCTGAATGACCGGAATGAGCTGGTTATTGAATACAGGACTTCAACGGATAAAAAGACGCACGTGAACCTCACCAACCACTCTTATTTCAACCTCAACAACTGCAGGGGGGATATCCTTGACCATATATTGATGATTGATGCAGACAGGGTTACGGAATTGAATGATGAATCTATTCCCACGGGCAGGATCCTGGAGGTGGAGGGTACCTGTTTTGATTTCAGGGCTGCAAAGCCGGTTGGACAGGATATTGCTGAGACAGCTCCCGGTTATGACATCAATTACGTGGTGAACAATTATGACGGTGAAATGAAGCGCATTGCTGCATTGTACCATGAAGCATCAGGAAGGTCGTTAGATGTCCTTACAACACTTCCCGGGGTTCAGTTGTATACCTCTAATTACATCGGGAGCATACATGGTAAAAAGGGCATTGAATATAAAAAGCATGCTGCTATTTGCCTTGAAACACAGCATTTTCCGGACACTCCAAACCAACCTGACTTTCCATCTACTGTTTTGCATCCCGGAAACACGTACGAGCAGGCAACCATCTACCGTTTTAAATGGTAAACAATATTGAAAAGGATCTTCCTTATATTACTTACAATGCCTTCGTTAATGAACGGACAGCATTATTTATCATGCCCGCATGACCATTATACCGGGGAGGTATATGAAAATCCACTTTTTGACAGGTACCTCTCGAAATATGATGTTAGTTATTACTACCTGGACCTGGAGGTTTCCAATATGAATACCTTTCTGGAGGGCTCCGCGACCATCATTTCAAGGGCCACGGAAGACCTGGATACGGTCGTTTTTCAATTCATTGATGAAATGGATGTTGTGTATGTTGAATTGAATAGTGTTGAAGTCAAAGACTTCCTTCACCATGAAGACGCGATCTATATTCCGGCAGATATTGATGCGCATGAATTGTTTAAGGTCATCATATCCTACCAGGGTGAAGCAGGGCAGGACAGGGGGTTCTTTGCCGGGATTACCAATGCCTATGACAATACCTATGAACAATGGGTTACCTACACCTTGTCGGAGCCACTGAATGCAAGGGACTGGTTCCCGGTAAAACAGGTGCTGACCGATAAGGCAGATTCGGTCGGGGTGGATCTTACTGTTGACAAGGACCTGATGGCAGGTTCGGTAGGCATTCTGGAAAGCATTGACGATACTGCCCCCGGAAAACATACATTCAGGTGGCGGTCGGGCTATCCCATTGCCTATTATCTGATATCGCTGGCAGTTGCCGATTACATGGATTATTCTTTCAATGCCCCTTTGTCGAAACCCGGTGATTCGGTGCTGGTGCAGAATTTCATATATAATGATGGTGATTACCTGGCCGAATGGAAAGAAGAAATTGAAGCTACAGGTGATATGATCTCTCTCTTTTCGGATCTTTTGCTTGACTATCCTTTTGCCATGGAAAAATATGGTCATGCTGTGGCGCCTATAGGCGGTGGTATGGAGCACCAGACAATGACCACGCTTGCCAATTTCAATTTTATTCTTGTTGCACATGAACTGGCCCACCAGTGGTTTGGAAATTACGTTACCTGCGGGAACTGGCAGGACATCTGGATCAATGAAGGGTTTGCTTCCTATTTTGAGTACATCGCCCTGCAAAACCTGGCCGGACAGGAACACGCGGATCGATGGATGGAAAATGCGATGGCGCTTGCCATGATGGAAAATGGTTCGGTGTATGTACCAACCGGGGATGCAGATGATCCATCAAGGGTATTTGATTACGGTCTCAGTTACAAGAAAGGGGCAGCTCTGTTGCATATGATCCGATATGAACTTAACAATGACACATTGTTTTTCGGGTTATTGAAGGATTTTTTAATCGAATATGCAGAGGGAAATGCTACAGCAACAGAATTCAGGGAAGTGCTTGAAAATATCAGCAACAGGGATTTTAGCTGCTTCTTTGACCAGTGGTATTACGGTCATGGGTATCCTACCTTTAATCTTACCTGGTATCGCCACAACGACACGCTTTATATTCAAAGTCTGCAGGAGACATCATCGGCTGAGACCCCGCTTTTCAAAATGACTTTTGATGTAAGGGTAAAGACGGATACTCAGGAACCTATTTACCGGCTTTACCAGGAAAAAAATGAACAGCTTTTTGCCATTCCAATGAATGATTTTGTCTGGGACGTGGAATTTGATCCCAACAAGCATTTGTTGGCCAGGAGCAAGGTTGAAATGCGCATACCCGGTTCCGAGGACAAAGGAATGGCAATCGGGCCCAATCCGTTCCGAGAGAACCTGATCATAAAGCTGAAAAATTCAACAGGCACGGAATTCTTTGAAGTCTACAATATGGATGGAAAACTGGTTGCATCAGGTGAAATACATTCCAATCCTTGCCAGATCAGTCTAAAAACCCTGGGGAACGGGCCATACATTCTTATCATCGAGGGTGAATGGGGCAGATACAAGGAGAAGATCATAAAAGCAGGCAACTAGGCAGTTGCTTTTATATGACTTTTGTCACAGCCACATCTCAGGTAATCCGGAGAAGGACAATCATGTTAATGATCATTGTGTTAACCCAATCTATTTTACAAGGACCTCTGTTTTTAGCAATTTCTTCCTGTCTGAAGAGGGTCCGGCAAAGAGCTCAATGGTACCCGGATTCATTGCATAGGTCTCTTTTTCGAAATTGTAATAGGCCAATTCTTTTTTGGTCAGTTCAACCGAAACCGTTTTCGTTTCTCCTGCTTTGATCATGATCCTTTCAAAACCGCGCAGGTCGATCAACGGACGTGCGTCGGGGGCATTGGTTTCATGGATATAGAATTGCACCACTTCTTCTCCATCTCTTTCGCTGTTGTTTGAAACATCTACGGAAACTTTCACACTGCCTCCGGGTTTGATCTCACTGCTGCTGGTCCTGAGGTTATTATAGGTGAATTCAGAATACGACAGTCCATAGCCAAAGGGGTACAGCACTTCTCCTTTGTAGTACCTGTATGTTCTGCCTTCCATGTCGTAATTCTCAAAAGGAGGCAGGTCGTTCACCGATTTGTAAAACGTTACAGGAAGTCTTCCAGCCGGGTTGTAATCGCCAAAAAGCACATCTGCGATTGCTGTTCCAGCTGCTTCACCGGGATACCAGGCTTCCAGGATGGCAGGTATATTTTCATCGGCCCAGTTCACCGCAACTGCCGATCCGTTAAGCAAAACCAGTACAACTGGTTTTCCTGTTGCGACAACCTTTCTCATCAGGTCCATTTGAACTTCCGGAAGGTCAAGAGAGGTCCTGTCACCGCCCGCAAAGCCTTCAACTTCAACTTTCATTTCTTCACCTTCAAGGCGGGGCGACAGTCCCATGAACATGATCACCTGGTCGGCCCAGCTTGCGATTTCCAGGGCTTTTTTCTGAATGTTACCTTCCGGGGGCGCCCACATGAGGTGACAAAGCGCATCACCATGTTCATCCCACATCATCACTTCGATCTTATAGGGTTTTCCTGCTTTAAGATCCACGTTGCTGTATCTTTTGTTGGGATGATGGATATTGCTGTTTGATGAAACCCTTTTTCCGTCGAGTTCGAGCCTGAAATATTTTGCTTCGCATCCCAATGCATAGGTTCCTGTTTTATCGGGTACAATATAGCCGGTCCACTTCACTGAGTAATTGTCGTCTTCCATATCCTGGCGGGGCGATGTGTCCCACCAGTAAAAATCCACGTTCCCATCAACACCTTCATATATCGGATTTCCTTCGGCTTTTTTGTTGTTGTAATAGGCAGCGTTTAATCCATGTGATTCCAGGGATTCTGATGTGTAGAGGAAATCACCGGGAATGACCTCAAGGAAGGGCAGCCCTTCTGCATGAGCGCATCCCCTTGCATATTTTATTTCGGCAAAATTTTCGGCTTTGTCAATGATTCCCTGAAGGGGAGTTACCGGTTCAAAAGGAGTGCCATTGTAATTTCCGCACATCACTTCCACATCTTCGGCATTCGGTCCGATCACGGCGATTTTTTTCAGGTCTTTTCGAAGTGGCAATGCGTTGTTCTCATTCTTTAAAAGGACCATTGATTTCCTTGTTGTTTCAAGTGCGGTTCTCCTGTGTTTTGCAGTTGCAACATGGTCTGCTCCCAGATCGGACCACGGGTCATTCTCCGGGGGATCGAACATTCCCAGTTTCATCCTTGCTTTCATCAGCCTGGTAACGGCAATGTCAAGATCTGCCTCAGCAATATATCCCTGTTTTACCGCTGAAACAAGGCTGTCGAATGCAAATCCGCAATTGACATCTGTACCAGAAAGAACTGCAATTGCAGAGGCTTCAGCTGCAGTTTCCACAATACCATGTCCATCCCAGAAATCTTTTATCGCCCAGCAGTCAGAAACCACGTAACCTTCAAATCCCAGTTCATTTCTAAGGAGTTCCTGCAGCAATGCATCACTTCCGCAGCAGGGTTCTCCCATATAAGCGTTGTAGGCGCACATAACTGAGTAGGCCTTTCCATCCACTATGGTTTGTTTGAAAGCAGGGAAATAGGTATCCCGGAAATCCCTTTGGCTTACCACAGCATTAAAAGAGTGCCGCAGTGGTTCCGGACCACTGTGAACAGCGTAATGTTTTGAAGTAGCAACAACCTTCAGGTAGTCAGGATTACTTCCCTGTAATCCTTTAATGAATGTGGTTCCAATCTCCCCTGTCAGGTAGGGATCCTCACCATAAGTTTCCATTCCCCTTCCCCATCGGGGATCCCTGAATATATTGATATTTGGCGACCAGAATGTAAGTCCCTGGTATATTCCTCTCTTGCCTTTGGATTGAAAATCATTGTATTTTGCCCTTGCTTCGGTTGAGGTCGCTTCTGCCATTTCTGCAATCATATCCCTGTCCCAGGTTGCTGCAAGTCCTATCGCCTGGGGGAATACGGTTGCTTTACCTGAACGCGCCACACCATGCAGGCATTCGTTCCACCAGTTGTATTCAGGAACTCCGAGCCGTTCGATGGCTTCAGCCGTATAGGTCAATTGAGATACTTTTTCTTCAAGGGTCATTTTTGATACGAGGTCCTCAGCTCTCTTCTCATAAGACAATTTTGTATTCAGGTAGGCAGGTTTCTTATCTGATGTACAGGATACAATTGTGATCAGTGCAATTAAGCAAAGGCTAAAATAAGTGCGATGCATATTCATAATGGGATTGGTTATTTTGTTAAATATAGTTGGCGGTCGGCTAAAATGCTAAAGAACTCCGATTTTTTTTGCACCATCGCCAGGTTCCGCTATGTAAAACTCAGGTATGAGACCAGTTTTATTTTCATAATTATTTCCTACTTCCCTGATAAATTCCTCTATGGAATCTTCTTTTACAAGGCTCACTGTGCAGCCTCCAAATCCAGCTCCGGTCATCCTGCTTCCGATTGTGCCGGGGATCTTTCTTGCTTCATTAACGAGGATATCCAGTTCTTTCCCGGTTACTTCATAATCATCACGAAGTGAATCATGGGATGCATTCATAAGTTTTCCGAATTCCTCAATATCTCCATTGTTCAGTGCTGCAATTGCTTTCAGTGTACGATCATTTTCTGTGACAACATGCTTTGCCCTTCTTTTTACGGTTTCATCGGTAATGCTGTCAGACAGATAGGAAAACTCTTTGACTGATAGTTCTCCAAGGTTCCTGATGGGCTCTTTTTTGTTGATTTTCTCAACGGCAGCTTCGCACTGCGATCTTCGTTCATTGTACTTGGAATCTGCCAGTCCGCGCCGCTTGTTGGTATTGGAGATGACGATCTTAATACCATTGAGTATAACTGGCACCTTCTTGTAGTCAAGCGTCTCACAATTGAGAAACAGTGCATGATTCGCTTCTCCCATACCGCTGGCAAACTGGTCCATGATTCCGCAGTTAACGCCTACAAATTCATTTTCTGCTTTCTGGCCCAGTTTTACCATTTCCATTTTATCAAGACCGAAGCCAAACAGGTCGTTCAGGGCTGTTATTGTAACCATCTCAATTGATGCAGAGGATGACAGTCCGGCTCCGTTGGGTATATCGCCTGAATACAGAAGATCGATGCCCTCTGTTTCCAGGGCCCTCTTCCGCAACTCATTCATAATCCCAAGCGGATAATTTGCCCAGGATTTACCATCCCTGGTGAAAGGCTCGTTAAGCATGACCTCAACCCTGTGATCAAAGTTTGTGGTGGCAAAATTAACTTTTATGGTACCGTTTTTTCTCACCAGGAGATAGGTACCGAAAGTAAGTGCGCAGGGAAAAACATACCCGCCGTTGTAATCAGTGTGTTCTCCAATGAGATTGACCCTTCCCGGGGCAAAGTATATGTGTATTTTTTCTTCATTCAGACCGTATAACTCTAAAAATCTTTCCTTCAGCTCTTCAATTTTCATGAAAACAAAATTTTTGATGAATTCAAAAGTAAGAATTTTTACCTTTGCCATCTACAGCTTCAAATGAAAAAAGCATCTTTAAATTTCAACATGTTTAATATGAGGGGAGGGACATTCCTTTCGTTGTTCTTAATGCTGTTCATTCCCCTGCTTTTTATCATTGGATTCTATTCAAGAGAAGAAACACATGTTTTTCTGAATGGATTCCATAGCCCTTTTTTAGATACAGTGATGAAATACTGGACCTTTCTGGGTGATGGGATGTTCCAGGTATACATTGTGGTTATTCTTTTGTTTGTGTCCATAAGGTTCGCTGCTACAGGTCTGACTGCATTTTTACTCGGAGGATTGAGTGTACAGTTCCTGAAACGTGTTGTTTTCAGTGACATGGTCAGACCGGTAAAATATTTTGAGAGGATGGGAATCAACTATGACCTGCACCTGGTAGAGGGGGTTGATATGCATTATTGGCTTAGCTTTCCTTCAGGACATGCTGCAACAGCATTTGCAATGTTCTTTGCTTTTGCCCTGCTAACCAGGAACAGGGTCGTACAATTATTTCTCCTGGTAATTTCAATGGGAGTTGCCTACAGTCGTGTTTATCTGTCACAACATTTCTTAATGGATGTTGTTGTTGCTGCATTTTTAGGTGTATTCATGGGATGGATGGGATATTTCCTCATTCAGAAAATAGAGAAAGCCTGGATGGAAGGTTCAATTGTTGAAATTATCAAACGATGAAGAGCAATTACAACCCATACATCGTCCTTTCAATCATTCTGGCACTGGGAGGTTTGCTGTTCATACCTTTTTCAGGAGCAGTATACCTGTTCGACTGGGATGAGGTAATTTTTGCAGAGGCAGCGAGGGAGATGATCAGCAGCGGCGATTACCTGACAGTGACCATAAATTTTGAGCCATTCTGGGAAAAGCCACCATTGTTCATTTGGCTGCAGGTCCTGTCCATGAAAATATTCGGGATTAATGAATTTGCAGCCCGTTTCCCGAATGCCATCGCGGGAATAATAACACTTGCATCAGTTTACCTGATTGGAAGAAAGGTCAGGGGAGATAAACTGGGGATCTTATGGGCAGCGGCCTATTTGACAGCCATACTTCCGTTCTTTTATTTTCAGACGGGAATTATTGATCCCTGGTTCAACCTTTTCATTTTCCTTGGAATAAGCTTTTTTATTTTTTACCTCGTTTCCGGAGGATCCTTCAGGCGATACCTGGATGTTGCGTTGTCTGCATTCTTTCTTGGACTGGCAATACTTACAAAAGGTCCTGTTGCCGGGTTGATATTCCTGCTCAGCTTTGGAGTTTTTCTTATATACAGGAAGGGAAAGATTCAGATTCGGGCGGGCCATGTGGTTGTATTCATCCTGGTAGTCCTGATTACAGGGGGATCATGGTTCCTGATTTCAGCGCTAAATGGGAATTTGGACATCATAAAAGAATTCATAGCATACCAGGTTGGACTTTTTTCTGAGGATTTTGCAGGGAACAAGGGGTTTCCCGGTTTTCATTTTGTGGTACTGCTGTTCGGTGTATTTCCCTCTTCAGTTGTATTCATTGCATCCATTACAAAGAAAAAAGAAAGTGATGAACTGCTCAATACCTACAGAATATGGATGTTTGTAATACTGGCCGTAGTGCTTGTATTTTTTTCCCTTGTAGCAACAAAACTAGTGCATTACAGTTCACTGGCCTATTACCCTGTCACATTCCTTGCAGCATGGCAGATCAGCCAATGGACTGACAGGAAAGTTGAAATAAAGAAATGGCAAATTTGGATACTTGGAACAGTATCCATTCTTATAGGTATGGTGGCAATTGTCGTTCCTGTTGCAATGCTGAACAAAGAATGGATCCTTGATAGATTTTCCGGACTTTTGAACCTCTATTTCGAAGGTGTGGTTCTCGCCGAAGCTGGGTGGGGGATATTGGATTTTCTTCCGGGAATCATATTTCTGACTGGTGCTATTTTTGCTATTTACAGAATAGCAAACCGCACTATTGCCGGCATATTCTACCTGCAGCTAACCACGCTGATATTTACCTATTCCTCAATTATGCTCTTTGTACCGAAATTTCAAACAATGGCACAAAGTCCTGCCATCGAGTACTTCATTGAAAATTCAGAAAGTGAAATGCCAGCCATTTCCCTTGGATATCCCAGCTTCGCTCAATATTATTATGGCAGGTGTGAACCCGGGGAGTTGCCGTTAACAGACAAACATGGGTGGATTTCACGACAGGATTCCAGCATTCATGTTGTTATGATGAGAGATAATTATAAAAATGCGCGAAGAAGGTATCCATCATTGCGGGTGACGGGTGCGGAAAATGGATTTGTGTTCGGGGTGATTGAAAAAGAAGGCCGATGAAACAGGATGCCGTTAGCATTGGTTACAATGTTGAATATAACCGTGCATGGATCAATAAATTTTTGAATATTTGCAGGGTTGGTTATCTTTACATGATATGTTTGAATTTGTTAACTAACTTTCAAATTAAGCAATGATCATATTTTCATAATTGACGCAAAAGGAAGTGAAAATATAATCATGGTAATCTGCATATAACCAATAACTTATAGATAAAATATTAAAGATGAAAAAGTATCAATCGTTTCTATTATTTGCTTCAGCCCTTTTTATGCTCTCATGTGGCAATCAATCCAAAGAACCATGGGTAGACCTGTTCAACGGAAAAGACCTTTCAGGATGGGTTCAGCGGAATGGCGAGGCCATATATGAAGTTAAGGACGGCATCATTGTCGGGAAAACAGTTCTTAATACCCCCAACAGTTTTTTGTGTACAGAAAAGAATTACGATGACTTCATACTTGAATACGAGGTGAAGGTTGATCCATCCTTGAATTCCGGTGTTCAGATCAGGAGTGAAAGCAAGTCGGATTACAGGAGCGGCCGCGTACATGGCTACCAGGTTGAACTGGATCCTTCCGACCGGGCCTGGTCGGCAGGCATATATGATGAAGCCAGGCGCGGGTGGCTGTACCCCCTTGATCTGAATCCCTCTGCAACCAAGGCTTTTAAGCAGAATGAATGGAACAGGTTCAGGGTGGAGTGCAATGGTGCACATATCAAAACCTACCTCAATGGCGTGCATGTTGCCAATCTGTATGACGAAGAAACAGCAGAAGGCTTCTTTGCGTTGCAGGTGCACAGTGTGGGATCAGACCCAGAGAAAGAGGGTCTTGAAGTCATGTGGAAGAACATAAGGATCATCACCGGGGATGTCTCCCAATACGAATGGGAATCAACGGCACCTGTTTTTAGCCGCCTTGTAAATAAGTTAAGTCCGGAGGAAAAAGAGGCCGGTTTTGAACTTCTTTTTGATGGAAAGACCTCAAATGGCTGGAGAAATGCCTACAGGGAGACTTTTCCTGAAGAGGGATGGACCATTGCCGATGGTGCCCTTACAGTGCAGTCATCTGATGGTGCAGAGTCCCAAAATGGCGGTGATATTGTTACTGTTGATGCATATTCTGATTTTGATTTTCAGCTTGAGTTTAAAATTACAGAAGGTGCAAACAGTGGCATTAAATATTTTGTTGCAGAAGAGGAAGAGAACAACACCATGTCTGCAATAGGCCTGGAATACCAGATTCTTGATGATAAAAGACATCCCGATGCAAAACTTGGGAACCATGAGGGAAGCAGAACACTGGCATCCCTGTACGACCTTATCAAGGCGTCTGATAATAAGAGGTTCTACGGCATTGGCGTTTGGAATTCTGCCAGGATTGTTTCTGATAACAATCATATTGAACACTACCTGAATGGCATCAAGGTGTTGGAATACGAGAGAAAGAGTGAAGCATACAGAAAGCTTGTTTCCGAAAGCAAATACAAAAAGTGGCCGGCCTTCGGTGAAGCGGATTCAGGGCATATTTTGCTGCAGGACCACGGGAACGAGGTGTCATTCAGGAGCATCAAGATCAGGGAACTTTGATCAAAAACTGCTTCATTCATCCTTTTAAACAAACGGGAAGATCGCAATTTGACATACGGGGGTGCCGGTCTGCCGGTAATTTTATCAAGCACATACCCGGAATAAATTCAACAACTGATCATGAAACCAGCAACGGCTCTTTTTATTTTAATATCGGCGCCTCTTCTTTTTTATGCATGTAATCTACAGACCGGCAACTATCATTCTTCAGAGGTTAACGGCCATATACACCCCGATCCTGAAAAAGGCTTCTGGGTTTACAAGGGAGATATGGTAATGCTATTGGGAGGTTCCAGTGAAGACAACCTGTTCCAGGTTCAGGGGGTGGAAGAGGAACTTGATCTTTTAAAAGCTGCAGGTGGTAATTATGTAAGGTGCACCATGTCGAGCCGTGACCCGGGCAATGCATGGCCATTTTTAAAGAATGATGATGGATTGTACGATCTTGGGATGCTCAATCCTGATTACTGGGAAAATCTTGATCATTTTTTCGCGGCTGCCTCGGAGCGGGATATCATCGTGCAGCTTGAGGTATGGGCAACTTTTGATTTCTATCGAAACAATTGGGATGTAAACCCTTTCAATCCTGCCAACAATATAAATTACAATGCGAAAAGATCAAAACTCCCAATTAAAGTACCCTCGCATCCAATATTTACTGAGAACAATTTTTTCAGGAGTGTTCCTTCACAAATGGCCATTGCGCCAGTGCTTGACGCACAGCAGATATTTGTTGATCAACTTTTGTCAATAAGTCTGAAATACGGAAATATTCTGTATTGTATGGATAATGAAACATCAGTGACTTCCGACTGGGGTAAATTCTGGGCTTCATATATCAGGGAAAAAGCCGGCGAACGGGGTCTATTTGTCAATACAACCGAGATGTGGGACCCATGGGAACTGGATCATCCTTTTCACGCGGAAACTTTCAACAATCCCGGCATTTTCAATTTTGTAGATATATCGCAGAACAACCATCAGACTGGAGATATTCACTGGGAAAACGGTTTGGAAACCATTGAACGAATTGGAAAAATGGGGATCCGTCCGGTGAACAATGTAAAGGTATACGGGAACGACGGAGGTCGGCATAAAACCACACGGGAAGGTACCGAGAACTTCATTCAGAATGTCCTGATGGGATGTGCGAGTGCCCGGTTTCACAGGCCTGAATCCGGACAGGGTCTGAACGAAATAGCTCAATCGGTCATAAGGTCAATGCGCATGTTCACAGATGTTTTCGACCATTTCAATGGAATTGCTGATAACAGCTTACTGGTTGATCGGACTCCCGGGGAACATTATTGCAGGTATATTGAAGGAAAACAATATGCAGTCTACTTTACACGCCAGGGAAAAGTTAAGCTTGATCTTGCATCACATCGAGGTAATCTTTCTTTGCGATGGCTGAATATACTTGAATCAGAATGGGTTGGAGAAAGTTCGGTTAATGGAGGAGAGACTGTTGATTTATCTCCTCCGGCTGAAGGACACTGGATCGCGCTCCTGTCGTCCGGATCATAGGTTGATTACCTTTTTCTTTTCGGAGCTTTCATAGGCTGCTTCAATAATCCTGACAACATCACGCGCTTCTTCCGGTTGAACAGCCAAATCACTTCCATGCCTGAGGTGATCGTATATATTATCGTAATAGGCCATATAGTTTCCGGGGATGGTCGGAACCTGTTCCCTTGACTCCCTGCCATTGAAATCAGTGTTCAGAATGCCATACAATCCCGGCTGATCAATGCCCCAATTGGGGCTTCCGGGCAGATGCCCTGCCTTAAGCATTTCTTCCTGCGGATCAATCCCGTACTTGACAAAACTGCCATTGGTTCCGTGCAACATGTACCGGGGCCCTTGTTCCTTAACCAAATAACTGCCCCTGACAAGGCATTTTACATGATCATAATACATGGTGATATCAAAGCTGTCATCAACATTGCTGTTCGTCCTCATTGCCCTGACATCTGCGAAAATAAATTCAGGAATGCCAAATAGTTGCAAAGCCTGATCGATCATATGTGATCCCAGGTTGTAAAGGGTTCCTGCACCAAGGCTTTTGTCTTCCTTCCACGACTTCTGGACATAATTCCTGAACCTGTCAAAGTGTGATTCAAAGGATACAAGTCTGCCCAACTGCCCATCACCCATCACTTTTTTTACAGTCATAAAATCACCATCCCAGCGCCGGTTTTGGAATACACTTACCATCAGCTGTTTTGATGATGCTTTATTGATAATTTTTTCAGCATGGGAAGTTTTTAAGGTGAATGGTTTCTCCACTATGACATGTTTTCCATGATCGAGCGCTTTCATTGTCATTTCGTAATGGAGGTGATCGGGAGTATTTACAATGACCAGTTCTATGTCCGGATCAACCAGGATATCTTCATATTTCCTGACCAGTTGAGCTCCGGGATGTTTGCCTTTTGATTTGTTGTTGTGCCGTTCGAGGATTTTCCTTATTTCAAAACCATTGTGTTCTTCAAGGAGCGGTCCGTGAAAAACAAGCCCCGACATTCCATAAGAAGTAAGTGCAGTATTAACAGTATCCATTTTTAAAATTTTACTGCCCTAATGTACAAAAATCATTACTTTTACATTTCTAAATTTATAGAAGTTTCCGGATTGATAAATCCATCTTGATTAATACAGTAAAAAACCAATATCAGATGAAAAATAAATTGTTATCCTTATCCAGTATCTTGCTTGTTTTCTTAATCCTCCTAATGTCATCATGCACAGCTGATGCCCAGGAAAACAAACCTGCAAAAAACATCATTTTTCTTATTGGCGATGGAATGGGCTTGCAGCAGATGTTTGCAGCCTATACGGTCAACGGGGGAGATTTGTGTATTGACAAGGCAACCCATGTCGGACTTCAGAAAACGCAATCGGCTGATAAATATATTACCGACAGTGCTGCAAGCGGAACCGCTATGGCTTGCGGGAAAAAAACGTACAATGGTGCGATCGGTGTTGATACCCTTGGGAATGATCTTGAATCCATTCTGAAAGTAGCTGAACAATACGGCAAGTCAACCGGCCTGGTTTCTACCTCCGGAATTACACATGCAACTCCTGCTTCCTTTATCGCCAACGAAAAGAGCAGGAATAATTACGAGGAGATCGCTGCCGATTTTCTAAAAACAGATATTGATCTTTTTATCGGAGGCGGACTCGAACATTTTAATAATAGGAAAGACGGACGCGACCTTACCGCAGAACTTCAGAACAATGGTTATGCAGTTGCGATGGATATTGATGAGGTGATGGCACATGCATCTGGTAAACTTGCTGGTTTTACTGCTACGGGGCACAATCCACGCACAACCGATGGGAGGAATGACATGCTGAAATTGTCAACCCAAAAGGCATTGGAGCTATTGAACACCAATGAAAAAGGCTTTTTTATAATGATTGAAGGTTCGCAAATCGACTGGGGTGGGCACGCAAACAATGAAGAATATGTGATCACCGAAACCCTTGATTTTTTTGAAGCTGTTGAGGAGGCCATTCGTTTCGCTGAAGAGGATGGCGAAACTCTGGTAGTTGTAACAGCAGATCACGAAACAGGAGGTATGGTAGTTAAGGACGGTGATTTTGAGAAGAAGAAAGTGAAGACCAAATTCACCAGCAGGGGACATACCGGAATTATGATCCCGGTTTATGCGCTGGGTCCCGGTGCAGAATTGTTCACAGGCATTTACGAAAATACGGAATTCAAGAATAAATTCATGGCCGTATGGGGGATCCCGGCGGCAGAGTAATACTCTGCATGCAACTCAGAGGAGTCATTCTATTAATTATGAATTACCCATAATTAGTGCTTGTCAATAATGTTGGAGTGGCTGGATCATAAAGTTCGAGAGCAAAGCGCGCGGGGCAGCAATGCAGCTATCGGACTTTATGGACAGTCACTAATTAGCGATTTCAGAAAGGAAGGACATGAAGCAAGATCGATTTGAGAACGGGTTTAAAGTACCGCTGGTTGAGGAATTCTATACGCTCCAGGGAGAGGGTTATCATGTCGGGAAAGCAGCATATTTTATCAGGATTGGAGGCTGTGATGTAGGCTGCAGCTGGTGTGATACAAAGTTTTCCTGGGATCCTGAGCTACATCCTACTGTTGCTGTTGAAGACATTGCAGACCGGGCCTCAGGATATCCGGCAGCGGCTGTTGTTGTTACCGGGGGTGAACCGCTGATGGTAAATATGGAGCCGCTTACTACCATGCTGAAAAAGAAGAAGATACAAACTTTTCTTGAAACCAGCGGAGCCTATCCGCTTACCGGTACGTGGGACTGGATATGCCTTTCACCCAAGAAAAACATGCCTCCAACGGGAGACATACATACCAGGGCTGATGAATTGAAAGTTATTATATCAGAGGAGTCGGATATAGAATGGGCTCTTGAGCATTCCGCCAGGGTAAAGAATGAATGCATACTTTACCTGCAGCCGGAATGGAGCCGGCGTGAAAAAATCATGCCTGTTGTCATTGCATTTATCAAGGAAAATCCGGACTGGCGTGTTTCACTGCAGGCACATAAATATATGAGAATACCCTGATAATAGCCAGTTGTTTTTAAGAGTAGTTTTTATGAGGATCATATTCATATTAGTACCATTGTTCTTTTGTAGTTACCTATTTTCACAGGATTACAGCAGTATCTCCGGCAGGGCTGTGAAATTCTATGAAAAGGCGAATGAACATTTTCAGAAGCAAGAGGACAGACAGGCAGAGGATCTGCTTTGGAAAGCGCTGGATAGTGATGATGAATTTGCTGAGGCATGGTTCATGCTGGCTCAAATTTACAGTGACAAACGCGAGGATAAAAAGGCTGTTGACTATTACCTGAACGGACTGAGCATTGATCCGGATAAGTATGCAAGCGGTTTTCTTCTGGCTGCCAATATGGAATATGAAATCGGCATGTATGAAGATGCAAAGGAACATCTTGAAACCTGGAAAATTTACGATGGTAATGATGAGGGCTCCAGAATAAATGCTAAAGAGTTGGGCGGGCGCATTGATTTTGCAATCCAGTCAGTGAGAAACCCTGTACCTTTTGAACCCATTCCTTTGGAGGAAACCGTGAACAGTAAACAAAGTGAATACTGGCCCTCCCTTTCCGTTGATGAAAAAACCATTTTTTTTACAGTCCTCGGTCCGCAGAATGCGGAACTTAAGCCTACGCGGATGAAGCTTCAGGAGGACTTTTATTATGCTGACAAGGAGCATGGTTCGTGGGGACAAAGAAAGTACCTTGATACAACAGTTAATACAAATTACAATGAAGGTGCACAGTCTGTTACAGCAGATGGAAAATTTATGTATTATACTGCCTGTAACAGGCCTGATGGTCACGGCAGGATGTGTGACATTTATTATTCAAGGATCAGGGAAGACGGATCCTGGAGCCGGCCTGTAAACTTAGGCAGCCCTGTTAATACCGGGAGAAGTGAAAAGCACCCATCAATTTCCGCGGATGGGCGTGTACTTATTTTTACCAGTGACAGAAGCGGGGGGCATGGAGATTATGACCTTTGGATGTCGATAAAAAATGGAGATGAATGGCTTGATCCTGTAAATCTTGGAGACAGCATCAATACATCTGGTGTTGAGCAATCCCCGTTCCTTCATCCCGATCAGCAAACATTGTATTTTTCTTCCGACGGATGGCCGGGAATGGGGAAAGGAGATATTTTTATTTCCAGAAGGAAAGCAGATGGCACCTGGTCTGCCCCGGAAAACCTGGGGTTCCCGATAAACACCCACAATGAGGAGATAGGTTTCATAGTGAATGCAAAGGGCACCAGGGCATACTATTCCACCAATCGCAGGGAAGGTACCGATATTGACATCTATACATTTGAATTGCCCAAAGATGTGAGACCGATACCGGTGTCATACATCACGGGCCGCGTATATGATTCAGAAAATATGCGCGGGATAGAAGCAAAATTTCGCTTAATTGATATTGAGACTGAAAAAATGGTGATGGAATCTGTTTCGGAACCGGGTGAGGGGAATTACCTCGTTCCTTTGCCAGCCGGTGCAATGTATGCATTCAATGTCTCACACCCGGGTTACCTCTTCTATTCAGATAATTTTGAATTGCGGAACATGCATGACCGGCAGAATCCATTTAGAAAAGATATCGCATTAAATCCCATTAAATCCGGAAAAAAAATCGTCCTAAACAATATATTCTTTGATTTTGATTCATACCAGTTAAAGGAAGATTCAAGGGTAGAACTGGAAATGGTGATTGAATTTCTTAAAAAGAATGAAGGCCTGCGCATAGAGATATCAGGACATACTGATACCACGGGAGACGATACTTACAATATGGAACTGTCAGAAAAAAGAGCAGGTGAAGTGGTACAATACCTGGTGAATAAAGGAATTGATGCTGACAGGCTTGAGTCGAGAGGTTACGGCGATACAATGCCCATTAAGGAAAATACAACAGAGGAAGGACGTGCAGCAAACAGGAGGACTGAAATGAAAGTCCTTTAAATCCGATTTGGGTCATCTTATGCATTTAGGTGCTCCTGAGTCATTGTATTCGAATTTTTTTCTTCTGTTTCAAGCTATTTGAGCTAAATTAGCAGATCAATCAAAAGATGCATTTTTTATTTAAAAAAATACCAAAATACCTTGTTAACAGGACCAATGTCCTGAGGCAGATACTCTTCACCGCTGTATTTGCCCTCGTTTTTATTAACATTTACGCGCCATTTGATGCAGAGAGCTGGTTTGAAGCAGGAAAGGCAGAATTGTTGCTTTATTCCTCTTTTTATATTCTTTCCGGCATACTGGTGATCGTAATCAGCAGGCTTGTTCTGATATATTTCGGAAGAACCAGCAGGATCAATTACCTGATATATATTTTCTGGAATGTAATCGAGCTGATCATTGTGGCACTGGTTTATACTTTTATAGAGATATACCTTCTAAATAGTAAAATTAATCCAATTGAGTTGTATATCAAACTCCTGCTTGTAACACTGTTTGTATTGGTAATTCCATATTCTATCAGCTGGCTCTGGTATTCCTGGAAAGATCAGAGAAAAAGAATACATGATCTTTCATTACAGAACCTGGATGATTACTACGTCAGGAAGCTGATCAATTTCTTTGATGAGACCAACAAGCTTCGATTTACTCTTAATTCGGCAGATGTACTATACATTGAGTCAACAGATAACTATGTAACTGTTTTTGTTGAAGACAAAGAGAGGATAAAAAAGCTGATGCTCAGGAATACCATGAAAAGGCTTGAAAAGGAACTTGAAAAAACACTAATCAGCAGATGCCATAGGTCGTACATGGTTAATTATGAAAATGTTAAAATGGTCAGGCTGTCAGGAACGAACCTATTTGTTTACATAGATTCAATTGAAGAAATCAAAATACCTGTATCACGAACATTCGCGGAGAGTGTTCACGAAATGATCAACAGGTTATCACTGGAGTAAATATATTTTTTTATACACAGCAAAATCAGGAGTATTCAATAACACTGAAAATTTATCAATTATGAACACCAACAAATTTTTTAGGTCATTTGCAGTTTTTATCCTTTTTTTCTGGATAATAACTGGTGTAAATGCCCAAAATACAAAAGGGTATCAGTTTACAGATTAAAGTCACTCCAGTGAAGGACCAGCATCATTCCGGTACATGCTGGAGCTTTGCCTCGATTTCTTTTCTTGAGGCAGAATTATTGAGGGAAGAAAACAAGGTCTATGACCTTTCAGAGATGTTTCTTGTACGTAACTGTTATGCTGATAAGGCTGATAAGTACGTGAGGATGCACGGTAAAACAAATTTTGGAGGAGGAGGTCTTGCCCATGACCTGATCATGGTATGGAAGAAATATGGTTTGGTAACAGAGGAAGCCTATCCCGGGAAAGAGATAGGAGAGGATGGACATGTGCATGGAGAGATGGATGCAGTTCTGGGTGGCTATATAGATGAGGTGATAAAAAACAGGAACAGAAAATTAACACCTGTATGGATGAAAGGTTTTAATGGGTTGATGGATGCATACCTTGGGGAATACCCGGAGACTTTTTTATATGAAGGAAAGAACTATTCACCGCGTGAATTTGCTGATCAACTGAGCCTTGAACCAGGTGATTTTGTAACCATAGGTTCTTTCACCCACCATCCTTTTTATGAGCCTTTCATACTTGAAATTCCTGATAACTGGGGTTGGAATGAAATTGAAAATGTTCCGCTGGATGAGATGATGGAGGTGCTGGATCATGCCCTGGAAAATGGTTACACGGTATGTTGGGACGCCGATGTAAGTGAAAAAGGATTTGATTGGGGGAGTGGCATTTCACTTGTACCTTCGGAGAGCATTGAATCATTGGATAATCTTGAGCAGGCCAGATGGAGTGAACTGTCCGACAGTGAAAAGCAAGCCATGTTCTATGACTTTTCAACGCCTAAAAAAGAGATGGTCATTACCCAGGAACTGCGACAAAAGTGGTTTGATAACTATATTACCACCGATGATCATTTGATGCACATTACCGGGACTGCCCTGGACCAGGACGGGAAGAAATTTTACAAGGTGAAAAATTCATGGGGAGTTGGCAACCATGTTTACCATGGATATTTCTATTGCTCTGAAGCCTTCATGCGTGCCAAGACCATTTTTTTCATGGTCAATAAGAGGGCTGTTCCGGGAAAAACTGCCAGAAAGCTGAAAATGTAAAGTCTCAGTTCCAGCATATCCCCCTTTCGTTGTAGATCTTAATGAAGTTTTCGACAGACCGGTCATAACCCTTTTCAATATCATCGGGAAAGTAGCATGCCGGTAACTGGCCCATCTTCCTGTGGTATTCAATACATTCACAGCAGATGCCTTTCCGGCTGCAGGGGTAGGTACAGTTGCAGGATGAGCTGTTGTTTTCTTTGTTGCATTCCATATATTTATATTTGACTGCAAAATATAAAAAAAAGTAAATCCACAGCCGGGTAATGAATTTGATAAGTTTTGTTTGAACTTTCAATCATCCTTCTATCTTTGTGAAATCTATATTTAGTGCTTACAAGAACCGAGTTTACGAGCTCAGCGAAGCTAAAAATCCAGTAGCCGCGTTATACTTGACTTCAAAACAGTCATCCCGGTAGCTATCGGGATGCACTTGACATTTTCCTGCAAGCGCTGACTAATATGGTGAGTTTTCTTTCAGGTACTGTTTTGTTCTTATTATTTTTAATTAAAGTTTCGCACTTGTTTTCAAAGCACATGATTTCAACCAATTATAAGTTAACTTCATATGCTATCTGTTAGTATTTTAGTATGTTATCTTTTCCATTTTCGGTTATGCCGCATTTTGCATGTCAGGTCCCTGT
>JAIPBT010000056.1 GCA_021738565.1 Bacteroidales bacterium
AGCCAATTTTAAAGGTTTCAAAAATTACGTTGTAAAGGTCTTTCGGAGATTCAATCAACTGAGATTTCCTATTTCCGTTTCTATCGGAAAACCGGAGCGTTTTACCCTTTGCCTTTTCAAATGATTTCATAATTTCCGGATTTTCAGTGAAATATTTCAATTGACTCTCGACCCGCTTGAAATGCTTTGCATAAATAGCATCTGGTAGTTTGCCGGAGGTATCTATTACTGTTGCCCGATTATTCGCTTTCTGAATAGCGTACTGCATGATTTTTTCCGCAAAGTTTACACCAGTAATTTTCTGACCTTTAAAGCCAAAATTGGAGTTCACTTCAATTAGGTATGGGACTCTTTGCTCGTTACGCATAATATCGACTCCACAAACCTCCAAACCAACTGCTGAAGCTGCTTTTAATGCCATGATTTCCTCTTCTGGGGTGATTTCAATCGAAACGGCAGATGCCCCCATGCTGATGTTACTGCGCCATTCGCCTTTTTCTGCCGAACGTTCATATGAGGCAATTACTTTCCCTCCGACAACCACAATCCTTATATCCTTTCCTCCTCCTGAAATAAACTCTTGTATGATAAAATCCGCCTTGTTCTTGATCAGACTTTGTATTGTAGATATAGCAGTCCTTTTGCTGTCAAGAATCATAACACTTGAACCCATCGAGCCGTAGTTGTATTTGGCCACTAAGGGTAATTTCCCAATTTTGTCTATTAAATAATCCACGTCTTTCATGGTGGATGAGTAAACTGTGCGTGGGGTTCTTACTCCGTTCTTTGAACAAGCCTGAATCGTATGCCATTTGTTGGCTGCAATCCTGATTCCCTCTGCGGATTGAACGGATGGAATTTTTAAATTGTCTGTCATATGTTGAAGTACCATTGTGTTATACCGAACGTTGGTTGCAAATCTGGGTACAATACATCCAATACTATTTGCAGCAAGTCGTTTTCGCGATCCTGCAAGCATATCGTATAACCTGTCATGGCCTCCGACATTTGAAACAAACGGAGACATAAATGACGGGTCCAGTGTAGAGCCCTGAGCCCCTAATTTATGTCCTGCTCGAACCAAACTACGTGTGGCAGAACTTTTCGGATTGCTATTGAGTATGATTATATTCATTTTTTCATTGTATTTAAAATGGGCAGAGCTGGACGGTTTCATTGTTTTCATTAATCATATCAGCAAAATCCTTCTGAAAATCTTTATTAGCAAAGGGCTGTATTAAGCCACTTAAAATCTTTCGGAAAATTCTTGCAGCCTCGATTCCTTCCTCACTATTTTCTGTAATGCTTAATTCTTTGGCCATTAACACTGATATGTAATACTCCGTTTTGTCACATATTTTTTCATCAATCCGGTCTTTCAGAGTTACTTTTTTATAGTCAGCGTTTTCGACATATTCCCACTTCTTTATTCGGTTAGAAATCCATAGGTTAAATGGTTCACTTATCCTAAGAATCCTGTGTAATACACTTGCTTCGATAAACAAGGTGCTTTTTACATTTAGCAAATCTGCTTCAATTTTCTGGACTATTGTTGTCATAATTTTTGATTTTTATTTGTAATTAATAACTATCTGCTTTATAGATCACGGACAAAATATCGTCCATCCGAGTTAATTCATAACACCTGTATTTTGTAAAGCCTCCATTTTATAAATACCTGTTAATGAATGATTCCCCAATTTTGGGTAATTGTAATCTTTGGTAGTTCTCGTTTAGTTTGTGTAGAGTTAGCCTTTTTTCCATAGCTGAAATTTCAGCCATGTAGATATTTAAGTAGGAAGAAATTAATATACTGCAAGCTGCTACTACATTGCAGTAATATTTTTCTGTAGTTAGAGCAATCTCCCGGCTGCTAATTGTATGCTCGCTGTGTTGTAAATTCATTTTTTCCACCTTATTTATTAGGTTATTATTTTACCGTATTTAACTTTCCAGTCATTTTCATTCTCGATCACTATTCCGATGACTGGCTCCAAACTGTATTCCTTTCCGATACGACGAAGCACAAGGACTTTTATGTCTTCGGATAACGCCCTGGCAATTTCACAAAAGACCCCTTTTCCAATGAAACCATCAATTTCCGAGGCTACAACTAAATCACACCCTGCTACGAAATCAAAAAACTTCTTAGGTTTATTAAATTCAAGGTTTTTAGGATTAATAAGGTTGTCTCCTTTATATAACTTCCATAAATAAGCATGCTCATTCATTTCCTGAACTGAATCATATAGCTGCATGGAATGTGCGTAGTAAATTTTCTTTTTTGCCATAACTTTAGTTTTTAAGTTTTATAATCTGAGAATTTTGTTAGTGTTTGATTGTGTTTGAAATCAATAATTCCGGTTTGTCCCTGTCTATGCTTTGCAATAATTAATTGCCCTTTATCTGATTCGGCCTGATCGTTATAAAATGATTCTCGGTGAATGAATAGGACAATATCAGCATCCTGCTCAATGGCTCCGGATTCTCTCAGGTCAGAAAGCATGGGGCGCTTATCATTTCGAGCTTCCAGTCCTCGATTAAGCTGTGATAACAGGATTACGGGCACGCCTAGCTGTATTGCCATCATTTTGGCTTTTCGGGAATTTTCAGCAACTTCACGTTCCCTGTTTTGGAACTTCTCGGAACTCTTTAATAATTGCAGGTAATCAATTATAATTAGATCAAGTCCATTTTTTGATTTAATCGCTTGCGCAGAGGCATATATTCGGTCAATATCCATTAATAGTTCATCATTGAAATGCACATTCCATGAGTTAAGGGTATCAAGTGCCTGCTCTGCTTGCATTCTCTCACCCTCAGAGAGCTTGCCGTCCCGATAATTCGAAAGTGGAATATCAGCAATTGAGCAGATAATCTTATCCGTTAGTGTCACAGCAGACATTTCAAGGGTATACATCATAATTGATTTACCTTCGCCTGCTGCCTTTTGTAGAAATGAAATGGCAAGTGAAGTTTTTCCCATTGCCGGTCTTGCAGCAACAATAATTAACTGTTCACTTCGAAATCCTCCTGTTACATTATTAAGTGCATTTAAATCTGTTTTGATACCAGTGGTTGTTCCATCTTTTAAAGATTGCTCCCTCCTGTAATAATCATCGATGGATCGCTCGCCGGCCTCTTTAATGGAAATTCCTATTGAGCTTATTCCAAGTGCGGAAAGAAGGATTGCTTCAATCTTGCTGCGGGCATCTTTGATTAAATCCTCCACATCCTCTGATTCAGCGTAACAGTCCCTGATAAGGTTATAGCCTATCTCAATCATTTTGCGCAAAAGGTATTTGTCGTAAATTATAGCTGAATGCTGCTGTATATGTGCTGAAGAGCCAACACGTGATGTTAGCCCGGAAATAAAAGTTGCACCACCAATTTCTTCTAATTTCCCTTGATCTTTTAAATAATTGGTGACAGTTAGAATATCAACAGCCTTTTCCTCTTTATGCAGATTCCTTATGGCACCGTAGATAACTTTTAGCTTGTCATTGTAAAACATCGTGGGGGAAATCAAACCTGAGACTGTTTTAATTGCTCCTGAGTCCAGAAGTAATGACCCAACAACAGCTTTTTCAATATCGGGTGCTTGTGGTGGTATTTTATCTAATTCCATATCAATTTAATTTTTTAAAATAATTTGGATTATTTTCTTTTTTATTCTGATCTATTCTACTCTTATCTATTGGTTTAGCACCCGTTGAACGTCCCTTGAACGTTTGTTGAACAGTCATTCGATCTCCTTTTGGTAATGCTTTTCTTGACTTACCACTGGCAATGCCAGCCTCTCTCGCTTGCTCTCTTCTTGCATCAAGAACAGCCATACGCTCTTTGAGGCTATTGGAATAAAAGAACTGTTCCTTTTCAATAATGAATAATCCGTAATTGGATATGACTGTGAGCATTTTCTTATCAGAGGTGTTGTATCGTCTTGCTATTGATGGTATAAGTGCAAGTGGATATCGGTAATCGGCCTGATCGCGTAGCAATTCAACTAAAACCCAAAAAATCCCATACCCCTCTAAACCTAATTCATCGATAAGCAGCATCACTTTCGGATCATCCTTTGCATTGCTATCATGTTTAAACCAATATGCATCTTTGTTCTTCATGCTCATGAAATCTAATTAGCATGAATACTGGAAGTCTCATTATCTTCCAGGAATTTTTCTACATTCTGACGTGTGTAGAATATCTTTCCCTCGACTTTAGAGTAACTAATTAATCCTTTTTGTCGCCAATTAATTAAAGTCCTTTTTGAAGTTGAAAGCAATTGCGAAAGATCACTTTCACAGAAAATTTCTTTATTACTTTTGATTTTTTCTGAAATCGTTTCGTTGATACGATTCAGTTCTTTCAATAAATGTTGGTATTCTGCAACAGTAATTAATTTGTAATCCATAATGCTTATGATTTTGAGTGAATAATTCTTTAAATCAGAAGCAAATTTGGAGCTATTACGGAAAAGGAGTGAAGGTAAAAATCAGAAATCTATAAATATTTTTACCACTCAGAAAATGAATTACTTAAGAGCATTTCTCGCACAGTCGCGAAGGTTTCGCTTATATTCATCTATGAAAGCCTGTTCCTCAATTGAAGTATTCATTGTTTCGAACTTATCATCTATAATATAAGTCTTGTAATCTTTGCAATATCCAGCGATAGATAGACAATAGCCTATGATAATATCCCTGTTATAATCATTTAATTCAGCAGGCTGTAAAACATGCTTCAATTCTATTGCCAACTGGCTTTTAAAAAACGTATGAAAATTTTTTGTGTTTAAATATGGAATATCCTTAAGATTTTTAAGGGGAGGGTATTTAAATACTTCTTTATAAACAGGAAGGTATTTCTCATGTTCTTTTATAAAAAACTTTTTCAAAGCTTCTACATTGGATTTAGATTTCGTTGGCATGCTCTCTGAATCCTCACTCCTCAACAATGCACTATTAAATTTTTCAGAGCCAAATTTTACCTCTTTTACTTTCAAAGGTAAATCTTCATATGCGCCAGCTATTGAATAGTATAGCCACTTTTGGATCATATGTTTCTTAATTGTATCAGATATTAAGCCCCAAGAAATACCACAGCTATCAATATCAGGCTTAATATTCTTAACTATAAAATCCTTAACCTCAAGATCTCCAAAGTTGAACCATTCTTCTAACTCACCAATGTAATACTTGGCATAATCAATTATATATTGTGGATTCTTAATGAAAGTATCAATAGCAGGCCACTCTGTTTTATTAAACTTATCAAGATACTTACCATGGAAAGTACGAGCATTTAAATGTTCTAGCTTTTCTAATGCCAAGGCCATCTGTTTTGCTTTCTTCTCACTAAGGCCATGATATAATAGTAGTCCGTATGTAAACAAATTATCAACACTGTCCATATTGCTGTAAATCTTTTTTGTGCATTACAAACTATAGCTTAAATTTACAATGAAATATGCAAAGAGCATCATTTCACTGCAAAAGATCTTTGAATTTGTTAACGGCTAAATCGGTGGAGGTAATTTTTAGGCCTCTATAAAAAATTGATTTACAGGATATAAAAAGGAGAGGTTCGAATCCCTCTTCCTCCGCCACCATTGCAAAACCCGTGCGGCCAGAGGTTGCACGGGTTTGTTATTTCCTGTGGCCGTCAAAAGCGACCTCCCGGGAGCTTTTGTAAGGACTCAGGGAATAACAAACCTGCTGCGAGTGCAGCGAGCAGCAAGGGTTTTGCAATGGTGAAGCATCACCCCATCAGGGATCACGTTAGTAATCCCTCATAAACAACTGCATCTTTATTGGTTTGTTATAAAACCAGCTGCGAGTGCAGCGAGCAGCAAAGGTTTTCTTTTTTGAACCCACCGCAGATATAAGCCAAAAAACGCATAATGCTGGTAGCCAAATCATTAAAATCCGGTATTTCGGTCATTTGATTTGCTAGGTGGTCTTTCCAGTGTTTTGCAAAGATTTTTTTCTTTTGTTCGATCACTTTGGTCAATTCTTTTGGATTGTATAGAAATCAACTAAAATTTGGTATGGTTTTCAATCGATATATACAAATACGAAGCTGCAATGTGAGCCGGATTAAGGGTAAGTCCTGGCGACTGGCTTTCATTGCTCAGCCATGTAAGTCCGGTCCTTCTGCATCCTGCTACAGCCGGGAAAGATGTGCCCTGTGGTCATCAAAATAGTAGCAAAAAGCATGACTCGAGGTCTTATTCCCCTGGCCAATGATACTGAAAGCATGAAAATCTGCAATACTTCAAAGAACATCCGGTCTTTCAACTACAGAAACCATAGAAAACCGTCAGTAAGCACATAACCCGTGGCCCGTCGGGTGTAGTTCAACATGTACTCATCGCTGGGCCTTGCAGGCCGCCGTCAGAGTCCTATTTAATTAGAACACGTTTTATTCCTCGATTAATTTAGCTTTCAATCCAAGATAGTTTAAAACCTCATCATTTTCATCTTGCTTTTTATGGAAAGTTAATCCCTCGCCACCACCACGTCCAAGTCCTAAAACAAAAGCTTCAAAATCATTCTTAAAATCCAGAGCCATTGCGACAGGAGTAGGATTACCGAAAGCATCATGGTATTTGTACTCAAAAACAAGGAACCCATTCTTTTCTTTAATCTCAAGGTCTTTAATCAACTGGATTTCATTCTCGCCCAGATTAAAAATTTCATATTTCCCGATTCTCTCTTTCCATTTATCAGGGATTTGATTTCTCTTTACGTATTGTCCAATAATTACCAAATCCCCCCATGGCATTGATTGCATAAACAGTTTTTCATCGTCAATCTCTTCAAGAAAGAACCACATTTTTTTAGATTTGCCAATTATCCCAAGAATTTTTTTTGCAGGCACAAAAGAATGATCATCTTCCGGAACGATATAGAATGAATTGTCTTGAATTTTCGTATATAGATTTTCGTCTTTCCATTCAAAATTGCATATCATACCGGGCATAACATAATTTCCTGTAAAAGCTTCTAAGTTTTTCTCTTTTATTGAAGAAAATCTCACTTCTTTTTCAGGATTATTTATTGTCGCGGGTACAATCTTATTTTTCTTCAAGTATTCTACCATTACCTGCTCATTGAGTTTCCATGAGTTTAACACACCATCTGGGGAGTTTGATAGCATAATTGCACCAAGTTGTGCATCAGGTGCAATATATAATTGGGCTTTATGATATACAGTTGCGCCTCCGTGTTCAAGCACCCTGCCAAGCTCAAAAGCTTTATTTCGGAAAGTGAAACAGATTGCTGATCTATCATCAAGATCTGCAGCTACATCCTTATTCTGCAGCTTGAACATCTCATTTAAAGTATAATCACTTAATATTGAACTATTATTCCGGATAAAAATTTGTCCAAATTTTACCATATCGTCTATAGTGGAATATATAGCTCCAGCCGGGACATCAAATATTGGATATTCTAATACCGCTTTACCAGTCCTGTTATACGGAACAGAAAAATCATTTTTCATTTCTGTGGAAAGATAAAACCCTGTGTTCTTCATTTCCAAGGGATTAATTATTGAGCTGTAAACATATTCAGTGTAGGGTAGACCACTGACCTTCTCGATTAATACCCCTAAAAGTGCGTAGCCTAAATTGGAATATGATTTAATTTTACCAACGGGGAAACAGGTATACTGACTATTCAGGTAGTCTAATACATCCTTGTATGGAGGAGGGATAGAGGAGAACTTGTGTAGGAATATATCGTTTGGTAATCCAGCATGATGAGACAGGATTGCTCTGATAGTTATTGGGTCTGAGTCTGGGAATCTCTGTTTTATAGAGAATTCAGGTATATAATCTGTAATCGGAGCATCAAGTTCCAAAAGTCCCTTTTCATATAATTGCATAACTGCAACGGCCGTAAATACCTTTGTTAGAGAACCAATAAGATACTTACTTGAAGATTTTGTTTTTTCCTGTTTCTCTTTATTCTCAAAACCATAGTTCTCGATCCAAAAGGTCTTCTCACTATCGAAAACAGCATAGCTTGCCCCAATAACATTGCTGGATTTGAGCTCGTTCTGAAAATCTTTGTTGAATTCTTCCAAATAGTGGTTCCAATTTGGTTTATCCTGGGCCTGACAGCTGCAAAGTAATTGTATTAAAAGACCGATAATAACAAAATTTCTCATCATAGTATGTGCATTTATTATGTATACAGACTGTCAGCAATTTGCAAGCAGTCAGTGGAGTAAATTCTAGTATACTCCACATATTGGAGTTTCTGGAATAATTCTTTAAAAAAAGACCGAAGGTTTCAAGAACTAATTTAAGAAAAAGAATTGTTATAATCGGCTGAGGAATAAATATTGTTGAATAGGGAATAACAAACCAGCTGCGAGTGCAGCGAGCAGCAAGGGTTTTGCAATGGTGAAGCATCACCCCATCAGGGATCACGTTAGTAATCCCTCATAAACAACTGCATCTTTATTGGTTTGTTATAAAACCAGCTGCGAGTGCAGCGAGCAGCATTCAAAAAAGACACTGCTTTTTTTTATATTTGCACCCAAACGCCGGAACCATTTATAACAACGCATTCAGATGATAAGAATCCTTATAACCATCCAAATAATAGCCGCTTTTTCGGTGACCGCAACAGCCCAGAAAAGCAAGGTCCTGGCAATCTTCCAGCTCATAGAATCCGAAAAGTACGATGAGGCCAAGATAGCTGTGGAAAAGGCCATTGAAGATGAAAGCACATACCGCTGGTCGAAAACATGGCAGGCCAGGGGACAGCTCTGCCAGACCGCTTATGAAAAAGGGATCGAAAAAAAGGATAAGAAAAAATACGAACTCTATCCCGATCAGCTCTATGTGGCCTTCGACTCCTATGAAAAAGCAATAATGCTGGACAAAAGTGGAAGGATGGCAGATCAGCTGGCACCAAAGTATGTATTGCTGGCCAATGATTTGCTAAAGCTGGGTGAGGATCATTACAAAAACGAAGATTATGCTGAAGCGCTGAAAGCCTTCGAACATGTGCTGCATATAAACCAAAGCCCCGTCCTCTCTTTGCAACCCGATACAAACCTGCTATACAATACAGCCCTTGCAGCATACGAAAGTAAAGAATGGGAAAAAGCCTCAGGCTATCTCCACCAGCTGAATGAATATGCCTACTCACCCAATGTGCCGCATCTGCTCGCTATCCTTTACCTTCATGAAAATGACACTGTCTCTGCTGAAAACGTCCTCTATTCAGCGATTGACCGCTACGAAAAAAACGAAGACCTTGTGTTGCTGCTGATCGACCTGCTTTACCAGAAAAAGGAGATCGGAAAGGCTGTTTCCGTCCTGGATGCCACCTCCGCAAAAAATGATTCATCCTATATCTTCCCCTATACGAAAGGACTCGTATACCAGAAAGCAAACAATTACAAAAAAGCCATTGAAGCCTATGAAGCGGCCTTGAAACTGGCGCCTGATAAGGTTGAAATCTATGAGAATATCGGTACTTGCTATTATAACATCGGAGTAGAGATACAGCAAAACGCCAGGAAACTAAAAAATAATAAGGCCTTTCAGGAGGAAAAAAGACGATCAGCAGCTGCACTCAGAATTTCGGTTGAATGGTTTGAGAAAGTAATTGAAAAAGATACGGACAACCAGAAAGCCGCTACCATCCTGAACCAGCTCTACAAAACCCTTCAAATTACCGACAGACACGTCCGGACCGGGCAGCAATAGGTAAACCTCTTAAAAACTTAATGAGAAGGTCAGCCCCACAAATTCCTTGAACTGCAGCTTAGGTGACTTCTTTGGACTTCCGTCTGGCAACAACACCGGCTCCTCATTGTCATCATATACAGGGAACCTGATATCGTCATCATAAATAAAGTGCATATTCAGACTGATCGAAGCATACCAGTTGATCCGCTTATCCAGGCTGACCTCCCAATCCACATCAATGTTCTGCGGATTATTGAAATAATTGGAAAAGAGCCGTACCGAATTTGAAATTTTCAAATCATCCCATACACTGATGCTGTTCTTAATTGTCAGCTGTCCCCCCATCTCCTGCCGTACCCGTTTGTCAGCCTCTATCCCATGAATCGTCTGGTCAATATTTGCCGTATCCAGTACCATGGTGTTCTTGTATGACAAAATCGAAAAGTTCAATTGTGTCTTCTTGAAAGGCTTGTATTCTACCCCCAGACCCAGCGTAAAGGTCATCGGATTCAGGAACTTTGAAACAACCACCGAATCGTTGGGATACTTGTATCCCCTCGCCAGCTGGTTCTTCATATATAAAACCGCACTGAAATCAATCTTCTGCTCAAGTACCCTGTTATACTGCGAATTCAACTCCAGCATATCTGTATTGGTCCTTAAGCCGTACTCATCTGTAATTATCGACCCGTATTTCAATCGCCCGTTATTGGTCCACGTTGTCTTTGCAGCTGTATTCTTATATTTCGCCTCGCCCTTGATATCAAGCACCGTTGCAACTGAACTCTCCCCTCCTTTAGACCAGTTCGAAAGATAGGTCTGGTTAAAGGCAAATGACGATGAAAGCTGATAATCCCAATAAACGGGAATCTTCTTCAGTGGTTCAACGCTAACCAGCGACAACTCAGGACGCGTCCTGACGATAGGAATATTGTCTGCTACCTCCTTCTCAAAACGGTTGATGTCCACATCAGACTCAAGCAACATGGTGACACGCTGTTTCGATGGATTGCCAATCCATATTGTAATCGAATCGTTTCTGGCATTCTTTACCCAGTAGCGATACAAGTCATCCCTGCCCGTAGTCAGCCAAAAAGGAGTTGCCTGTCCATACATGTCACTAAAATACAATAATATAGAATCTCTCTTATTCGTGTAATCAAGCAATGTCTCCACCGCTGTCATAAGTGAATCCGGCGTCCGTTCACTGGGAACAATATAAAAAGGGGAGACTGTGTCAGCCAAAATCACCTTCATGGTATCCGATCGAACCACCCCTTCATAATCTGTCAGAAACCTGTAGGCACTCAAACTCCCGCGGTAAGGAAACGGGGGCA
Source organism: Bacteroidales bacterium (assembly GCA_021738565.1). Classification (GTDB taxonomy): domain Bacteria; phylum Bacteroidota; class Bacteroidia; order Bacteroidales; genus M55B112. The sequence continues at coordinate 11,053 of JAIPBT010000056.1, forward strand.
TTTCCTGCTCACCAACCAGCTGGTAAAGCTGTAGCCCCAGCGAGTCAAGATACGCAGAATCTATCGATGTTTCAGTATAGGTAACCTCCTCATAGACAATCGAGTCATAAGTAAATTCTATATCATTAATGCTGTCACTGAATACAACCTGCAAGGTATCGCGCTCCTCCAGCACTGTGATCTCCTTTAGCATCAGTGGGTCTTTTACCAGCGCAACAGTATCAACAATAAACGACGTATCGTTAAGCCAGCGCAAAGGCAGGGTGTCATTTTGAACAAGATCACCTTCCTTTAAGCTGACAGAATCAAATTCAAACCTGGAAAGGCGGCCCGCCACACTATCGAAAGGTTCGCTAAAGTGATCCACCAGTCTCGACAGCGAAAGCCGCATCGTATCACCGGACGACCGCCAAAACATGTCTCGCTCCAGCAGTGAGGAGATGTATGCAGATGCCGATGCAGCAGAAAACTCCACAGGCACATCAGGAACCGTATCAATCACAAAAGATGTATCAGGCACCACAAGTGCACTGTCATTGGCTGAAGGCCCGAAAACAGCGGGCGAAACAATCTTTACCGTATCAGCAATAACGGTATCGCCGACAAAAGATCCTGAATCCGGCGTTAACTGTGCAATAGCCGCCGGGAAAACCAGCATTCCTGATAACATCAATCGAAAACGAAGCATAACCAATAATTTGAGGTGTCAAATATCATAACAACGTATCAACAAAACAAAATACAGGCCAAAAAAACGGCTGAATCCGAGGAAAACGAACGCCTCCCCTGAAAATAACATGCTAAATCAACCAGGTGCCTGTCAATGTAACAAGCATATCCATCATTTAATTTACGGGAATTAACCGGCCCGTACCACTCTCCTCAGTCACCACGACCTCCACAGGTTCGCCGGTGTAATACACATTTCCAGCGGAATTCAATCGTGCTTCCAGTCGCCGGCTCACAAGAACCTGGCAGTCGCCAATAGAATTATTAAATACATACGCATCCTCCACATTGAGCCCGGAAGCATCCATGATGCTGCTTCCCCGGGCCCAATACCTTGCCGAACGGGCCATCCCCCTGAAAACATAATATCCTGTATTATCGGAACCGGTTGTGACATTGAACCTGTCAACATTCAATACCAGGTCGATTTCGCCCGCCTTACCAAGTGACTGTAGCCTGAAGGCAGGTATGCTCAGGGTATCAGCGCTAGTTAGCCTTACTGGCGACTCCAGGAGCATTGTGCCCTCAAGCTCCGGGAACCTTATAACAACCCGCGGACGCGGATAATCAGCCATGATCTTTACAATATTGCTGTCACGAAAAACCAGGTTTCCCGAATCGAGTGTTGCGAAAAGATGCTCCATGTATTTCTCATGCGCCTCCAGCCGATAGGAATACTCATCGCCCGACTGAAGTTCAACATCGAAAATATTATAGAAAGATACATGGGTAAACCGGTCGAACTGCTCCTCACGTACTACCACCTCACCCTGATCCATGAAAAGAACCTTCTCACAGGAGGGCAGGATCAATATCAACCCGGAAATCAATATGGTCAGCACTTTTTTCACTTTCATTCACGCTATTCTATTTCACTAATTTCTTCTTTTTCAATAATTTACCTGTTTCTACTTCAACACCATTGTTCATCGTTCAAAGCCATACCCCACACCAAACTCAATGAAGTCACCTTTTAAACCATGTGCCTTGATACTCAAATTCAGCATGAGGTTATCCTCCACCCTGTAACGCAGCGCTGCCCGGTTAAACTGGAAATAATTATGCCCATCAGGTGTCCATATCTTATACCCCGGTTGCACCAGTATGGAGAGCCTTCCATAGATTCTCTCGAACGAGAGATGCACGGCCATGTGCCAGGGTGGAACCTCCTCTTCAGAAATTCTGGTGATGAATGTCTCCCTCCCCTCTGTAGCGTCATACACAAGATCAAGCCCGAATCCAAGGGCCTGGTTCTGAGTAAACCTCAGGGAGTACTCACCCACCAGCGAACCAACCCCGTAATAATTTGGTATTTTCCTGGATAACTGGCGGATTCCGCCCGAGAGAAAAAACTGTAAACGGTGCCTGCTGAAGGCTGTATCCACCTGCAGCTCCCTGGCAATCAACGAGCTGCCATCACCGAACCGGTAGGTCATCCCTACCCTTCCATTCACAAGGTTAATCCCAAGATTGGGCTGCCGCATATTGCCATTTGACATATGAACCATTGAGGGCCCGGCTGACAAAGAAACCGGTCCAAAGTCAGCCCTTAGGTTCATAGAAAGGATGACAAATGCATTGATATGTGAACCGATAACACGGTTGAAATAATTGTTCTCAATATCAAACCGCTCCGTGTTATAGCTCAGTCCCACAGAAACCGACTGGTGAATATACACAGGGGATCTATCCTTGAAGATTTCTGCACCCAAAACAGCATACATTCCGTGTACATGACCGTAAACTTCCCTGTTCCCCAGGTTGGAAAAATAGTACCCCAGGCCAGCCTCGAGAGGCCGTACCGGGTTAAGCCCGGTATAATAACGTGAAGCCACCACCTCAAATCCGTTGATGTTGTCTTCATTAAAATAGGTCATCAACTGGTGGTGAGGCAGCAGGTACCCATGATAGAACCACCCAGATAGATCCCACGGCTTTGATCCGTCAGTGCTGTCCTGCACAGTTGCTGCCAACCCGGGAGACAGGATATGTACAAACAAATACAGTAGGATCAGACAAATATTTCTTTTGGAACGATGCCACATATACCTGCGAATATAAACATTTTGGGAAAGCCTGTTTGTGGAAGCCCCGACTGCACTCTTCCTGCTTTCATAATTTCGCAATTCAATTACCGGACGCACTATCTTTTCAACAGGTGGTAGTTTCTGAATTCCCCAAGGCGCCTGCCCGACAGCAGCTTTTTTTCCACCCATGAAATCAGCCTGTACCTGGGTTTATCATGCTTCATTGCAATGGGTACCTGGCTCGCAGAAGGCCCTGTATACCGGAGCTGATCCTGCCAGTCGAACCGGGCGATCCATGGCTCCAGCACCTTTGGGTGCGACCCAATGAATTCCGGCAGTCTGCTGAGGTTTCCGAAATCGAAATACTCCGGGTACTTGGCATCTTTGATCTTCTGGTTCACAAAATCCTCGCCCTGGTGATTCGTCGTAAAAACCTTGATCTTGTTCTGCATCACCGCCGGAGGCCTCACCCATCCATAATGGTAGATCCATGCATCCACAGATGCAACCTTCAGCTTATACGTTCCCTCCTGCTGCCGGTAGTTATTTCCATCGAAACCCGGAATCCGCCTGAACGACTGTGCCGACTCCCACGAATGGATCTCAGGATCGTTCCGGATAATCCGTATCTCCCTGCGGTACCAGCAATGGTTGTCCTGCAAGTGCCGGTAGTCACCCCAGAAATGGTGATAATTAAAAAGCAGGCCCTCCACTTCATGGTCATCCAACAGCTCCTCGCACCGCTGCCTGATCACAGGCAGGAACTGTTCATGCACCAGTTCATCTGACTGTAGATAAAACAACCAATCGCCTGTGCAATGTGCTTTTGCAATATCGGTCTGATGGGCATGCTCCATGCCCCGCGGGTATTTTTCAATATCCCAGACGGTATCGATGATCCTGATTTTGTTGCTGCCGATTTTCTCTATCTCCTCCCTGGTAGTGTCATCCGCATCGCTGTCACCCAATGCCACCACGAATTCGTCTACCAGTGGCAGCACCGATTCGATGGCGTACCGTAAGGGATAATATAGCTTGTGGGCATTCCGCCCCATACTGAATCCACTGATCTTCATTTTCTCAATTCTCTTTGATCACTATTTCGTTATCCATGCATGACGAACAGAATCCGTCACTGATATTGTGTATCACTGTCAATATAACCCGCCTGCAGCAGCTGTTGTTACGATTCGTTTCATTAAAGGAAACTTTCAGAACGACTGCATGGAGTGTAACTTCTTATATACCCCACCCCGCTTCTGTACCAGCTCCTCATGCTTTCCCTGCTCTACTATCCGGCCTTCATCCAAAACAACGATCATATCCGCGTTCCTGATGGTCGACAGCCGGTGGGCGATAACGATGGAGGTGCGGTTTCTCATCAGGTTTTCAATGGCATCCTGGACCAGTTGCTCACTCTCTGTATCCAGTGATGAGGTAGCTTCATCGAGAATGAGAATGGGCGGATTGGCCATCACAGCACGGGCAATGCTCACCCGCTGTTTCTGACCGCCTGAAAGTTTACTGCCCCCGTCGCCAACCCCCTCCTCCATTCCTCCTGGTGTTTCGTCGATGAATACCTTTGCGTTGGCTACGGCAGCGGCCTCTTCAACAGCTCCGGGATCGTCTGCATTCGATCCAAATGCAATGTTGTTGTAGAAGCTGTCGTTAAAGAGGATCGACTCCTGTGAGACAATCCCCATCAGGTTCCTGATGTCCCTGATCCGGTAATCCTTCAGGGAAATACCATCCAGCAGGATCTCACCCTCAACCGGGTCCATGAAACGCGGAAGGAGATCTACAAGTGTCGATTTGCCGGCACCGGATTTACCCACCAATGCGATCAACTGTCCCTTCCTGATGGTAAGGTTTATGTTCTTCAGAACATCCTCCTCATCGTACCTGAAGGTGACGTTCCTGAATTCGATCGTATCCCGGAAATCATCCACCGGCCTGGCATCAGCTACCTCTACGACCCGTTCATCGGCATCCATCAGTTCATCTACGCGTTCAACAGATGCCATTCCCTTCTGGATAGAAAAATAGGCGTTGGAAAAATTCTTTACAGGGGTGATCACCTGGCTGAACACAACCAGGAAAAATATCAGGCTTTCGGAGGTCATCTCGTGCTGATCGGAAAGTACCATCCAGCCGCCATACGACATCAGCATCATCAGCACAATGGTACCCATAAACTCACTCAGTGGGGCGGCGAGCTGACGGCGGCGCATAATCTTTCGCATCATGCGTGCAAACCTGTTGTTGGCCTCGGAAAATTTTTCCTCCATCCTGGACTCACCGTTAAATCCTTTGATGATCCGCAGTCCGCTAAGGGTTTCCTCAATCAACGACATCACTTCGCCCAGGCGCCTCTGTCCGCGGAATGATTTTCGACGCAGGTTACGCGCGATCCGACCGATAAGCAGTCCGGAAACCGGGAGAATAAGGATAACAAAGATGGTCAGCTGCCAGTTGGTGGCCACGAGGAAGGACATGTATATGACGATCGTAAGCGGATCACGAAACACCATCTGCAGCGAACTCATAATGGAGGTTTCTATCTCCTGTACATCGTTGGATATCCGGGCCATCACATCTCCTTTGCGGGCTTCAGTATAATATGAGAGGGGCAGCCTGATCAGCTTGCCGTATATCTCCCGGCGGATGTCACGCACCGTATAGGCCCGCACGGGGGCAAGATTGTAGTTGGCAAGGTAGAGGAAGCCGTTTTTCAGCAGGCTGAAAAAAATGACGATCACACTAACCAGGATCATGGCTGCCGGCTTGCCGTGCTCAATCATCACACCACTGAGGAGATAGTTCATCGTATGAAAGAAGTATTCCGTCTTGAAGGAGAACTCCATGGGTTCGGTCACCATTGGCTGGTTATTGAAAAGGACCTGCAGGAAGGGGATAACCATTGCAAAGGAGAACAGCGCGAAGAATGCTCCCAGCACGTTGTAAACCACATTCTGTACCACGCTCCATTTGTAAGGGACCAGGTAACGGAATAACTTGAAAAATCGATTCATCTAATCACTGCTCTAAAGACCGGTATAGTTCATAGGGTTGATCCTTTTCAGCTCTGCCCTGACTTCTTCACTTACATTCAACGTCTCAATAAACCGGGCAATTGTCTCCTTCGTGATCTTTTTGTCTTTCCTCGTTAACTCGGACAGGGTCTCGTAAGGCCTGGGATACCCCTCCCGGCGGAGGATCGTCTGAATGGCCTCTGCCACCACCGCCCAGTTGTTATCAAGATCTTCCAGGAGGACCTCCTCATTCACCCTCAGTTTCTTCAACCCCTTAAGCAGTGAATGCATGGCAATCATTGAATGTGCAATGGGGACGCCGATGTTACGCAATACGGTCGAGTCTGTCAGGTCGCGCTGCAATCTCGATACCGGAAGCTTAGATGCCATATGCTCATAGAGGGCGTTGGCCACACCCAGGTTCCCCTCTGCATTTTCAAAATCGATCGGATTCACCTTGTGTGGCATGGCTGAAGAACCAACCTCTCCTGCTTTGATCTCCTGTCTGAAGTAGTCCATGGAGATATAGGTCCAGACGTCCCGGGAAAGATCAATAAGGATACTGTTGATCCTTGACATGGCATGGAACATGGCTGCCAGGTTATCGTAATGGTCAATCTGTGTGGTGGGCCATGACCGCTTCAGTCCGAATGCATCACTCAGCAGCTCCTCCCCGAAAGCAAACCAGTCAATCTCAGGGTAGGCCGCCACATGGGCATTCATATTTCCCGTGGCACCGCCAAATTTTCCGGGGATGGCAATCTCCTCCAACCGGGTGATCTGCTCATCCAGCCTCGAGGTAAATACCCGAAGTTCCTTGCCAAGCCTGGTGGGTGAAGCCGGCTGACCATGTGTTCTGGCGAGCATGGGAATCTCCCACCAATCATCCGCCAGGTTTTCAAGCGACCCGATAACCTCTTCCATCAGTGGATAATAGACCTGGTCCATCGCATGCTTTAACGACAGTGGAACTGCAGTATTGTTGATATCCTGGGATGTGAGTCCGAAGTGGATAAATTCACTGTATTTCTCCATTCCCAGCGCCTTGAACCGCTCTTTCAGATAATACTCCACCGCCTTGACATCGTGGTTGGTAACTCCTTCTATCTTCTTGACCTTCTCCGCTTCTTCAGGAGTGAATAGCACATAGATGCCACGCAAATCTTCAAATGCCGACTTCGGGAAGTCAGCCAGCTGAATGATCCCGGCTTCCACCAGGGCAATAAAATATTCCACCTCCACATGCAGTCTGTACTTAATCAGTGCATATTCGGAAAAAAAGGATTCCAGTATCTCAACTTTGGACCTGTACCTGCCGTCAACCGGTGATATGGCCATTAATGTCTGTAAACTCATACTTTTCAGTTAAAACACAAATTTAGTGAGAATAGTTGAGAAAAAAAGTGTAGCAGACAATGTGGAGGATTCTGAAGCTGCCGGGAGCAGCCTGTATAGCAGTTAGAGACTGAATATATGCGTGTTAAAGCTTGAACAGAAACAGCACAACAAACTGAATAATTTATTGTATTTTTATCACAGAGAAACATGACCATGAAACATTTTATTCCTATCCTCATTCTGATGTTCGCGCTGTCAGGCCTGCAAGCACAGCCTGACACCATCAACGTACTGCCGGATCGTCTGTTTACAGATACTGTATCGTCTGCAGATAGTGTATTAGCAGAGAAAAAAATGCTGATCTATACTTACGACATCAAGGAGATGATCGCAGCACCGGTCTGGCGGACCACAAAGCTGGCCTTTGCAGAAGCTGAAGAGCTGGGAGCCGACATGATGCTGATCGACATGAACACCTATGGCGGTGAAGTGGCTGCTGCAGATTCCATCCGGACATTTCTGCTGAACGCAAAGATACCGGTGTATGTCTTTATCAACGACAATGCAGCTTCAGCAGGGGCACTGATCTCTATCGCCTGCGACAGTATCTACATGAAGCCGGGTGCCAAAATCGGCGCTGCCACAGTAGTGAACCAGGCAGGAGAACAGGTGCCCGATAAGTTCCAGTCATACATGCGTGCAACCATGCGTGCCACAGCCGAGGCACAGGGCAAGGATACCATGATCGTAAACGGCGACACCCTCCTGGTATGGAAGAGAGATCCTGCCATTGCCGAGGCCATGGTAGACCCGAAGATCTATGTGGAAAATATCAGTGATACCGGACAGGTGCTCACCTTTACTGCTACAGAGGCCCTTGAAAACGGTTATTGTGAAGGCATTGTGAACAGCAGAACTGAACTGTTCGAAAGCATCGGTATCGAAGAATATACCCTAAAATCGTTTACTCCCTCCACCATGGACAAGATCATCGGATTGCTGATCAGTCCCTATATTTCCGGCATTCTGATCATGATCATCATCGGCGGAATCTATTTCGAGCTGCAATCTCCCGGTATCGGGTTTCCCATCATTGCTTCCATTATCGCTGCAATGCTTTACTTTGCGCCGCTGTACCTTGAAGGTCTGGCCGAATCCTGGGAATTCCTGATCTTTGCTGCTGGAATTATCCTGATGCTCGTTGAAATATTTGCTGTACCGGGCTTCGGTGTTGCCGGAGTGGCCGGAATCATTGCAATGATTACCGGGCTTACACTGAGCATGGTAGATAATGAATTGCTGAAAGACTTTGAATTCACCGGTGAGGGAATGAACATGCTCATGAAATCAATGGGAATTGTTGTGCTCTCGGCCGTGATAGGGCTATCCCTGTCTATCTGGGCAGCCAGCAGGATCCTTACCACCCACGCATTTTCCAGCTTTGTCCTGGGCACCGACCAGAAAGTTGATGAAGGGTTTATCGGGGTTGACTCAAAAACCAAAACGCTGATCGGTAAAACAGGTGAAGCATATACCGTGCTGCGTCCCTCGGGCAAAGTGATCGTTGAGAACAAGATCTATGATGCTGTAGCTGAATACGGATTAATCAGCAAGGGGGATAAAGTCAAGGTAATCAGCTACGAAACCGGCCAGGTACATGTCATCAAAGTATAGTGCTTATGATGATCAGAGACTATCAGCCTGGAGATTTTCAGCAATTGTTCAGTCTGTGGCAGGAATTGGACATGGGCGGTGCTGAACGTGGTGACAGCCCGGAGATCATTTCACAAACCATTGAAATGGGTGGACGGTTACTGGTTGTTGAAGACCCAGCCTCGGGTGAGCTTATCGGATCGTCGTGGCTTACCTTCGACGGCAGAAGGATCTTCCTGCACCATTTTGGTATCAAAAAAAAATATCAGCGTAAAGGTTATGGTATGCAACTGGCCGTTGAATCGCTCAGGGTTATCAGGCAAAAAGGTTATCAGGTTAAACTGGAGGTGCACCAGGACAACATTGCAGCAATAAGACTATACGAAAAACTTGGATTCTGCTCGTTTCCGGGTTATGATATCTATATGATCCGAAAACCAGGAGAAATCGAACCCGACAGATTTGTTTGACCAGTCAGCGAACTCCTACCCACTGGAATTGTTAATAGTATATGAAAAAGCATCTCTTTATAGCTGTCTTCATGGTCTCTGTTTCCGTTTCTGCACAGCCGGATATTTGGGAACAGTGGGATACATCCGTAATTCGTCAGGCCAATACTGCAGCAGATTTTGAATATTATTCGGATGAAGAAAAGAAGGTCGTCTTCTTTATGAACCTTGCCAGGATAGACGGACCCTTATTTGCTGAAACGTTTCTGGATGAATATACCAGGGTCCATCAAATTGACAATAACACCTATTTGAGATCGCTTTACCGTGACCTCAAAAAAACAGAGGGACTGCCGGTACTTGTTCCCGAAGAGGACCTGACCAGCATCGCACAGGGCCATGCCATTGAATCCGGGAAAACGGGACATACTGGACATAAGAACTTTGATCGCAGGTTTGATCCACTGATGGGAAATCCCTATATGGAAGTGGGAGAAAACTGCTCGTATGGGTATGCAAATGCCATTGATATTGTTGTATCACTGCTCATCGACGATGGGGTAAAAAGTCTGGGACACCGGGAAAACATCCTGAAACCCTCTTTTAACTCCGTTGGCGTTGCAATCCGTGAACACAAAAGGTACCGTTTCAACTGCGTAATCGATTTCGGCAAGCAGGACCGCAGCAACCTCAACAACGCCCCCCTCTAAACTCTCAACTCCTAAACTCTAAACTCTCTCTCAACTCTAAACTCTCTTTCAACTCTCAACTCCTAAACTCTCAACTCACTCTTCCATATCCCCCAGATGCAAATCGAGCGCTCGGGTGGAAATCTGTATCTCCCAGATAAGCAGTGCCAGTGAAAGGATCAACAATACAAGGGCAATGCCGAAAACAACCGTTGCCATGATCATGGTCCCGATGTAAATAAAAAACATCGTGGCAACACACAACAAGAGGCTGGAAATACCAAATACCTGCATTCCCCTGGTGAGGGTGAGCCGCCTCCGCAGGTTTTTAATCTGCCAAAGGAGAATCTTGTTCTTGTTATCCATGTATTGTCCATGAAGGTTCCTGACGAGAGAAGCATAAGCCAGAAAACGGTTTGTATAGGCCAGCATGATCAGTGAGATCGCAGAGAACAACAGTGCCGGAGTGGCCAGTGTCAATTGATTCATTCTTCTTCCAGGTAATTGGTTATCACTATTTTTTGTCTGTTATGTGCAATAATAGAGAGGGTAGCCAGTGCTAATAACAGCAGGTAAACCCAGTAAGGAATTGTAAAAGCGGCTCCGCCTGCATAGGAGTGAATGCCTCCAAGGAAGTAATTAACTCCGAAGTAGGTCATCAGGATAGAGAAAAATCCAAGCAAACTGGCAAGGTTGAATGCATACGCTCCCTTCATTCCCGGCAATCGATGCATGTGTGTTATAAAGGTATATACCAGGACAGATATCAGTGCCCAGGTTTCCTTCGGATCCCACCCCCAATAGCGTCCCCAGGACTCATTGGCCCAGACGCCACCCAGGAAAGTGCCGATTGTCAGAAAATAAAGTCCGATAATCAGTGACTGGTGGTTCACCCTTGTCAGCAGCTTAATCACCCCGTCAATTCTACCCACATTCCTTTTGCTTAGCAAAGTATAAAATACCAGGTTAATCAGCCCCATCAACATGCTTAGTCCCAGAAATCCGTATCCTGCCATGATTACGGTGACGTGGATTGTAAGCCAGGGTGATTTCAGCACCGGGACGAGATTGGTAATATCCGGATTCATCCAGCTCATATTTGCCACCAGCAGGGAGAGGGTGGACAAGATGGCTGTAAGGGCTAAGGCAAAACCGGTTCTGCGAACAAAGACCAATCCCGCCAGCAGGGAAATCCACGAAACAAAAATCATTGACTCATAACCATTGCTCAATGGCGCGTATCCACTGACATACCACCTGAGGGCGAAAAAGAAGGTGTGCACAACAAAAAATACAGCCAGGTGAATCACACCGATCAGGAACATATATTCCACCCATTTTCTGGGACGGAATATCCTCAAAAACTGGAGGACCAGTAACAGCAAACCGAAAAGTCCGTATATGCGGATGAACCGTTTAAAAATATTGGCTTTATTGTAATAGATCTCCGCACGCTTTTTTCCGGGATGAAGTTGAACCTGGCTATTCTTCTCCTGGTAATGTTCGATAAAGGCGGTAATCTCTCCTGC
>JAIPBT010000015.1 GCA_021738565.1 Bacteroidales bacterium
ATTTAGTTATACTATTAATATTCAGTCTATTATATCTTCAAAAAAACAGATGTCTTAATCCTAATGCCATGGAACCCTCATGTTATTTTCATTCCCTGTTGTGAACGTTGGTGCATGAGGGTTTCATTAGAAAATAATTAAGTTATACTATTAATATTCAGTCTATTATATCTTCAAAAAACAGATGTCTTAATCCTAATGCCATGGAACCCTCATGTTATATTCATTCCCTGTTGCGAACGATAGTGCATGAGGGTTTCATTTATTTTAGGTTAAAAAGTAACAATCTTCTCATTTGCTATGCTGACGAGGTATTTTCCGTATTCATTCTTTTTTAGTCCTTCAGCCAGTTTAAGAAGTTGTCTGTTGTCGATGTATCTCTTTTTATAGGCAACCTCTTCCACGCAGGCGATCTTCAAACCCTGTCTTTTTTCAACCGTATAAATGAAATTGGATGCCTGCAAAAGGCTTTCGGGTGTTCCCGTATCCAGCCATGCCATGCCCCTGCCCATGAGCTTTATACTGAGTCTCTCCTCTTCAAGATAGAGGCGGTTCAGGTCTGTGATCTCCAGTTCGCCTCTTTTGGAGGGTTGAAGGCTTTTTGCCTTTTCAATCACATCATTGCTGTAGAAGTAGAGGCCTGTAACAGCGTAATTTGATTTTGGCTTTTGGGGTTTCTCTTCCAGGCTCACAACCTTTCCATTGTCGTTGAACTCAACCACGCCATACCTTTCCGGGTCTGTAACATAATAGCCGAAAACCGTTGCCCCGTCTTTCAATTCGGAGGCATTGACCAGGGTTTTTTCGAATCCATGTCCGAAAAATATATTATCTCCCAGGATCAGGCATACTTCATCTTTGCCAATAAAACCCTCACCGATTATAAATGCCTGGGCCAGCCCATCGGGTGATGGCTGCACGGCATATTCCAGGTCAATGCCCAGGTGACTGCCGTCTCCCAGCAACTCCTGGTAAAGGTGGAGGTCGCCCGGTGTTGAAATGATCAGTATCTCCCGGATTCCTGCCAGCATGAGCACCGACAGGGGGTAATAGATCATTGGTTTGTCATACACCGGAATGATCTGTTTCGAGATACTTTTTGTAATGGGATACAAACGTGTTCCTGAACCTCCGGCCAATATAATTCCTTTCATGATATCCTGAATTTATTTTCAATTTTCAATTTACTCATTTAATAATGGATCTGAAATAGGCAATAGTCTTTTCCAGTCCGTCTTCCAGTTCGATCTCCGGTGACCATCCGTTCAGCTCTTTCTGTGCCAGACTTATGTCAGGTTTTCTCTGGATGGGATCATTCTGTGGCAGTGCCTCATGAATGATCTTTGAGTTGGATCCGGTCATTTTTATGATCAGTCTGGCAAGATCGATAATTCTGAACTCATTGGTATTTCCCAGGTTAACCGGTCCTGTGAATGCATCCGGTGTATCCATCATCCTGATCATCCCTTCCACAAGATCATCTACATATTGAAAACTGCGTGTCTGGTTTCCATCCCCGTAAACGCTGATATCTGCATTCTTCAGCGCCTGGACTATAAAGTTGGAGACCACCCTGCCGTCATTGGGGTGCATGTTCGGACCATAGGTGTTAAAAATCCTTGCAATTTTTATCCGCACCTTATTTTGTATGTGGTAGTCCATGAAGAGGGTTTCCGCACACCTTTTCCCTTCATCGTAGCAGGAGCGTTTTCCGATGGGATTGACATTCCCCCAGTAGGACTCGGGTTGGGGATGAACGGCGGGATCCCCGTATACTTCGCTTGTGGATGCCTGGAGAATTTTTGCCCTGATACGCTTCGCGAGTCCGAGCATGTTGATCGCTCCCATGACTGAAGTTTTCACTGTTTTTATCGGGTTGTACTGGTAATGTATGGGAGATGCGGGGCATGCAAGGTTGTATATCTCGTCCACCTCTGCATAATATGATTGGGTTACATCGTGCCTCGCTAGCTCAAAATAGGGATGGCTGAGCAGGTGAACAATGTTTTTCTTGCTGCCTGTGAAGTAATTGTCAAGACAAATGACATCATTTCCTTCGTTAAGCAACCTTTCGCAAAGATGGGAACCTATAAAACCGGCTCCCCCTGTGATCAATACTCGTTTCATACATTTTCTACTAAATTGTGCTTGCAAGAAAACGCCAATAGCTGCGTTTTGCTCGACTTCAAAACAGTCATCCCGATAATATATCGGGACTCCTGTTTTTCAATCATCGATCCCGATGGCTATCGGGATGCTCTTGTCGCTTTCTTATCAAGCACAGCTATTATTATATAAGTTTTCTTTCTGACACTAAATAGGGTTTGCGGCCTATGCTGTGATAAGAGAAGCCAAATTCGACAAGTTCCCCGGGCTCATAAATATTGCGCCCGTCAAAAATGATTTTTTGTTTCATCAGTTTTTCCATCATCCTGTAATTGGGAACACGGAACTCGGACCATTCGGTTACAATGACCAGGGCATTGGCATCAAGCAGCGCTTCGTGCCTGTCGGCAGCATAACCGATCCTGTTTCCAAGTGTCTTTTTTGCTTCATTGGTGGCAACGGGATCATAGGCAGTGACGTTTGCCCCGGCACCAAGCAGCGCCTCGATGACTACCAGTGATGGAGCTTCCCTCATGTCATCGGTTTCCGGTTTAAAGGAGAGTCCCCATACAGCGATGTTTTTACCCTTGAGGTCGCCGCCGAAATGATTGATAACCTTTGTTCCGAGTACGGTTTTCTGATGGTCGTTGGCATCTTCAACTGACTGGAGTACACGCAAAGGAGTATTGTACTGCCTGGCTGTCCTCACCAGGGCCTTTACATCTTTCGGGAAACATGACCCCCCGTAACCTGCCCCGGGGTAGATGAATTTGTTGCCTATCCGGGGATCGGACCCGATGCCTTTTCGCACCAGGTTTACATCGGCTCCTACCGCTTCGCAAAGGTTCGCGATCTCGTTCATGAAACTGATCTTGGTGGCAAGCATGGCATTGGCGGCATATTTTGTCATTTCCGAGGAACGTATGTCCATGAATATGATGGGATGCCCGTTCAGAAGGAATGGTTTGTACAGGCGCCTGATGATCTTCTCTGCACGCTCGGAATCTGTTCCCACAACGATCCTGTCGGGTTTCAGAAAATCATTTACAGCAGCTCCTTCCTTGAGAAATTCAGGGTTTGATGCGACGTCGAATTCTATATTTGTTTTGCGCTTCTCCAATTCCTCAGCAACAGCAGTCCTGACTTTCTCCGAAGTATTGATCGGGACAGTGCTCTTAGTTATTACAACCAGGTAGTCCTGCATGGTGCGTCCTATTTCCCTGGCCACCTCGATGACATACTTCAGGTCTGCACTGCCGTCGCCCCCCGGGGGGGTTCCAACCGCAATGAAAACGGCTTCGCAATCCACGATGCTTTCTTTCAGACTCGTCGTAAATGATATTCTCTTTTTTTCAAGGTTGTTCTTTACCAGCCTGGAGAGTCCCGGTTCATAGATGGGCACTTCTCCCTGGTTCAAACGCTTGATCTTGTTCTTGTCGATATCGACACAGGCAACCTGTATTCCCGTTTCAGCAAAACATGTACCTGAAACGAGTCCGACATATCCTGTTCCTACAACTGCAATTTTCATGTTTTTTATTTTAAAGGGTGTTAAAGTTATATTTTTTAGATCAAATCATCCCGGAATGATGCTTCGATTTGTTATAAAGCATATAATACTAACCCATTTACACCGTTTATATTTTTTTGACAATTAGGGAATTTCATCTAAAAAACGTAACTTTGCGCCTCGTATGAAATAATTATAATGTCTAACTTATTAAATTTAAAGGAATTATCTAATGAGTGAAAAAGAGAAGGATGCTTTGAAAGAAGGGCAACATTCTGTTGAAAGTACAGAGGAAAAAAAACCAGAAAACAAAGAAACAGCGAATGGGAGGGATGTGAAGGAAGAGAAGGCTGCTGTTGAGAATGCAGCAGACGAAACCAAAGAAGAAGTTGAAAAGAAGGTGGATACCGGTGCAGTAGAAAAAGGAGCTGAAACGAAGGCGGAGCAGGAGGAAGAAATAGAGGAGAAAACAGCGCCGGAGGAAGGTGACAAAAAAGGAGCCGTTGTGGACGAAAAGGAGGAACCGGTAAAACAACCTGAAAAGGAGACCATTGCGCAGGAAAGTGACGCTGTTGCTGAACAGGCGGGTGCTGAGGCTGAAAAAAATATGGAAGCTGAAGATAAAACCGCGGAAGAAATTACGGAAACAACTGCTGTGACAACGGCAGATGTAAGTAAATCCACAGGGGCCGATGAAAAGGAACCTGAGATTCAAAAAGACGGGGCAAAGCAGGAAGATACAGAGCCCAAAGGAGATGCAACTACCGGAGACACCGATTTTGACTGGGATTCATATGCAGAGGAAACTATAGATACCAAGGCAGATGACCATGACGAGGTGGAAGAAATGTACAGCAATACCCTCTCTACCGTTGCAGAGAATGAAGTGACAGATGGAACTGTTATTTCAATGAACAAGAGGGAAGTTGTAATCAATATAGGATACAAATCAGAGGGAGGAGTATCACTGAACGAATTTCGCTACAACCAGGATCTCAAACCGGGGGACACTGTTGAAGTGTATGTAGAGAGCAAGGAAGACAAAAAGGGTCAGCTTGTTCTTTCACATAACAAGGCACGGGCCATGCGCTCATGGGACCGTGTTAATGAAGCCCTTGATGCGGACGAGGTGATCAAGGGATACATCAAGTGCAGGACCAAGGGGGGTATGATCGTGGACGTATTTGGAATTGAAGCATTTCTGCCAGGTTCCCAGATTGATGTAAAACCCATCAGGGATTACGATGCATACGTAGACAGGACCATGGAATTCAAGGTTGTGAAGATCAATCATGAATTCAAGAATGTTGTCGTTTCCCACAAGGCCCTGATCGAGGAGGAACTGGAACAACAGAAAAAAGAGATCATTGCCAAGCTGGAAAAAGGACAGGTACTTGAAGGCACCGTTAAGAACATTACCTCCTATGGCGTATTCATTGACCTGGGTGGGGTTGATGGATTGATCCACATTACCGACCTTTCATGGGGACGGGTCAATCATCCTGAGGAAATTCTTTCGCTTGACCAGAAACTGAATGTTGTGATCCTTGATTTCGATGACGACAAGAAGAGGATCGCACTTGGTCTCAAGCAACTTACCCCGCACCCGTGGGATTCACTGGACGAAAATCTGAAAGTGGGAGACAAGGTAAAAGGTAAGGTTGTTGTTATGGCCGACTACGGGGCTTTCATTGAAATAGCGCCGGGAGTTGAAGGACTCATACATGTTTCAGAGATGAGTTGGTCGCAGCACTTGAAGAGTGCACAGGAATTTATGAATGTGGGTGATGAAGTTGAAGCCGTTATTCTCACGCTCGACAGGGAAGAAAGAAAAATGTCACTGGGCATCAAACAACTGAAGCAAGATCCATGGGAGAAGATCCATGAGAAATTCGGTGTTGGTACAAAGCATACTGCCAGGGTTCGTAATTTTACCAACTTTGGAGTTTTTGTTGAAATTGAGGAAGGTGTTGACGGACTCATCCATATTTCAGACCTTTCATGGACGAAAAAAATCAAGCATCCTGCAGAGTTTACAGCAATTGGGGCTGACATCGAGGTGGTTGTCCTCGAGATCGATGAGGAGAACCGCAGGTTAAGTCTTGGACACAAGCAGCTTGAAGAAAATCCATGGGATGTCTTCGAATCTGTATTCGAGGTCGGTTCCATTCATGAGGGTACCATCGTTGAATTAATGGACAAGGGAGCAGTTATTGCGTTGCCATATGGTGTGGAAGGTTTTGTTACCCCGAAACACCTTGTCAAAGAGGACGGCGCGCCTGCTAAAGCAGATGAAAGATTGCCTTTCAAAGTGATTGAATTCAATAAATCAGCCAAGAAGATCATTCTTTCTCACAGCCGTATTTACGAGGATGAGAAGCGGCAGTCAACTGATAAATCAGAGAAGAAATCAGGTTCAGAGACCCGCAAGTCCTCGAAGAAGACCAAGAGCAATCTTGAAAAAACAACCCTGGGTGATATCAGCGATCTTGCTGCACTGAAAAGTGAAATGGAGGAGAATGAAAAGAATAAAACTGGAAAGAAATAATTTTTTTGTACCTTTCGGTTAAATAATCTAAAATTTCAGCAATGGAGTTCAAAATTGATAAATTTGAAAACCATACTTTGATAGAAGTATTGGAGGAAAAACTGGATACGCATATAGCCCCAACACTCAAATCAGAACTTGTTCTTGTTTCCGGAAACGGGGAAAAGAACATCATTCTTGATCTGAGCAATTGCCGTTATTGTGATTCTTCCGGGCTCAGTGCGATCCTCGTTGCCAACCGGCTTTGCAAAAATGCAAGTGGTACATTCGTTCTCGCAGGACTGAATGATGCAGTTGAGAGATTGATCACGATTTCCCAGCTTGATACAGTGTTGAATATTACTGATAATGTTGATGATGCTGTGGCAATGATCAAAGAAGCTGAATAAAACCATTTAGGATAGGTGTCGTTCGAATTGACAATTCTGGGGAGCAGTTCAGCCCTGCCAACATCAAAAAGAAATACTACCGCTCATTTATTGAACATGAATGAGCGGTTTTTTTTGGTTGATTGCGGTGAGGGGACGCAGGTGCAATTGAGAAAGCAGCGGCTCAGTCCGGCCAGGATCCACCATGTTTTCATTTCTCACATTCACGGTGATCATGTTTTCGGACTGTTCGGCCTGATATCGAGCCTGGGAATGATGGGCAGACAGGCAGCCCTAAACCTTTACGGGCCGGCTATGCTGGAGGAAATGATTTCGGGCCACCTGAAATACTTTGGTTCCTTGCCCTACGAAATTGTTTTTCACCGGGCGGTGGGAGGTCATGTTATATACAGGAACTCTTCTCTTGAAGTGGAGGCCATCCCCTTGTTGCACAGGTCCGAGACTTTTGGTTACCTTTTCAGGGAGAAGCTGCGGCCTGCAAATATCATAAAATCGAAGATCGATCAATATGGCTTGGGTATTGAAGATATAAAACGCATTAAGGAGGGCCATGATCACATCACGGATGCTGGTGAAAGGATAGCGAACAGTGAGCTCACCTTACCAAGGTGGAAAAGACGTTCCTATGCCTATATTTCTGATACGGCCTATTTTCCTGAGATCACGGAGACCATCAAAGGGGTGGACCTTCTTTACCACGAGTCCACCTTTTTAGAAAAAGACAGTGAACTGGCAAAAAAAACGTTTCATTCCACAGCGAGGCAAGCTGCTGAAATTGCAGGGCTTTCAGGGGCAGGAACTTTGCTGATCGGACATTTTTCAACACGCTATAAAAATGCATCCCTTTTCGAAGATGAGGCAAAAACCGTTTTCAGCAATACCATTGCGGTTAACGATGGCGACAGGTATTCCCTGCCTCAGAAGAGGGAGGACGAATAGGAAATAAATGGCACATCCTTCATCGGCTTGAAAAATGTGCTAATTTTACACTTTTATTTAAACATTTAAGGCTTGTCAGAAAAGATACTAATACTGGATTTTGGTTCTCAATACACGCAGCTTATTGCGCGTAATGTTAGAGAGAACAATGTGTATTGTGAGATCCATCCCTTTAATTCGTTTCCTGAGCCCGACGAAAGCGTTAAGGGAGTGATCCTTTCCGGAAGCCCTTTTTCAGTAAGGGACGATAAAGCGCCCATACCGGATATTTCAGGGATCAAGGGAAAATATCCCATACTCGGCATATGTTACGGTGCCCAGTACCTTGCGCATAATTTCGGAGGGGAGGTGAAGAATAGTGATTCAAGGGAATATGGCAGGGCATTGCTCAACAGCATTGATCATTCCAGTCCGCTGTTAAAGAATGTCAGAATGAATTCACAGGTGTGGATGTCGCATGGTGACACGATCATGTCCCTGCCTGAAAATTACACTGTGATTGCAAGCACGGACAACATTAAAGTAGGGGCATATGCAGTAAATGATGAGGCTACTTATGGACTGCAGTTCCATCCTGAGGTATACCATACCACGGAAGGCAAACAGATCCTGGGCAATTTTCTCAGGGATATTTGCGGGTGCCACCAGCAATGGACACCGGAGTCATTCATAGATTCCACTGTAAAGGAATTGCGCCGGAAACTCGGGGATGACCATGTTGTACTCGGGCTGTCAGGGGGTGTTGATTCATCCGTGGCAGCCATGCTGCTGCACAGGGCCGTCGGGGATGGGCTTACCTGTATTTTCGTGGACAATGGATTGCTGCGAAAGAATGAATTCCCTGATGTGCTTGAATCCTACAAAGATCTTGGTCTGAATGTGATCGGCGTGGATGCCAGAAAGAAATTCCTGGACGACCTTGCAGGGATAACCGAACCTGAAGAGAAACGAAAAAGCATAGGCAAAAATTTTATAGAGGTTTTTGAGCATGAAGCGAAAAAACTGAAGAACATCAAATGGCTGGGCCAGGGGACCATATATCCCGATGTTATTGAATCGGTATCGGTTAACGGGCCCTCCATGACCATCAAGTCGCATCACAATGTTGGTGGTTTGCCGGAGAAAATGCATCTCCGTGTCGTTGAGCCATTGCGACTGTTGTTCAAGGATGAGGTCAGGAAAGTAGGATATTCCCTCGGGATCAGTTCTTCTATTCTTGGCAGGCACCCGTTCCCGGGGCCTGGTCTAGGCATCCGGGTTCTTGGTGAAGTAACCGAAGAGAAGGTAAGGCTGGCACAGGAGGCAGACCATATTTTTATCCAGGGATTGCGCAACTACGGCCTGTATGACCGCGTGTGGCAGGCAGGCGCCATGTTACTGCCGGTTCAGTCCGTTGGAGTAATGGGGGATGAGAGGACATACGAATACGTGGTGGCGTTGCGGGCCGTAACTGCCACTGACGGGATGACAGCCGACTGGGCAAACCTTCCGGCAATGTTCCTAAGCAGAATTTCAAATGAAATCATTAATAAAGTAAAAGGAATCAACAGGGTGGTGTATGACATAAGTTCAAAACCGCCGGCTACCATTGAATGGGAATAATGTACAACATTTCTTCTTTCAGGAGGTTATAAGTAAAGGGAATTGATTAAATAGTGTCTGTCCATAATGTCCGTTTGCTGCGTTACGCTCGTCAGGAAATTGCTCATCCCGATAATATATCGGGACTCCGCATTTCCCGACTTCGCAGGCCTTGCAAACGAACATTATGATCCAGCCACTCCGACTTTATTGACAAGCACTAAATAGAATCTATGAAGTATTTACGTTACACAATAATAAGTATAATCCTGCTGGGTACAGCAATCGGCCTTCAGGGCCAGTTCAGTCCAGAGGGATTGAAATTAATGGAAGTTATGGATAAGGTGAGCCGCTATTATGTCGACTCGCTGAACGAAGGGGATTTTGCTGAGAAGACAATCATTCATATGCTCCACGAACTGGACCCACATTCCTCTTATATAAGTAAGGAAGATCTTAAAGAGATCAATGAACAGCTGAATGGTGAGTTCGACGGCATCGGGGTTTCCTTCAATATACTGAATGATACCATTTTTATTGTAAATCCCATCCAGGGAGGACCTTCGGAAAGGGTAGGGATATTGCCAGGGGACAGGATCATACGTGTGGATGGTGAAGTGGTGGCAGGTATCGGCATTAGTACAAGCGGGGTTCAGAAAAGGCTGAAAGGTGAAAAAGGAACCAGGGTGAATGTGACTGTATTCAGGAAATCCACGGGTAAAGAGATCGATTTCACCATTGTCAGGGACAAGATCCCTGTCTACAGTCTGGATGCATCCTATATGATCGATGATGAGATCGGGTATATCAAACTTTCCCGGTTTTCACAAACAACCGCTTCGGAATTTGAAAAAGCGTTGTCGGATCTTGAGCAGCAGGGTCTGAAACATTTGATCCTTGACCTGAGCGGAAATGGCGGAGGTTATCTCAGAATAGCCGTTGATCTGGCGGATCATTTTCTTTCGAGTGAAAAACGGATCGTTTATACAGAGGGTGACAAAGTTCCACGGCGTGAATATACAGCTACCATGAGGGGGGATTTTGAAGAAGGAAGGCTGGTTGTAATGATTGATGAGAACTCCGCTTCGGCGAGTGAAATTGTAAGTGGAGCGGTACAGGAATGGGACCGTGGAGTCATCGTGGGACGACGGTCGTTCGGGAAAGGACTGGTACAGCAACCCTTCAGGTTGAATGACGGATCGGAGATGCGGCTTACCATTGCGAGGTATTATACGCCCACCGGCCGGCTTATCCAGAAACCCTACCAGGATGGCTATGAAGAGTATGCCATGGATATCATCAACCGCTACAACAGCGGTGAACTGAACAGTTCGGACAGCATTTACTTCCCTGAATCGGAAAAATACAAAACCCTCAATAAAGGAAGAACGGTATACGGGGGAGGCGGTATTATGCCGGATTACTTCGTTGCCATTGATACCAGTTCGAATTCCCTTTACTACCGGCAGCTTATCAACCTGGGCATATTTAACCAGTATGTGCTGCGTTACGTAGATGAAAACAGGACGGAACTTGAAAAGAAATACAGGGATTTCGAGGTTTTTAAGAAAAAATTCGATCCTTCAGGTGAGATGGAGGGATTGATATCCTTTGCAGAGCAGGAGGGACTTACATACAATGAAGAGCAATGGAAGCGCTCCCGTGAAAGGATCGAACTGTTATTTACCGCGTATGTTGCCAGAGACCTATGGGAGAACAGCAATTTCTATGAGATTTATAATGAATCCAACCCAATTTTCATAAAGGCCAGGGAAATTTTGGAAGAGCCCGGTTTTTATGTTGATAAGCTCTGAAATACCTGTTTTAGATGTTGGCCTGGTTATCAGAAAATTATATTGAGATCCTGGGGGTCCTGTTCAGCGTAATCTATCTTTATTTAAGTATCAGACAGAATATTCTGCTCTGGCCCGTTGGAATCCTAAGTGCAGTGATGTATGTCATTGTTTTCTTCCAGTCGAAGTTCTACGCTGATATGGCTTTGAACGGGTATTACTTTTTTATCAGCATATACGGGTGGATCAACTGGGCAGCTCCGCAAAAGGATAAACAAACGGGACTTCCGGTAAAGCGGCTGAGGAGTAAAACAGGATATATACTGTTCTTAATCTTTGCCGTGGTCTTTTTGTTGACCGGTTTGTTGCTGGATAATTTTACAGATTCACCATTGCCATACTGGGATGCATTTACCACATCGGCGAGTATTATTGCCACTTGGATGCTCGCGAAGAAGATACTTGAACACTGGCTGATCTGGATCATAGTTGACCTGGTTTCCATGGGATTGTATATTTACAGGGAGCTGTATCCCACAACTTTGCTTTTTGCGATCTATGCGGCTATGGCTGTGGTTGGATACCTGCAATGGAAGCGAGCTGTGCAACATGAAAGAGTATAAAATAAGTGGCAACAGGAGACTCCCTGATAATGGCAAATGCAATATTTTCGATAGAGAGCATCCGGGGAATTGATGAATATTTTTCAGTTTAAAAAATAATGGAACAGGCATATCACGCAAAGACGCTTAAGGGGCTGGAAAATGTCCTTGCAGAAGAACTCATGGAACTGGGAGCCCTTGATGTTCATCCTGTAAACCGGGGGGTCAATTTTAATGGATCAACGGCCATTCTTTACAAATCCAACATTTACCTGAGGACAGCCCTTAGGATCCTGATGAAAATAAAAAGTTTCAAGGCTGGAACAGAGCAGCAATTATACAACCAGGTCAAGTCAATTGACTGGTCCGAATACATGACCTTCAAGCATTCATTTGCTATAGATGCAGTATCATTTTCAGAAAAATTCAGGAACAGTCATTTCATTGAATTAAAGGTAAAGGATGCCATAGCTGATCAGTTTCGGGAAAAAACTTCCATCCGGCCCTCCGTAGACAAAAAAAACCCTGATGTAAGGATCAACGTGCATGTAAATGATGATTTTTTCACAATATCACTGGACAGTTCCGGAGAATCGTTGCACAAAAGGGGATACCGGAAATACCAGCATGCCGCTTCCATGAGCGAAGTTCTTGCTGCAGGAATGGTATTGCTTACAGGCTACAGGGGGGAGCGTCCTTTTGTCGATCCAATGTGCGGATCAGGGACCATTGCCATTGAAGCAGCATTGATCGCCTCAGGGAAAATACCGGGGGCGTTTAAACGAAGGTATGGATTCCAGAACTGGACCGGATTCGACCCGTTGCTTTTCGAACGGATCCGGGAACAGATCCCTGCAGAAGAAATACCTGGTTTCCCGATTGTTGCCGCCGATATTGACAAGGAAGCTGTCAGGATCACAAGTGCGAACGTTCGTGATGCAGGGTTGGACGATATCGTGACGGTCCGCCAGATGGATATCATGGAAGCAAATTCGACAGATTCACCGTCTTTGGTGGTTATGAACCCTCCCTATGGAGAACGGCTGGATGCGGGAAACTTGCAAACAATGTATTCAGGGATAGGCAACATACTGAAACATAAATTTGCAGGTTCGGAAGCCTGGATATTTACTTCCAATATGGAGGCTTTGAAGTATGTAGGACTTAAGCCGGAAAAAAAAATTCAGCTATTTAATGGCAAACTGGACTGCCGGTTTGTTAAATATCGCCTTTTCTCAGGAACAAGGAAACATTACGTTAAGTCCAATTCATCCTAAGAAAAAGGTATGATAATCATAGGATTCAGGCTGTTTGCTGAAAAAAACATAAATTATAATTAAAATTTATGCAGCTCACCATATTTTAATTATATTTAATCGGCTAAACAGTCAGATAATAGCGCATTTAAGCTATCTGGCAATGTTTTGTGTAGCAATAATTTTTTATATATTTGCTGTGCGTTAGAAACAATCAATTCCAGTAATCAAAAGAAGATTGCATGACCTTTGATGTTAACGAGTATTACTCAAAGTTGAACGGAGATGACGTTCTTATAGCCTACAAAGGAAATGTTACCAGTGAGCTAATAAGTAATGTTCTTGAAGTTGTTGAAGCTCGCATGGATGATTACAGTGAGGATTCAAAAATAAGGAAAAAGGTATACAATGTCCTTGTAGAAAGTCTTCAGAATCTGTACCATCACATTGATGCACTTCCTCCTGAACTTCAAAAAGAATTTGACGAGAAGTTCGGCATACTCGTTGTATCAAGGATAAAAGATCAGTACAGGATTTCAACCGGCAATTTTGTTGAACAGGAAAAGGTTGCACAATTGAAGAACAAAATTGATAAGATCAACTCGATGAGCAAAGATGAACTAAAAGACATGTATAAGTTCATATTAAATCATCAGCGCTTGTCTGAAAAAGGAGGAGGTGGACTTGGACTTGTAGACATAGCAAGAAAAACAGGGAACCCACTGAGTTATAAATTTCATCAGTACAATGATGATTTCTCTTTTTTTAATTTGGATGTTTTTATTGATTATAAAGCGTAAAATAACTTTTTAAAATACAGACTATGGAACCATTGTTAATTGAAGGAACAGCAAAAACACCAACTGTAAAATTTGATGCCAAAGAAGGAGTTGTTGAGATCAAGGGACGGTCAATACCGGAGAATTCGATTGAATTTTACAAGCCACTGGTTGAGTGGTTGGAGAAATACGGCGAATCTCCGCTTGCACTTACCCAGGTCAATGTACAGCTGGAGTATTTCAACACCAGTTCATCCAAGTGCATTCTGGATGTCTTCAAAAAACTGGAGATGATCCATAAAGGGCCTAATGAAGTAATCATCAACTGGCATTATGAAGAAGACGATGAAGATATGCTTGAGGCAGGTGAAGACTATGAATCAATCATCAGGGTTCCTTTCAAAATGATCGAAATAGTTGATTAATTAATTATATTTTTTCTTACTACCAATTTAAAAGCCGCTTCATCGTTCATGTTGCGGCTTTTTTTATGATCAGCGGTATACCAAATGAACGTTCAGCTTCTGTTTGCAGTAAAATTTTCAAAGAAATCCAGCATCTTTTTCAAGACCCTGTAGTACAACATCACGAAAAGAACTACAGTCGTCAGCCACATCACAATCACGTTGACCCACAGCGTTGTCATGTAATTTCCAAAAACCAGTTTTCGCGGAGCATAGAAATGTGCTTTGATAAAGCCTTTTTTCGGATCCAGGAAAACAGGATCGCTTTTTTGGATAAGTTCTCCCTTATATTCAACGTTGGGGGTAAATTCATTTTTGTTTGTAACAAATTCTTCAAGGCTGTTGTTATGGTGTTCTTCTTTAAGTCTCAGCAGTTTATCCAGTTCATATGATTGTTTGATACGGTCGCTTTCAATAACGGAAGTCTTGAATAGATTTTTATATACTTTTAGCAGTTCCTCAATATAATCCCCTAAATAATCGAGTTTTGTATCGTCAATACTCTCAGCAGTGATCTGGTCAAGGTCAGAGACCATATACCCCGGTAATTCCTCTGCATCATTTCTGAGCAACTGTCTGGATTCGTATTCCTTTTGGAGCTCATTCCTGATTACCTCCAGGTAGTTTTCCACGATCCCGGATGATTCAGGATCGTTGTAATTGGTTCTGACAGCACTCAGTTTTGTCTGAAGATTATTCAGCAGGTATGTTGAATAATATTTTGAAACGCTGATCTTCTTGTCTACCGGATAGAATATGGACTGGTAATCGTTATGGGTGAACTGGTAGGTTGCAAGGGCTTCATAGGCCCATCTTGCAGTAATAACTTCACCGTAAAAAGGGATCCTGTCAGGCGAGGATATCTTTGGATTCAGATTATCGAATTTAACAATGACACCACTCAGGATGATTTGCGGTATAACAAGGAAGGGGATGAGGATATATATGGTTACCACCGTTTTGAAGCTGTCAGAAATGAGCAATCCCATAACATTGGCAGAGGCCCATGCAGAGAACAGTACGAGCCAGTATTCAAAATACATGCCTTTGATTTCCATGATCGAGTTCCCAATGAATATAAAAGTCGCGGCCTGTATAGCAGACAGCAGGAACTGAACAGCTACTTTGGAGAACAGGTATGAACTCCAGCTCAGGTTGAGGAAAGCCTCCCTTTTCAGTATTTTCCTGTCCTTGATGATCTCTTCGGCACTGACGGAAAGTCCCATAAAAATAGCCACGATCACCGACATAAAGATGTAAACGGGAAGGTTGCTGTTTTCCAGAAGTGTATAATTTGCGTTGCTTGTTGCACTGACATTGTAATATTTGACTATAAAGGCAAGTCCAAGCGCCAGAACAGGTGCTTCCAGGAAATTGATGATCAGGTACTGTGTATCACTCAGTTTTTTAAGTATGTCTCTTTTCAGAAAGACCAGGAACTGTTGAAACCTGTTGGGAACTTTGAATGATATTTCCGGCAGGTCCTCCTTTGCGGCTGTTGGCTGATCCGCTTCTTTGTATTCCCTTTTAAAATGTTCACTCCATTGTTCGGGAGATATCTTACGTGTATAAGTTATTTTTCCATATTCATCCAATACACTTGTCTCTACAATATTGAATACCTGTTCGGGATTGACATTTCCACATTCGGGACATTCACTTTCATTCCAGTCGGCATGCTGGACCCTGGATTTGAAGTATTCTATCGAATCAATCGGGTTTCCGTTATAGATCAGGTATCCGCCTGTATCAAGGATAAGCAGGCGGTCGAACATCTTGAAAATATCGGATGAGGGCTGGTGTATTACAACAAATACAAGTTTGCTCTTCAAGGACAGCTCTTTCAGAAGATCAAGGATGTTTTCACTGTCTCTCGACGACAAACCGGAAGTGGGTTCATCCAGGAACAGAACACCCGGTTCACGGATCAGTTCCAGGGCAATGTTGAGTCTTTTTCTTTGTCCTCCGCTAATTTTTTTATTTAGCGGGGAACCAACTTGTATGTCTCTGATTTCAAATAGCCCCAGATTTTTTAATACCTTATTTACCGTATTTTCGATCTCTTCCTCTGAATGGTTGTCAAAGCACAATTTTGCATTGTAATACAGGTTCTGGTAGACAGAAAGTTCTTCTATGAGCAGGTCATCCTGGGAGACAAAACCTATGATACCTTCCATTTCAGGATCGCCGCTGTGTATATCAATTCCGTTGACGGATACGCTTCCATTTGTGGGTTTACTTGTTCCGTTCAGTACGTTTAATAAGGTAGATTTACCGGCTCCGCTTGCTCCCATGATCCCTACAAGTCTGCCTGAAGTCTCTGTGAAACTGATGTCGTGCAATCCAATGGCGCCATTTGGAAATTTATAGCCAACATGGTCTGCCTGAAATACGATTCTGGATTTTATACGGTCCTCCACAAAGGAGCTAACAATATCACTGTAGTAGACAGGGGTGATCTGCTGGTTCCGGATCGATGCTCCTGTATTTAGCGGATAGGTTTTGAATTGTTCGAGCAGTTGCCCGTTGATGTACATTTCACCGTGTCCAATGTATTTTACAAAATAGAGGTTGGTTGATAAAATATGCAGAACCCTTATCTGGCCTGAAATATTATCTCGCTTAATATGTTTGGCATTTGCGGGCAGATCCCTTCCGTTGTCAGAATTGTCCACGAACAGAAAATGGCCGGAGGGTTTCAGTTTTTTGTCGTTAAGCACGAATTCCTTTATTGATTCGTATTCCTCCTTTTCAATGTTGAATGTATCTGATACTGTGGTTACGAATTCCATTTCCTGATCTGTTGCAACCTCTGCATCTGATTTGATAAATTCAAGCAGTTGGATCAGGAATACTACTTTTTGCTGTTGGGTGAGCTCTTCATTAATACTTGTACAGATCTTTAAAACCCTGACGGACCTTCTGGCAAGTATACGGCTGGCTTTTTGTGATTTCTTCTCATCCTCTTCCGCGAATTTTCTGGCAAAACTGTCGTAGACTTTCAGGAACTCTTCAGCCAGTTCTTTATTCAATTGCCTGATCAGGAAGGATTCTACGATGGCCCTGCGATCTGCCACAGAACTTTCAGGCCGGGCGATGATTGCAAATAATTGCATTAATGCCTTGAGTATCTTTTCACTCATAGTGCTGAAATTGAATTATAATTACCATACAAGCCTAAATGTCAGAAAGAAGACTCATATTGTTTTGTCGAAATTAATAAAATTATTAATTTAATAGTGCATTGCTGAGCAGCAGCACTAATTAGTGCTTGCAAGAAAACGCCAATAGCTGCGTTATGCTCGCCTTCAAAACAGTCATCCCGATAATATATCGGGACTCCTGTTTATCAGGCATCGATCCCGATGGCTATCGGGATGCTCTTGACGTTTTCTTATCAAGCATGGCTAAAAAGTATGAGTTTTTTTTCAGACACTAATTATGATGAATATGATACCCGTTACAGGTAAATAATCAAAAATATAAGAGGAATGGTGATTCCGATAATAACCAGGATGATCCCGCTGCCTTTGATTCCTTTTTTACCTCTGTTCATGATCAGACCGGATATGGCCATTATTACAAGGGAGAATGCAAACAGGTCCGAAAAATAGGTCCACAACTGTTTGGGCTTGTTGTAGTGCAGGAAATTTATCTCCCTGAAGAATTTCCTGTTTTTTAAAGTAGTGATCGATGATTCGCCGGTTTCAAGATCCACAATGATATGTCCGTCTTTCAGGTAGATCATGAGCGATTGATCGGTTGGGAAATAATAGGATTTATAGTTTTCCTTTTCCCCTGCAATTGTAACTATTTCGTTTATATATTCTTTACCTGCCTCGCTCCTGTCAGCAGGTTCGATTCCCACCAGGGTTTCGGATCGTTCAATATGCGAAGGATTCCAGTGTCTCGTTATATGATGATTGAGTGCAATGCCAGATACTCCATATATGATGGCCATTCCAAAAAACATATACCCCAGCTTCCGGTGTAACCACCGGTTGCGCTTTCTCCACTTCATTCTTTAAGGAATTTACTTTATACCTCCTCAGTGATCTCTTTGAAGGAAACAGCTTCCACATGGTAAGTTACATTATTGTCGCTTGTTGCACTCCCTTCTTTTTTCAGATTTTCCTCTGTGGGACAATCTTCGGTTTTATTTGAGTTTTGTGTTCCTGTTTGATCATTATCTACCTCTTGGTGATCTTCCTCAGATGCTTCAATGGTAGCTAAAAGTTTACCGGTAACTTCCACCATGCTTCCTTCCAGTGTGACATCAAATTCGGGTATCGATCCGGAAACCCGGATCAGCAGATTATTTTCCTGGGATTCATCTGTGATAAACATTTTCTGTCCTCCATGCTTACATACATGGGTCACCTGGCCTTTTAAGGATACCATATCATCGGTGTGACTCTCAGGTGAAGCGACGAGCTCTGCAATGGATACATTTATGGCTTCTGTTTCCTTTATACCCGTTTTGGTTCCTTCCGAACCGCATGAGAGAATAAAAATTGTTAAAGTGATAATAAGAATTAAGTTTTTCATGGTTTTCTTTTTTGTTTATTTTTTTATAGCAGATTAATCATCAAAACCAGCCAAACATTCATCAAGTGAATCATACAATTCAAAAACATTGTGCAGCTGTAGTACCTGGAAGAGTTCTTTAACCTCACTGCTGACATTGCATATCTTGAATTCTCCGAAGTTATTACCGGCAGCTTTCATTACACTGAGAAAAATACTGAAACCCGTTGAATCAATGAATTTTATTCCATTCAGATCAAGGGCGAGTTTAAGATTGGGTTCCCTGAAAAGAGCCAGTAATTGTTCTTTAACAGGTTCACTGATCAGGGCATTGATCCTGTCCTGGTTGGTGAATCTTGCTATGGTAATGCCGTTTCTCTCTTCAATTCTTATCATTTCCTGATAAATTTCCCAATTGATCTTCAAGCTCTTTCACCGCGAGATTGGATTTGTTTATAAATGTTTGGATCATAAGTTTATACGATTCAATATCCCTTTTCAATTTTGCCTTTCTTTCAAGATCTTTCATCAATTCAGCTTCATTTTTCATACCCATAACAGCCACTGTTGATGTTGCCTTATGTGCCAGCTTAGAGAGATTATCGAAGTCAGAATCGGCAAGGAACATCGGCATTTTTTCAGCATATTCATCGATCTGTTCAACAAATATGTCGAATATTTCCCTTATAAAATCAGAGTCGCCTCCCGACATTGTTTTCAAATAAGACAAATCAGTGATCATTGTTCAGTTTTCGTGGAAAATGGTTTATAAAAGATGCACTAAAATTATTTTTTTTATTTTTATTAATGCAACCCTTTCATAATTATTTTATTTTTGAAAGATGATGTGTAATTACAGCAAGGCCTTTTTATTATACGTAACTTCCCGGCAGGCTGTTTTTACAGTATTTTTTAATGGTTAAAGATAATATAAATCCGGATGAAAAAAGCAATAATTTCAAGCACTGTACTGGCTCTTTTGGTATTCTCTGGTTTAAGTGCTCAGTTATCCATGCAGGAACACAGGGAGATGGAACGGCTTTATAACGATGGAGTTCAAGAGATTATGGCAGAAGAATATTCTGATGCGATCGCATCGTTCAGCCAGGCTATATCGATCAATGAGATGTTTCCACTTGCTTACTTAAACAGGGGCAGGGCGAAAGCAGCGGTTGGTGATCTTGAGGGTGGAATGGAAGATATTGACAAGGGATTGAATTATGATCCCAAATTGGCAGAAGCCTATTTTTACAAAGGTTATCTCATGATGGAAGCCGGTGATTCAGAGGAAAGTGAACAATATTTTCAACAGGCAATCGACATGGGTTTTGTGATTCCTGAAGCCTTCTATTTCATGGGGCTGATCAGGTTGTTGAGTGCTGATGATGACAAGGCTTTGATCCATTTTAACAAGGCCATCAGTATGAAGGATGATTATGCGCTTGCCTACCACGACAGGGCAGGAATTAAACGCAGGATGGGGGACCATACAGGTGCATTGTACGATTACAAAACTGCTGTGAACTATAATGAAGAATTTCCTTTGGCCTACAACAACATGGGTACATTAAAAATGGTCATGGGAGATTACGAAGGGGCGATCAAGGATTTTCAGACTGCTATTGAGCAGGATCCGGACCTTTTCCTTGCATACAATAATCTGGGTTATGCCTATTACCAGGAAGGAGAGCTGGATCTTGCAGAGGTGAATTTAATCAAGGCACTTGAATTGAAACCCGGCTTCATGGAAGCCAAGCTTAACAGGGCAAGTCTGTTTGCCAAAAAAAATCAGATGACTGATGCTATTGAGTTAATGGATGAGGTGATCTCAGAAAATCCGGATTCAGGAATATTATATACGAACAGGGGATTGATCAGGGAGATGAATGGTGATGTCACCGGCGCTTGCGATGATTGGAACAAGGCCTTTGAGCTCGGTGAAGAACAGGTAAAGGAATATCTTAATGAGTGCAATTAAACTAAAAAACAACCCATGAATTATAAGAAGACAGGACTGGCAATAGCAATCATTTGTATTTTTTCTTTTGTTGCTGCCCAGGAGGATGTAAAGATAAAAAAAAGGGAGTTCAGGCGTACAGACCAATCCAAAGGGTTTAAGGAGGCATGGAAAAGCCTGAAGAATGGTGACGACTACTACGATGACGGTGTCGGAACATACAACCTTGCCCTGGACCATTATCTTTTTGCAGATCAATACAATGGTTTCAATGCAGAACTGAATTACAAGATTGGTATCTGTTATATTTATGGGGACAACAAGTACAGATCACTTGATTATTTTCTCAAGGCATTTGAACTTAAACCGGATATCACCAGTGACATCCGGTTCTTAATTGCCAGGGCTTACCATTACAACCTTAAATTCGATGAGGCAAAGAATTACTATTTACAACACAAGGCGACACTTGAGCCCGATGAGGAGATGGTCAGGAAAAGCGCTGAAATAGAAAAGCACATTATTGAATGCACGCATGGAAAGGAATTAACCGCAATGCCTGTGCGTGTCATGCTAAAAAACCTTGGTGATGCTGTTAATTCGAAGTATGACGATTACAATCCGCGATTTGCGTACAATGATTCCGCATTGTATTTTACAAGTCGCAGGCCTTTCGGCAAAAGGTCAAGGAGACACAAACTGGATAACAAGTACTACGAGGATATCTATATCAGCAGTATACAGGATGGCGAATTCAAAGAAGCCAGGCTTCTGGGAAAACCATTCAAATCAAAAGGGAATGAGTCTATCGTGGGTGTAGCTCCTGACGGCAGTTCTGTTTTTGTTTATATAGGTAAAGTTAATGGTGGAGATATTCAACAGGCATTTTTCAGGGAAGACAAGGACAAGTGGAAAAAACCGAAATCATTGTCCAGGTTCATAGGATCGGATTCAGAGGAGACCACTGCAGTGATGTCACCTGACGGAAGAGAACTTTTCTTTGTTTCATCAAATTCGGAGCTTACATCAGGCGGCAAGGATATTTTCGTAACAAAGATGAATGCAAAGGGCAAGTGGGATGATCCCAAAAATCTAGGTGGGCTGATCAATTCAAAGTATGACGAGGAAGGTGTTTATCTCACAAATGATGGCCGCACTTTGTATTTTTCTTCCAAAGGGCATAATTCAATGGGAGGATTTGATGTTTTCAGGAGCGACCTGGATGAGAACGGATTCTGGAGTCCGCCAAAAAACCTGGGATACCCCATTAACACTCCGGAGGATGAAATATTTTACGTGACAGATTCCTCGGGTGTATATGGATATTATGCTACGATCAGGGAAGAGGGGCTTGGAGGCAAAGACATTTACAAGGTGGTTAAGCTGGGAACTGAAAAAGAATTGATTTCGCTCTTCAGCAATGATCTGGTTGCAGGCAGCAAGCTTAGCAAGTTTGATCCTTTTCTAACCGACCCCAAACGTCTGGAGGTTGATTCTTCATTGCTCGTGGAAGGTGTAATCAGGGATACGAGCGGGATTATTGATACAGTTGTAATGGCCGGCATCAGCTTTATTGATCCTTCCAGCGGCATGGAGATGGCCAAGACCATGTCGGGACAGGATGGCAAATACAAAGTCAGTTTGCCTGAGCCTAAGGCATACGGCGTTGAGGTCAATGCTTCCGGTTATCTATATTTCCTTGATATGATCGATCTTTCAATGGTCAACACGGATGAAACTGTCGAGGCTGATTTTTATCTTCAGAAAATTGAAGTTGGCGTAAAAGTGGTCCTGAAAAATATATACTTTGAAACAGGAAAGTCAATACTTTCACCTGAATCTTTTGAGGCACTCAACCAGGTTGTCCGTTTCCTTGAGAGCAATACCTCTGTGCGACTTGAGATATCAGGTCATACAGACAATATTGGTTCCAAACAGGTTAACAAAAGACTTTCGGAACAGCGCGCAAAAGCAGTTGTCGATTATATAGCCGGAAAAGGGATTGCCCGATCCCGACTTGAATATGCAGGGTATGCCGACGAGCAGCCGGTTGCTACGAACGATACCAGTGAAGGCAGGGAAATGAACCGCAGGGTTGAGTTCCAGATATTGAGCAAGTAACACTGGTTCTGAATGCATATCTTAATGATAGTGTTTGTCAATAGAACCAATGTGTTTGCGGATCACCTTTACACATTGGCCGGGTTCGACATTTCATCCTCACCTTATCCTGTTATTTAACAATAGCAATAACAGTAGAAAATGCTAATTTTGTTAACTGGCATTGCCACTAATTTTAGGTATTATGAAAAAGACTGTTTTTTATGATCAGCACGTTTCCCTGGGGGGTAAAATGGTGCCATTTGCAGGATATTTGATGCCCGTTGAATTTTCAGGAGTGAAGAATGAACACAACAATGTAAGAACCGGTGCAGGGGTATTTGATGTTTCTCACATGGGGGAAATTTGGGTCAGGGGCAAAAATGCTGCTCCACTGGTTCAGCGTATGACATCCAATGACGTTCAAAAACTTATTCCCGGGAAAGTTCAGTATTCATGTTTTCCAAATGGAAAAGGAGGGATCGTGGATGATCTGCTGGTCTATAAGTTCGATGACGATGGCTTTTTTCTGGTGGTAAATGCCTCCAATACTGAAAAAGACTGGAAATGGTTGTCAGATAACAACAGGGAAGGGGCGGAGCTTGTCAATGCTTCAGATGAATTTGCCCAACTTGCAGTGCAGGGTCCGTCCGCGCACCACATCTTACAGAAACTAACCGCTGTCGATCTTTCCGGAATTCCATATTATAGCTTTGTCCAGGCTGAATTTGCAGGGATGGATAAGGTGGTCATAAGCAATACGGGGTATACAGGCGCAGGTGGATTTGAACTTTATTTTGAAAATTCCAATGGCAAAGGGATATTAGAAGCCATACTCAAAGCGGGAGCGGAATATGATTTGGTTCCTGCCGGACTTGCTGCCAGAGATACACTGAGGCTGGAAATGGGATTTTGCCTGTACGGAAATGATATAGATGAAACAACATCACCCATCGAGGCCGGTTTGGGCTGGATAACTAAATTTGTGGATGGCAATGATTTTATTGACAGGGAATACCTTTACCGTCAGAAGCAGGAAGGAGTTTCACGAAGGCTTGCCGGATTTGAACTCACTGATCGCGGAATACCGAGAAAGGATTATCCCATCTATAACCAGGATGAAGAACCGATCGGTAAGGTGACATCGGGAACCATGTCTCCCTTTACCTCCAGATCCATCGGAATGGGATACCTTGAGGTTCCATACCACAAGCAGGGTACCCGGATATGGATTGGTGTCAGGAACAAACTTTTATCTGCAACAGTCGTGAAACCGCCTTTTATCGATAATTCGAAATAATCTGTCTATGAATAAGGTTGAAGTTTGTTTTAGTCCTGCATTGTACAAGGAATATGAAAACAAAGATGCCATTGTTGTCGTAACTGATATACTGAGGGCCAGCTCAGCAATAGTGACTGCGTTTATGAATGGTGTTGATAAAATTATTCCCGTTGGAACATTGCAAGAAGCCAAGGCACTTAAGGATCAAGGGTATATGGTTGCGGCAGAGCGTGATGGGATTGTCAGGGATTTCGCTGACTTCGGAAATTCTCCCTATAACTTCACATCAGACAGGGTTCATGGCAGGGAGATCGTTTATTCCACCACCAATGGAACACAGGCCATAAATCTTGCATCAAGCGGTTATATGGTGCTGATTGGAGCATATTTGAACATCAGGGCAACTGCTGATTACATCCTGTCTCACCATAGGGATGTGCTTATCCTTTGTGCAGGATGGAAAAATAAATTCAATCTTGAAGATACCCTTTATGCAGGAGCGCTGTCTGAGATGATCCTTCAAGGTAAACACTTTCATACCATATGCGACTCTGTAAAAGCAGCCATTGACCTGTATCATATTGCCGGAGAAAACATGACACACTATATCGATAAAGTAGCACAAAGGGAACGGTTGAGGAAAAACGGACTTGATGATGTGATCGGTTATTGCCATCAGTATAACCTGACAACCAAACTACCGGAATATAAAAACAAGTTCATCACGGTTCTTGATAATTCAGAATATTAACCGAATGTTAGCTTTTAGTTTAAAACTAAATGTCCTGTTTTTTGTGATAGTTTGTTGAATAACTATCTTTATTGTTATTTAAATAACGGAAATTTTAATTAATAAACGATGAAAAAGTATAATTTTTACGCGGGTCCGTCCATTCTTTCGGAGCATACCATAAAGAATACGGCAGAAGCCATACTCGATTTCTCCGGAATGGGATTATCAATAATGGAAATTTCACACAGGAGCAAGGAGTTTATTGCTGTTATGGAAAAAGCTCAGTTGTTGTTCAAAGAGCTTCTTGGCATTCCTGATGGCTATAGTGTTTTATTCCTGCAGGGAGGCGCCAGTTTGCAGTTTTGTATGGTTCCTTATAACCTGCTGGTCAATAAGGCAGCATACCTGGACACTGGTTCCTGGGCATCAAAAGCCATCAAAGAGGCAAAGATCTTTGGTGAGGTTGATGTAGTGGCGTCATCAAAAGATTCAACTTATGGATTCATTCCAAAGGGGTATAAGATACCTTCAGATGCAGATTACTTTCACATTACCACCAACAACACCATATACGGTACCGAGATAAAAAAGGACATTGATGCTCCGGTGCCCCTGGTGGCAGACATGTCTTCTGATATTTTCAGCCGGCCCATGGACGTATCAAAATATGCCTTGATCTATGGTGGTGCACAAAAAAACCTTGCTCCTTCGGGAGTTACTTTTGTTATCATCAGGAACGACATACTGGGGAATGTAAGCAGGCCAATACCTACGATGCTGGATTATGCAACCCACATTGAAAAGGAATCAATGTTCAATACCCCGCCCGTAGTTCCTGTATATGCAGCGCTGCAGACACTGGAATGGTACAGGCAAAAAGGTGGCGTTGGCGCAATGCACCGGGAAAACAATGAGAAAGCTGAGTTGATTTACGGTGAGATTGACAGGAATAAATTGTTTGAGCCCAATGTAAAAGATCCTGAGGACAGGTCCATTATGAATGTAACATTTGTAATGAATCATCATTACAAGGACCTTGAATCTGAATTTCTTGCTTATGCCACAGAAAAGGGGATGGTCGGCATCAAGGGACACAGATCTGTCGGAGGGTTCCGTGCTTCCATATACAATGCAATGCCTCTATCAGGCGTTGAAGCCCTTGTGGAAGTTATGAAAGAATTTGAAAAAAAACATTAAAATAAATAGTTATGACAAAAGTACTGGTTGCTACAGAAAAGCCTTTTTCCAATGCAGCAATTGCAGAGGTAAAAAAGGTATTCCAGGAAGCAGGTTATGAACTGAAATTACTCGAACAGTATGCGGATAAAGGTGAACTGCTGAAGGAGGTTAAAGATGTTCAGGCTCTGATTATCAGAAGCGACAAGGTTGATAGTGAGGTTATTGAAGCTGCACAGGCGCTTAAGATAGTCGTGCGCGCAGGTGCCGGATACGATAATGTTGACCTTGAGGCAGCATCTGAAAACGGAGTTGTTGCAATGAATACACCTGGACAGAATTCAAATGCAGTTGCAGAACTTGTTTTTGGCATGTTGATTTATCTGAACCGCAACAGGTTCAATGCAAAAGCAGGTACTGAGTTAAGAGGGAAAAAACTGGGAATTCATGCTTACGGCTATGTTGGACGCATCGTTGCATCCATTGCAAAAGGCCTGGGTATGTATGTGTATGCTTTTGACCCGTATGTGGACAGGACAATAATTGAAAATGATGGAGTTATCCACCTTAATTCAGTTGAAGAATTATACGACACCTGCCAGTATGTATCTTTGCACATTCCGGCGAATGAGCAGACAAAACAATCGATCAATGAAAATCTTATATCAAGGATGCCGGAAGGCGCTACTATTGTTAATACTGCAAGGAAAGAGGTTATCTATGAGAAAGATCTTCTGAAATTAATGGCTGAACGTGATGATCTCAGGTACCTGTCGGACATTGCTCCTGATTGCAGGGACCAATTGCAGGAAAAATATCCCGACAGGGTATTTTTCACACCAAAGAAAATGGGAGCGCAGACTGCAGAGGCCAACCTGAATGCAGGCGTGGCTGCAGCTAAGCAGATCGTGGGTTTCCTTGAGAACGGAGATGCAACATTTAAGGTAAATTAGACAAGGATATCATTTCTATGGCAGTAATTAAACCATTCAAAGGGTTCCGGCCACCCGTAAAATTTGTCAGGGACGTGGCATCAAGGCCCTATGACGTACTCAATTCTGAAGAAGCCAGGGAGGAAGTAAAGGGAAATCCCCATTCTTTCCTGCATGTTGTTAAGCCCGAGGTAGATATTGATGAAAGCGTTGACCTTCATTCAGAAGAAGTTTACCGCAAAGCAAAAGAGAACCTGGATCAGCTGATCAAAGAAGGTTTCTTTGTGCAGGATGGGCGTGAAATATTCTATATATACGCGCAGACAATGAACGGGAATACACAGTATGGAATTGTAGGCTGTGCAGCTGTTGAAGATTACATGACTGGAGTAATTCAGAAGCATGAACTGACCCGGCCGGATAAGGAAGAAGACAGGATGAACCACATCCGGGTCACCAATTTCAATGCAGAACCGGTCTTTTTTGCATATCCGGATCATGATGGAATCAATGCAATTGTGGAAAGAATTGTGAAGGGGAAGCCTGTATACGACTTTGTTACTGACGACGGTGTCGGACATCATTTCTGGTTGTTGGAAGATCCGGTGGATATTTCAGATATAACAGGTTATTTTCAAAACGATATTCCTTTCACCTATGTTGCAGATGGCCATCACAGGACAGCTGCCGCAGCACTTGTGGGTAATGAGAGGAAAATGAATAATCCGGATCATACCGGAAATGAAGAATACAATTATTTTCTTGCTGTGCATTTCCCGGGTTCCCAATTAAACATTATAGACTATAACCGCGTGGTTACAGATCTTAATGACCTTACAGCCAAGCAATTTTTGAGTGAACTGGACAAGGGGTTCGAGGTGAAGCAGATCGGTAAAGAGATTTTTAAACCAACAGACCCACATACATTCAGTATGTACCTTGAAGGCAACTGGTTTTCTTTGAAGGCAAAACCATCAACTTACAATGATGATGATCCCATTGGTTGCCTTGATGTAACGGTACTCTCTGACCAGGTGCTGGGTCCGATTTTAAATATTACCGATCTGCGAAAATCGGATCGCATTGATTTTGTCGGCGGGATCCGGGGACTTGAGGAACTCAGGAAGATGGTCGACAAAGGAGAAATGGAGGTGGCTTTTGCGTTGTACCCGGTATCAATGAAGCAATTAATGGATATTGCGGACAATAACCTTATCATGCCTCCCAAAACCACGTGGTTCGAACCAAAATTAAGAAGCGGATTGGTAATACATTCACTTGAATAGAGCATGGATATTATACAGAACCTGAAAAATGTCAGATCTTCGATTCCTTCAAATGTGACCATTGTTGCTGTGTCAAAGACCAAGCCTGTTCAGATGGTAAAGGATCTTTATACTTACGGACACAGGGATTTTGGAGAAAACAAGGTTCAGGAGCTGTTGGAAAAATCCGAAGAGCTTCCTGAAGATATACGTTGGCACATGATCGGCCATCTGCAATCCAATAAAGTGAAATATATCGCTGGTTTTGTGACGCTTATTCATGGGGTAGACAGTCTGAAATTGTTAAATGTGATCAATAAAGAAGGGAGAAAGAGCAACCGTGTAATTGATTGCCTGTTGCAGGTTCATATCGCTCGTGAAAGCACCAAATTTGGATTTGACGAGCATGAACTCAATGGCCTGTTTGAGGAAAATAACTTGAATGAGCTGGATTTTGTCGGGATTCGGGGACTTATGGGGATG
The DNA here is from genome assembly GCA_021738565.1 of Bacteroidales bacterium. GTDB lineage: Bacteria > Bacteroidota > Bacteroidia > Bacteroidales > M55B112. The sequence continues at coordinate 28,423 of JAIPBT010000015.1, forward strand.
GCTACTTTTACAGAGGATTTTGAGCTGGTAAGGAAGGAGTTTCAAAATCTAAAACGTATATTTGATCAATTGAAGGAGAATCGGTTCAGGGAACAACAGGGGTTCTCAATACTGTCTATGGGTATGTCAGCTGATTACCACACAGCAGTTGAAGAAGGGAGCAACATGATCCGGGTGGGAAGCACAATTTTTGGCGAAAGGAATTATACATAACTATTGTTTTGATATGGTGGATCTTTCAGTAAAATATGCAGGATTGGATTTAAAAAGTCCGCTTGTTGTCTCCAGCAGCGGGCTGACAAGTTCTGTAAACAGAATTAAGAAAATTGCCCGGGCTGGTGCGGGGGCAGTTGTTCTTAAATCTCTTTTCGAGGAACAGATTGAATACGAAATCGGGCAGATGGAAACTGGTGATGGTTATCCGGAAGCAGCCGACTACCTGAAGGCATATGCGCGTGAAAATTCAGTGAGCAATTACTTGCAACTCATCAGGGATGCTAAAGATGCGGTAAACATACCTGTGATCGCAAGCGTGAATTGCTATTCAAGTGATGAATGGACGGATTTTACTGCAAAAATGGAGGAAGCTGGTGCAGATGCACTTGAACTCAATATATATTTTATTGCCAATGATAAGCACAAGGATCCGAGGGAATATGAACAAGCATACCTGAATATCGTGGAAGAAGTAAAAAAGAAAGTTACCATTCCAGTAATCATTAAATTGGGAATGCATTTTACCAACCTGTCGTGGATGGCAGAACAATTGTCCATAAGAGGAGCTTCCGGAATAGTCCTTTTCAATCGATTTTATGCACCGGATATAAATACGGATGATTTTACTATGGGCGCATCGGCGGTGCTAAGTACACCCGCTGAGATCCGTAATTCACTGAGATGGGTGGGCATCATTTCTTCGGAAGTGGATAAGCTGGATATTGCAGCATCAACCGGAGTTCATAACGGATTGGGTGCTGTCAAGCAAATTCTTGCCGGTGCTGAAGCTGTTCAGGTATGCTCTGTGCTCTACAGGAATGGTGTTGAATATTTGCGTAACATTATTGCAGAACTTAAAAACTGGATGGAAAAGAAACAGTACCAGTCCATCAGTGAATTCAAGGGAAAGATGAACTATTCATCAATTAAGGATCCTGCTATCTACGAAAGGGCACAGTTCATTAAATATTTTTCAAAACTGCATTGATGCTTAGAAATTTTTGACAGTATTGATGAGTTCATTTATCAGCGCTTTCTTATGTTCCGTTGCCCTGGGAACAGCATCCTGTAATCTGGCCAGCAACCTTGCTGTTTCTTCATCGGTCAGTTCACTTAAATGATTCTCTATAACGGTAAGGGCCTCAACAGCAACGAGATATTCCTCCCTGATCAACAGGTCTGTGAACAGCCCCGTATATTTCGCATAATTTAACCCGCTTTGCCAGCAGGAGGAAACAAGGTGGTGCCTGATGTCCTTAAGACTGCTGTCTTTTATAGCACGTATCACATAGGGCACCGACTCATTCTGTTTAAGGTCATTGATCAGGTCAATACAGGCGCCCAGGATCTCATTGTCATCCGCATTCAGCAGAAGGTCAAAGATTTCAGGCAGGAAAATGATTTTTCCATGATCCCTGATCTCATTTATTGTAGTTATGATCGCTGAAGAGTTTCCTGACCTCAGAATGCTGATGGTCTTCTTTTCAGATTCCTTATCTGAATGTTGGGAGGATTTTGCTGTGCTTTCCATTTTTTTAATTAGTGTCAGAATAAAAACTAATATTATTTTGTCTTGCTTGAAAAGAAAGAGACAAGAGCATCCCGAAGCTATTGGCGTTTTAGCTTCGCTGAGCTCGTAAACCCGGTTCTTTCAAGCACTAATTGCATAATCTTTGAATATAAGAGATGGCCTCTTTTTTACCGTACTGAAAGGATTTTTTGAAGTTAAAACATGCAATATCCTTTTTATTTAGTTCAAGATCGGCAATTCCCTTGGCAAACCAGGTATCAGCATTTTCAGGATCAAGGTCAAGTGCCATGGAATAGTCCCTTTCTGCAAATTTATACATCTTTGTGGCTGCATAAGACAGTCCCCTGTTGTAAAAATATTCCGAAACGCCCTGATCCAGTTCAAGGGCCTTGTTAAATGATGAAATGGCATTGATGTATTTTTTCTGATGCATGTATACCTTCCCGATTTCATTGTATCCACCAGCATTACCAGGGAATAATTGTATATATGAACTTAAAACCGTTACAGCTTCTTCATATTTCTCCAGGTGCATCAGGATCTTACCGTAAATCAAGTAATGCGGGAATTCATCCGGAGCCTGGCGGAGGAGTTTACTGCAATCTGCTTCTGCTTCTAAGTAATTACCCTCGTTTGTATACAGTTCTATTCTTAATTTAAGAGAAGCTGTGTTTCTGTAGTCAGACCTGATCGAAACATCAAGGGCTTCCTTTGCAGCTTTATTATTACCGGTAGCAAGGTAGATTTCGGCAATTTTCTGGTTGACCGTTGTTCGATTAAAACCTTTTATATGCAGATCATTCAGGATGTTCAGCGCTTCAAGGTATTTTCCGTTTGATTTAAGGTAATTTGCTTCCTGAAGTAGTAAATCATAAGCGTTGTACCATTCCCGCTCTTTCCAGAGATTTTTCCATGCAGATGTATGCTCAATCAGTGTTAGGTCTTTGTCAAGCAGCAACTCTTTTTCCGGTTTTTTAAAGGATGAACCCAAATGTTGCCTTAAATATTTCACAGAAAGTTCGGGATGGTTCAATCTTGCTTCGCATTTCGCCAGCATCAGGCTGCTCCTGGCCCCCGCTCTCTTGTTAACCAACAGAAAGTCGGGTATGGCCTTGTCGTACATTTTTGTTTCATAATAGCACATACCACGCTGGTAAAGCGCGTCGAGATCATAGGGATTTTCCGAGATCTCTTCATCCAGGATCTCAATCGCTGGTCCATAATCTCCGTTTTTCATCAATGCCCTTGCCTCCAGGTATCGATCAATAACCTGCTGGCTTGAAATATCCTGAAATAAAACGCTTAGGATAATGATTGCAATTACTCTCATTTTTCTATAAAACCATCATTTTTATCTCCTGAAAATACATAAATGAAACCTGTTAGGGTATAAGATTCCAATCCGCTTAAACGGGGTTCAAAAACTTCACATATGTAATAATAGACACCGGGTGCTACCAGCTGGTCAGTACCCATGATCTTTCCGTCCCATTGAATGCCAGGATCATTGGTTTGGAAAACCAACAACCCCCATCTGTTAAACAGTTGAAAATCAACTTTTTCAACATATGCTGTTTTTAACGGGATATAAAGATCGTTTGTATTATCGTCGTTCGGACTGAACACATTAGGCAGCACATAGTTTGAACATTCATCCAGACACAGCTGCACGGATTCTTTTGACCTGTTTTGCATGGAATCAAGCGCAATTATATAATAACAACCTGTAAGGGATGCATTTGTCTTAATATCAATATATGAAGTTTCGGTTTTGTCATCTGTTTTAAATATAAGTGAATCTATTCGATCTTCTCTGTTGGGCGTGTAATTGTAATAAAGTTCATAACCCTCAACATCCCCGAGGCAGGAATCTGATAAAAATCCCCAGTTAAGCTGATTGTAAAATTCATCACAGAACGATTGCCCCTGCAAATATGGCGTGCATGGCCGAATGGTATCTATTGGCCGGGTGCAGTTGATATGGCTGTAGTTCACATTCTCAAAGAGGTCCCCCTCAATGATGCGCCAGCCCGTGCTTTTTATCCTGTAGCAGTATTCCACACCATTTTTCAGTCCTGTATCGGTGTAAACCGGAGCTGTTGTATATCCGATAGAATCAAATGCTCCGACGCTGTTATTCAGCCGGTAGATCGTATAATCGTAATTGATCCATGGAACATTTTTCCGCATGGTCATTTTAATCTGATTATCCTCACCAACAAGATCCGGATAAAAGGATGAAGCTCTTTCAAGTCGCGATGTATCACTGATCGGGAACTTGTTACCGGGCTCATTGTTGTAAAGGGCAATAGTATATGAATAGCCGCGATAAGTATCAACGGTATTTGAGTCAATTTCTGAATATATATTTGAATCGGTAAAAATAGTGTCACTTATATTCGTAGTATTTTTCAGAAATACTTTATCCGATTCTTTTCTGTAAAGTCCCTGGCTTCTTGAAATTACATATTGATACGGTCCGTTGGCAGGTATTGTGTCCAGGTCCTCCGGCATTGCCCAGCGGACATCTATTTCACCATCTCCGGTGTCTTCGGTTACACTGACCTGCAGTAAGGCCGGTAATCCCGCGACCAGGGGTGAACATGCTTCACCACTCGGCAAGCTTAATGCACCATCCGGGTAAATGGATGCGATCATATAACAAAATTCTGTTCCCTGGTTCAGGCCCTGTCCCCTTCCATCATCTACAAATCTTGTTTGAGACCGTCTTTTTATATCAGTTATTGGCCTGTAATCTGTGTAGGAAGGCACTCCGGTTACGCATGAATCAGGCGTATAACCTGATGGTCCTTCTCTCCTGAAAATTCGATAACCAGTAACATACGGGCATGGATCAGGATCCCAGTTCAGGGTGATGCTGTTCGATGCAGGTGTAAGTTCCGGTGTATCAGGTGGGGATCCAATTACCTTAATTCTTACATTCTTGAGGTCAACGAGCTGTGTTTCAGGATTGTTGTCCTCTGCTTTAAATACAACGGTATAGTCTTGCTCCCTGACATGGCTGCAATTTGTCTCCCATTTGAAAAAGCCTTCATTGAATCCGAAGTCGGCATCCGGACTAAAGGAGTCGAAAAATGCCGGATTGTTTTGAACTTCAAAGGGTCCGCCTGTTGCATTCAAATAAACAGAATCAAGGTCATAATCCCTGGCAACAACATTAAATTCGATCAATGTTCCAGCTTCCACGCAATAGTCATACAAGCTGTCGATATAAGGTTTGTTGTTGTCCGTTTCGAATACTTCGATCTGCATATCCCTCACGATATTGCCAATCTTGACACCTTCTCTCCATTCTTCGATGTCAATAGCGATGTTGTAAATACCTGTTTCATCAGGGGTGATCCAGAAAAGGTCACCAGTATAAGGGTCTATGTACAATGTGTCAGTGGCATACGGGAGTTCATAGCCCTCAATTGGGTTGCCATCTTCTTCCGTACATACGGTGAGTTTGTATGAAATGCTGTCTCCGTCAGGATCATAAGCTGAAGGATTATGAATGAATACCTGGTTCAAAGCCGCACGGTCTATTGGATCGCTGAGCAGGACCGGGGTTGAATTCGTTCCGATGGCAGGATTGATCGCAATGGTCGTTTTGATGGAAAATACTACATTTACTGAGTTGGGGATGTTTTTAACCCCAAGGTTCCTGTTTGGATCCTGTACGATAATTTCGTAGGTGCCCGATCCCGGGAAAGTGTGCCTGGTTGTATAAATGTTTTTCTGATAATTTCCGGGTAATTTTTCTATACTGATCCTTGGCGCAGTAGATATGGTATTGTCACCCCATTGTACCTCCAGCGAAGATCTGTCGGCCTGGCTCAGGGTATACGTGAAGGTGGTGATCAGAATCTCGTATGTAAATTCATCAAGCTGTTTCAGTGTAATTTCACCTGCCCGGTTATGTGTTGCCCATAACTGATTGAGAATTAACAACAATAAAAATATTGTAGGTACAATTCTTTTCATTCTCTCGCTAAAGCTTCAGTAATTCTTCTTTATGCCTGGCATCAAATTTTATTCCCTTTTCCTTTTTTGTCCCGGAGTAAATCAGCAGGTTTGTTTGATCTGTAAAAATATCTGTTAACAATGCATTGTAAAGGTACAAAGTTTTCGGTTTCTCATTCAATTTAACACGCATTTTGATGGTCATCGCAAGCTCATCGAAATTAACAGTAACGGGATTTGCGGACAATTCTACATTCTCGCTGTTAATCTCTATTTTGAAGGAGGATCGGAAGTATGAATTGAACCATTTGTTATTGAATACATTGACGGTTTTGAGATCGGTAAATTCTCCATGGTAATGAAAATAGGCCGTTTCCCAGTCATCAACAAAAGTATTTATCCTTATGAACATGCTATCGTCACTGAAGCTAATGTTGGTTACGGAAACATGAATGGGGTGTGCATACACTCTTATCAGTGCAAACAATGTAACGATTATTAAAATTAAAAACCTTTTCATCTGGTTATTTATTAATTTTTTACATGTCAGATATCCTGCTCCGAAGTATATCGGGGTAGCTTGCCATGATAGTTTATTATCAAAGAAAATTAACACAAGAAGTGAACCCCTCATGCACTATCGTTCGCAAAAGGTAATAAAAATAACATGAAGGTTCCATGGCATTAATATTTAAATTGTCATTTATTTGAGTTAATAATTATTTGGAATACAGACGCTTAACTAAATTATTTTCTGATGAAATAATTATAAGCATGTGTGTTCCGCCAATCGGCGGATCATGGCCCGGTTCTTTATGTAAATTTACACTAAACTTGTATCGAAATAAATTAAATATGTCAGTTTTTGAATTATACTTACGGTTGGGGATCGATCATATACTGGATTTCCAAGGGTATGATCACATTCTTTTTATCATGACTCTTTGTGCTGTATACAGGGTAAAGGAATGGAAGAAAGTGCTGGTCCTGATCACTGCATTTACACTGGGGCATTCTACTACCCTGGTACTTGCCTCGCTAAAGCTAATCAGTATTGATACAGGACTGATAGAGTTTCTCATTCCGTTGACCATTTTTATCACTGCGTTGGCCAATGCGATCTATCGATATGAAAAGGCAGGACGCATGCTCCATTTGATAAAATACTTGGCAGCATTGTTCTTCGGACTGATCCATGGCCTTGGATTTTCACTTTATCTGAGGAGCCTGCTTGGATCAGCGGAATCCATTGTCCTGCCGCTCTTTTCCTTCAACCTTGGGATTGAAATTGGGCAGATCATGATCGTTGTTTTCATCATGTTGGTTACCTGGATCATTGTAAACCTTTTTAAATCCCCGAGGAGGGAATGGAACCTGGTGTTATCAGGAGTAGCGCTAGGTATCTCCTTTTTGCTAATGATGGAAAGAATCCCTTGATCCACGGAAAATGAGTGCTATGAATGCTATCAATATAAGAAAGTTGTGATGGGAAATTGGGATAATGATGTTAAGGATTACCGCACGTTTCTTCGCCTTGAAAAGGGGTTATCGGAAAACTCCGTGGATGCCTATCAAAAGGATGTAAGGAAACTTATCAGGTTCCTGGAACTAAATGATACAACATTGCTTCCCGGAGAAATCACCCCTGATTTGCTGCATAATTTTGTTGCATGGCTGAAAGAGACAGGCTTGAGTGGACGTACGCAATCAAGGATCATCTCGGGCATAAGAAGTTTTTTCAGCTTTCTTGAGATGGAAGAAAGGATAGGTAAAAATCCTGCTTTAACACTTGAAAGTCCACGAATTGCCAGAATACTACCTGAAGTTCTCACCGTGGAAGAAATTGACAGGTTGTTTTCCGGGATCGACCTCAGCAAGCCGGAGGGCAGGAGAAACAGGGCCATGCTTGAATTGCTCTATTCCTGTGGTTTGCGGGTAAGTGAGCTGACTGGACTAAAGATATCTGATGTTTATCCCGACGAAGGATTTGTCAGGATTGTTGGGAAGGGCGATAAAGAGAGACTTATACCGATCAGCCGGGTGGCACTCAACGAGATCGAAAAATACATGCCTGACAGGAATTCAATGCTCAATATTGATAAGGGAAATACAGATGTGCTTTTTTTGAACAGAAGGGGAAAGCAGCTTACACGTGTCATGATATTTACCATTGTCAAGGATCTTGCAAGAAAAACAGGACTGAAAAAGACCATCAGTCCCCATACATTCAGGCATTCATTTGCAACACATCTTGTCAACGGAGGGGCTGATCTGCGGGCCGTACAGGAAATGCTGGGACATGAGTCCATCGTTACCACAGAAATATATACGCATCTTGACAGGGAATATCTTCGCGAAGTAATTATCAGCCATCATCCGAGATCAAGAAAATAGATCGGAATTGGCAGTCAAAACATACAATTATTTAACTTTATTTAGAATTGTTTTAATTTTTTTTTAAATACATTTGTACTTTCAAAAAAAATCCTATAGTTAACCAGTTCATTATTAACATTTAAAAGAATATTAGAATGTCAAAAGTTAAGCGTGTTTATACCTTTGGGGACAAAAAGGCTGAAGGAAAAGCTGACATGAAAAATCTACTGGGAGGAAAAGGAGCCAATCTTGCTGAAATGAATCTCATCGGGGTTCCGGTTCCTCCAGGGTTTACGATCACAACTGAAGTTTGTGCGGAGTATTATCAGCTCGGACGTGAGAAAGTAACAGAAATTCTGAAGCCTGAGGTAGAGGCTGCAGTGAAGAATGTCGAGCAGATCATGGGAACCAGATTTGGGAGCAATGAGAATCCCTGCCTGATGTCTGTTCGTTCCGGAGCAAGGGTTTCCATGCCCGGCATGATGGATACAGTATTGAATCTCGGAATGAATGAGAATGCTGTTCAGGGGCTGACCGCGAAAACCGGTAATGAGAAATTTGCATGGGACAGCTATCGCCGGTTTGTTCAGATGTACGGTGATGTTGTTCTGGGCATGAAACCTGAAAGCAAGGAGGATATTGATCCTTTCGAGGAGATCCTTGAAGAGTTGAAAGAAGCCAAAGGTATTGTCAATGACAATGAATTAGATGTTGAGGACCTTAAGGGACTGGTTGAAAAATTTAAGGCTGCTGTTAAAAAGCAGACCGGCCAGGATTTCCCTGTAGATCCCTGGGATCAGCTGTGGGGAGCAGTTATGGCAGTTTTTGATAGCTGGAATACAGACAGGGCCATTTATTATCGACAGATGCACCAGATCCCGGAAGAGTGGGGAACCGCAGTGAATGTCCAGGCCATGGTATTCGGAAACATGGGCAATAAGTCCGGTACAGGTGTTGCGTTTACAAGGGATGCTGCAACCGGTGAAGATATTTTCAACGGCGAATACCTGATCGATGCACAGGGAGAAGATGTTGTTGCAGGTGTGCGTACGCCGCAACAGATAACCAAAGAGGGTTCTCTCCGATGGGCAAAGCTTGCAGGTGTTCCTGAAGAAGAACGGGTATCAAAATATCCTTCGCTGGAGGAACTGATGCCTGAAGTATACAAGGGGTTGGATGATACCCAGACAAAGCTTGAGAATCACTACAGGGACATGCAGGATATAGAGTTTACAATCCAGGATGAAAAACTCTGGATGTTGCAGACCCGGAACGGAAAACGTACAGCTGCTTCAATGGTGAAGGTCGCCATGGATCTTCTGCGCGATGGGATGATCGATGAAAAGACCGCATTGCTTCGGCAGGAACCTTCAAAACTGGATGAATTGCTCCACCCGGTCTTTGATAAATCAGCACTTTCAAAAGGAACCGTTATTGCCAAAGGACTTCCTGCTTCACCCGGGGCAGCTACCGGTCAGGTTGTATTCTTTGCCGATGAAGCAGAAAAGTACCCTGAGTCCATTCTTGTAAGGATTGAAACATCACCTGAGGACCTCGAAGGAATGAACATTGCCAGAGGAATTCTCACTGCACGTGGAGGTATGACTTCACATGCCGCCGTTGTTGCACGGGGTATGGGAAAATGTTGTGTTTCAGGAGCAGGTGGAGTGAAGGTTAATTACAGGGAACGGACCATGTCTGTTTCAGGTAAAACACTGAAGGAAGGTGACTGGATCTCGCTCGATGGAACATCAGGTATCGTATATGAAGGTAAAATTGATACGATCGATCCGGAATTAAGTGGTGATTTTGCCAATATTATGGAACTTGCTGAAAAGCACACCAAAATGGATGTAAGGACGAATGCCGACACTCCCGATGATGCAGTAACTGCGAGGGATTTCGGAGCGAAGGGTATTGGACTTACACGAACTGAACATATGTTCTTTGAAGGAGAACGTATCATAGCCATGCGTGAAATGATCCTTGCATCCAATGAGAATGAAAGAAGAAAAGCACTTGAAAAATTATTGCCTTATCAAAGGGAAGATTTCGAAGGAATACTCGAGGCAATGCAGGGATATGGTGTGACGATCAGACTACTGGACCCGCCTTTGCATGAATTTGTTCCCCACGATGATGCCAATCAGAAGATCATGGCTGAGCAAATGGGAGTGACTGTTGACGAGATTAAGGCGCTGGTTGATGACCTGCACGAATTTAACCCGATGCTCGGGCACAGGGGATGCCGTCTTGGAAATACATATCCGGAAATCACCGAAATGCAGGCAAGGGCGATCATTGAGGCCGCTGTTAATTTGAAGAAGAAGGGCATTGATGCCCGTCCGGAAATCATGGTACCTCTCATTGGTACGGTAAAGGAGTTTCAATTGCAGGATGAGATCATCAGGGCTACCGCTGAAAAGGTATTTGAGGAGAAAGGTGAAAAATGCGAATACCAGGTTGGAACAATGATCGAAATTCCCCGCGCTGCGCTTGTTGCTGACGAAATTGCAAAGCATGCTGAATTTTTCTCATTCGGCACAAATGACCTTACACAGATGGGATTTGGATATTCAAGAGATGATGCAGGGAAATTCCTTCCTATTTATATCAAGAAAGGCATACTGAAGACCGATCCGTTCCAGTCTCTCGATCAGGAGGGTATCGGACAGCTTGTAGAGATTGGGACAACCAGGGGCCGCTCCAGTAATTCAAATCTGAAAGTTGGCATCTGCGGTGAACATGGAGGTGATCCCAGCTCAGTGGAATTCTGTTACAGGACTGGCATGAATTATGTAAGTTGTTCTCCTTTCCGGGTACCGATAGCAAGGCTTGCAGCAGCTCAAGCTTCGATCAAATACAAAAGATAGGGAACCTGATAACAATAAATTCAAAAGCAGTAATACTTTGTTTTGCTGCTTTTTTTTTTGATCTTTGATTAGATGTGTCTGTTTCATTAATTTTCCTTATTAATTCAATAATACGAATATGAACAAACATGTAAAAAATATCGACCTTCAGCAATACGGAATAAAGGACAATGCCGAAATCGTATACAATGCCAGTTATGATCTGCTCTATGAAGAGGAATTAAGTGACCTGGAAGGATTTGAGAAAGGTGTGTTAACAGAATTTGGAGCTGTAAAGGTAGATACAGGTAAGTTCACCGGTCGCTCCCCAAAGGACAAGTATATTGTATTGGATGATACTACCAGAAATACCGTTTGGTGGCGAAATGAAAAAGCAAAATCCTCTGACAACAAGCCTATAACCAAAGAGGTTTGGGACCATGGTTTGAAACTTGCTGTGGAGGAGCTGTCCGGTCAGCGGCTTTATGTAATGGATGTATTTTGCGGCGCCAATGAAGACAGCCGGCTGAGTGTAAGGTTTATTATGGAAGTGGCCTGGCAGGCGCACTTTGTGAAGAATATGTTCATTCGCCCATCTGAGGAAGAACTGGAAAATTTTAAACCGGACTTTGTTATGCTGAATGCTGCGAAAAAAACAAATCCACAGTGGAAAGAACAGGGATTGCATTCAGAAGTTTTCGTCTTTTTTAACCTTACTGAACGAATGGGAGTTATTGGCGGGTCATGGTATGGAGGAGAGATGAAAAAAGGAATATTCTCAATTATGAATTATTACCTGCCATTGAAGGGTATCGCTGCGATGCATTGTTCTGCAAATGTTGGGAAAGAAGGAGATACCGCCATTTTCTTTGGGTTATCCGGAACAGGAAAAACAACCCTTTCCACAGATCCCAACAGGGCCCTGATAGGCGATGATGAACATGGATGGGATGATGATGGAATCTTTAATTTTGAAGGCGGATGTTATGCCAAGACCATCCATCTGTCAAAAGAAAATGAACCTGATATATACAATGCTATACGCAAGGATGCTCTCCTTGAAAATGCGTCTGTTGACGCCGATGGAAAGGTGGATTTTGATGATGCATCGATAACAGAAAATACACGTGTATCTTACCCTATATATCACATTGATAACATTGTTCGACCTGTATCAAAAGCAGGACATGCCAAACGTGTCATATTCCTTACAGCAGATGCATTCGGGGTCATGCCACCCGTTTCCAGATTGACCCCCGGGCAAACAAAATATCATTTTCTCTCAGGTTTTACCGCCAAGCTTGCCGGAACTGAATTGGGTATCACGGAACCTGTGCCTGCTTTTTCGGCTTGCTTTGGCGCAGCTTTTTTATTACTGCACCCAACAAAATACGGACAGGAGCTTGGAAGGAGGATGCAGGCAGCCGGATCAACTGCTTACCTTGTAAATACTGGTTGGAATGGTAGCGGGAAACGAATTTCAATTAAAGATACCCGTCTCATTATTGATGCAATTTTAAACGGCACGATCGACAAGGCCGAAACAACTACAATACCCTATTTCAATCTTCAGATTCCTGTTTCTGTTAAAGGAGTAGATGAAGGAATCCTTGACCCGCGCCGTACGTACCAGGATCCGGCAGAGTGGGAAAGAAAGGCAAAGGACCTTGCCAGGAAGTTTATCGATAATTTCATGCAATTCACTGATAACGAGGAAGGAAAAAAACTGGTTAAAGAAGGTCCGCAATTATGATCTTTGCACCATATTTGCTTATACCGGCTGCGTACCTGATCGGATCAGTCCCTACTGCTGTATGGACCGGAAAGATCCTGCATGGATTGGATATTCGCGATCATGGGAGTGGTAATGCAGGTGCCACCAATGTAATGAGGGTGCTGGGGATCAAAACGGGCATACCGGTTCTGATCATTGATATGGTAAAAGGACTGCTGGCGGTGAAACTTGTACATTTCCAGTCGTTATTCACTGCCGGTCAGGAGTCATATATTGCTTTTTCCATTGTTCTGGGGGCAGCAGCTGTGGTTGGACATATTTTTCCTGTACTGGCCGGTTTCAGAGGAGGAAAAGGTGTTGCCACCATCACCGGAGTCTGTATTGCAATCCATCCCCTTGCTACCATTTTCTCAATAATGGTATTTGTGCTTGTGCTCCTGATATCAAGGTATGTATCGCTGGGTTCGGTTATTGCAGGTCTTTCATTCCCCGTCTGGATCATGCTTGTTTTTCAGTCGGAGTATAAAACACTGTGGATTTTCTCTTTATTTGTTGCTGTGTTACTTTTGGTAACACACAATAGGAATATAAGGAGACTTGTTTTGGGAAAAGAGCCCATTGCCGATTTTATTTTCAGGAAAAAGAAGGAAAACTAACCTTATTCTCCACCGAATTCCTCTTCAAGTTTTATTGTAAGTGCTTTGATACCGATATTCTTTTGGAGTATCCCGTTCTCTGCCACTGAAATCTGTCCCGTCTCTTCAGAAACGATCACTACAAATGAATCGGTTACTTCTGACATACCAAGCGCCGCCCTGTGCCTGAGCCCGTATTCAGGTGGGAGGTTGGGTTTGTCCGTGACGGGTAAAATGACCCTGGCGGCCGTAACAATATTCCTGTCCAGTACAATGGCCCCGTCATGCAGTGGTCCGTTTTTATTGAATATGCTCATGATCAGCCTGCTGGAAGTCTGACTGTTCAGCACTTCTGCAGATTCTGTATACATTTTCAGATTTGATTTTTTTCTGATTACGATAAGTGCTCCCGTTTTGTTCTGGGACATCTGCATAACAGCTTTCAGGACCGATTTAATGGGTATCTTGGGCTTGGATTCAAAGCGCATGTTAAAGATCTTTTCAAGACTGATCATATTTCCATCCACATACCTTGAACCCATATAGATAAGAAAACGTCTTATTTCCTGCTGAAAGACTATGATCAATGCTATGACTCCCACACCGATGACCTGGCCTATGATCTTGCTCAGCAATTCCATTTGCAAGGCGCCCACTACCCACCAGAAGATATAGATTACAGCAATTGCGATGATGATATTGAGTGCTACAGTACCTCTGACTAGCAAATAAAGCTGGTACAGCAGGACAGCAACCAGAAAGATGTCAATTATATCCAGCAGCCTGATATGTATGAATAGTGGAGACATGCAACGTAAATTAAAACAAATGTACTAAAAGATGATGAATCATGTCACCTGACTGTTTTGTTTGCTGCCAGGTGGATATGGATGGCCTGCTTTGCCTCTTTCACATCATGGACCCTGAGGATATTCACACCATTGTTTAAAAGTATCATGTGTGCAGCAGTGGTTCCGTTCAAGGCATTTTCACTGTTTGTGTTCAAAAGTTTATAGATCATGGATTTCCTTGAAATGCCAGCAACTACTGGTAGTTCAAACATTTGAAAAGCGTAGGAATGTCCGAGCAGATCGTAATTTTGATCCAGGGTTTTACCAAAACCAAATCCGGGATCAATTAATATGTCGGCAATCCCTTTCTTGTGCAGGAAATTAATTTTTGCAGAGAAGTACTGGATAATTTCATCCGTAACATTTTCATACACCGGGTTGTCCTGCATGTTTCCAGGATTCCCCTGCATATGCATAATGATATATGGAATGTTTGATTTGATGATGGTCGGGATCATGTTTTCATCGAATTCCCCGGCTGAAATGTCATTTATCATATCAATTTCATAGGAGGCCAACATTTCTTTAACTACACTGCTTCGGTAAGTATCAATTGAAATTATTGCGTCCGGAAAATTTTCCCTGATCAGTGATATTACCGGATGCAGCCGGTCTTGTTCCTCCTGGTCACTTATCTCGCTGGCTCCTGGGCGTGATGATACTGCTCCGACATCAATAATATCCGCACCCTGATCCAACATTTCTCCGGCACGATCGAGCGTGGCAGAGGGATTATTGTAGTGCCCGCCATCATAAAAAGAATCAGGTGTAATATTCAGAATACCCATTACCTTTGGCGTATCCAGGCCAACCAGTTTGCCCCTGCAGTTCAAACTGCGGTTTTTTGAAAAAAATGTATCTTTAACCTTATTTTTTTTCATGGGTAAAACAAAGGTGTTTGCAGATGTGTTGAACCATTATTGTACGGCTTGTTAACACTTATTATCAGTTCCATTTATGCAGAACAAAATAAGTAAAAAATATTCATTTTCAACTTTAAAGACGCAATGAGATTCATAGTGATTGAAGGTTTGGACGGCTCGGGAAAGTCAACCCAGTTGACGATGCTGGGAAAATTTCTCGAAAAGCGTTCGGTTCCATATAGATACCTGCACTTTCCAAGGCTCGAAGAAGGAATTTACGGTAAACTTATCGCAAGATTCCTGAGGGGGGAAATGGGGGATATCGACCAGGTTGATCCATACCTTGTGGCTCTTATCTTTGCGGGCGACAGGTTTGATGCCAGGCTTCAGATAGAGAAATGGATTGACGCAGGGTACCTGGTAATTGTCGATCGCTATGTTTATTCAAATATAGCGTTCCAGGGAGCGAAGCTGAAAACACCTGAGGATCAGCAAAAACTCGCAAAATGGATCATTGATCTTGAATATGGTTACCACCGGATTCCTGAGCCGGATAAAAATATTTTCCTGAATGTTCCTTTCCAGTTTACAAAGAAGCGTTTGACGGAGAAAAGGGCTGGAGGTGACAGGACTTACCTGAAAGGCAAAGATGACATCCATGAAAAAGACCTGACCTTCCAGGAGCGGGTCAGGATGATCTATCAAACCGTATGCATGTCATTTGGAAATTTATCAATCATTGATTGTTCCGGTCCTGCAGGTGAAATGAAACGTCCGGAGGATATTTTTAGCGATTTGAAGAGAGAATTAGGTTTTTAATTAATAAATAAGATTGCCCGAAATATGAGATTTATAAGAACCCTGAGTCGTTTGTTACTTGGAATATTGTTTATTTTCAGTGGCTTTGTAAAAGCCCTTGATCCGATGGGATCCGCTTATAAATTCACAGATTATTTTAATGCTTTTGGAATGGAATTCCTCAGTTTCCTGAGTTTACCGCTCGGGATATTGCTGGCAGGATTTGAGCTGGTGTTGGGAATGGTCCTTTTACTTGGTTATCAGAAAAGAGTCACCTACTGGGTGTTGCTGGTTTTTATGGGCTTCTTTACCATACTTACCTTTGTACTTGCCCTGACCAATCCTGTAACTGATTGCGGATGTTTTGGAGATGCAATAATTATAACGAACTGGCAGACTTTCTTTAAAAACCTGGTCTTCATGGTATTTGTGCTCATTCTTTTCAATGCACGAAACAGGAGCAAAAACGTTCTGAAAGATTCACATGAAACCGGTATCATTTTCTTGCTGTATACGTTTGCTGTATTTTTTTCAGTATACTGTCTGAGACATTTGCCGGTTATTGATTTCAGACCCTATGATAACGGCACCAATATATACGAGGAAATGTCCATCCCTGAAGGTGCCCCGGTTGATGAATATGAAACGATCCTCTATTACAAGAATCTTGACACAGGCAATGAAGAAGCATTCACCATTGAAAATTATCCGACAGATACAGTACAATATCAATTTGTTACCAGTGAATCGAAATTGATCAAAAAGGGATATGAGCCGCCCATTCATGATTTTGGAGTCATTGATCCCAATGGAAATGATGTTACGGATATCCTGCTTGATTATCATGGATATTCACTTCTGATGTTAAGTTATGATCTTGAAGGAGCTGATGAGAACTCACTTGTTTCAGGGAACGACTGGTCGAAATTACAAATGCTGGCAGAAGATCTGCAGTTCATACCTGTGACTGCATCAGCTACCGGAGTAAAGAACAGCATAGCAGAAAATCTGGATCTTACCTATGATTTTTATTTAGCGGACGAGATTATGCTTAAAACCGTTGTTAGATCTAATCCTGGATTCGTTCTGCTTAAGAACGGTACCATCCTGGCCAAATGGTCTTTCCGGGATTTTCCTGATATTGGCTCGTGGAACAAAGGATGGCCGGAAATGCTGGAACAGTTTGTATCCGGACAGGATCCTGAAGTTTTACAGTTGATCGAAGAAGGCTATATGGATGACATGACCATTGATATGATCGAATTTGACAGGACGGCAAATAAAATCGTATCCCTTAAAAGTACGGATTATACTGACAGACTTACATGGATTGTGGCCATACTTATGGTTGTTTTGATCCTTGTAGCATTGCAATTTATGCCGAAATATAAAATCAGGGAACGTGTTTAGGAGGATCATATCGAGGGTGGGCTATGGATTTCTTGTATTGTGGGGTGTGGTTACCCTGGTATTTGTATTGTTCAATATATTGCCGGGTGATCCTGCCCGTATGATGCTGGGGCAGCGTGCTGACCTTGAAACTGTTGAAAAAATAAGAAAAGAGATAGGACTGGATAAACCCATTGCACTTCAGTATGTAAGATACATCAATGATTTGTCGCCCTTATCTTTGCATCATCCAAAAGATAAAAACCATTATTTTTATCTGGACCATGATAAGTATCCTTCACACATAAAAATATTTTCGCTTAAAAAAAACCTTGTGTTGATCATGAAGGCCCCTTACCTGGGGACCAGCTATCAGAACAAGCGAACCGTTGGCAGTATGATCGGGGATGTGCTGCCTGCAACATTTTTATTGGCGCTGACATCGATTGTTTTTGCTTTCCTGGCCGGATTGCTGGTCGGAGTGCTATGTGCGATCAGGAAAGATACTGTATTTGATCGTATAGCATTGGTGATTAGCACTATAGGTGTATCCTTGCCGTCTTTTTTTACAGCCATACTTTTTGGATGGTTCTTTGCATTTGTACTTGCAGACATCACCCACCTGAATCTCACAGGAAATATTTATGAGATTGATGACCTCGGGAACGGACGGATACTGGTTCTTAAGAACCTGATTCTTCCCGCACTTACACTTGGGATCAGGCCCCTGTCGATTATTATTCAGCTTACCCGCAATGCGATGCTTGATGTTCTGAACCAGGATTACATCCGGACTGCAAGGGCAAAGGGAATGCATTTCTCAAGGATCATTGCCAGGCATGCACTCAGGAACTCGATGAATCCAATCATAACAGCTGTAAGCGGCTGGTTTGCATCCCTGATGGCCGGTGTGGTCTTTGTTGAATATATTTTTGGATGGAAAGGACTTGGATACCTTATCGTGAACGCCCTGAACCAGTATGATATGCCGTTGGTACTTGGATCAGTCATTACCATTGCGGCCCTGTTTGTTCTGATCAATATCCTTGTTGACCTGACTTACGCTTTGTTGGATCCCAGGGTTCGGATCAAATGATCCACGCTGGTTTGATCAGTTTTAATCACGTTTTATTAATATATTTGAAAGTATTTTGAAATGAAAAAGGGAAATAAGATTATGAGAAAGAAAATTGTAGCCGGAAACTGGAAAATGAATACCGATCTTCATGAAGGCCTCGAGCTGGCCAAAGCTGTGGAAGAAGCTTCACAGGGAAAGAAGAGAGATGCAATTGTAATCATTGCACCTCCTTTTACACACCTGGCTAAGATCAGTGAAGTAATCAGTGATGTGAAACTTTCTGCTCAAAACTGTGCTTCAGAAGAAAGTGGAGCCTTTACCGGTGAGGTATCGCCGGCTATGCTCAGGTCCTCCGGTGCAGAATATGTTATTATCGGTCATTCAGAGCGGAGGACATATTATCATGAGGAAAATGTTGTGTTGAATAGGAAAATGAGACTGGCGGTATCTAATGGATTGAAGCCTGTTTTCTGCTGTGGGGAAATGCTTGAAGAGCGGGAAGCCGGGGTTTTATTTGATGTTATTAAAGAACAGCTGAAAGTCGGACTGGATGGCTTGTCTGAAAAAGATATTGCAAATGTTGTTATTGCTTATGAACCCGTTTGGGCAATTGGAACAGGTGTAACAGCCAGCCCGGATCAGGCACAGGAGATGCACAGGTTTATCAGGGATGTTCTGGAAGAACTTTTCGGGCATGATGTTGCAGCATCAACAACCATACTCTACGGCGGTAGCTGCAAACCTTCCAATGCAAAAGAATTGTTTTCCAATCCGGATGTTGACGGAGGATTAATAGGGGGAGCGTCCTTGAAAGCAGAAGATTTCATTCAGATTGTAAATGCCTTTTAAAGGCAAGCACTAATTATCAGGAAATTGGTGATATTTCTGCATGGCTTCGTTGCAGCTGTAAAATAAAAAAGTGATCTGAACTGTAGGATCAATGAAAAAACTACTTATCATATTCATCTTATTTATTTGCTGGAGTGTTTCAAAAGCGCAATATGTAACTGAGTTTTCTCAGGATACGACCCTGTTTCTGGATGAATTGACGACACTTTTCGGAAATTCACTGATGGATGATGAAGAACCTTATTTGGAAGGATTTGCGGAGACATGGACTTTTATCGAAGAACATCACAGGGAAGAGATAATGATGATAGCGGAGTTGATGCGTCAGCGAAGTTGCAGGCCACGCCCGCAGTATATTATGTATATCAAGATCCTTGAAGAGTTCTTCAGGGAGAAAAAGGCACTTGATCAATTTGATGACTGGCTGCAGGGATACAAGAGTTTTATGGAAGATGAAAATACATTGTTAAAGCAGATAAATGGTGTTAACAATACCGTTTTCGATCTTCTGCACGAAAACTTAATATATCGATCAGTGGGTGTTGTGTGGCGGCTTGGTGAACCAAATTTTAACTTTTCATATGATGAAAAACTATTAATAAACATCGCAAATACCAGCATATCAGGCATATCTGGTGACGACAGTATCGTTATCAACAATGTCAATGGTTACGTGGATCCGGTAAACCAGCATTTCTATGGAGAGCAGGGAATTGTTTTCTGGGAAAGGGCAGGCCTGCCCCCCGAGATCATATATGCAGTATTGAACGAATTTGATTTTCAACTGAAAAGAACAGAATACCATGCTGACAGTGTAAAATTTTATAATTACAACCTGTTTGATGAACCTGCCCTGGGAAGACTCCAGGATCGGATAACCCAAATCAGGAAACCAGAACTGGCACAATATCCAAAATTCAATACTTACCAAAGTAGTTTCCAGTTGAGGGATATCGTACCGGGGATCAACTACCGGGGAGCCATTGCCATGCGGGGAGCCAAACTGGCAGGAACTTCTGCAGAGGACAGACTTGCACAATTGAATATATTTTTTGAAGATACCCTCAGAATGAAGGTACAGTCGGACGCTTTCATATTTTCAACCAACTCGATACTTTCGCAAAATGCAGAGGTTTCGATCTATATTGCAGATGACTCAATATACCATCCTGAACTGATCTTTAACTTCAGTATCGATGGCCATATTCTCCGGTTGATGCAATCCAGGAATTACAATTCCCAAGGCCCTTATACAGATTCCTATCACCGGGTTGATATGAATTTTGATGAGTTGAACTGGAATATTGAAGAACCACTTATCAGGATGCAGGCAGCCCTTGGAACTGCCCTGGGGAACAGCCTTTTCGAATCGTTCGATTTTTTTAATTACCAGTATTATGAGAGCCTGCAGGGTATGGATTTTCAAAATCCCCTGATGCAATTGAGGTATTACAGTAATTTGCTGGGAACAGAGACATTTTCTGCTGAGAACTATGCTGATCATATAAGATATGAGGCATACATGGTCAAGCAACAATTGATGCAGTTAAGTAAAATGGGATTCATATATTTTGATCTGGAGTCTGACCTGGTAACGCTGCGGCCAAAACTTTATGATTATATAGATGCAAGCCAAATGAAAAGGGATTATGATATAATAAGGTTTGTTTCCAGGACTGAAACCGGGTCGGAAAATGCCATGCTTGACTTGCGGAATTATGACCTAACCATTAGAGGAATCCCGGCAATATTTCTCAGTGATTCTCAAAATGTAAGGTTGGTCCCCACAGAAAACACCATCACAATGAAACGGAACAGGAACTTTCAGTTTGATGGTGTAATAAATGCAGGATTGTTCACCTTTCATGGCAAAAATTTCTTCTTTGATTATGATAATTTTCTTCTTAATCTTCAAAAAATAGATTCACTGTCCATCAGTACTGCTACAGGAAGAAGAACCTCATACGGAGATCCCGTTACTGCTGTGCTTGAGAACAGGATCGTGGACCTGACCGGTGAGTTGCTTATTGACGCACCTTTCAACAAATCAGGTGCATCGGATTTTCCGGAATATCCGATATTCACGAGCCGTGAAAATTCATATATATATTTTGATGAAAAATCAATCCAGGATGGTGTTTATGAGCGGGACAGATTTTATTTTGAACTTTTCCCGTTTACCATTGACAGCCTTGACAATTTCAGACGTGAGGCAATGAAACTTGATGGAACCTTTGTTTCTGCAGGTATATTGCCTGATATAGAAATGGAGATGTCCCTGAGGCCCGACAATTCATTAGGATTTCTTATGACCACCGAACCTGAAGGTATTTCAATCTTTGGCGGCAAAGGCACATTCTACAATGGCATTGAGATGAGTAATGCAGGATTGCGGGGATTTGGTTCATTTGACTACCTTGCATCTACCACCTGGTCTGATAATTTTCTTTTTCATCCCGATTCCCTTATGGCTGTTTCGAGAAGGTTCTTATCCAGGGAAAAACAAAGAGAGGTTTCTACGCCATATGTTGAAGCATCCATAGCAGATGTACGGTATTATCCCTATGATGATAAAATGAATATTAACAGGATAGACAGTCTTTTCAGAATGTATGATGATGAAATTAAATTTGGAGGCAATCTGACGCTGCGACCGCTTGGAATTACAGGTGCTGGAGGTCTTTCGTTTGATGATGCACGTTTTTCTTCGCAGGTTTTCGATTTCAGGGCAAAAGAAATACTGGCAGATTCCTCTGGTGCCAGACTTAGAAAAGACATCATTTCTGCTTTTTCTTTTGTCACAAATGATATAAAACTGGACATTGATCTTATAAAACGCGAAGGAGACTTTACCGCAAGGGAAAATTATACGCTGATAGAGTTCCCTTCGAATCTTTATGAAACCAGGCTGGATGAAATTAAATGGGATATGGAGCGGGATGAGGTTGTGCTGCGCCAGAGAAATCCCCTGCCGGAGATGGCAATTGATATCGGGATCGATTCCTTGAAGACAACAGGCCCTTCATATATCTCAGTGCATCCAAAACAGGACTCGTTGCATTTCACCGCACCCGTTGCTTTTTTTAACTACACCTCGAATGTTCTGAATGCTGAAAAGGTAGCTTTCCTCGAGATTGGAGATGCCTATATTATCCCCGACAATGGGTATGTTGAAGTGACGGAAAAGGCGGAGATCACACCGCTTAAGCAGGCCAAAATACTTATGGATACAGACGTGCGTTATCATTTTATGTATGATGCCAATCTTGTTGTTGATTCCAGGATTCACTACAGGGGAGGTGCCTCATATGATTATTATGATGAATTAGAAAACAGATATACCATCCGGTTTTCGCACGTTGAAGTGGATACTTCTGTACATAGTTTTGGTGAAGGAGAAATTCTGCCGGAGGATAATTTCAGACTCAGCCCATACTTTGATTACCAGGGACAAGTCAGCATGCATGCAATGGATTCACTGCTTACTTTTGCGGGAGGGGTAAAATTAAATCATGGATGTGAACTCTGGAGTGAACAATGGCTTAAGTTTGAGGCTGCCATTAACCCGGACAGTGTTATTATACCACTGGAAAGCAGGATGCAAAACCTGGACCTGAACAATATTTATGCAGGAACTTTGAAGGCACGGGACTCTATCCACATCTATCCAACTTTTATTAGCGGAAGGAAAGCTTATTTTGACAGGAACCTAACCTATTCAGGTGGTTACCTCTATTATGATAAAGTGGAGCGTTTATATGAAATTGCTGACAGTTCCAAACTGTCTGACATGTCAGAAAAGGGGAATTACCTTGCCCTTTACACTGATTCCTGCCTGCTTTACTCAGAAGGAAAACTTGATCTGCAGTTGGATTATGGACGTGTTTCTCTTACAACCGTTGGGGAGGCTAGTCATGATATTTTCAACAACAGTCTTGACATGAAAACGATCCTTGGGATGGATTTTCATTTTAGTTCCAGGGCTCTTGAAATATTTGGAAATGAAATTGACAGCTTACCGGATCTTGACCCGACAGATCTTACCAGTGATTTTTATACGCTGGGAATAAGAAACATTACAGGGGACAGGGGGCAATCAGCCATATTGGAAAATGAGATAGGACTATACGGCAATTACCTGAAAATTCCAGACAGCCTGAAATTTACCATCATGTTTAATGAGGTGGACCTGAAATGGAACCAGGAAACCCGTTCTTACAGGTGCAATGGTGAGGTCGGTATTGGATTGATTGGTGATATTCAGGTAAATAAGAAAGTAAATGCCTATATGGAATTCGTTGAACGCGGCTCAGGTGATGTTTTTGACATATATTTGATGGTCGATCAGAGTACATGGTATTATTTTGCTTACAGTCCAGGTGGATTGCAGGTACTTTCTTCAAACAGGGATTTTAATTCAGTGATATTTGATGAACCAGACAGGGACCGAAAGTTAAAAGCCAGGGGCAGGCAGTCTTCCTATATTTATTCGCTTGCATCACAACGGCGGTTGAACCTGTTCCGGGAAAGGTTCCTGATGAATGCTAAGGGACAGGACTAAACTGCCGATCTGTATCCGAGTTCGATGATGTCCAGATCTGTAATCTTTCTCTCTTTGATAGCGAACCTGACAGCGGTTCTGACCTTGTGTAACCCGTGTTTTCCAGCTGCACCAGGGTTGATATGCAAAAGTCGCAGATCCGGATCCCGTAAAACTTTTAGTATATGGGAATGACCGGAGATAAAAAGGTCCGGCGGATCAGCGATAATGTGATCTTTAATTTTCCGCTCATAATAGCCTGGATATCCTCCAATATGTGTCATCCAGATATCAACGCCTGAACGTTCCAATCTTTCATGCTCCTTTAGCTGGATGCGGATATCAGAACCATCAATATTACCATAGACTGCAACAATGGGTTTGAAATCCCGGAGTTGCCGGTAAATTTCAAAATCTCCGATGTCCCCTGCATGCCATATCTCATCACAATCCTTAAAGAAGCCAAATATTTTTTTATCCAGGTAACCGTGCGTATCTGATAAAACTCCTATTTTCATTGTCTCTGGATTGATTAAATTTGAATTTAGTATTTTTGATCTATATGGCAATGACATGAACGTTTTTTACTTTCCTGAAATCCGAGAAGGAAAAGTTTTTCTGGGCCCTGGAGAATCGCATCATTGTATCAAGGTTCTCAGGTATGATAAAGGTGATATGTTGAGAATTATCGATGGCTATGGCGGTTATTACACTGCACGCATTGTGGATGATAATCCAAAAGCTGTCGGTATCAATATCATCGAGCGCCACATGGAATACCAACGTTTGCCTTATGATTTACACATTGCCATCGCTCCCACAAAAAGCAAAGATCGATTTGAATGGTTCATAGAAAAGGCTGTTGAAATTGGGGTATCCGGCATACATCCTATCCTTTGCGACCGTTCAGAGAGAAGAACGGTCAGGATGGACAGACTGGAAAATATTGTTGTTTCAGCAATGAAACAATCGGTAAAGGCCTACAAACCTGAAATTTTCTCCCCGTTGACTTATAAGGAATGGATTGAAAAGCCCAGAAAAGGCAAAAAATATATAGCGCATTGTAATACCGGTGACAAACAGAACATCTGGGAAACAGGCCATTCAACAGCTTATCATATCATGATTGGTCCAGAGGGAGACTTCACCCCGGAAGAAGTAGAGCATGCAGCGGACCATGGCTATGAATCTTTATCTCTTGGTGATTTCAGGCTCCGAACTGAAACTGCTGCAATAGTAGCCTGTACAACAATATATTACAATCATAAACAGTAGGTGTGAAGCAAGCATTTCATTCCACTCTGAAACATTGCGTCCCGGCAATTTGGAAAGATTTTTAACTGTCTAAAATGGACCGTTACTTCAAATATTCCAATGTATTCATTACAATATCTTCCCCGGGATCAATTGCTATTATATCCAACAGGGAAAGCAAGTGCTCGTCTTGTAATGATGTTTGATATGGTTGTGAAAGTATTATATCCGAGGGATTATTAAAATCATCCAACAGATAAATGAGCGTAGAAGTTTTCACCATAGGCAACTGGTTTACGTTTTCAAACTGAAAACGCAGATGTTAACCAGTATATTGTGATGATAAGAAACTTTATGATTTTGTGAGGATAAGATTATTTTCCGTGATCATTTTACGCAGGTTGATCAATGCATACCTCATCCTTCCAAGCGCTGTATTTATACTGACACCGGTATGGTCAGCAATTTCCTTAAAGCTTAATTCTCCAAAATGCCTTAGCAAAACCACTTCTCTCTGGTCATCTGGCAACTCATTGATCAGTTTTCTTATATCCCGCCTGATCTGATCATTTACCATCAATTGCTCGATATTGTCATCTGCGTACCTTTTGCTGTTGAAAAGATCCATTTCAGAATCATCATTGGAAATCGCATTCAGTTGTTTTTCCTTTCTGTAATGATCTATGATCAGGTTATGTGCAATTCTGATCACCCATGAAAGAAACCTTCCGTTGTCACGGTATTTACCTGCACGGAGTGACTTGATCACTTTAATGAAAGTTTCCTGGAACAGATCCTCTGCCAGCGCGTGATTCTTTACTGTAAGATAAATATATGTATACACTTTTGTTCTGTGGCGGTTGATCAATGATTCTATGCTGTTTTCATCGCCTTTCAGGAACGCATGTACCAATTCCTGGTCATTCAGTTTTATTGTTTTCAAAACTCAATATGTATTGGTTCAGCGTAAAAGTGTATCGATAGGCAGTAATGTTTTTAAGTTATTTTTTTGCAAATAAGTGAAAAAATATCTTTTTACAAAATGTATTACATTTGTTTCTTTCCACTGTAACATAAATTAACAAATATTATGCCAACTGCAGCGGACGCTGAAATCTTTATAAAAGGAGCACGTGTTCATAACCTTAAGAACATTGATCTCTCTATTTCACGTGACCTTCTTGTGGTTGTTACAGGTGTTTCTGGATCCGGAAAATCATCGCTGGCATTTGATACTTTATATGCTGAAGGGCAACGAAGGTATGTGGAAAGTCTTTCGGCATATGCAAGGCAATTTCTTGGACGGATAGATAAGCCTGATGTCGATTACATCCATGGCATTCCTCCGGCTGTTGCGATTCAGCAAAAGGTCAACACCAGAAATCCACGGTCAACAGTCGGCACATCTACAGAGATTTACGACTATCTGAAACTGCTGTTTTCAAGGATCGGAAAAACAATCTCGCCGGTTTCAGGAAAGGAAGTCAGAAAGCACAATGTAACGGATGTAGTTGACCATATTATTAGTTTCCCTCCAGGTAAGCGAATGATAATTGCTGCTATGGTCTGTCTTCAGGCAGACAATGACCTGAAATATCAGTTGGGTATTTTGTCTCAGCAGGGAATGACCAGGGCGATCCTTGATGGAAAAATTGTTGAAGTCGACAGGTTATTGGAGGATGATGAATTCCAAAAAAGCGGCATCGTTAAATTGGTTATTGACAGGGTGATCGCTAATAATGAACAGGAAAATATAAATCGATTGGGAGACAGTGTTGAGACCGCCTTTCAGATAGGTCATGGGCATTGCTCTATTTATGATCCGGATGAAGCCGGTCTTATCGAATTTTCCAATAGGTTTGAAATGGACGGCTTGCAGTTTGAGGAGCCTACGGAACATCTTTTTAGCTTTAATAATCCAATTGGGGCCTGTCCGGTCTGTGAAGGATATGGTATGGTGATCGGAATTGATGAAGACCTTGTTATTCCCAATAAGGAATTGTCTGTTTATGATGATGCAATTGTATGCTGGAAGGGTGAAAAGATGAAGAAATGGAAGGAACGGATGGTTGCACATGCTGCGGAATTTCATTTTCCCGTTCATCTTCCTTACTATAAATTATCAGATGAACAGCGGAAATTATTGTGGACAGGAAACCGCTATTTCAAGGGACTTAATAAATTCTTTGAGCACCTGGAGAATAAAAAATACAAGATACAGTACCGTGTGATGTTATCGAGATACAGGGGCAAAACAACCTGTTATGAGTGCGGTGGGGCCCGGTTGCGCAAGGAGGCTCTGTATGTTCAGATTGCCGGCAAAACAATGCCTGAGCTTGTGAATAAATCAGTTTCAGACCTGGTTGGCTTCTTTGATAATTTCTCCGCCGATCCGCACGAAACTAAAGTATCCGAAAGGATCATCTCCGAGATCAGCTCCAGGCTTCACTTCCTTAATGATGTAGGTCTTGGTTACCTTACGTTAAACAGGCTATCGTCTACCCTGTCCGGCGGTGAAAGTCAGCGTATCAACCTGGCAACATCACTGGGAAGCAGTCTTGTGGGCTCATTATATATCCTTGATGAACCCAGCATTGGTCTGCACCCACGGGATACTGGCAGGTTGATCAATGTTTTACAGTCATTAAAAGAACTGGGAAATACAGTCATGGTTGTGGAACACGATGAAGATATCATGCGTTCTGCTGATATGATCATTGATATGGGCCCGGAGGCAGGGCGGAATGGTGGAAACATTGTTTTTAAAGGTGACCACAAACTACTTTTGAAAGAAGGGAAAGGCCTGACAGCGGATTATCTAAACGGGAAACGTAGCATTGAGGTTCCTGCTGTGAGGCGTAAATGGAACAACTATATTGAGATCATTGGTGCCAGGGAAAATAATCTCAAAGCAATAGATGTAAAGATCCCCCTGCATATCATGACGGTTATAGTGGGTGTAAGCGGTTCCGGAAAATCATCTCTTATCAAAAACATACTCTTTCCTGTTCTCTCGCGGAAATTAAATGGGACCGGGGAGAAACCCGGAAGACATGATCTATTTGGCGGGGATTTGCATTTGCTTGATCGGGTTGAATTCGTTGATCAGAATCCCATAGGAAAATCTTCCCGTTCGAACCCGGTAACATACCTTAAGGCATTTGATGAAATACGTAAATTATTCAGCAATCAGAAATCAGCAAAATTGCTGGGATTTAAGGCATCTCATTTCTCATTTAACATTGATGGTGGGCGCTGTGAGGAATGTAGGGGGGAAGGTGAAATTCTCGTTGAGATGCAGTTTATGGCCGATATTCACCTGGTTTGCGAAAGTTGCGATGGCAAAAGGTTTAAGGATGATGTTCTGAGCGTGAAATACAATGGTAAGAACATATATGATGTACTGGAGATGACAATAAATGAGGCCATTGAATTTTTCAGGTCTTTTAAAGGACATGCTGAAGAAAAAATTGTAAAGAAATTATTGCCCCTTCAGAGTGTAGGGCTGGGGTATGTAAAGCTTGGACAATCTTCAAGCACTTTGAGCGGAGGTGAGAGCCAGCGAGTAAAACTTGCCTATTTTCTCAGCAAGGAATCGGATAGTGATAAGATCATTTTCATTTTTGATGAGCCAACCACAGGATTGCATTTTCATGATATTTCGTTGCTTCTTGAAGCTTTTGATGCATTGATAAGGAAGGGCCACACTGTGCTGATCGTAGAGCACAACCTGGAGGTGATAAAAGCAGCTGATTGGCTCATTGAATTAGGACCTGAAGGTGGAGAGGCTGGTGGAAACGTTGTTTTTACCGGCAAGCCCGAGGATATTTTAGAAGAGAAAAAATCCCCCACACGTATATACCTCAAGGAAAAGCTTAAAAACCTGGAATCATAATTTTTTATTCGTCTTTAAAACCAAACATGATCGCTACACATCCTTCTTTAGGTTCTTCCATATTGTTCTCGGGAGATGGTACTTTGACCACAATTTTTAATTGCTGGCTTGATTCCAGTTTGAAATCCCATTTCCACTCGTAATTCTCGTATTTGTTGTTATAAAGTACCTTATTGTTGTTATCCATAATTCTGAATTCGACATCATTGAGATTCCCTGCACCACATACGCCAATCCTGTAATCTGTGTTTGAATAGAATGTTTTGTACAATTCTGCTTCCTCTCCCTCAATCAACAGTGCAGCATGATAGTTTCCATCATGCTGGTAGGGTTTCAATCCTACTTTACATACTTTTTTTGCAAACTGTTTGCACTGTGCCTGCAAAGAACCAGGTAACGCAATTAAAAGACCAGCAATGGCTATAAAGAGTAGACCTTTTCTCATAATGATTTATTATTTAGGATATATAGCTGTTTCTAAGATCCTGTACTTTTGCTACAAGTTCATCAAATATACTCTGTGTTAAATTGTGGGATGAATCTGATTTCAGCGTTGTGACCTTGGTTTCGGGATCTGTCACTGCAGTGTTTTCTCCCTGGGTTATTTCAATTTTATCGAATGTAAGCTTCAAAACTTTAATGTCCTCAAGAATTGCCATGGCATTTGGATCTTCCTGGGCTTCATTCAGTAAATTGATTATGAAATCAATTGAAAATTTTTGATCCACAATTCGTTCAACGATCATATTGCTTTCAATGGATTGTTTTTCTGCAAGCTGGGTAGCAATGTACAGACCTTCCACCCATCCCCCTACGAGGATAATTGTTGCAGTGCTTTCCAATCCTTGTTCCTGCAGGTAGGAGCTGGAATTCAGGAGTGTTTGTGAAATGATATCGATAATAATATCCCTGTTGTTTATGTTATCTTCGAGTCGCTGCATCGTACTTTCATCGATTACATTCATTATGTTCAGTCCATCTGCCAGTTTTTTTGCAACGTCAATGTAATTAAGGGTCACCTGTGTCTGGTCAAAAAGGCTGGCATAACTCATATCCGTTGAGTAGATTCCCAGGTTGAGGGCCATGCTCAGATTTGTAATGTATTTTGTATGGTTCGAAGTAGGGTTCAGCAAATCTTCATTGTAAGTTGCCCCTGCACTTTGCAGTATCTTTGCAGTTTCGATGGGAGATGGCAGCGAATAAAAAATTCGTTTGACAGTTTGAAATTTCTCCTGTGCATCTTCATCAGTTGCGGAAACAAATTCCTCTGCTGTGTCAGAATCACCTTTATCTTTTTTATTGGCAGAATTACAGCTGACCATGGATAGTGAAATGAAAAGAGACAGAAGAATCAGAACTTTACCGGAATCTAACAGATTGGTTCTCATAAGCGATGGTTTCATGTTTCTGATCAATACTTCTTGGTGAAGTAAAATTAACAATTATTTTTTAATTTCAAAAAGTCGTATACCATGTCAGAACCCCAATATTTTCAATGGTTTCCGATCATATGGTTATTGTATTAAGACAAGGTATATGAAACGGTCCTGCCAGGTGGACATTCCAAATATAAACAGAAAGGCAGAAAAAAATCACAGGTCCCCTGTGGTTTCTCAAAGACACTGCACTTTATTGACAAGCACTAATTATTCTAATAGTTTTTTTCAGAAACCAGTTTTCCGGATTCATCCCAGGACCTCCATTTTCCTGACCTTTTTCCATTTTCATAATAGAGTTCGTAACGTTTTGTTCCGTTAGAGTCCCAAATCACCCATATGCCGTGTTTCTGATTGTCTTTATAGTTAGCGATGGCGACAAGGTTCTTGTTTTCATCGTATTCGAGCCATGTTCCATCCATCAAGCCGTTTTTGAAGGTGCGTACTTCCTTTAACTGGCCGTCTTTTGCAATAAGCTTATAGATCCCATCCAGTTCGTTTGCATTCATATTTTGGAACTGACTGGCCATGAGGGTCTGCTCTGGTTTCCCATCATTTATATGATTGCTGGCAAGTATTTCATCTGGCTGCTGCTGTGCAAACAGTAAACTGCCAGACAGCAATATTGTTATGACAATTAAATGTTTCATGATCCTGCGCTTTAATTACTTAATCTGTCTCTTTCAACTCTTAATACAAAGTTAATAAATAATTAACATGCAGAATGAAAATCAATTATAAAAACCCTTAATATTATTATAATACATTGAATATCAAATTATTAAAAACTTAACATTAAATTAACATCGAAGTGTATAATGTTAAAAAAGGCCATCGGTCAACAGGTGCTGGTATTTTGAATGGAGTTTGGGGGGCCATCCGGTCATGTATTGAGAAAAAGCACTCAATATCTTCTTGTTGAGCTTATAATGCTCTGTTTAAACGGAAAATGGTGCAGCAATATTTTATCCAGTGCAATCCGTTCACTTAATTATGTTTTTCCTGAAATATTTACAATAACCGGTTAAAAAGCAGGATTCGCACTCAGGTTTCCTGGCTTTGCAGGTATATCTGCCATGAAGGATCAACCAGTGATGTGCCTTGTGGATAAGTTCTTCAGGGATATATTTGATCAATTGTAATTCAGCCTGGTGTGGCGTTTTTGCATTATTTGTCAGTCCAATGCGTGCAGCAACCCTGAAAACATGTGTATCGACTGCCATTGCAGGTTGTTTGAATGCAACCGATAACACTACGTTGGCTGTTTTTCTTCCTACACCCGGTAATTTTTGAAGTTCATCCGAATTGTCGGGCACTTTGCAGTTGAAATTGTTGACCAGTGCGCGGGCCATGCCCCAGAGGTGCCTTGTCTTATTATTTGGATATGAACAGGTTTTTATAAGTTCAAATATCTCTTCCGGGGTTGAAGCCGCAAGAGATGTAGCATCCGGGAATTTTTTAAAGAACAAGGGAGTGATCATGTTCACCCTTTTATCGGTACATTGTGCCGATAGTATTACAGCAACAAGCAGTTCGTAAGGATCATTATAGTCCAGTTCTGTTTCTGCAACCGGCATCTCGGCTTCAAATCGCTGTATCACCTGTTCGAACAATTCAGATCTTTTCATGGAGCATCTACTTCCAATTTATGGTTCAACATTCAAGTGTAAAGCTACAATTATTAAGATATTTCCTTAAGTTTGATGCTTCCTGCCGTTCCCATGCTACAATGGTTCCATGCTGCCTTTTAATTCAAGGTTGTATTGCAATGACTGAAATAACTGTTAATTTGATAAATTTCATCCCCTGTAGCTTATAATCTTTGCATTTTTGAATTATAATAATTACGTTTACAAAGTGAAAATTGTGATGTCAAATTTTGGTGCATATTATTTTTATTTTTTGACTTTCAGGTAGTTAGTCGGGGATAGATTATGTGTGTACCCGGCGTATTCGTCGGGTTTTTTTGTTTATATATCACTGTTTAAATCAGGAATTTCACGATTTTAAGAATACAATTTGATGATAATTAACAGTTAACCATTAATGAAACGTATTGCTATACAGGGAGGTTATGGAGCATTTCATGAACTGGCGGCCCAAAAGTACTTTGGGCAAGAAGAGATAGAGATACTGCCGCGTGATACTTTCAGGGACATGTTGAAATCCCTGGTGAGTCAAAAGTCTGATTACGGGATCATGGCCATAGAAAATTCTCTGGCCGGCAGCATTTTGCCTAATTATAACTTATTGAAGGATACGCAAATGCGTATTGTGGGAGAAGTTTATCTCAGGATCAGACAGAACCTCGTTGCTTTGTCCGGTGTGAAAATTGAGGACATCAAAGAGGTCTATTCCCATCCGATGGCCATTCTTCAATGCAAGAATTTTTTTGACGATTACAATCATATCAAACTCGTGGAGAGTGTTGATACGGCGCTGAGTGCAAGGGATATCCGCGATAATAATTCAATGGATACAGGCGCTATTGCAAGCCGGTTTGCAGCTGAAAAATATGGTTTGGAGATTCTGGCAGAAGGGATTGAAACCAATAAAATGAACTATACCCGGTTCCTGATCATTACTGATAACGGGCATGACGTTTCTAAGGATAAGGTTAACAAAGCATCGATTCATTTTGCACTTGCCCATAAAATCGGGTCTTTGTCAAAAATATTGTCAATATTTTCTTTTTATGAGATCAACCTTGCTAAAATTCAATCTATGCCTATAATCGGTAAGGATTGGGAATATCTGTTTTATGTTGATCTTGAGATTGAGAATTATGAAATGTATATGAAATCTCTTGAGGCGATCAAACCTTTTACATCCGGTCTGATGATCATGGGTGAATATATCAAAGGAGAAGTTTATTTGGATTAATTTTAATTGTTATCATGGTTGTAAATGTACAATTAGAGCCCTTGCTTATTGAGGGGTTAGATATCAGGAGGCCACTGATTATGGCCGGACCATGCAGTGCTGAATCAGAAGAGCAGGTAATGCAGACTGCCAAGGAAGTTGCTGCTGCAGGTGTTAAGATCTTCAGGGCAGGCATCTGGAAACCAAGGACCCGGCCGAATGCATTCGAGGGAGTTGGGTCGGTGGGATTGCCATGGCTGCAGCAGGTGAAGAAAGAAACGGGAATGCTGGTCGCAACGGAAGTGGCCAACGTTAAACATGTATATGAAGCTCTAAAGTATGGGGTTGATATTATCTGGATCGGAGCCAGGACCTCTGCCAACCCTTTTGCAGTCCAGGAGATTGCAGACAGCCTGAAAGGGGTCCGGATCCCTGTTTTTGTTAAAAATCCTATCAACCCTGATGTAGACCTCTGGATAGGTGCCATTGAAAGGATCAACCAGGCGGGAATTACAAGCATGGCTGCAATCCACCGCGGTTTTTCAAGCTATGATAAGACGATCTTCAGGAATGCACCGCATTGGCAGGTTCCTATTGAACTCAGGAGGAGGATTCCTGAGCTTCCCATAATTACTGATCCGAGTCATATTTGCGGCAACCGTGATTTGATATTCGATATCAGTCAGAAAGCTATGGACCTTGGTTTCGAAGGGCTGATCATCGAAACACATATTGATCCCGATAAAGCCTGGAGCGATGCGAAGCAACAGGTGACCCCCAGGTCTTTAAAGGAGATATTGGACAGGTTGATAATGAGGGATCCCGAAATAGATGCTGATCTGATGCTTACACTCGCTGGACTTCGGGACAAAATTGATAAGTTTGACGACAGGCTGATCAATTTAATGGAGGAGCGGATGAAAGTCGCTGAAGACATCGGCCATTATAAAAAAGAGAACAACATTACGATCTTTCAGAACAAGAGATGGGATGATATGCTGCGAAGCCGCATTATTCTTGGCAATAAAAAAGGACTTAGTGAAGATTTCATTAACAGGGTCTTCAGGGCCATTCACCAGGAGTCCATCAACAAACAAACAAGTATAATGAATAATGATTAAGATGCATGGATGAACTCCCGTTACATATAAACAATCACAATTCTTTCATACGGATCGGGTCCGGTTTGTTTGATCAGCTTGATGCGTATCAAAACAGAAAAATCATTTTCCTTGTAGATGAGAATGTTTACCGGTTGCATCGCAAAAAATTCAAGGAAAGGGAGTGCATTGTTATTCCTTCCGGAGAGCAGCATAAAAGTCCTGCATTCGCGACTGAATTATACCGTGAGCTTTTAAGGTTGCAGGCAGACAGGGATGCTTTCATTATCGGGGTCGGAGGAGGACTGGTAACAGACCTTGCAGGTTTTGTTGCTTCAACCTATATGCGAGGAATTGAATTCGGATTCATTTCAACTACCCTGCTTGGACAGGTTGACGCAAGCATCGGGGGAAAGAATGGGCTTAATCTTGATGGTTATAAGAACATGATCGGTGTTATAAGACAGCCGGAATTTGTACTGTGCGACCTTGATTTTCTTGATACGCTTGACCAAAATGAACTTGTTTCAGGTTTTTCGGAGGTAATCAAATACGGGGCGATACGCGATCGACAGCTTTTTGAATTTCTGGAGAACAATTACAGTGACATAATGAAACGTGACAGGGATGCCCTGGTACACATAATCAAAAGATCCTGTGCCATTAAAATTGATGTTGTTCAATCCGATGTTCAGGAGGAAGGTGAACGAAAACTGCTTAATTTTGGACACACCATTGGTCATGCCATAGAAAAAATATCTGGAATGCTGCATGGACATGCCATTGCTGCAGGTATGACGCTGGCCGCCAGGTTATCTGTGAAATTGGGATTTATGCAAATTGAGGAATCAACACGATTGCTCCACTTGATTGAATTATCAGGATTGCCTGTAAAAACAGATCTGCGGCCCGAAACGGTCTATCACGCGCTCTTAAAAGATAAAAAACGATCCGGGGATCATATTAATTTCATACTCTTACAGCGAATAGGAGCAGCTTTCATCCATAAAATACAGAACGAAGAATTAAAATCTGCCATCCATGATCTGTATTAGTATTGGAGATGAAACAATTATTCCTGAAGTCAACAGGATAAAACCATCCCTGGTTGAGGTGAGGTATGACCTTTTGTCATCGGCACCGGCACTGGTTTCCGGAAAAATCGAAAAGGAGATACAGCAGGTTGCAACATGCCGCCCCGGTAAGTACAGTGATGTGGAAAGATTGAAAATATTGAAAGAAGCACTGGAATACGGTGCCGCTTTTGTTGATGTTGAAATCGACTCGGATGAGCAGTACATTGCTGAAATAAAAGATCTTGTCATTAAACGGAATGCCCACTTGATCTTTTCGTATCATAATTTTGAAAACACTCCGGGATCCATGGAATTAAAGCAAATTCTTGATTCCTGTTATGACAAAGGAGGAGATACAGCCAAGATAGCCACAATGGTACACAGCGAAAGCGACATTGCAAGACTTCTTTCACTGTATGCACATCCCGGCAGTAAAGTATTAATTGGCATGGGAGAGAAGGGGAGGATTTCCAGGATAGCTGCGCTCGAACTGGGGGCTTTGTTTACCTTTGCATCAGTAAATAAGGAACAGGTCACTGCCCCGGGCCAGCTTACATATGCAGAGATGGAATCGCTGAGAAAAATAATACATCAATAATGAACACTTTTGGTAAATTGTTTAAAATAAGCATTTTTGGAGAATCTCATGGTCAGCTTGTCGGCGTGCTCCTGGATGGTGTTCCGTCCGGAATACCACTAAACGATGAAGATTTCAAAGAGGATATGTCCAGGCGAAAAAGCGGTGTACCCGGCACCACTCCCCGTAAAGAAGATGATAATCCAGAAATAAGATCAGGGGTTTTTAACGGATATACAACAGGGGCCCCGCTGCTTATCCAGATCGAAAATAAAAATACAAGGTCGAGGGATTACACCGAATTAAGGAAAACCCCCAGGCCGGGACATGCTGATTTTACTGCCTTTAAGAAGTTTGGAGGTTATGAGGACTACAGGGGAGGAGGCCATTTTTCAGGCCGGTTGACCACCGGTATTGTTGCCGCGGGAGTCATTGCAAAAAAAATGATCAGTCCGGTACAAGTAACTTCGGACATCCTGGAGGTTGGTGGACAAAAAGATATTGAATCTGCCATACAAAAGGCAATAGATGAACGCGACTCCATTGGAGGCATCATTGAGTGTGTTGCCGCAGGAATGCCTGCAGGACTGGGAGAACCGTTTTTCGATTCCGTTGAAGCAATATTAAGTCATATGGTATTTTCTATACCTGCTATTAAAGGCATAGAATTTGGATCCGGGTTCATGGCAGCCAGGATGAATGGCAGTGAACATAACGATAACATCATCGATAAGAACGGTACTACCGACACCAATCACGCTGGAGGTATCAATGGTGGTATAACAAATGGCAATGACCTGGTTTTCAAAGTTGCAGTAAAGCCCACTTCCAGTATGCACAGGACTCAAAGAACCATGAACTTTGAAACTGGCGACGTGCAGGACCTGAATGTTGAAGGCAGACATGATACCTGTATTGCGTTGCGGGTTCCGGTAGTGCTTGAAGCTGCCACAGCACTTGTGATCGCAGATTTTCTTATGCAGGAACAACGAATAAACAGAGTATACAACCCCAAAAATAAAATCTGGTAATATGAGAATAGTAATAATTGGTGCTGGAAATATGGGATCCTGGCTGGTTGAATCCCTTTGCCTTGATTACGACGTTGGGATCTATGATGCTGACAGGAGTAAACTGAAATACTTCTTTAATTCCAGAAAATTTATTTACCTGGAAGAAATACATGATTTCTCCCCGGACATGATCATAAATGCTGTAAACCTTGAAAAGACAATCCCGGTTTTCAGGGAAATAATACCCTATATATCCGATGAATGTATACTTGCAGATATAACATCAGTTAAAAAGGGTCTTGCCGGATTTTATAAAGAATCAGGTCGCCGGTTTGTCTCAACACATCCTATGTTTGGGCCTACATTCGGGGATATAAGAAACCTTCGGGGTGAAAATGCAATTATTATCAAAGAGTCTGACCAGGAAGCAGCAGCATTTTTCAGGGATTTGTACGAAGCAATGAACATCCGGATCCATGATTATTCTTTTGACGAACATGACCAGACCATAGCGTATTCATTGTCACTTCCTTTCTCTTCATCGCTGGTTTTTGCATCGTGTATGCAGGCTCAGGATGCACCTGGCACAACTTTCAGGAATCATAATGAGATTGCCCGGGGATTGCTTTCAGAGGATGACTATCTTTTATCAGAGATACTGATGAGTCCCTATAGCCTTCAGCAGGTTGAAAACGTAAGGGACAAACTGAGCTACCTGATCGGATTGATCAAAAAAGGGGATACCAGTTCTTTCAAGGATTTTTTTAGCGACCTGCGCTTAAATATCGGTATGAAAAAAGAATCCTCGAATTAGTGTCAGAAAGAATACTCATATTTTTGCAGTGCTTGCAAGCACTAATTATAAAGATGTAGTTTTAATATGGTTCCTGTTGATTCACTTACCTTGAAACGGTTATCTATCCGCTGGCCTGTAATCCATACAATATTCCTGCCGCTGGTAAGTATCCAGGTCCTTTCTTTTACAGGTACAGGAACTTTATTGTCTATAAAGAAATCACTTACTTTTTTCATTTTCTCCATCCCCAGCGGAAAGAAATAATCACCGTGTTGCCATTTTCTGATTATTAACGGAAAATTCAGTAATTCAAGGTCCAGACAAGCAATATTTTGTGAATCAGGTATTTCTTCCAGTTCATCCCTTTTGAGAACTTCAATGTCGAGCGAGAATGGCAGGGAGACCTTACTCTCAGGTGAATCAATATAATATCTTTCAAAGGTTGATGATTCTGTTTTATACAGAAGCAGCTTTTCCCGATCCCTGAAAAGCCTGTAATATGGTGATATAAATTGTTTGCCCGAGGAGGCATTCAGGAGCTTTTCAATATTCAGGCACTGATCCATTGTGAAACCATAATCATTGAAAAGCTCGTACAGCCAGGAT
Organism: Bacteroidales bacterium; assembly: GCA_021738565.1. Classification (GTDB taxonomy): domain Bacteria; phylum Bacteroidota; class Bacteroidia; order Bacteroidales; genus M55B112. Next base: position 66,717 of record JAIPBT010000015.1, read on the forward strand.
GAGCGTGGCTGAAGCTGTTTCAACGACTCAAGATTCACCTCGGTATGTTCCTCTTTTTCAATAAAAAGTTCATTTCTTTTCTTTACCACATATTCGCGATAGATCTCATGTGACTCCCTGAAGCGGTTAAGGTTTTCATGCATGGTCTGCACAAATGAGGGATTTATCTTTTCGAAAAGCGGGATAATGTCGTGTCTGATCTTATTCCGGTGGTATTTTTTACTGGAATTGGATGAATCTTCCCTGTAGTCAAGAAACCGGTTTTTGCAGTATGCAGCGATTTCATTCCTGGTTGCAAACAGCAATGGGCGTATGAATTTATCATTGATCACGGGAATTCCTGTTATGCCTTTGATCCCTGAACCCCGGGTCAGGTTGATAAGGGCAGTTTCAACGGAGTCGTTCATATTATGTGCCGTCGAAACAGAGTCTGCATCCATTTTATCCGCAATTTCATTGAACCAATTGTAACGGAGTTCCCGGGCGGCCATCTGAATGGATATTCCCCTTTCCCTGGCATATTCATGGGTATCGAATTGTTTAACAAAAATTGGCACATCGTATCGAGATGCAAGGGATCGAACAAAAGCTTCATCGGCATCAGATTCAGCGCCGCGAAGATTGAAATTGCAATGAAGGATAGTGAAGGAGTATCCGGCTTCATAGAAAAGATCTGTCATGGCAACGGAATCTATGCCGCCACTTACTGCCAGCATGATCTGTTCTCCTTTTTCACACAGATCAAATTTCTCTATAAATGATTTGAACTTTTCGATCATTTAACACGAAAGTTACATCTTTTAATGGAGATTACTCCGGGTACAGGAACAAAAAAACCGCTATGTAGTGCTTGTCAATAAAGTTGAAGTGGCTGGATCATAAAGTTCGAAAGCAAAGCGCGCAAAAATCTTAAACCGCAGTATCCGCCGACGGAAGGATTCGAGGATATAAGATTTTTGCAGCAATGCAGCTATCGGACATTATGGACAGATACTAAATAGAGTTCAGGTAGGAAGCAATACTTTCCTGGGTTTCCTTAATGCCTGAATCTCCCTTTTTCCAGTTTGCCGGACAAACCTCACCATTCTCTTCAAAGAATTGCCAGGCATCAATGATGCGGATTGCTTCTTCCACACTTCTGCCCAGCGGCATGTCATTGACTACCTGGTGTCTGACAATGCCTTCCCTGTCGATCAGGAAAAGTCCCCTGTATGCCTGCGGAATACCTCTGTAGATAGCTTCTCCTTCCTCATTGTAGTCCCATTCTCCAGCAAGGACATCATAATTTTCTGAAATGGTCTTGGACTGGTCTGCCACCAGCGGATATTTTACACTTTTGATTCCTCCATCCTTAAGATCGGTCTGTAACCACTTCCAGTGGGAGAATTCAGAATCCACTGAACAACCTACAACAACTACATCCCTGGATTCAAATTCCTCGATCTTTTTTTGAAATGCCAGGATCTCCGTGGGGCAGACAAAAGTAAAATCTGCCGGATAAAAATAGAAAATCACATATTTTTTACCGAGGTACGGGTCCAGCGAGAAATCATTTACAATGGTGGATCCGTCAACTACCGCCGGAGCATTAAATTTTGGTGCTTTTTTTCCTACTAAAACTGCCATAATAATTTATAGATTTTGAATTTGTAAATTTTATTAAACATTATGACACCAGCGTTGGTTCAATCTGAAGGCTTTTTTAACATTTATAAATATAAACCAAGGACCCCGGGACCTTGTTCAAACCTGATGTCCACCGGTATGTTCAAGGCTTTTAATCTATCCAGGTCATTTTGAAGGTCTTCCCCTAAATATCCCTTTTCTTCAACCAGTCTTTTTGCAGCCTCATAATCTCCATCTCCCTGGATAACAAGGATCTTTTCAGCAAGGTTGTTCATGGCTTGCTGCATTTTTTCAAAATCGATACGGTATGTTCCGGTTGCCTCATCCCTGCTGAATGCTCCCTCTTCCTGAAAGTAATAGAAGCGCATCATATTTGCTTTTCCGTGAGAGCTTGCAGCTCCAAACCTGACACTGCGGAATATACTTGCCAGAAAAGTCACATAATTATCCATCAGGTCCTCATCTTCCAATTCTCCCATATCAGAGAGCTTTGTCACAAGGAACAACCCCAATATATCGGCCTTTCCTTCTTCAATGGCGCTGTATTGTTCTTTCAGTGCATTTCGCACTGTGCCTTGTCCGTTAATCGTATTGTTTATACCCAGACCATGTGCTATTTCATGGAACATTGTATTTTCAAAAAAGGCATCGAATTTAATGAACTGACGTTGGTCTTCTGCGATCAATACATTACTGATTGGAACCAGTATTTCCTTAAATTTGTACCTGATTGCATTTTTCAGCTGTAACTTCCTGCTTCCTTTTGCCAGCTGAACACGCTCATCATTTGGAAGGTTAATGGCTATTGTCTTGCTCGAAGCATTGCAGTCTCCCGCGTAATAAACTGCATCATAGGCTCCCAGGTCAGAATCGCTGCCGGGAACTTCCTTCTTGTAAGCAGGAGCTACCGGTAGTTCCTTTTGCAATTCAGGCAGAAAAGCGCTTATGTATGACAGCCTTTGACTCCATTCCTGGTCCTTGATCAGAATGAATGCCTCGTGTGCAGCTTTGTAGTTAAACAGCTTGTCTTCATAATTTTCAATTGGTCCGACGACAAAATCTATATCGTTCGACTTCATATCCATCCAAGCCATATCTGATTCCAGATAGTTGTCATCCAAAAGTGCAGCGGCCCTCAAACGAAGGTATCTTTTAAACCCCTCATCTTCTGCGAGTTCCGCGGCTTCAAGGAGCAGTGAAGCTGCTTTTTCTATCTGTTCTTTAAAAACAACATGATAGGGGATCGATTCAAGATTGCCTTCGGAATTCCGGCGTATCATTGTGTACAAACTGGATTTCGTGTCATCTTCGAATGATTCAAATTCTTCTTTGGTAATATCCGGAGGATAGAAACCCGCTCCATCAGGTTTTGGGCCAATTCCGGGCAGGAAAGGAAGGTCATTGTTCAATCGCTCCCATGGTCCATAATTCAAATGAAAAAATTCGATCTTCCTGGTGTCGTTAAATCCCGCGAGGATCTGCTCCTTATTGGGACAGGCCTCCTTCCAGAACAATTCATCCATAATATTCGCCACCTTGAAAAGGATACGCAGCATTTCTTTTTGGTTATCAGACAGATGTGAAATATCGGATGATAATTTTACGCTTACAAATTCATTCACTTTTCTGCTGATCATTTCATCATATTTTTCGAGCTGTACATTCCTGTTTAATCCATCAAGTTCCAGAACCAGCTTAGCTTCAGGTATCATATAGGTGATATTCTTAACCGCGATGCCTCCCTTTAGTATCAGTCCCGTCTCAAGTTTAATGATGTCATCTGTTTCATAGATCACTGTATAGGGCACATTGCTCTGTTCATATAAAATATTATCCTGTAGAATATCGAGGTATATTACAAATGGTTCCATTACCATTTCTTCAACATTCAATGTGGGTGTGGTGCCGGAAAATAGCGCCTGGTATGCAGGTGGGGTGTTCTGGCAGGAAAAAGTTGATCCTGCGATGATGACGAACAGTAGATTTCTAAGTAATGTTTTCATTTAAATTGTTTTAACAAAAAATAAGGCAGAAAAATACATCTTTTCCAGTGGATTCAAAAATCCTGTCATATGTTGCTAAAATGTATTTCACAGAAGGTTTTCAATAGGCCTTTGCAAAAAGCACCCGGCCTGCTGATTTTTTCCCGGTGTAGATACACTTTCCTTCTTCCTCTTTTCTGTTTAAAGGGATCAGCCGTATTGTTGCCTTGGTGAGCTCTTTGATCTTTTCCTCTGTTTCGGGTGTTCCGTCCCAGTGTGCGTAGACAAATCCGCTCCTGTTTTTCATGATATCCACGAATTCATCCCATGTATTTGATTCACAGGTGTTCTTCTCTCTGAAATCCAGTGCTTTATTATAGATATTCTCCTGGATTTCGTCAAGCAATTTGGATATATAACCTGAAATTCCTTCCACAGACAGGGTCTTTTTTTCCATTGTATCCCTGCGTGCGATCTCGACGGTATTGTTTTCAACATCGCGCGGTCCGATGGCCAGCCTTACAGGAACACCTTTTAATTCATATTCTGCGAATTTCCAACCCGGTTTATATGTATCCCTGCTGTCATATTTAACTGAAATTCCTTTCTTTTCAATCTCATCGCGTACTTTCTCTGCTATATTTGTGATGCCGGCCAGCTGATCCGGTCCCTTGTATATAGGTACAATAACCACCTGTATTGGAGCCAATTTAGGAGGAAGTACAAGTCCGTTGTTATCGGAATGTGCCATCACCAATGCCCCCATAAGTCTTGTGGAAACACCCCAGGAAGTGGCCCAGACATATTCAAGCTTCCCTTCTTTACTGGTAAATTTGACATCAAATGCCCTGGCAAAATTCTGTCCCAGAAAATGAGATGTGCCCGACTGAAGTGCTTTTCCATCCTGCATCAGGGCTTCAATACAATATGTTTCTACAGCGCCTGCAAATCTTTCTGCTTCACTTTTTGTTCCGATGTGCACAGGAAGGGCCATATATTTTTCGGCAAATTCAGCATAAGTCCTGACCATCAAATTGGCTTCATCCAATGCTTCCTGCCTGGTAGCATGGGCTGTGTGTCCTTCCTGCCAGAGGAATTCAGCGGTCCTGAGAAAAAGCCTTGTCCTCATTTCCCATCGCACAACGTTGGCCCATTGATTTATGAGAATTGGAAGGTCGCGGTAGGACTGTATCCAGTTTTTGTATGTATTCCAGATGATTGTTTCTGATGTGGGTCTTATGATCAGCTCTTCTTCCAGCGAAGCTTCAGGATCAACAATAATACCACCGTTTATTTCATCATTTTTAAGCCTGTAGTGTGTAACAACCGCACATTCTTTTGCAAACCCTTTTACATGATCAGCTTCCCTGCTGAAAAAAGATTTTGGAATAAACAACGGAAAATATGCATTTTCATGACCGGTTGCCTTGAACATCCTGTCCAGCTGATCGCGTATCTTTTCCCAGATTGCATACCCGTAAGGCTTGATGACCATGCAACCACGAACTGCAGAATTCTCTGCCAGGTCGGCTTTTATAACGAGGTCGTTATACCATTGTGCATAGTTCTCTTCCTTGCTTGTAAGTACTTTGGCCATGTGCGAAGAATTAATGGAAATGAATAAGAGTACAAAGAAAATAAAAAATAGCGAGAAGATATAAGTAAAATGATTCCTATCTTTATCATGAAAATGAATTATTTTGTAAGTCACCCCCTTATTTTGAATACCTTGCAATAAGATGAATCTTAAGACCACTACCTGGAAGGGCCGTAATATCCACAACCTTCAGAGAACCCTGGATTTTGCCGTAAAGAAAAAAATGGTCCATCCTGTCATTATCGATATTGGGCCCGGTGGATCGGTTGCCTTTATGACAGCCTTCCTGCCTCTTGGAAAAAAAGCAGAGATCAGTTTTTATCAATTATGTATTAGGAAAGTTGAGAGCCTGATGAGAAAATCAGGACTTTTCAGATTGAATACCATGGAGCCGCTGGAAATTGCAGGAATATTTTCTCCGTTACAACCAGGGCAGTTGATGGTATTCGACCGGGAGAAGAAAGTATTAAATGCAGTCCGTGATCTTGTGGATAACGGACAATTCAATGTTCCCGTAAAGACAGCGAGGATTGATATACAGAAGCAATCACCGGGAGTTGAAGCCGACATAGTTATTGCTTTAAATATATTAAGCAGGACCACCAAAAAGGAGATGGCGCTCAAAAATCTTGTTGCAGCAACGAAACTGCATGGTCTTATCTGCATAAATATAGATGAAAGTCCGCCAGGGTTCCGGAAATTGGGCCGCTCTGTTTTTGAAAGGATCAAATAATTAAATTATTGCATAATGCGACAATCTTTATGTGTTTTAATCGTTTTGTTTTTTAGCATTTTACAATCATGTCAGAATTCTTTCTCGCTTGCTGGCAGTAGGCCCAACATATTATTTATCATTGGAGATGACATTGGTTATTCTGACCTTGGATGTTACGGAGCAGGGATAAAAACACCCAATCTTGATCAAATGGCTGAAGAAGGGATCCGTTTCCGTCAGTTCTATAATATGGCCAAATGCAATCCCACCAGGTCAAGCCTCCATACAGGAATGTTTTTTGGAGATGAAAATGCACCTTCTCTGGGAGAGCAAATAAGTATGGCCGGCTACAACACCTTATTTGTTGGTAAGGAGCATTATGATTCATGGGTACCCGATCGATGTTATGCTGCAAATTGTTTTGATCGCAGCATCACTTTCTGGGCCATGAACAATTATTTCCTGCAGAGCGACAATTCCTATCCCAATAAATATTACATGGATGGAGTTGAAGTCAGACCGGAAGAGATTCCCCATGCAGGGGATCCATGGTTTTTATCAGATGTGCTGACAGATAATGCCATTGAACTGATCGGGGAGTACAGCAATGATGATCGCCCGTTCTTCCTTTACCTCTCATATCTCAATGCCCATTATCCGTTGCAGGCAAAAGAAGAGGATATTGAAAAATACGTTGGCAAATACATGGAGGGCTGGGACATCATGCGTGAGAGAAGATTCAAGAAGCAACAGCAGATCGGCCTGGTGGGAAAGGACTGGAGGTTAAGTCCTCCCTCAAGCAATATAAACAGGTTCAGGGGACATCCGGGGGGATACGAAAGGATCAGGGAAAAAATTCCGGAATATTTTCCCTGGGCGACCCTTTTTTCTGATTCAGCAAAAAGGGAAAAAGACCTTGAGATGGCTGTATTTGCCGCACTTGTTGATAATATGGATCAGAATATCGGAAGGGTGATTGATTACCTTGAAAGAACCGGACAGCTTGATAATACCATTGTTATGTATATGTCCGATAATGGTAGTTGTCCGTATGACAGCAACCGTGATTTTGAATTACCTCCAGGTGATCCTGATTCTTTCAGGACACTCGATCCCAAGTGGGCAAATGTTGGGAACACGCCATTCAGGTATTACAAGCAATATGGTCACGAGGGTGGGGCCAATACCCATTTCATTGCCTGGTGGCCCTCCGGATTTGAGGGAGGAAGAATCATTGATCAGACCGGTCATGTTGTAGATGTATTCCCAACACTGCTTGAACTGGCCGGGGTGCCTGTGGATGAACAGTTTCAGGTTGATGGTATTTCACTCTTGCCTCTTTTCCGGGGAAAGGAAAGAGAGGATCATCCCTATATGGTCTCCGGTCTTGATAAATTCAGAATGTACCGTGAAGGAAAATGGAAAATTGTCAGGGTCAATGGTAAAGAATGGCAATTGTATGATCTGAATGTTGATCCTTCAGAATTAAACAACCTGGCCGATTCATTGCCAGGGAAAGTAATTGATATGGGAGAGAACTACCTGGCGAATTTCTGGCAGAAATAGAATTTTTAAAACCGTAAGCCCATCACCAGAACATCATCGATCTGGTCCAGGGCGCCTTTCCATTCATCAAATACCATCTGAAGAATCCTTTTCTGTTCGTCCATTGGCCTCTCATGGATTTCAAGCAGCAATTTTTTGAAGGGCTTGTATTTGAATTTCTTTCCCTGCGGACCTCCGAATTGGTCAGGAAATCCATCTGTAAAAAGATAGATCCTGTCTCCTTTCTCAAGTTGAATGATCTGCCTGGTAAAATCAGACATGTTATCGAAGATCGCAACAGGCATATTGTTCCCTTTGTATTCGATCATTTCATGATTCCTGATCAGGTACATCGGGTTGTTCGCTCCTGAAAACTCCAGCTTTCTTGAGGCACTGTCGTAAATCAGCAGGACCATATCCATTCCGTCTTTTTGTTCTCCGGGTTTGCCTTCCTGCTTCAATGTTCTTGTAATGCTAAATCTTAATTCATTCAGGATTTTATCGGAGTGAAAGAAATCCTTTTCATTGACAATTTCATGTAGCATGGTTATGCCCAGCATGCTCATGAGTGATCCCGGGACACCATGACCCGTACAGTCAGATGCTGTTATATAGATATTTTCTTCTTTTTGGGAGATCCAGTAAAAATCACCGCTCACTATATCTTTTGGTTTGAAAAAAATAAAATGTTCAGAAAAGAGATTTTCAAATACTTCTGCCGGGGGAAGTACGGTACTCTGAATTCTTTTGGCATAATCGAAACTGTATTTGATCTCCTTGTTCTGCCGCTCGATCTGCTCTTTTTGCATCCTGATCTCCTTTGTGCGCTCCCTTACTTTGTCCTCCAGTTCCCTGTTCACTTTGTCTTTCAGGGCAGCATTCTCTCTGAGTTGATCGATAATCCTCCGCTGGGCAAATTCCCTTTCACGCTTCAGAAGGTTGATCTTTCCGCCCAAACCGACCGAAAAAGTGACGATTTGTAAAGTGACCCCAAATTCAAGTCCATGCTTACCAATGGGAATGTCATTGAAGAGCACGAGGATCAAAACACCAAGTATGAGGAAGATGTTGGCAACCAGGAAATACCTCGCCGGCGGATATTTCTTCTTTTTAAGGATAAAGGCTGGAAGGATTACGAGGAAAAGAGACCCCAACACAGATATGATATTAACTGACAATGCGATGATCTGCAAGAAATACGGAATATACCTGCCCCTGCTTTCAAGGGTTATCATAATGAAGGAGAGAATCATCCCTCCCAGAATAAAATATACGGCGAGGAGAAGGATGCGGTCCCAATCCCTCAGTCTTTTTGATGTGTCAAGATAAGAACGTCCAAATAAGATAAAGAACAGGAGAAATATCTCCGCTAAAAAAGTATTCAGCGGTGCACTGGTGAACTGTGGGGTAAGCTCATATATAAATCCTTCCTTGTTGATGAAAAAACCGAGAAATGCAAGAATGTACAATATATAGTAAAGGTAGCTTCTCTCCCTTACCTGAAGAAAAAGGGTAAGGTGGTAAAGGATCATGATGATCATAATTCCCAGGAAGACTCCGAATAGAATCCTGCGGAACCTGTCTTTTTTTATTACGATATCGTGCGTAGAGACTGTAAATGTAAGATCTGAAAAGACAGATTCACTTATAATTCTTGTCATTAAATATATTGTATCTTTCTCAGCCGGAGGAATATAAAACCTCAGATCATCAGATCCACTTATGTTTACATCTTTATTGCCAGGAATGATTTCAAAACCCGACCTCCTCTGAGTGATTGAACCATTGCTGAATTTTTGATACAGTAAAAATTCCCCGAAAGTGCTGAAAATATTTGGTTGCAAATGGTAACTTACCTGCCTGCCTGCCTTGTTGTCAAAAATGAACCTGAACCAAACGCAATCTCCTGGTTTGATTTTATCCAAGCCAAGTTCCTCATTGCTGAAGTCCAGCCTTTCAAAAGGATCCCTGTAATAGTCGGAGTAGACCGTGCCGATTGAAAAGCTGCAGGTTTCATCATGAAAAAAAAATATCTGATAGTCGGTCAATGGTTCATTTGAAACAAAATCTGTCAGAATCACAGGCTTTTGTGCAAGGCTGAGTTGTGTCATCAGAAGGCTTATGGTGATAAGGATATTGCGCATAAATCCAATGATCTGTTTCGATCCGGTAAATATATTAAAGAAAGCAGAATATGACAGACTATTGTTACAAATTCATTACGAACAGTTTTTTTAACGTCCCGGTAGATCTTTTTAAAAAACGATTTTTATAGTGACCGCAGAATAATGTTGTATATTTACAGCAAATAAGCAGTCTATGCATATTTTCATCAAGCTGCAGATCATTGCCAATTTTGCGGCTCTTCTAATGGTTTTTTCCTGTTCGGGTAATTTATCACAGATCGTAATTTTTGAAGATGAATTTGACAGGCTTCCGGAGGGATATATTTCATCAGATGCTGGAGCATTATCCGAGTATCATTATATACAGGGCCTGGGAAGGAGCGGTCCATGGGAAATATCTTCCTTTGGATGGCAACAGGGATTTCATACAGCGTGGGAAATCGTAAAAGAAGAAGAACAGCGTTTTTTACGGCACAATTATCATGCTGTAAATCAATACCACGACCCTGCTCATCCACACATGCATTCCATGATAGTTGCAGGAGACAGCATCTGGCATGATTACAAGGTTGAATTTGAATTCAAACCCGGAGCCCTGCTCGATGAATGCGGGATCGTGTTTAAGTACCAGAATGACCGCTGTTATTATTTCTTCGGAATGCAGGGGAATATGCTTGTTCTGAAAATGGTACAACACGCAACGGCGCCGCACCGTCCTTACGAAAGGGTGCTGGCATCGACAAAATTTGACTGGAAAACAGACCAGGTATACAATGGAGATGTTTCGATCAAGGAAAATGAGATATATGCGCTGCTGAATGATTCAATCATTCTCATTGCAAAGGACCAGACCTACAGCAGAGGAAGGGTGGGGTTCCTGAGCGATGTACCTGCTGATTTTTATTCCATGAAGGTTTTTACGCTCAACAGGGAGAAACGTAAAATGAGCAGATATCAGCGACAGATCGCCAACAATATTGTCATGAGGATCAATGAGAATCCGGGCCCGGTCGTCTGGAAAAAGATATCTACGGAAGGTTTTGGAACGGGCCGGAACCTGCGTTTTGGCGATCTTGATGGTGATGGTGAAAAGGATTTTCTTGTGGGACAGGTAGTCCATCACGGACCGGCAGACGCCTATTCAGAACTAAGTTGTATTACAGCCATGAATTTTGACGGCGATATACTATGGCAAAAGGGAACACCGGATCCTTCCAGGTATCGGCTCACCAATGATGTTGCTTTTCAGATCCATGACCTGGATGGAGACGGAGATAAAGAGGTGATCTATACAATGGATTTTTTCATTCATATACTGGAAGGAAAAACCGGTAAGTTGATCAAAAGGATTCCCACACCTATGGCTAAAGCACCCGGACACAACTATGAAAAGATCCTTGGTGACTGCATCTATTTTTGCGACCTCAGTGGCAAAGGGAGGGACAGCGATATGCTCATTAAGGACAGGTACTGGAACATCTGGGCTTATGATGAGCATCTCAGACTGCTTTGGACCCAGAGCTGTAAGACAGGACATTACCCCTATGCTTATGATGTGGATGCGGACGGGCATGATGAAGTCGCAGCAGGTTATTCCCTTATCGACAATGACGGTACCATCATCTGGAGCCGGGACAGTGAAATAGGTGATCATGCTGACGCCGTTATGGTAACTTCAATACAGCATCCGGGGGACAGTTCTGTTAAGGTACTATATGGTGCAAGTGACTGGGGAACCATGATCCTCGATATTCAAGGAAATGTTATCAGGCACCATCCGGTCGGACATGTACAGAATCCTGCAATTGCTAACTTCCGTGATGATCTGCCCGGACTTGAAATGATCACTGTAAATTTCTGGGGTAACCAGGGGATCATCCATTTTTATGACGCTGCAGGCAACATATATCATTCGTTTGAACCTAACCAGTACGGAAGTATGTGCTTGCCCGTAAATTGGAGGGGGGATGGCACGGAGTATTTTATCCTGAATACAAATCCTGGTGACGGTGGCCTGTATAACGGGCATGGTGAACTTGTGCTTGCCTTCCCGGATGACGGGCATCCTGATCTTTGCAATGCAGTGCTGGATATTACCGGTGATGCCAGGGACGAAATAGTTACCTGGGATCAGAACAGCATCTGGGTTTATACGCAAAGCGACAGTCCAAGGAAAGGAAAGATTTATCAACCAATAAGAAATCCGCTCTACAACTATTCCAACTACCAGTTCACCCTTTCAGCTCCGGGATGGAATCAATAAGGATAACAGTTGTTGAATAACCTAACCACTTAGAGTCTGTCAATAAAGTTGGAGTGGCTGGATCATAAAGTTCGAGAGCAAAGCGCGTAAAAATCTTAAACCGCAGTATCCGCCGACGGACGGATTCGAGGATTTAAGATTTTTGCAGCAATGCAGCTATCGGACATTATGGACAGACACTACTTATAACATTTTTTTATAGTGGTACTTTATTTGTTATATTGTTGCCATAACGATCGGGAGGCATACTTTGATAAAGTATTTACGCTTTGATCGCTATTTGGCACGAGTTTTGAATTGATTATACAAAAGATGTAAACAAAAGAAGCAGGAGGATTAATCATGAAAACTTTTACAATCATATTAGCAAGTTTGGCATTGGTGCTGACTTCCTGTGGGTCAGCTGGATACACAACATACAGTCAATACGATGATGTATATTACGATCCGGCCCAGGAACAACCAGTTGTTCCTGTAAATGCTGCAGTTACACCTGAAACTGCAATGAACACAAAATCCCTCGGAGAATCCGGGGATACACTGTATAGCGATGAATTATCCGATTATGAGCGTTACCGGCTGGAAATGGAGGGAGAGCTTGAGGGAGAAGGATATGAGACCGAAGGCAGCGAATCTGAATACCAGGAGGTATATGAGGAAGCTGGCGAAGAGCAACCGGTTGTGATCAATAACAATTACTATTACGATACGGATGATTACTATTATTCTTCCAGAATAAGGCGATTTTCTGATGAATTCTATGGTTGGGATTATTACGATCCTTATTATACCGATATGTATTTTTACACAGGATCACCGTTTCATTGGGGGATGAGCATAGGAATGGGTTATCCATATCACATGAATTATTCAGGCTTTTATGATCCTTACTGGGGTTATAACTACTATCCCTATTATAGCTGGAACCGTCCCTATTACAGCCCGTATTATTCTCCATATTACGGGGGTTATTACAGCAGGTACGATTACTATCCAAGCTATTACCATTACGGGTATTACGACTATTACCACCGTACAGCATATTATCCGGGTTATTATTCAGGAGGCAGCAGGTACGACAGGTTTTACAACAGTCGATTGTCCAACAGGTCGACCTATGGTTACAGCAGTAGTATTACAAGCCGCTCCCAACAGAGAAAAACTGGTGCAATGGACAATGATCCGCGTTACAGGAGTAGGTCAGGTTCTGGAGCAACATCAGTATCCCGGACAGGAAAAAACAGTGATGTTGAGAACAAGACTGCTGTTGATCCAAGGTCAAATATAAACAGAACAAGTACTTCGGGATCCGTATCCAGGAGTTCTGACAGAAATACAACGACCACAACAAGAAGCAGCTTGAACAGGACTGCATCAGAAAATGCAAGCAACAGCAGGAGTGACAATCGCAGTAACGGATCTACTGTTAATAAGAATACAACGCGAACGGTAAGGACCACAAGGCCTGCAAACAGTGAGGGTTCCAGGACACAATCATCAAGTCGTCCAAAGACATATACACCAAGTTATACGAAACCACGTACAAGTAAGAGAACGGTCACTACGACAAGACCTTCGAGCAGCAATTCTTCGCGCTCCTCTACAACCAGTCGCAGTACTTATTCGCGACCAGGTAATTCAAGCAGCAGCAGCTACAGCCGCTCAAACAGCAACTCCAGCCGGAGTAGTTCATACAGCCGTCCGAGTAGCACCAGCCGGAGTAGTTCATACAGCCGTCCGAGCAGTTCCAGCCGGAGCAGTTCCTATAGCCGTCCGAGCAGCTCCAGCAGAAGCAGCAGCAGTTACAGCCGTCCGAGCAGCTCCAGCAGAAGCAGCAGCAGTTACAGCCGATCGAGCAATAGCTCCAGTAGAAGCAGCAGCAGTTCCAGCCGATCAAGCAGTAGTTCCAGCAGAAGCAGTTCTTCAAGACGCTGATGCAGACTGTAGATCAGGTTTGATCCTTCTGTTTTTATAAAATAATAGTCAGAAATGAAAACACGATATTACACAGTGATAACAGGGCTGATCATTGCATTCGCATTGAATGCACAGGATCAGACACAGGCATTCAGGTATTCTCAGTTCTACCCGGTGGGAACCGCCAGGTATGCATCCATGGGTGGTGCATTTGGTGCAATTGGGGCTGATTTTACAGCGGCTTCGCAGAATCCTGCAGGACTGGGTTTATTTAGGAATTCAGAATTTACATTTACACCTTCATATATTATCAATAACACAACATCAGATTACCTCGGTCAAAAGAGTACCGATATTGCTGCGAACATGAGTATAGCAAATTTGGGGTTGGTCACAACCATAGAAAGGGATAGCTGGAAAAATGGGGGATTGATGAATGTAACCCTGGGATTCGGATACAATGCGTTGAATAATTTTCATAGCACTACTTTGATGCAGGGGGTCAATAACAATTCATCCCTGCTTGATAATTTTACCTGGAATGCAAATAATAACACTGAGCTAGATATATTTTATGAAGATCTGGCACATGAGCTTGCATTGATGCCGCTGGATACAATCGATGACAAGTACTGGCATTACCTTGAGCCTTATGACGCTATTGATTTTGATGGATATGGCCAGGAGCAGACACGAATCATCGAAAAAAGAGGATACACAGGTGAATATGTATTTTCCGGTGCACTGAATCTCGATCACAAGCTCTATATCGGTGGAACAATGGGAATCCATGTTGTACGGTTCTATGAGGACATATATCACGAAGAGTTTGATTTTAATGACCTGGAACCGGATTTTGATGCTTTCAGTTTCGTGGAATACAATTCTACCAGGGGATATGGATACGTATTTAAGCTCGGACTGATATACAAACCAATTCACATGCTCAGGTTGGGGGCAGCTTTCCACAGACCGGTCGTTTACAATCTGACGGATGATAAATTTACAGATCTCAATACCTACTGGAATTCCAATGCAGGTATCAGTGATGGCTATGTTTCCTCTGGTATGTTTTCAAAGAAATATACACTCAGAACACCATTCAGGGCTTCAGCGAGTGCTGCCCTGTTGCTTGGCAAGATCGGTCTTCTATCGGCAGAATATGAATACGTGGATTATTCCATGTCTGATCTGAACAGCCCGGGATACAGGTTTTCTGCTGAAAATATTACCATATCGCGTGATTTTACAGCCGCGCACAATGTAAAATCGGGATTTGAATTGCGGTTCAATCCTGTTTATGTCAGGGGAGGATTCCAGTATTATATGAATCCATTTGCTGATAAACGAAACGGTTCTGATATATTTGTTTACAGCGGTGGACTTGGTTTTCGTTTCAACCAGACTTTTGTGGACCTGTCATATTCTATGATGACCAAAAGCGAGTTGTACGGTCTGTATCATTACGCTCCGGAATTTGAGGATGGGTTTGAGAAATCATACAACAGCTACCGGAGATCAAACATAATGGTAACGCTGGGGTATAATTTATGATTTGGTTATCCGGTTTTCCTTTTTAACTATTTTTTGTTAAACTTTTCGCCAGTATTGATGCGGCGTTAGGTCCCTCATTGAAAAGTAGATCAAGTATGCTAAGGTCAGGAAAAAATCCATGCCTTTCCATAAATACCTGGTGGTATTCAGCAGGATTGAAAGTACAGTTAGCATGAACAAATGGTTTCTTGGGATGCATGGTCTCCCTCAAATCAATATCCGGCGGAACGCGCTCAAATCTCTCACTAACAATAATACTCCTTCTCCATCCCAGCAGATCAAGCGTGGAAGTGATCAATTCCAGGTTGAGGTCTGCCAGGAAAGCATATTTTTTTTTGTAGAACTTGTTAAAGGTATCTGTCATAAATTCAAAGAAAGGTGCTGATGCATAAGATGAAACTATGCTTTTCCAGTGATTCAGATGCCAGTGGGCGCTGTAATCAATCCTGATGTCCTTCATTTTTATTTTGCTGCCGTGATTTTTAATCACAGGAATGGAAAGGGTAAGCGGACCGTTGGCTCCCATTATTTTGCAACGATTCCTGTAAGTCTGCTTTGTATAATGATCGAATACCTCAACGACCAGGTCTTGCTTAAAATTCTGAATGATAGAATAGTATGAAATCGTAGCGTTGTAAAAGCAGGGTAAAAGTAACATGAATGCTGTACTTTTTATCTGTCGCTTCTCACTATTTTAAATAACCTGTTCCACCGTATACCTCCATATTCTTTATCCACGCTGAGCCAGATGATCCGTGGCTTGCCTATAATATGATTTTCAGGAACAAATCCCCAGAATCTTGAATCTGCTGAATTATGCCGGTTATCACCCATCATGAAATAATAATTCATTTTGAATGTATAGCGTTTTGCAGGTTGCCCGTTAATGTATATTGTACTGTCAGCAACCATGAGATCATTTCCTTCATAAGCTCCAATGATCCTTTTATATACCGGAAGTTTTTCCAGTGTGAGATCTACAGTGGTTCCTTTTTCCGGTATGGTAAGCGGACCAAAGTATTCGGCATTCCATGGATAATTTTCAGAATGGGGGAAGGTCCTTCTGTCGTAATCGCCGGGACTGTATCTTTTAAATGACCTTACGCTGATGATCCCTGGCATTTCAGACAATCTTCCTGCATGTTCGGTGGTCAGGGCAAAAAGGTAATTTGGATTGTTCCTGACATCAACCGATTGCTTTGAGACACCAAATTGCTCGACAGTTTTGGGATTAATCGGTGTGCCATCAGTAGTGATTCTGTATAATTGCTGAATTCCCTCATAACCCTTTTGCTTTTTACCGTTCACGTATACCATGTTGGCCTTTACTTCAAGCACATCTCCGGGAATGGCCACACACCGTTTGATATAGTTATCTCTCCTATCAACAGGTCTGGTCTCTACATCATAAAACTTGTGGATATGTTTTCTTGCATAATTCCTGTATATGGAAAAAGGCAATTCCCTGTTGTTTTCAGACTTGTCACGTTGCATCAGGTTGTAGGCCTCTTCGCGGATGAGATCATAGTAATCGAAATTGCCTTTGGCATATTTCCGGTGATCGGATGGCTCAAGCGCCACAGTGTCTGATGCGGGAAAATTGAATACGACTATGTCATCCCGTTCAACGTCGCTGAAACCTTTCATCCTTTTATATGGTCTTTTTATCCATTCAAGGTATGTTTTCTTGTTCATTACCGTATTTGGTATAAAAGGAATGGATAAGGGAGTCATCGGAGATCTTGGACCATAAGCGGTCTTGCTCACGTAAAGATGGTCCCCGACCAGCAATGTTGCTTCCATGGAAGGAGTAGGTATCTTGTAATTCTGAAAAAGAAACAGGTTGATAATGGAAACTGCCACAACAGCAAATATTAATGCATCAAGCCATTCGACAAGAACATGATTCTTTTTGTTCCTTTTTTTCCAGAATGACCAGTTGACCTTTTTGGAAACATATATGTCAAAAATGATTGGCAATCCAAAAAGGAACCAATAATTTCCGAGCCAGATTACAAACAGAATATATACTGCGGCTGCCAGTCCGAATCGAAAATATTTATTATTAATGATCTTTTTCATCCATCGATTATTTAATGCGCCTAAAGATACGGTCTTTTCTTAAACCCTCAAGAAAAGATTGATTGGGATCAGCAGAAATCAATATCGCTACCGCTTTGCCTAAAAGGTGGTCCTCTGGGACGAAGCCCCAGTGACGGGAATCTGCCGAATTATGCCTGTTGTCTCCCAGCACAAAATAGTAATCCATGTTAAAAGTGAAATTCGATGTTTCTGCTCCATTTATGAAATAGTGGCCCTCTTTCACTTCGAGCAGTTCGCCCTCATAGGCTCTTATAGCTCTTTGGTAAATCGGAACAGTTTTCTGGTTCAGTTCAATTGTCATTCCCCTACTGGGAATAACGACAGGTCCGAAAAGGTCATTTGTCCAGTTGTACATGATGTTGTGCGGAAATATTTCCGGGTTATGGAATGACAAAACAGGTTCTATGAATCTCTGCACACTTCTTACATTTTCTGTGTTCTGTAATTTTTGCGACTGTTGAATTGTCATGTGCATAACGTGCAAGGAGGTTGAAGGATTATATGTACACTCATTTTTATTGATACCGAGCGAATCCAGCAGATCGTCCTGCAATCTGAACTCCCTGGTTTTTACATAGAATTTGAATTTCTGTTCCGGAAGAAATTCTACCATCTGTTCATTAATATATACCCTTCCGTTCCAAATTCTTATGGTATCACCGGGAAGTCCGATACATCTTTTTATGTAATTGTCTCTTCGGTCAACCGGGTGGGTCATGATGTCAAAATGATCATGAATATATTGGCGGCCGTATTGCCTGATCATCGAATAGTAATTCTGACCAGGGTATTGAACCAGCATGGTATCCCCTCTCGGAAAGGAGAAAACGATCACATCTCCTCTTTTCACCTTTGAAAATCCTTTCAGCCTTTTGTATGGCATCACTAATTTTTCAGAATATGTTTTTCTCCCACCTGACAGGTAATTGGGAAACAGAGGTATGCTTAGGGGCGTATTTGGAAGTTTCGGACCATAGGAAAGCTTGCTTACAAAAATGTAATCGCCGGCTTTAAGGCTGCCTTCCATAGATGGGGTCGGAATCTTATAGGCTTCAATGAACAGGACTTTTATTGCCACGGATATGACAACAGCGGCCAATAGGTAACAAAACCATTCGATGCTTTTTCTGTAAGGCCGCGGTAATCTGTAGCGTTTCAGACCCCGTTCAATGAATTTTGTGTAATATACATCGAATATCACAATATTAAGGAGCAGCAACCAGTAAGCCCTTGTCCAGATGACAAGCAAAGTCCAGGCACTCAGTGCAAGCAGGAATTTTGTAATTTTTTTCCCGGGCAGGATCATGGGTCAGAGGTTGAGCATATCTTTCATGCTGTGAATACCCTTTTTATCCTTCAGGTATTCTGCTGCCATTATCGCACCGGTGGCAAAACCCTTTCTCGATTTGGCATTGTGTTCAATGGCAATAGTATCAACATCCGATTCATAGGATATGCGGTGGTAACCATTCACTTCTCCTTCCCTGATGGCCTCAATTCTGATTTTGTCACTTTCGTTGGGATCAAGTGTCCATCCCGTTTTATCAGGGATGCCGGCTGTGATCTGGTCTGCCATTGTAATGGCAGTTCCGCTGGGGGCATCGAGTTTGTGTACATGATGGATCTCTTTCATTGAAACTTCATACCGGGGAAACCTGCTCATTATTTTTGCCATATGAGTGTTCAGGGCAAAAAGAATGTTGACACCGATGCTGAAATTTGATGCATAGAACAAGCTGCCCCCCTGCCTGTTGCAAATGTCAACAACCTTGTCCCATTTGTCCAGCCACCCGGTAGTTCCGGAGACCACCGGAGTTTTGTTTTCCAGACATGTCATGATGTTTCGAAAGGCAGCTTCCGGGGATGAAAACTCCATGGCAACATCCACCTTACCAAGGTTTTGCTTGTTGAGGTCATTGAAATTATCAATATCAATTACCAGTGATATATTATGTCCACGTGCACCGGCAACCGCTTCAATTTCCCTGCCCATTTTTCCATAACCAATAATAGCAATATTCATAATCCATTAGTTAGTGCTTGCAAGAAAACGCCAATAGTTGCGTTATGCTCGACTTCAAAACAGTCATCCCGATAATATATCGGGACTCCTGTTTATCTGTCATACGCCACCGCTAAAGCTATGGCGGCACGCGGTCGGTCCTGATAACTATCGGGATGCTCTTGTCGCTTTCTTATCAAGCACAGTTAAATAATATTAGTTTTCTTTCTGACATTATGGACAGACACTAGTGTCATGTCAATCATGAATTGACGGATATAGTCTATACAGTTTTACTCTTGCCTGATCAGTTGTGAACTGCCACTTTATCTTTGCTTTTTTGTTGTTTCTGTGATTTTGCCATGCCCTGACT